>DASXRQ010000125.1:0-66450 GCA_036506495.1 Micromonosporaceae bacterium | reverse complement strand
GAAGCCACCGGACACAACTCCACCCGCATCACCGCCGACACCATCAACCTGCACGCCGACGAACACGGCGCCCACACCGCCCGCCTCATCGACGCCTGCTGGCGCCTCGGCCGACCCACCACCAAACAGCACGCACGGCTGCCCCAGCGGCGACCGGCCCGACAGCTCGGCCCGCGCTGGCGATGCGCCGGCTGCCGACGGCCCACCCGGCTGAACATCTGCCCCCATTGCCCCGCACCGACCCCGGCCGACACCCGCGTGCAGACCGCCGCTCGAGCCCGGGCGATGCGGCGCAGCGCCGTGGTGTCAATGCCGTCCGGCGTCCGCCACACCGAGGCCATCGACCTACACGCCGACGAACACGGCCCGCACACCGCCCGCCTCATCGACGCCTGCTGGCGGCTCGGCCGACCCACCACCAAACAGCACGCCGCGCTGCCCGAGCGGCGACCGGCCCGACAGCTCGGGCCGCGCTGGCGATGCCGCAGCTGCCGGCGACCCACCCGGCTGAAGACCTGCCCCCACTGCGCCGGCCTGACCCCGGCTGACACCCGCGCGTCAAAAGCCAAGCGGGACAACCCGTACACGCGGCTGCGTCGCTGGGCGCACATGCTCGGCTACGGCGGCCACTTCCTGACCAAAGCCCGCCGCTACTCGGTCACCTTCAGCGTCCTACGCTGCACCCGCCTCGCCTACCGACGCAACGAGGACCGATACAAGGTCCAAGCCGTCCGCGCCGTGGACCACCTCGACGAGGAAACCACCGTCATCGTCGGCACCCTCACCTACGCCGGAATCGGCTGGCGCACCGCCGGAGACGCACTCCTCGCCAACACCGCCGCCGCGCTCGCCCGCGAAAGACGCGCCGCCGGCCGCGAGGAACTCGCCCACGAAATTGGTACTGCCGTCACCGTTGCCCAACCCGTTGCCGCGTAGTCAAGTCGAAGGAGGAGAAGGCACCTGTGAGCAGCAAGCCCAGCATGACCAAGAACCGGGGCCCCGATGGCCCGGCCACCGAGAAGCTGTGGTCCATTGAGGATGTTTCTGAGTTCCTACGGGTACCGGTAGGCACCCTCTACCAGTGGCGCTATCACCGCACTGGACCCCGAGCTTTCAAAGTCGGCCGGTACTTGCGGTATGACCCGGCTGATGTGCGCGCCTGGTTGACCGGTCAGGCGGCCTGACGTGGGGAGCGTCCAGAAGCGCGTCCGTGATGGGAACGTCACTTACCTGGCCCGATGGCGAGATGACGCCCGCCGGCAGCGGAAGCGCTCCTTCGCCCGCAAGATTGATGCCGAACGCTTCCTGGCCCAGGTCGAGGCCGATCTCGTGCGTGGGCAATATGTCGACCCGTCGGACAGGACGACCGTCATCGAGTACGCCCGTCGGTGGGCAGCTGGCCGTGTCCATCGGCCGACAACTGCCCGGCGAGTGGGGCAACTGATCGACAAGCACATCGCCGGCACGCCGCTCGGCGGCCGCCGTCTTGCTGCCGTGGTGCCGTCTGAGGTCCAGGCGTGGGCAGCGGACCGGGCGAAACTGCTGGCACCGACAACCCTGCGCAATCTCGTCGGGCTGCTGCGCTCGATCTACGCGGCGGCGGTGCTCGATCGGCTCGTCGGTCGCTCCCCCGTCGTCAGGATCACCCTGCCGGCGGCTGATAGGGAACGCATCGTGCCACTCACCGTCGCCCAAGTCCGCGCCCTGGCTGATGCCATGCCGGCCCGCAATCGGGCAATGGTCATCGCACAGGCCGGCCTCGGGCTACGCATTGGGGAGCTACTGGCCCTGCGCGCTCAAGACATCGACCGGGTCGCCTGGCTGGTGCGTGTGGAGTGGCAGCTCGCCCCTCAGTCCAAGGTCCGCTCCGTGCCCAAGACCCGCCGCTCGCGCAGAACGGTGCCGCTGCCCCAGGTTGTAGCCGACGCCATCGATGAACACCTCACGGGGTATCCGCCGGCCGAGGATGGCACGCTATTTACCACCCGCTTCGGCACGCCGTACAGGCACGACTACTACGGTTCGATGATCTTCGCCAAGGCTGCGAGGGACGCTGGTTTACCGGCGGGCACCACATCTCACGACCTGCGACATCACTACGCTTCGCTGTTGCTCATGCAGGGCGAATCGGTGATCACAGTGGCGGAACGGCTGGGGCACGAGAATGCGACCTTGGTGCTGTCGACTTACGGGCACCTGATGCCGGACTCGGAGGAGCGCACGCGTCGGGCCGTCGACGACGCTTGGTCCCGTGCCCCCGTTGTGCCCCAAGTCGAAGGCACAACCGTGTGAGCAGGTGAAACGATTGTGGTTCAGACGTTAAACCTGAATTCCACGACGTCGCCGTCTCGCATGACGTATTCCTTGCCCTCGATGCGCACCTTGCCGACGGCCCGGGCGGCGGCCATCGAGCCGGCCGCGACAAGGTCGTCGTACGACACGATCTCGGCCTTGATGAAACCGCGCTGGAAGTCGGAGTGGATGACGCCAGCGGCCTCGGGCGCCGTCGCGCCGATCGGGATAGTCCACGCGCGGGCCTCCTTGGGCCCGGCGGTGAGGAATGTCTGCAACCCGAGGGTGCGGAATCCGACCCGGATCAGCTGGTGCAGGCCGGGCTCCGGCTGGCCGATGGACTGCAGCAGTTCCGCGGCCTCGTCGTCGGGCAGCTCGATCAGCTCCGCCTCCACCTTGGCATCCATGAAGATCGCCTCAGCGGGAGCGACAAGGGCACCCAGTTCCTCGAGGAAATCGGCGTTCGCCAGCTCCTCCTCGTCCACATTGAACACATAGAGGAACGGCTTCGCGGTGAGCAGGTGGAGCTCACGCAGGTCGGCGGCGTCGATGCCGGCCGCTTCGCCGCCGGCGTACAACGTCGTGCCTTCATTGAGGAGCTTGCCCGCCGCAGCGGCCGCGGCCGCGACGCCCGCCCGGTCCTTGCGGACCTTGGCCTCTTTCTCCAGCCGTGGCAGCGCCTTGTCGATCGTCTGGAGGTCGGCGAGGATCAGCTCGGTATTGATCGTCTCGATGTCGTCGGCTGGTGAGATCTTGCCATCGACGTGCACGACGTTCGGGTCGGAGAATGCGCGGACGACCTGGCAGATCGCGGTCGCCTCGCGGATGTTCGCGAGGAACGCGTTGCCGCGGCCCTGGCCCTTCGACGCGCCCCGGACGAGCCCGGCGATGTCGACGAACGACACCGGTGCCGGGATGATCTTCTGAGAGTCGAAGATTTCCGCGAGCCTGCCGAGCCGATCGTCCGACAACCCGACGACGCCGATATTCGGGTCAATCGTCGCGAACGGGTAGTTCGCGGCCACGACATCGTTCTTCGTCAGCGCGTTGAACAGCGTGCTCTTGCCGACGTTGGGCAGGCCGACGATGCCGATGGTGAGACTCACGGGCGGCCAGTCTACGCGGCTCCGCCCGCCCAACTTCGTCGAAGTTGGGTGATCAACGGGCCCGCGACGCCCCGACTTCGACGAAGTTGGGCAACCGGGGGCAACCGGCGGCAACCGGGGCGCCACCAGCACTGCCGTGTCCGATTCCCGCGAGCTATCGGGCGTCGAGCGCGGCAGGATCGAGACATGACCGAGAGCAGGGAGCTGGACTTCGAGCGCTGCTACCGGGCCGTCGATAGCCGCGACCCACGCTTCGACGGCTGGTTCTACACCGCCGTGACGTCGACCGGCATCTACTGCCGGCCGTCCTGCCCGGCCGTCACGCCGAAGCGCGAGAACGTCCGCTTCTACTCCTCGGCCGCCGCCGCGCAGCGCGCCGGATTCCGCGCCTGCCGCCGGTGCCGACCGGACGCCTCCCCCGGCTCCCCGGAGTGGGATGCCCGCGCCGACGTCGTCGGTCGCGCGATGCGGCTGATCGGGGACGGTGTCGTCGACCGCGACGGCGTGCCGGGACTGGCTGCCCGGCTCGGCTACACCGAGCGTCACCTGCATCGCATGCTCACCGCCGAGCTCGGCGCGGGACCCCTCGCGCTGGCCCGCGCACAGCGCGCGCAGACCGCGCGCATCCTGATCGAGACCACGGACCTCGGCCTCGCGGAGATCGCATTCGCCGCGGGATTCGGCAGCGTCCGCCAGTTCAACGACACGATCAGAGAGGTGTACGCCGTCGCGCCGTCCGCCCTGCGCGATGCCGCCCGCAAGCGCCGCGGCTCGGACGTGAGCACCGGCACGATCGCGCTCCGTCTCGCGTACCGGCCCCCGCTGCACGCCGAGTCGCTGATCGAGTTCCTCGGGCACCGGGCCATCCCCGGCGTCGAGGAGGTCGCCGCTGGTGAGTACAGCCGCGCGATGAGCCTTCCGCACGGCACCGGAACGGTGACGCTCACCCCGATGCCCGAGTACGTCGCCGCCCGACTGCGCCTGTCCGACGTTCGCGACCTCGCACCGGCCGTCGCCCGGTGCCGCCGGCTGCTCGACCTCGACGCCGACCCGGTTGCGATCGACGCGACGCTCGGCGAAGATCCGGCACTCACGACCGCGGTCGCGAAGGAGCCGGGGGTACGCGCACCGCGCGCGGTCGACGGCTTTGAGGTGGCGGTACGCGCGATCGTCGGTCAGCAGATCTCGGTCGCCGGTGCCCGGAAGGTGCTCGCCAGGCTCGTTACCGGCGCCGATCAAGGAGACGTTGTGGCGGACGAGAGATCAAACCACGACAACAATTCCATGATCGACGCGAAAAGGGGCGACGGGCTGGTGCCGTTCCCGTCCGCCGGCCGGGTGCTTGACCTGCCGGACGACGCGTTCGCGATGCCGGCCGCGCGCCGCGGCACGATCCGGACCCTCGCAGCGGCGGTCGCGTCCGGCGAGCTCGCCCTCGACCCGGGTGCCGATCGGGCGGAAGCAGAGCGGATGCTCACCACACTGCCCGGCGTCGGCGCGTGGACGGCGGGGTACATCGCGTTGCGCGCGCTGGGTGACCCGGACGTCTTCCTCGCGACGGACCTCGGCGTACGGCGTGGGGCGGCCGCGCTCGGCCTGCCGGACGACGCGCGAACGCTCGACGACCATTCCGAGCGCTGGCGACCCTGGCGCTCGTACGCCCTGATGCGACTGTGGAGGCACGCATGAACAGCACGACAATGGCGACGCCCGCCGGCCCGCTGACGATCCTGGAGCACGACGGAGCGGTCCGCGCGGCCGGCTTCACCTCCGACGTCGACGAGCTGCTCCCCCTCGTACACCCGGCACTGCGGGAGGACCCGCGGCCGCGACCCGACCTCGGGGCCGTCACCGCGCGAACGCTCGCCTACCTGGACGGCGACCTGACCGCGCTGGACGACGTGCCGGTCGAGCAGCGCACGGGCGGTGCGTTCCTGGCCGAGGCGTGGGAGGCGCTGCGCGGGGTGAAGCCGGGGCACCCGGTGACGTACAGCCAGTTCGCCACGCTCGCCGGGCGGCCGCGGGCGATCCGGGCCGCGGCCAGCGCGTGCGCGCGCAACGCCGTCGCGCTGTACGTCCCCTGCCATCGCGTGATCCGCAACGACGGCGGGCTCGGCGGCTACCGCTGGGGCCTGTCCGTGAAGAAGTGGCTTCTCGGTCATGAACGACGTCTGACCGAAACTCATTCGTGAAACGTCAGACCGGCCGCTAACGTCGCTGTGTGCGCCGTGACGATGACTCCTCGAAGACGTCACGGCTCCCCTGGCACAACCTGTGGCGTTTGCGGCACTACGTCCGGCCGTACGCCGCCAAGATGACCGGCCTGTTCATCGCGGCGGCGGCCGCGACGGGCGCCGGCATCGTGGTCCCGTTGGTGATTCGGCGGGTTGTCGACGGACCGATCGCGCGCCGCGACCCGGACGGCCTGCTCATGCTCGGCGCCCTCGCCCTCTTGTTGGGGATCGTCGAGGCGGTCCTGATCTTCATCAGGCGATGGGTGCAGTCCAGCACGGCGCTCGGCATCGAGACGCGGATCCGGGCGGACCTGTACGCGCACCTGCAACGGCTGTCGATCGCGTTCCACGACCGCTGGCAGTCCGGCCAGCTGTTGTCGCGGGCCACGAGCGACCTCGGCGTCATCCGTCGTTTCCTGTCGTTTGGCCTGATCTTCTTCGTGGTCAACGTCGCGACATACGGCACCGTTGTCGCGCTGCTGTTGCACATGGACTGGTCTCTCGGCATCGTGGTCGGCGCGAGCGCGGTCCCGCTGTTCTACCTCAGCCGAAGGTTCACCCGTGCGTACATCAGGGCGTCCCGGCGGCTGCAGGACCAGCAGGGCGACCTGACGACCCTGATCGAGGAGTCGGCCCAGGGGGTACGCACGATCAAGTCCTTCGGTCGGAGGCGACACATGTCCGAGCGGTTCGGCGCCCGGGCGCGGCTCGTACACGACACCGCCGTCGGCAAGGCGCGCCTCCTCGCCTGGACCTGGGCACAGTTCGACCTCGTGCCGAACCTGACGCTCGCGGTCGTGCTCGTCGCCGGCTCGGTCGCGGTGGCGCACGGCGACATGACCATCGGCGCGCTCGTCGCGTTCGTCTCGCTGCAGTTGATGCTCGTGTGGCCGATCGATGCGCTCGGCTGGATCATCGCCACCGGCCAGGAGGCGATGACCGCCGCCGACCGGATCTTCGAGGTGTTCGACACGCCACCGTCCATCGTGGACCGGTCGGGCGCGGTGCAGGTGCGTGACCTCAGCGGGCACGTGCGGTTCGAAGGGGTTCAGTTCGGCTACCCGGGCAGCGACGCGCCCGTGCTGCGCGGCATCGACCTCGAGATACACCCCGGCGAGACGCTCGCGCTGGTCGGTGCTACCGGCAGCGGCAAGACGACGCTGACCTCGCTCGTGCCGCGCCTGTACGACGTGACCGCCGGCCGGGTCACCCTCGACGGCCGCGACGTCCGCGACATCCGCCTGGCGTCGCTGCGTGGGCTCGTCGGCATGGCGTTCGAGGAGCCAACACTGTTCTCGATGTCGGTACGCGAGAACCTCACGCTCGGTCGCATCGACGCGACCGACGCCGAGATCCGTTCGGCACTCGCGGTCGCCCAGGCCGACTTCGCCTACGAGCTGCCGTGGGGCCTCGATACCCGGGTCGGCGAACAGGGCCTGTCGCTCTCCGGCGGGCAGCGCCAGCGCCTCGCCCTGGCCCGGGCGGTGCTCGCCCGGCCGAGGGTGCTCGTGCTCGACGACCCGCTCTCCGCGCTGGACGTGCACACCGAGGCGCTCGTCGAGGCGGCACTCGCCAGGGTGCTCCGCGGCACGACCGCGCTGCTCGTCGTGCACCGACCGTCCACTGTGTCCCTCGCCGACCGGGTCGCCCTGCTCGCGGACGGCCGGATCGTCGCGACCGGCACACACTCCGAGCTGCTCGACACGGTGCCCGCGTACCGGGCGGTCCTATCGGCTGCCGCAGAGGAGCCGGCGACGCGATGAGCATCGACGTCAAGGCCTGGCGCGGCCAGGCACCGGACGAGGACGCGGAACGGACGGAGGCCGAGGCGCCCGACGAACGCGCCGTCGTTCGCCTGCGGGCCCGCAGCCGCGCGTTGCTCGCCTCTCTGGTACGCCCGCATCGCCGCCTGATCGGCATCATGGTCATGCTGCTGCTGCTGCAGAACGCCGCCGGCATGGCCGGACCGTACCTCGTCATGCTCGGCATCGACGCCGGCATCCCGCCGCTGCGCGACCGTGGCGACGCGTCCACCCTCATCGTTGTCGGGATAGCGTTTGTCCTTGCGGCCGCCGCCGAGTACGTCGGCCAGCGCGGCTTTCTGACGCTGTCGGGGCGGATCGGCCAGGCGGTCCTCATCGACCTGCGCCGCCGCGTGTACGACCACTTCCAGCGACTCTCGGTCGGCTTCCACGAGCGGTACACGTCGGGGCGGGTGGTGTCCCGGCTGACCAGCGACATGGACGCCATCGCCGAGCTCGCCGACGGCGGCATCGACGACCTCGTGCTGGCCGGCGTCTCGGTCGTGTCGGTCGCCGGCATCCTGCTCTGGCTCGACCCGCCGCTCGCGCTCGTCACGCTGCTGTCGTTCCCGTTCCTGCTGTGGCTGTCCCGCTGGTTCGCCCGCGCGTCGGCCCGGGCGTACCGGGGTACCCGTGAGGCCGTCGCACTCGTCATCGTCCACTTTGTCGAGTCACTCGGCGGAATCCGCGCGGTGCAGGGGTTCCGTCGGGAGCCGCGCAACCAGGAAATCTTCGAAGCCGTCAACGACGACTACCGACGGGCGAACCTGACCGCGTGGCGGTTGATCGCGACGTACTCCCCCGCCATCAAGCTCATCGGAAACGTGACGATCGCGGTGGTCCTGACGTACGGCGGGTACCGCGTGCTGAACGGGCACACGGAGATCGGAGTACTCGCCGCGTTCCTGTTGTACCTGCACCGGTTCTTCGAGCCGATGCAGGAGCTGAGCCAGTTCTACAACTCGCTGCAGTCGGCCACCGCCGCGCTGGAAAAGCTCGCCGGCGTACTCGATGAACGACCGTCGGTGCCGGAGCCGGAGCGGCCGACGTCGCTGGCCCGCGACGGTGGCCGCGTCCGGGGCGAGCTGGACTTCGACGGCGTCACGTTCGCGTACCGGACCGGGCAGGTGATCCTGCCGGACCTGACGCTGCACGTGCCGGCCGGGCAGACGGTCGCGCTCGTGGGTGCGACCGGCGCCGGCAAGTCGACGATCGCGAAGCTGGTGGCGCGGTTCTACGACCCCGTCGAGGGCGTCGTGGCGCTCGACCGAGTGGACCTGCGCGACGTCGCCGACGCCGAGCTGCGCCGCGCGGTGGTGATGGTGACGCAAGAGAACTACCTGTTCTCCGGCACGGTGAGGGAGAACATCGCGTTCGGTCGGCCCGACACGGGTGATGCCGACATCGAGGAGGCGGCGCGCGCGATCGGGGCGCACGAGTTCATCGCGGCACTGCCCGACGGGTACGACACCGAGGTACGCAAGCGCGGCGGCCGGTTGTCGGCCGGCCAACGCCAGCTCGTCGCGTTCGCCCGCGCCTTCCTCGCCGACCCAGCGGTGCTGATCCTCGACGAGGCGACGTCGTCACTGGACATTCCCAGCGAACGGCTCGTCCAGCGGGCCTTGCGGACGATCCTCGCCGAACGGACCGCCATCGTCATCGCGCACCGGCTCTCCACCGTGGAGATCGCGGATCGCGTGCTCGTTCTCGACCGCGGGCGGATCGTCGAGGACGGCCCGCCCGGGGTGCTGATCGGTGGCGGCGGGCGGTACGCCACCTTGCACCAGCAGTGGCGCGACTCCCTCGTCTAGATCGCGACGGGCTACCCTGCCGCGGGCCGGCGCACTGGTCGCCGGCGATACCGCAATTGGGTCGCGGGTGCCGGGGGCGCCTGCCTAGCCTTTCGGTATGACGGATACGGCGAGCGCCGGGCGCGCCGAGCTCCCCGAGCGTCCCACGTTGGACGGACTAGAGGAGAAGTGGTCGCGCCGCTGGCAGGAGGAGGGCACGTACGCGTTCGACCGGTCCAGGGACCGGGCGGCCGTATACGCCATCGACACCCCGCCGCCGACCGTATCCGGCGCCCTGCACATGGGCAGCGTCTACGGCTACACGCAGACCGACACCCACGCACGGTACCGGCGGATGTCCGGGCGGGCCGTGTTCTATCCGATGGGCTGGGACGACAACGGGCTGCCGACGGAGCGACGGGTGCAGAACGTGTACGGCGTGCGATGCGACCCCTCCCTGCGGTACGACCCGGAGTTCGTCCCGCCGGCGACGCCACCGCGCCGCGACGCGCCGCCGACACCGATCTCCCGCCGCAACTTCATCGAGCTGTGCGCGCGGCTCACCGCCGAGGACGAGCGGGCGTTCGAGGCACTCTGGCGCAGGCTCGGCCTCTCGGTGGACTGGTCGATGACGTACACCACGATCGGGGAGGTGGCGCGGGCGACGTCACAGCGGGCGTTCCTGCGCAATCTCGCGCGCGGCGAGGCGTACGCCGCGGACGCCCCGACGCTGTGGGACGTCTCGTTCCAGACCGCGGTCGCCCAGGCGGAACTGGAGGATCGGGAGCGGCCCGGGGCTTACCACCGGCTGCGTTTCTCGGGGCCTTCGGGGGAGGACCTCGTCGTCGAGACGAGCCGACCGGAGCTCCTGCCGGCCTGTGTCGCGTTGGTGTGCCACCCGTCCGACGAGCGGTACGTGGGCGTGGTCGGCGGTACCGCGCGCACACCGCTGTTCGGCGTCGAGGTGCCGGTGTACGCGCACGCGCTGGCCGACCCGTCGAAGGGCACCGGGCTCGCGATGGTGTGCACGTTCGGGGACCTGGCGGACGTCACCTGGTGGCGCGACCTGCGACTGGACACGCGCGTGGTGATCGGGCGCGACGGCCGACTGGTGGCGGAGCCGCCGGCCGGCGTGTCGGCGTCGGCGTACGCCCCGCTGGCCGGGCTGTCCGTCGCCGCGGCGCGGCGTGCGGTGGTGGCGGCGCTGGCGTCGTCCGGTGACCTGATCGGGGAACCCGAGCCGATCACCCACCCGGTCAAGTTCTACGAGAACAGTGACGCGCCTCTGGAGATCGTCGCCACCCGGCAGTGGTACCTGCGCAACGGCGGCCGCGATCGTGCCCTGCGCGAACAGCTGCTCGACCGGGGACGTGAACTGCACTGGGTGCCCGCGCACATGCGGCACCGGTACGAGCACTGGGTCGGCGGGCTGACCGGGGACTGGCTGGTCAGCCGGCAGCGATTCTTCGGCGTGCCGATCCCGGTCTGGTATCCGCTCGACGACGCCGGCGAGCCGGACCACGCCCACCCTCTCACGCCCTCGGAGGAACGGCTGCCGATCGACCCAGCGTCCGAACCGCCCGACGGGTACGCCGAGGATCAGCGGGACAAGCCCGGAGGATTCACCGCCGATCCAGATGTCATGGATACCTGGGCGACGTCGTCGCTGACTCCGCAGATCGTCAGCGGGTGGGAACGCGACCCCGACCTTTTCGCGCGGGTGTTCCCGATGGACCTGCGGCCGCAGGGACCGGAGATCATCCGTACCTGGCTGTTCTCGTCGATCGTCCGCGCACATCTCGAACACGGGAGCCTGCCGTGGCGGGACGCCGTGATCAACGGCTGGATCCTGGATCCGGACCACAAGAAGATGTCGAAGTCGCGGGGCAAGGTCGTCACGCCGATGGAGCTGTTCGAGCAGTACGGCTCGGACGCGGTGCGGTACTGGGCGGCGAGCGGTCGGCCGGGCACCGACCTCGCCTTCGACGCCGCACAGATCAGGGTGGGCCGGCGGCTGGCGACAAAGCTGCTCAACGCGTCGCGGTTCGTGCTCGGCCTGGATCGCTCCGACGCGCGCTCCGACGCGCGCTCCGAGGCGCGATCCGACGCGCGCTCCGAGGCGGCGACGGTGACCGCGGCCCTGGACCGCGCCATGCTCGCGGCACTGTCCGGCGTCGTCGCCACCGCCACGTCCGCATTCGAGGCGTACGACCACACGACCGCGCTCACCGCGACCGAGGCGTTCTTCTGGACGTTCTGCGACGACTACATCGAGCTCGTCAAGGAGCGGGCGTACGGGGCGGGGGCCGGCGCGTCGTCCGCACGGGCCGCGCTGGCGACGGCGCTCGACGTGCAGCTGCGCCTGTTCGCGCCGTTCCTGCCGTACGCGACGGAGGAGGTCTGGTCGTGGCGCGGTGGCGCTGCCGGGTCCATCCACCGCTCATCGTGGCCCACCGTCGACTCGCTTGACGACGGCGGCGACGCCGATCTACTCCCACTCGTCGGCGAGGTGCTCGGTCGGGTGCGGCGGGCCAAGTCCGAGCGGCGGCTTTCGATGCGGGTCGAGGCGCCCCTCGTCGAGGTGCGTGGGACGCCGGAGCAGCGGCGGCGGCTCGCCGAGGCGGCGGCCGACCTGCGTTCGGCCGGCCGCATCGTGGATCTGAAGCTCATCGCGAACGACCGGCTGGAGGTCACCGTCCACCTGTAGCGGTCTTCCTCGCGCAACTACACGGGAGTTGCGCCCTCCGGCGCGGCCGAGGGCGCAACTCCCGTGGACTTGTGAGAATCACTCGCCGCTAGAAGCCGCCGCCGAAATCGCCGCCACCGAAATCGCCCCCGCCGAAATCGCCGCCACCGAAGTCGCCCCCGCCGAAGTCGCCGGACGCGTCCGCGGAGCCGTAGTCGCCGCCTCCGTCACCGCCGCCATCGCCGCCATCGCCGCCATCGCCGCCACCGTCGCCGCTGTCGGCCGCACCCCCGTCCTGGAAGCCCTCCTGGTAGCCGGCGTCGTAGCCGTATCCCGGGTCGGCGAACGCCGGCGAGAACAGCGCGTCGAAGATCAGCAGGCCGCCGATCGCACCGGCCGCCCCGGCGAGTGCGGGCCGCCAGATCGGCTGCGAGTACCAGCCCGACGGCACCGGCCGGCCCTGGACCCGCCCGCCCGGGTAGTAGTACGGCGTGTCCGTACCCGGCTGCGGCCCGGCCTTGAAGTGCTGGCCTTGCACGTCGACCTCGCGCTCCTTGGTCAATTCGCCCACGCCGCGGGCCGCCGCCAGCGGAGGCAGGTCCGGGCCGGGGTCGAGGCCAAGTGCGAGCCGCGCGGCGCGGGCGTACGTCAGCCCCTCGATAGCCGTCTCGCGGGCCAGCGCGAACTGCCGGGCCGTCGTGGCCTGCCGCAGCTGCCCACCAGCGGCGTTGTACCGCTCGCCGGCGTCGGCCAGGGCCTGGCGCACCGCGGGATCGTCGCCGTGCAGGTTCATCAGCTGGCCACCGAGGCGCTCGTACCACCGCTGGGCCTCGGCCCGCGAATCCGCCAGCTCCCGCGCCCGGCGGGCCTCGCCCTGCCGGCGCACCCAAAGGAAGCCGGCGACGACGACCACGACCAGCACCAACACCCAGAAGAACTTCATGTGTACGACGGTACTGCGCCGTGTCTCGCCTATTCTGTCGTACGCCCTTGGCATGCTCGCCCTGTGGATCTCTCGACACTGGCCGTGGTGGTCGTGTGCACGACCGCCGGGGCGGCACTGGGCTGGCTCGCGGCCCGCGCCCGCGGTGCCGCCGAGCTGGCTGAGTCGCGGGCCACGCTCCGGGCGACCCGCGACGGCGAGGCCCGCCTCGAGCAGTCCCTGCGCGCGCTGTCGTACGAGGCCACCGTGCAGTCCCAGGAGGCCGTGGCGCGGGCGGTCGCGCCGCTGCACGACACGCTGCGGCGTTACGAGCACCGGGTCGCGGAGCTCGAGCACGACCGGATCGAGGCATACGCCGAGCTGCGCGAGCAGGTGCGGTCCATGGGCGCGGTCTCGGCGGAGCTGCGCTCGGAGACGAGGCAGCTCGTCGCGGCCCTGCGCGCCCCGCAGGTCCGCGGTCGCTGGGGGGAGCACCAGCTGCGCCGGATCGTCGAGGCGGCCGGCATGGTCGAGCACTGTGACTTCGCAGAGCAGGTCACCGCCACGACCGACGAGCAGGGAGTGCGCCCCGACCTGCTCGTGAAGCTCCACGGTGGACGGTCCGTGGTGGTTGACGCGAAGGCGCCGTTCGAGGCATACCTGGCGGCCATGGAGGCCCGCGACGAGCACGGCCGCGACCGTCATCTCGACGCGCACGCGCGGCACCTGCGCGCGCACGTCGACGCGCTCGCGGCGAAGGGCTACTGGGCCGCGTTCGACCAGTCGCCCGAGTTCGTGGTGCTGTTCGTGCCGGCCGACCCCTTCCTCGACGCGGCCCTCCAGCGCGACGCGACGCTGCTCGAGCACGCGTTCGCGCACAATGTCGTGCTGGCGACCCCAGCCACTCTGATCGCTCTGCTGCGCACGGTCGCCTACGCCTGGCGACAGGAGGCGCTCACCCGCAACGCGGTCGCCGTGCACCGGCTCGCCCGCGAGCTGTACGCGCGACTGTCCACAATGGGTGATCACGTGGCGAAGCTCGGCGGGGCGCTCGGCGGGGCCGTCACCGCGTACAACAAGGCGGTCGGCTCGCTGGAGGCGAGAGTGCTGGTCAGTGCGCGCAGGCTCGCCGAGTTGGGCGTGTCCGACGACGAGCTCGTGGCGCCCGCACAGGTCGAGTTGGCCCCACGGCAGCCGCAGGCACCGGAGCTCGTCGAAAGCTGAATTAGCCGGCTGGCCCGCGCGGCGCTCCCGCGGTCAGCTGGTGTTCGCGACGCTCGCGGCGAGCGCGGCCGCGTCCTCCGCGCGTGCCTGCGCGGCCGCGCGGATGTCGCGCTTGAGCTCCTGCGGCAGCGCGAACGTGAGGCGCTCCTGGGCGGTGGTCACCTCCGCGACGTCCGAGAAGCCGCGCTCGCCGAGGTGATCGAGCACCTCCATGACCAGTTCATCCGGCACGCTGGCGCCCGAGGTCAGGCCGACGGTGGTGGCGCCCGCCAGCCACTCGTCCCGAATCTCGTCCGCGTAATCGACCAGGTAGCCCGCGCGGGCCCCGGCGTCGAGCGCGACCTCGACAAGGCGGACGGAATTGGACGAGTTACGCGAGCCGACCACGATGACGACATCGCAGGACGGCGCGATCTCCTTGACCACGTGCTGCCGGTTTTGAGTCGCATAGCAGATGTCGTCGCTCGGCGGCGACTGCAGCAGCGGCAGGCGCTGCCGGAGCCGGGCGACGGTCTCCATGGTCTCGTCCACGGAGAGCGTCGTCTGCGACAGCCAGACGACCTTGGACGGATCACGGACGGTGACCGTGTCCGCCCCGGCAGGTCCGTCGACCAACTGAATGTTCGCGGGCGCCTCGCCGGTCGTGCCCACGACCTCCTCGTGACCCTCGTGGCCGATGAGCAGGATGTCGTAACCGTCCGTGGCGAACCGCTTGGCCTCCTGGTGCACCTTCGTGACCAGCGGGCAGGTCGCGTCGATTGCCTTCAGCGACCGCGCCTTGGCCTGCTCGTGGACCTCGGGCGCCACCCCGTGCGCCGAGAAGATCACGATGGAGCCTTCGGGTACCTCCTCGTTCTCTTCGACAAAGATCGCACCCTGGGCCTCGAGCTGCGTCACTACATGCCTGTTGTGCACGATCTGCTTGCGGACGTAGATCGGCGGTCCGTAGAGCTTCAGCGCCTCCTCGACCGTCTGCACGGCGCGGTCCACGCCGGCGCAGTAGCCGCGCGGCCTGGCCAGCAGTACCCGCTTGCGGTTGCCGGTGGTTGCCTGGGCCTCGGTCACCCGGCAATCGTACGTGCCGGCCCGACCCCTCGCCCCGGGTGCGAGCCGCGCCACAGCGTCGCCAGGCGACGATCATGGCCTTTCCGCCCCGACTCGCCGGGCGTGTCTGACGGAAGCGCCATGATCGTCGGACGGCGGGGGCCGCGCGGGCGCGTCCGGCGGGGCATACTGCGAGGGCGCGACATACGGGGGAGGTGCGCACATGGATGGTGCCGGTAGCGACGCGGGTGTCGGCCGGCCGGACTCGGACGTTTCACGCTTTCCGGGCACCATGGAGAACCTCACGAGCCGGCTGAACGGCCAGACACTCGTCGGCGGGATGCGCAGCGTCTTCGCCATGCTCAGCCTCGCAGGCGGCCTGTACGCGCTGGTCATCGGGTGGCCGTACCCCGCCGATCTGGCCTACTACCCGGTGTTCGGCACGGCCGCGGTCCTCGGCGGCGTCTGTCTGCTCCTCGCCGCCCGCCCCGGGTGGCGGATCGGGTGGCGGGGCTGGGCCTGGGTCGCCTTCCTGGCTGTCGTGGGAACCACGTTCGGCCTCGTCATCAGCACGGACGGCGTCTGCTGCATGCACGTGTACTCGGTCCATCGCGGCTACCCGTTCCGATGGCTGCACGACAGCACCGAACTCCCGTCGCTCATGCCCACTCAGCAGGCCCGCACCGTCATGCTCGGCCGTCCGGACGCGGTGTCACGGACCGTCGACTGGGCGGTCGCGGCCGTCGATGCGCTGTTCTGGGCGTACCTCGGAGTGGTCTTCGTGGTGGCGACTCGGTTGATCCGGCGCGCGGTGGCCGCGCTCGGCGGCGAGGCTGTCGGCGCGCGGCCGTAGGCTGGCCGCGTGGGCCAACCCCGCCACCCCGCGCCGGACGCGTCCGACGTGCTGCCCCGCAGCTCCGCGGAGGAGCCGTGGCCGGTCCGCGTGGTCAGCCAGAAGATCGGTTCGTGGATCGCGCGGCTGGGCTGGGTCTGGGTCGACGGGCAGGTCGCGCAGATCGGCCGCCGCCCGGGCGCCAGCACGGTCTTCCTCACGCTGCGTGACCCGTCCGCCGATCTCAGCCTGACGGTCACGACGAACCGTGACGTGCTCGACCTCGGCGCGCCGGAGCTTGCCGAGGGCGCGCGCGTCGTGCTGCACGCGAGGCCGGAGTTCTACGCCGCACGCGGCACGCTCAGCCTGCGCGCCGACGAGATCCGACAGGTCGGCATCGGCGAGCTGCTCGCCCGCATCGAGAAGCTGAAACGGCTGCTCGCCGCGGAGGGGCTGTTCGACCGCACGCGCAAGCGACGGCCGCCGTTCCTGCCACGCCGGGTCGGCCTGATCACGGGCCGGGCCAGCGCGGCCGAGCGAGATGTGCTCAGCAATGCGCGGAGGCGCTGGCCGGCGGTGGAGTTCCGGGTCGTGAACGTCGCGGTACAGGGGCCGAACGCCGTGCCCGAGATGATCAATGCGTTGGGCGTGCTGGACGCGGACGCGGCCGTCGATGTGATCATTCTGGCCCGCGGTGGCGGCGGCATCGAGGACCTGCTGCCGTTCTCGGACGAGGCGCTGTGCCGCGCGGTCTTCGACTGCCGCACCCCGGTGGTCACCGCGATCGGGCACGAGGTTGACACGCCGCTGGTGGATTTCGTGGCGGACGTGCGGGCGTCCACCCCGACGGACGCCGCCAAGCGGGTCGTACCGGATCTCGCCGAGGAGCTGCGGCTGATCGGCCTGGCCCGGCACAGGCTGGACCGCGCGGTCACCGCGCTGCTCGACCGCGAACGACACGGCGTCGAGGCGCTCCGGTCGCGGCCGGTCCTCGCCAAGCCGCACGTCATGATCGAGCAGCGGGCGACCGACAGCGCCGCGTTGCGCGACCGCGCCGCCCGCAGCGTCAGCCACCGCGTTGATGCCGCGGCCGGGGAGCTGGGCCAGACCGTTGCGCGGCTCCGCGCCGTCTCGCCGTCGGCCACATTGCAGCGGGGGTACGCGATTGTGCGGCACCGTGACGGCCACGTGCTGCGGGCCGCCGCCGAGGTTGGTCCGGGCGATCCGCTGCGGATCCGGCTCGCCGAGGGCGAACTCGCCGCGACGGTGGAGCGGGCGGCCCGATGACGTGTGCTGAGATATGACGGTCATGACCGACGAAACGAGGCGCGACGAGGCCGACCCCGAGACGCTCACTTATGAGCAGGCGAGGGCGGAGCTGGCCAGCGTCGTCGAACGCCTGGAGGCGGGGGGCGGCACTCTCGAGGAGTCGCTCGCCTTGTGGGAGCGCGGCGAACGGCTCGCCGAGATCTGCCAGCGCTGGCTCGACGGGGCGCGAGAACGCCTGGACGCCGCCCGGGCGGCGCGCGACGGCGAGGCCGGCGGCTCGACCGGCTAGCGCAGTGATACGACGAGCTCGCGCAGCTCCGGATCGGTCGCGCTTCCGAGCACTATCACCGTTCGGGCCGGCTCGAGCAGCACGAACGCCCGCTCGCCGGGGCGCGCCGCGTACCGCTGCCAGGTCCGGCCGCCGATCTCTTCCGTGCCGGCCGGCCGCGCGCGGCTCGTCAGCTCGGCCGGGAGCAGCTGCTCGGCCGGGCCCGACGACTCGACGAGCTGGGCACCTGTTCCGCTCGGCGTGCGGTAGCCGATCCGAAGCACTGCGCCACCCTGGTCCCGGGTGAGCTGAGCGCTCGCCGGCTGCCAGCCCGAACGCAGCCCCGTCGGCTCCGCCACGACCAACCCGGCGGCGCGCGCCTCTGCGATCGCCGGAGCCGGGTCCACGGCGACCGGCTGGTCGCCGCCCTGCAGCACGCGGTACGCCACGACGATCAAGAAGACCGGTATGAGCAGGACAATCAGCGAAAGCGCCATGTCCCGAGGTCGGCGGCTGGCCGCACGGGGTTCGCGCGCCGGCTCGGCTGCCGGCGGCTCTGGCGTGCGGTCGGCGGGCGCTGCGGTGTCCACCCACCCATCCTGACGGATGACGCCACCACGCGGCCGCCGACCCGGACGGGTGTTCAAGCCACCGCCATGCCAGGATTTCCTCAGGCACGGCCGGCTGACGGCCGGCATCGGTGAAGCCGATCGCCCCGCATCGCCGCGAGGAGGAGCCGACATGACCGACGCCCAACTGACGCGTACGCCGCAGGACCTCGACCGGAACCTCGCACTCGACCTCGTCCGGGTCACCGAGGCGGCCGCCATGGCGGCCGGCCGGTGGGTCGGCCGCGGCGACAAGGAGGGCGGCGACGGGGCCGCCGTCGACGCGATGCGTCGCTTGATCAACTCCATTCAGATGCGGGGCACGGTGGTCATCGGCGAGGGCGAGAAGGACAACGCGCCGATGCTCTACAACGGCGAACAGGTTGGCGACGGCACCGGGCCCGAGGTCGACGTCGCGGTGGACCCGATCGACGGCACGACGCTGATGAGCAAGGGCATGCCGAACGCGCTGGCCGTGCTCGCCGTAGCCGAGCGCGGAGCCATGTTCGACCCGAGCGCGGTCTTCTACATGGATAAGCTCGCGGTCGGGCCCGACTGCGCCAACGTCATCGACATCGACGCGGGCGTCAAGGAGAATCTGCGCCGAATCGCCAAGGTCAAGAACAGCGGACTATCCGACGTGACGGTCTGCATCCTCGACCGGCCGCGCCACTCAGAGCTCGTCGACCAGGTCCGCGAGACCGGCGCCCGGATCCGGTTCATCACCGACGGTGACATCGCCGGCGCCATCTACTCGGCCCGCGAGCAGTCCGAGGTGGATGTCCTGATGGGGATCGGCGGTACGCCGGAGGGCATCGTCGCCGCGTGCGCGCTCAAGTGCATGGGCGGCGCGATGCAGGCCAAGCTGTGGCCGCGGGACGACGCGGAGCGGGAGAAAGCGACCGCCGCCGGCCATGATCTGAGCCGGGTCCTCGACACCGACGACCTGGTGACCGGGGAGAACATCTTCTTCGTCGCCACCGGCGTGACCTCCGGCGACCTGCTACGCGGTGTCCGCTACCGATCCGGCGGCGCGTACACCCAGTCGATCGTGATGCGCTCCAAGAGCGGCACGATCCGGGTCATCGACTCGTTCCACCGGCTCGAGAAGCTCCGCCGCTACTCGACCGTGGACTTTGACGGCACCCCGCGCGAACAGGAATGAGCGGGCGACATTGTCAAGTCAACCTTGCACGGGTTGCCGCGTCCGGGGCTCGCGGAGACCCCGACCCGTGCAGGGTTGTGTGGATCAGGCGGGGCAGACGTTCAGCCCACGTCGGAGGAGTGACCAGGGAACAGGTGCGCGGCCGGGTTGATCGCGACTGCCGCGTTGTTGACCGCCGTCGCGGCCTCGCCGAACCCGGTCGCGATGAGCCGAACCTTGCCCGCGTACTCGGCGATGTCGCCAGCAGCGAAGATGCGCGGGAGGCTCGTTGCCATCGTGCTGTCGACCTTGATGTGACGCTTGTCGAGCTCGAGACCCCAGTCAGCGATCGTGCCGAGGTCGGCCGTGAATCCCAGGGCCGCGACGAGCGTGTCGACGGGCACCACCTCGGCCCCGTTGCCCTTGACGGTGATCTCGGCGCCAATCACCTGCCCGTCGCCGAGCACCTTCGTGACCTCGGCATTGACGACGATCCGGACCGGCAGCGCCTGGACCCTGGCGACCGTTGCGGCGTGCGCGCGGAACCGGTCGCGGCGGTGCACGAGCGTGACCGACTTCGCGACCGGCTCGAGCGCGAGCGCCCAGTCGAACGCGGAGTCGCCGCCGCCGACGATCACCACGTGGTGGCCGCTGAGCTCGTTCAGGTGGGGCACGAAGTAGACCACGCCGTCGCCACGGAACACATCGGCCGCGGGCAGCGGACGCGGCGTGAAGCTGCCCATACCCGCGGTGATGATGACCGCGCCGCAGTACAGCCGCTCGCCGCTGGTCAGCTCCAGCGCCGGCCGGTCGTCGACGTAGGACAGCGTTTCCGCACGTACGCCGAGCAGGTAGGTGGGCTCGAACGGCGACGCTTGTTCGACGAGGTTGGCGACGAGGTCTCGGCCGCGGATCGCGGGGAAGCCGGCGACGTCGAAGATCATCTTCTCGGGGTACATCGCGGTCACCTGCCCGCCCGGCTCGGGCAGCGCGTCGATCAGGGCGACCGAGAGCCCGCGGAAGCCGGCGTAGTACGCGGCGAAGAGCCCCGTCGGCCCCGCACCAACGATCGCGATGTCCACCTCGCGCATCCGCTCTCCGTCCCCGGTCTGTCCGCGATGCCCCGTCGTCCACGACGGTACGGCCCAAAATCCGGGCCCGGCAAGAACCGCGCAAAGTCCTTGATCCGGACCGAGCGGACCCTCAGGCGCGTACGCCGAGCTCGGCATGGGCCCTGCCGGCGAGCAGCCACCGCCGCTCCGAGACCCATCCCCGGGGGTGTGCCGGTCGAGCGAGATCGACACGCCGGCGCGTACGCGGGCGCGCCGTCCGCCGCCGCAACCAGCTCATGGCGGAGCCACACTCCGGTCCCGGTGGCGGGATCGGTCAGGGTCGTCTACCAGACCTCGAGCCGGCCTGCTTGGCCACGCCACCGCGACCGCACAGGTCGTCCACGTCAGTCCCGGGCCGGGTCGGAGGCCGTGGCCGTCGCCTCGGCCTGCGAGGCGGGTTCGGCCAGGGTCGCCTCGGCCGGGCGGCGCGGCCGCGGCACCCGGAAGACGAGGGCCGCGAACACCCCGCCGAGCAGGCCGAAGAGGTGAGCCTGCCAGGAGAAGGCCGGGTCGCGGGGCAAGATGCCAAGGATCTGCCAGCCGTAGAGCAGCGCGATCAGCAGCCCCACGCCGAGGTTCCACCACCGGCGTTCGATGACCCCGCGGACCAGCAGCAGCGCGAGGTAGCCGAAGAGCACACCGCTCGCACCGATGACCACGGTGTCGGCCGAACCGGTGAACCAGACGCCGAAGCCGCTGACCAACATGATGATCACCGTCGCCCCGAGGAACTGGCGGGCACCCGACGCGAGCACGAACGTGCCGAGCAGGATGAGCGGGACGCTGTTCGCGTACAGGTGGTTGAACCCGTCGTGCAGAAACGGAGCGAACAGCACGCCGTCGAGACCGTCCACATGGTGCGGACGGAGACCGCCGAGCGCGTCGAGGCGCTGGCCGGTCGCCGCGTCCAGGACCTCAACCGCGAAGAGGACCGGCACCACCGCGCACATAGCCACGAAGGCGCGCCCGAGCGACGCATAGAACCGCTCCGTGCCGAATCTCGCCAAGTGTTCGTCCGTGCTCACGCTGTAGAGCTATCAGGTCTATGCCCACCCCGCCACCCAGGCGTCAGTACCAGCCCGAGCTGAGGAAGTGCTGCCACGCGTCACACGGGGAGCCGTACCGGCCCTTGATGTAGTTCAGGCCCCACTTGATCTGCGTGGCAGGGTTGGTACGCCAGTCGTCGGCAACCGACGCCATCTTGCTGCCCGGCAGCGCTTGCGGGATGCCGTACGCACCGGTCGAACTGTTACTCGACCTGGTGTTCCAGCCGCTCTCGCGCGTCCACAGCTTGTCCAGGCACGGCATCTGGTCGAGCTTGTAGCCGTAGTCCAGCAGCAGCGCGCACCCGATCGCCCGGTTATCGCTGTACTCCCCGCAGGAAGCCGGGATCGGCCCGAACTTGGGCGTCGGCGTGGGGGTGCTCTGCGTACGCTGCGCCCGGCGGCGGCTCGCCTCCTGCTCGGCCCGGCGCGCCCGCTCGGCGGCGACCTTCGCCTCGGCGGCGGCCATTGCCGCCGCCTCCTTGCGCGCCCTTTCCTGCGCCGCGGCCTTCTGGTCGGCGATCATTCGGTGCTCGGCCGCGGCCGCGTGTGCCGCCACGTCGGTCACCATCTGCTGCGACGGTTGAGAGTCCCGGTCGGTCCCGATGTACAGGCCGCCCACCACACCAACGACCAGAAGTGCGACGGCGACTGTGCGGACACCGAACCGGCTCCACAGCCGACTCACAAAGTGATCCCTTCGTCGGGGACAAGGACGCGGCGCGAACCCCACCGGGGGTTGCGTGGACGTGCCGTTCACGCCGCGAGCGCTGGCCCGTCTCGGGCCGCTGGGCCCGTCGATCGACTCCCTTGATCACCAATGGGTGGGCTGGCGCTCGACAGACACCATTGCGCACAGTGCGACTGATGGGAAACTGCGGCGCGTCTATGTGACTTGCGCCACACCACATTTCCGGCTCTTTGGTGACTTAGCGGTCCGTCATACCCGGTCTAACGAGGGATGTCCTCCAAGAGATCGGTCACCATTTCGGCGATCGGAGAACGCTCCGAACGGGTGAGCGTCACGTGCGCGAAGAGCGGATGGCCCTTCAACGCCTCGATGACGGCCGTCACCCCGTCGTGCCGACCCACCCGTAGGTTGTCCCGCTGCGCGACGTCGTGGGTGAGGACGACGCGGGAACCGCTGCCCATTCGGGACAGCACGGTCAGCAGGACGCCGCGCTCGAGCGACTGCGCCTCGTCCACGATGACGAACGCGTCGTGGAGGCTGCGACCGCGAACGTGCGTCAGCGGCAGCACTTCGAGCATTCCGCGCGCGAGTACCTCGTCCATCACGTTCTCGTGCACGACCGCGCCGAGCGTGTCGAAGACCGCCTGCGCCCAGGGCGACATCTTCTCCGCCTCCGAGCCCGGAAGGTAGCCCAGCTCCTGGCCGCCCACGGCGTAGAGCGGGCGGAACACGACGACCTTCTTGTGCCGGCGCCGCTCCATCACCTGCTCCAGGCCGGCACATAGCGCCAGGGCGGACTTTCCGGTGCCGGCCCGCCCGCCGAGCGACACGATGCCGATCGACTCGTCCATGAGCAGGTCCAGCGCCACGCGCTGCTCGGCGGAGCGGCCGCGCAACCCGAACACCTCGCGGTCCCCACGCACCAGCCGGACGGCCTTGTCCTGCCAGACCCGCCCCAGCGCCGAGCCCCGCGGCGAGTGCAGCACGAGTCCGGTGTGGACGGGCATGCCGGCCGCCTCGTCGAGATCGAGCAGCTCCCCGGCGTACAACCGGTTGATCTGCTCGTCATCGAGCTCGAGCTCGGACATCCCGGTCCAGGTCGGGTCGCTGGCCTGGCCGTGCCGATACTCGTCGGCCGAAAGGCCGACCGCCGCGGCCTTCACCCGCAGCGGCATGTCCTTGGTCACCAGCGTGACCGCCCGACCCTCGGCGGCGAGCCCCAGCGCGACCGACAGGATGCGCGCGTCGTTCGTGTCGGCCCGAAATCCCTGCGGCAGTGCGCCGGGGTCCGCGTGGTTCAGCTCGACGCGCAGCGTGCCGCCCATGTCGTTCGCGGGCAGCGGCGCGTCGAGCCGTCCGTGCTTGACCCGAAGGTCGTCGAGCAGGCGCAGCGCCTGCCGGGCGAACCAGCCCAGCTCGGGATGGTGACGCTTGCCCTCGAGCTCGGAGATGACGACGAGCGGGAGGACGACCTCGTGCTCGGCGAAGCGGTGGAACGCCGCGGGATCGGACAGCAGGACCGACGTGTCGACGACGTACGTGCGAATTGCTGGAGCCGGCTCCCCGTCGTCCCGTGCCGAGGCATCGGCCGGAACGGGAACGGTGTGGCGCCGGGTCTTGCGGCGTCGTGAGGAGGCGGCGGCCGGGTGCTGACCCTGAGGGGCGGTACGGCGATCGGTCACGGCGTGCTCCAGCGGACGCGCACTCCGCCCACGGTCCGGGACGCCCGCCCGCGACGGCGACGACGCCCTCCTCCGGCCGCCCGTCGTGCACGGGGTCGGTGCGGGCCCCGTGGCGTCGCTTCGCTGTCCGGGCCTGCCGGCTGGCCGGGAAGACCCCGCGCCATGCGTAGACGCTAACCGCACAATGCCAGCACGGGCTAGTACCCACACGGTGAGGACGCGCGGAGCGCCGTCCCGTCCCGCGACGCGGTGCGGCAGTCGTCGCCCGCGGCCAAGTCGCGAGCGCCGCGGCGCCGTCTGGAGGCGAGGACGACGCGGCGAAGCGGTCGTCGCCCGCAGCCGAAGACGGCGCCCGCCGGCGGCGCGAGCCGCCCGAGCGGAGCGAGGGCCAGCAAACACAGCTCGGGGTGCGCGCCCCTGCGCGCACCCCGACCCTGCCGACTGTGGCCACGTATGGCCACGGTCTCACGGTCGCCAGGCAGCCCGGTCGCCGCTGGCTCCCGCCCTCGCGGGCAGTCGCTCACCCCACGTGGGAGTGCCGTCCGCCGTTGGTCGCGACTCCCGCGAACGAGGCGCCCGTGTACGTCGTTCCCTGACTCATGGCGGTGCGGGATTCGGTTGCTGTCGTGGGTGGCACCGATTGCACCGAGGCGATTGCCGCCTGCGCCTCACGACGCCGGCGGTTCCACGCCGCTCGGTCGCCGTCGAAATACCCCTGTCGGTACCCGAACCGGTACCCGACGCGGTAGCTGAGTTGGCCATGGAGGCGGCCCGCCGCATAGCTGGACGAGCCGAGGAGCAAAACCAGGAAAAGGGCAAAGAATGGGCTCAACGCGTCACCTCACCGGCCGATCAGGCGACTCGAGCAACCGCTCGACGTCTCCCGTGCTGATGTCCTCCACGAGCTCCACGCTGATCCGGCAACCGTCACGCTGCACCTCGGCAACGGATGAGCGGCGGATGTTGCCGTCGAGTTCGAACACGCGAACCGTAAGGTCTGGGCAGTCGAGATGGGCCCGCCACGCCTCCCACTCGTCCCGGTCGCCGACCATGAACGACAGGTATCGGCAACCGCGTGCCAGATAGAGTCGCCACGGTGCGGACAGGCCTGCGGCTACCCCCTCCGCAATCAGGCCAAATGCCTGCCCACGGGTCGCGATCTCGGTCAATGCGAAACCTCCCCTGTCACGAAGACGTGACCGTGCCCGATACACATCGTTTCAGGCACGTGACACACGGTAAAGCGTCCCACACGTGTGACAGCATCGTCTTTTCGACTGATTCATGCAAGCCCTATGTGGGAGATAACCTGGTGCTGTGCCACCCCTCGAATATTGGAGGAAAGGGATAAATTCGGACGTCACCCTCTCGTCACTTCTCCGAGACGATCCCTCTTCCTCAGCAGGCCGCGAAGAAATCCGGCCGTACCGTGCCTCGGTGCGCGACAGCAGCACTGGGCGGAAGCTTGCTTTCGCCGCCTTCGTCCGCAAGGCGCTTGATGACGCGCGAGCCTCTCGGGCCTGGACCGGCACCGAGGTGTCGCGCCAGACCGGCGTCTCGCGCCAGACGGTCAATCGGTGGGTCCGTGGTGAATGGACTGCGGATCCCGAGCCGGCCAGGGTCGTCGCATTCTGCGAGGGACTGGGTATCGATCCCCGCGTCGCGTTCGGCGTCCTCGGCTGGGACCGCTCCGCGGCCGCGCGGCCGTTGCCGGCCCCACCCCCGATGGACCCCGACGTCGAGGCCCTATTGCACCGCCTCGTAGATCCGAATATCTCCGAGGCGGAGAAGTTCCACATCCGGGAGACAATCCGCTACTTGGCTTACCGACCGCCAGTGCCTGCGGATCGCCGCAAAGCCCGTAAACGGGCGGGTTAGATCCTCAGATGGCGAAAGAACAATCCACATTGCCCGAGTAGCCGAGACGCATACGCGTCGGCTCGGGTTAGCGTGCCTTTCCGTACTGCTTGGGCTCGTCGTCGGCGGGGGGACGGGACAACAGCCGAACACAGCCCTGCGGGACAGAAGGAGGGGTCAGCCGTGGCCCTGAAATGGACGGCGGTGCTCGTCGCCACCATCGCAGTGACGATGTGCGTCACGGCCAACGTACTTGTCGCGGTGCTCGGTGCCGGAAGAGTGCCGCCAGTGGTGAACATGTTCGCCATCGTGTCCGCCGGCACCGCGACCATCGTGGCGGTGCTGGCCGAGTTCTACGAGCGGTTGAGCAGCCGACTCACCGCCGTGACCGACTTGGTCCTAGAGCGGTTGGAGGAGCTCGACTCGCACGCCGGAGACCGCAACGCCGGATTCGTCGAGGGCTACCTGCTCAGCCGCGGGCAGGACGCCGCGATAGTCCCGCTGGGACCCCGGGCGGCGCACCTGCGGGCGGTCACCGGAGGGGAGGACTAGGCCGGCCTATGCGCCAAACCGGCGCTGACGGCTGGCGTACGACCGGAGCGCGCGCAGGAAATCGACGTGGCGGAAATCCGGCCAGTTCACATCGCAGAAGTAGAACTCCGAGTGCGCTGATTGCCACAGCAGAAACCCGGAAAGACGCTGCTCGCCGCTCGTGCGGATGACCAGGTCGGGGTCGGGCTGGCCCGCCGTGTAGAGATGCTCGGCGATGTGGTCGACGTCGATGACCTCTGCCAGCTCCTCGAGCGTTCCACCGGTACGCGCGCGCTCGTGCAGCAGGGAGCGGACGGCATCGGCGATCTCGCGACGTCCGCCGTAGCACACGGCGATGTTCACCTGTGCACCGCCTGTACGGTCGCCCGTGCGCTCCTCCGCGGTCTTCAGCGCGGCGGCGTGGTGTGCGGGAAGCAGGTCGAGGGCGCCGACCATCCGCAGCCGCCACGGCTGGCCATCCTCGGCGAGTTCGGTCACCAGGTCCTCGATGATCTGCAGCAACGGGTTCAGCTCGGCCGCCGGCCGGTTCAGGTTGTCCGTGGAGAGCAGCCACAGCGTGACGTGCTCGACGCTGGCGTCGTCGCACCAACGCAAGAGCTCCTTGATTCGCTGCGCGCCGACGCGGTGGCCGTCGTTGGGGTCCACGTACCCCATTTCCTTGGCCCATCGGCGGTTGCCGTCGCACATGACTCCCACGTGGCGTGGCCGCGGAGCGCCCTCCAGGGCGGCGTTGAGCCGACGCTCGTACACCGAATAGACGATGTCCCGCAGATTCATCACCCGCAGCCTAGCGACTCCCCGGGCCGCCCGATCTGTCGGCTACCGGCGGGCCTGCGCGGGTGGCCGCGCTTCTCGGCGTACGCCCGGCTGATCCCGAACCGGGACGGTGGCCGCCCCCTCCGTCGCGGAGGGGGGCCACCGATCCGGGGGTCTACTCGGTGACGCCGAGCCGGGCCTTGAGCGCGTCGAGCTCGGCCCACAGCACGCCGGGCAGCTTGTCGCCGAACTTGTCGAACCACTCGGCGACCTGCGGGATCTCCGCGCGCCACTCGTCGACGTCCACCCGCACCGCGGCCTCGACGTCCTCGGCCGGCACATCCAGGCCCGACAGGTCGAGCGCGTCGGGCGTCGGCACGTAGCCGATCGGAGTCTCGACTCCGCCACCGGTGCCCTCGAGCCGCTCGATAACCCACTTGAGCACCCTGGAGTTCTCGCCGAACCCGGGCCAGAGGAAGTGCCCATCGTCGCCCCGACGGAACCAGTTGACGTAGAAGATCTTGGGTAGCTTGGCGGCGTCCCCGTCGACGCCCTTGCCCATCTCGATCCAGTGCCGGAAGTAGTCGCCGCCGTCGTAGCCGATGAACGGCAACATCGCCATCGGGTCCCGACGCACGACGCCGACCTGGCCGACCGCGGCGGCCGTGGTCTCGGACGAGAGCGTCGCGCCCAGATACACGCCGTGGACCCAGTCCCGCGCCTCGGTCACCAGCGGGACGGTCGTCTTGCGCCGGCCGCCGAACAGGATCGCGTCGATGGGTACGCCGTGCGGATCGTGGTACTCGTCGGCCAGGATCGGGCACTGCGTGATCGGCGTGCAGAACCGGCTGTTCGGGTGGCTGGACGGCTCGTCGGAGTCGGGCGTCCAGTCGCGCCCCTTCCAGTCGATGAGGTGTGCGGGCGGTTCCCCCATGCCCTCCCACCAGATGTCACCGTCGTCGGTCAGCGCGACGTTGGTGAAGATGGAGTTGCCGACCTCGAGCGTGCGCATCGCGTTGGGGTTGGTCGTCCAGTCCGTGCCGGGTGCGACGCCGAACAGCCCGTACTCCGGGTTGACCGCATAGAGCCGGCCGTCCTGACCGAACCGCATCCAGGCGATGTCGTCGCCGAGCGTCTCGACCTTCCACCCGGGGATGGTTGGCTCGAGCATGGCCAGGTTCGTCTTGCCGCACGCGGACGGGAACGCCGCGGCGACGTAGTAGATCTTCCGGGCCGGCGAGGTGAGCTTCAGGATCAGCATGTGCTCGGCCAGCCAGCCCTCGTCGCGCGCCATCACGCTCGCGATCCGCAGCGAGTAGCACTTCTTGCCCAGCAACGAGTTTCCGCCGTACCCCGAGCCGTACGACCAGATCTCCCGGGTCTCCGGGAAGTGCGAGATGTACTTCGTCTGGTTACAGGGCCACGGCACATCCTGCTCACCCGCCTGGAGTGGAGCGCCGAGCGAATGCAGGGCCGGCACGAAGTCCGCGCCGGCACCCATCGCGGAGAGGACCTTCGCGCCCATGCGGGTCATGATTCGCATCGACGCGACGACGTACGGGCTGTCGGTGATCTCGACGCCGAACATCGGGTTCTCGGCCTCGACCGGGCCCATGCAGAACGGAATGACGTACATCGTCCGGCCGCTCATGCACCCGCGGTAGAGGTCGGTCATCACGCGCTTCATCTCGGCCGGCGCCATCCAGTTGTTGGTGGGGCCGGCGTCGGCCTCGTCGACCGAGCAGATGAACGTGCGCTCCTCGACCCGGGCGACGTCGGAGGGGTCGGTCCGGGCCCAGAACGAGTTGGGCTTCCGCTCCGGGTTGAGCCGCACAAGCGTGCCCGCCTCGACGAGCTGGTCGGTCAGGCGCGTCCACTCGGCGTCCGAGCCGTCGCACCAGACGACCTGGTCGGGCGTGGTGAGCTCGGCGACCTCACGGACCCACGCGAGCAACCTTGCGTGGGACGTCGGGGCGCCCTCGAGCCCACGAACGGTGGCCGGAGCAGACATGGCGTATCTCCTTGTGGTCGGCACTGACCGATGACCTGTCCGAGCGTGCGGTCAACCGACACGCCGGCGCGCGGTCACGGGAGTTGGGCTCAGCCTAAACCGACCGCCCGTTAAGGGCACCGTGGGAGCTTGTGAAGAACTGCACAAAGCCCCACGGTGCCTCGGTGAAAGTGCATTCTCGCGTCGAAACGTGGGGGCAACCGAACAACTTCGCGCACAAGCTGCCTGGGCGGGCAGCAGCCACAACTTCGACGAAGTTGGGCGAGGCGACGGGCGGGCGCTCCGGGTCGCCGCACCGGCCGGTGCCGGATGACCTTTCCCGGTACTCTCGGGTCCGTGGCAGCGACCGCGACCACCCCGGCCGGCCCCCCACCCGTGTCGGGTGGGCGGCTGCGCCGCCTATACGACCGCTTCGAGCACGTCATTCACGAGGTCGGCAAGTTCGGCGCCGTCGGTGCGGTGGCGTACATGATCGACACCGTCCTGTACAAGGTCATGCTCGACTCGTTCCAGCTCGAGACGCTGACGGCCAAGACCTTGGCGACGGTGGTCTCCGCCACCGTCGCGTTCGTCGGCAACCGGTTCTGGACCTGGCGCCACCGGGCGCGCTCCAAGCTGCACCGGGAGTACGTGCTGTACTTCTTCTTCAACGTCGTCGGGCTGGGCATCGCGCTCGGCTGCGTCGCGCTCAGTCATTACGGCCTCGGCAGCGTTTCCCCGGTCTTCCGGTCGAGCAACGCCGACCTGATCGCCGGCAATCTCGTGGGCACGGCGCTCGGGACGATCTTCCGGTTCTGGTCGTACCGGAAATTCGTGTTCCTGCCATTACCGGCGGGCCCGGGTACGGCGGCGTCACCACTCGCGCCCGTTCGAGTTACGCAGAGCGACTGAGCCGTGAGCTGGGCCGCTTTGCGCGCTGAGAAGACAACCGCTCCTCCCCCGACCCCGTAGGGTGGCCGAATGCGTCTAGCTCGCCTGCTGCCGGAACGCTGGCAGAAGCTACTCCACGAGGCGCTCAAGTTCGGCCTGGTCGGAGCCATGAACACCGTCGTGAACTTCGCGGTGTTCAACGCGCTGATCTTAACGATCTTCGCGAATGGACAGCTGAAGGCGAACGTCATAGCGACGCTCGTCGCACTATCCCTGTCGTTCTTCCTGAACCGGCACTGGACCTATCGGGATCGTCCGAGGTCCGCACTGCGGCGCGAGTACCTGCTGTTCTTCTTCTTCAACGGTGCGGGGCTCACGATCGAGCTGGGCGTGCTGGGCCTGACCAAGTACGGGCTGGGCCTGGAGAGCGTCATGGCGATCAACGCGGCGAAGCTGCTCGGCGTCGTGCTCGGCACCGTCTTCAGGTTCTGGTCGTATCGGACATTCGTGTTCCGTCCCGAGCGGGTCGCGGTCGCCGCGGCCGCGCCGCCGCCACGGCCGCTGGAGACACCTCTCGACCTCGAGCTGGAGATCGAGTTAGCCACCGCCGAGCTGGATGCGGCGGCGCGGCGCCCCGGCGCCAACTAAAGACCGTTCTGCGATGCGGTCTGGTACGGGCGCGGAGGCCGACCTCTTCTTCGAGGATCTCGTCCCGGGCCATTCCTTCGACCTCGGCGTCTGTCTGGTCGACGGGGCCGAGATGCGGTCCTTCGCCGAGCGATTCGACCCCCAGTGGTACCACGTCGACGAGGCGGCCGCCCGGGCGAGCGAGTACGGCGAGCTGATCGCGAGCGGGTTCTTCACGGCCAGCCTGTTCATGCGGGCCTACGTCGATTATGTGCTGTCCCGCGCCGCCGCGGCCGCGTCGCCGGGGCTGGAGGAGCTTCGGTGGCTGGCCCCGGTGCGCGCCGGTGACCGGCTCGTGGTCCGGCTCGACGTGCTGGATCGCCGGCCGTCGACTGCGAAGCCGGGCCTCGGCACCGTCACCCTGGAGGGCACGATGACCCGGCTCGCCAGCGACGGCGAGCCGGGCCCGGACGTGCTGCGACTGAGGTTCCGCGGCTGGTTCGCCCGGCGCGCGGGTTGACGGCTACCGCCCGTTGCCGGAGTTGCGGTCGCGGAGCGCCTCGGCGATCTCGCGCAGGTCGCCGTCGTCCGCCGTGTGCGCCTCCCGGTCGGCCTCGACCAGCTCGTACAGGGTGGTCTGGACGCGCTCGACGTGCGGGATATCTGTGAGCACCGACTGGCCGCGCTCGCCGGCCGACTCGATGGTCAGCGTGCCGCAGCCGAGCAGCCGTTCGATGAGGCGCTGGCTCATCGAGTGGTCGTTCACGCGGGCGAGCGGGATGTCCCGCCGATCCCGGGAGAAGACGCCCTCCTGGAGCAGCACCCGCTCGTTGGTGAAGACGTAGTGAGTGGTGCGCCAGACCAGGAACGGCCACAGGCCGAGCCACACCACGAGCGCGAGCACCACGGCGCCGATCGCGTACAGCCCGACCGTGCCGGCGCCGCCGGCCGGGAGGAGCGCCCAGCCGACCACCACGGCGGCGATGCCCAGGACCAGCACCAGCGCCGGACGGATCAGTGCCTTCCAGTGCGGGTGCAGGTGCAGAACGACGTGCTCGTCCTTGGTGAGCACGTCATCGGGGAAAGCCACGCCAACCTCCTCGGTCGTGTTTGCGTCGGGGTGAGGCTAGCGGCTGGGCGGCCGTGGTGGGATCAACTGAGCGTCCGAGACTCGCGCGAGCGTCACCCACGGGGGGCGGACCCCCGTGGGTGACGTCACCGCAGGTGCAACACGTCGCCCGCGGCAAGCGCGCTGGCGGAGCCGTCCGCCGTGCGCACGACCAGCCTGCCCGCACCGTCCACTGTGGTGGCCGTGCCGGTCACGGTACCGCCGCCCGGCAATGACACGCGCACCGCCCGACCGACGGTTGCGCAATGCTCCAGGTACGCCGCGCGCACGCCCGCATCGTCCGCGTCGCCGCCCGCATCGCGCCAGCGGCCGTACCAGGCGGCCAGCGAGCGGAGCAGGGCGCGCAGCAACGGATCACGGTCAGTTGCCTCCGCGCCGGCGAGCTTGAGGGAGGTGGCCGGCGGACCGGTGGGCGTGTCCGGTAGTTCGCCCGAATCGAGCGTGACGTTAAGCCCGATGCCGACCACGACCGCGCCCGGCGGGCCCGCGTTTCCCGCCGGCGCCGCCGTCGCCTCGGCGAGAATGCCGGCGCACTTGCGGCCGTCCACAAGCAGGTCGTTGGGCCATTTCAGTGCCGCGTCGATGCGCGCCAGCCGCGCGACCGCCTCGACGAGCGCGACGCCGGCGAGCAACGGCAGCCACGCGTACCGCCCGATTGGGACGGGTGACCAGCCACGATCCGCCACCGCCTCCCCCGGCCGCAGCAGCACGCTGGTCGCGATGCCGGCCCGCGGCGGTGACGTCCAGGGGCGGCCCATTCGGCCGCGGCCGGCCGTCTGGCGCTCGGCGACGACGATGAGTCCCTCCGCCTCGCCGGCCTGCGCCGCCGCGGCCGCGTCGGCATTGGTCGACTCGGTCTGCTCGAGGAGCTCGAGCCGCGTCCACAGGCCGCCGGGTGTGAGCAGGGCGCGCCGCAACGGATCGGCACGCAACGGCGGGCGCTCCAGGTCAGAGTACGGCGAGCCCGGCACCCGGCCAGCCTATCCGCGGCACCCTCACGCCCAGGGTCCATCCAGAAGCCCGCCCACCCACCGCCATGATCTCGACGGCGGTCCCGACCCGCCGAGCCAACTTCACGCGCTGCGGCCGGACTCGCGATCTTGGCACCCCGCGCGCGGCATACCGGGCGGGTCCGCCGCCAGCGACGGCCGCGGAACCGCCGTCGTTACGATCCAGGCGTGACTGCGCAGCGGAGCACCACTGAGATCGACATCCACACGACCGCCGGCAAGCTCGCGGACCTGGAACAGCGGGTCGACGAGGCGGTCCACGCCGGATCGGCCCGGGGCGTGGAGAAGCAGCACGCGCGGGGCAAGAAGACCGCCCGCGAACGCATCGACATGCTGCTCGACGAGGGCTCGTTCGTGGAGCTGGACGAGCTGGCCCGGCACCGGTCGACCAACTTCGGGCTGGACCGCACACGGCCGTACGGCGACGGAGTGGTCGCCGGGTACGGCACGGTCGACGGCCGGCCGGTGTGCGTGTTCGCTCAGGACTTCACGGTCTTCGGCGGCTCGCTCGGTGAGGTCTTCGGGGAGAAGATCGTCAAGGTCATGGACCTCGCCATGAAGACGGGCTGCCCGGTGGTGGGCATCAACGACTCCGGCGGCGCCCGCATCCAGGAGGGCGTCGTCTCTCTCGGCCTGTACGGCGAAATCTTCTTCCGCAACGTCCGGGCTTCGGGCGTGATCCCGCAGATCTCGCTCGTGATGGGGCCGTGCGCGGGCGGCGCCGTCTACTCGCCGGCGGTCACCGACTTCACCGTCATGGTCGACAAGACCTCGCACATGTTCATCACCGGGCCGGACGTCATCAAGACCGTCACCGGGGAGGACGTCGGCTTCGAGGAGCTGGGCGGCGCTCGCACCCACAACACCAAGTCCGGAAACGCCCACTATCTCGCCGCCGACGAGGACGACGCTATCGACTACGTCAGGGCGCTCCTGTCGTACCTGCCGTCGAACAACCTGGACGAGCCTCCCGCGTACCCCGCGCCCAGCTCGCTCGAGACGACGGACGACGACCGCGAGCTCGACCGGCTGATCCCGGACTCGGCGAACCAGCCGTACGACATGCACCTGGTCGTCGAGCACGTGCTCGACGACGGGGAGTTCCTCGAGATCCAGCCGCTCTACGCGCAGAACATCGTCGTCGGATTCGGCCGCGTCGAAGGGCATCCGATCGGCGTGGTCGCCAACCAGCCGATGCACTTCGCTGGCTGCCTGGACATCGCCGCCTCCGAGAAGGCCGCCCGCTTCGTGCGCACCTGCGACGTGTTCAACATCCCCGTACTGACCTTTGTGGACGTTCCCGGGTTCCTGCCGGGCACCGGCCAGGAGTGGGACGGCATTATCCGCCGCGGGGCCAAGCTCATCTACGCGTACGCCGAGGCGACCGTCCCGAAGGTCACGGTCATCACGCGGAAGGCATATGGCGGGGCGTACGACGTCATGGGGTCGAAGCACCTCGGTGCCGACCTGAACTTCGCGTGGCCCACCGCGCAGATCGCGGTCATGGGCGCGCAAGGGGCGGTCAACATCCTCTACCGGTCGGAGCTGGCCAACGCCGAGGACGCGGCCGCGCTGCGGACCGACTTGATCCAGGAGTACGAGGACACCCTGGCCAACCCGTACGTCGCGGCCGAGCGGGGCTACGTGGACTCCGTCATCTCGCCGTCGCAGACCCGGGCGCAGATCGTGCGGGCGCTGCGCACGCTGCGCACCAAGCGGGAGACGCTGCCGCCCAAGAAGCACGGCAACATCCCGCTGTAGTCAGCTCTCGCGCGCGAGCGGAGCGAGCGCCATCAACTCAGCTCTCGCGCCGCCGCCCGCAGACGGCACGGAGTCGAGGGAGCGCAGCGACCGAGCGAAGGGCCGTCTACAGGGCGGCGAGAAGGCGCAAGAGCCGCGCGAGCGGAGCGAGCGCCATCAACTCAGCAGCGCGGCACCGACCGCCAGTGCGGCGAGGTTGACGAGCCCGAAGACGCCAACCCAGAGCAGGCCGGGTACGCGGGTGACCCGGGCGAGCTCGTCGGCGTCCGAGTCGGGCAGCCGCCCGCTCCGGCGCAGCCTCTGCAGCTCGCCCACCGGGCGTACGCCGCCGATCAGCAGGAACCACACCCCGATGTACGCGAAGGCGGCCTGCACCCGCGGATCGGCGTACCACGACACCGCGAAAACGATCGCGACGGTGACCACAATGGACACCATGCCGAAGACGTTGCGAATCATCAGGAGCATGGCGAGCAGCAACACGACAGCCACCCAAAGCAACAGCGTGATGCGGTTGCCGGCGAGCAGCCACGCGCCGGCGAGCCCGAGCAGGGACGCCGCGACGTAGCCGGCGAGCAGCGTGACGGCCATGCCGGGGCCGCGCGGCCGACCGGCCGACAGCGTGAGGCCCGAGGTGTCGGAGTGCAGCCGTATGCCGCGCAGCCGCCGACCGGTCAGCACCGCGGCCAGCGCGTGGCCGCCCTCGTGCGCGATCGTCACGGCGTTCCGCGCGACCCGCCACGACCGCCGAATCGCGACGATCAGCAGCGCCGCGAGCCCGGTGAGCAACACGAGCAGCCGTGGCGGATCGGGCTGCGCACCGACCAGCCGGTCCCACGTGTCCGCCAGACCCGACAGGCTCACGGGCGGTCAGCGTACCGGTTGGAAGGAGGACGTGATGAGCTCGAGCTCGTCGAGGTTGTCCCTCCACACGGCGTCTGGCGTGGACCAGTAGATGGCGTACGCCTTGTCCGGTGCCGTGACGAAGTTCCGGTTCAACACGTGGATGCGGCCATTGCTGCCCGCGTACGTGAACTCCCAGTCGGCCGCCTTGTCGAAGTAGTCGACGCGCACGAGCCTGATCCGGTGGTAGTCGGGCCAGTCGCCGCGCGCCACCCGGTACGCCTCCTGCTGCTGCCAGTCCTTCAGCGGATCCGGCTTCGGGTTGTCGGTCTGGTCGATGCCGAGCACCCGCCCGCCGCCGGGCTCGCGGAAGTACACGATTGTGCGCACCCGCGACATCCGCCAGCCGTCGGGCACGGCGACCGAGAACCCGGTGCCGTCGCGGTACGTGTGCCACCCCGCCCGCAGGCTCCGGCCGGTCGCCGACGGGGTGGCCGGCGACGTCGCGCTCGCGCTGGCGTCAGCCGTCGGACTGGCGTCGGCGGTCGGACCGGCGGCGGTGGTCGGACCGGCGGCCGGGCTGGCCGGTGGCTGGGCGCCGCCGCGCTGCCCCGGCTCGTCCCCACGAAGAAACACCACGAGGAGTACGCCGACGGCGACGACCGCCGCGATTGTGGCTCCGATGACTAGCTGCCGCGCGGTCCCCGCGGACGTCACCGTCGCCGGACTCCTGACCTGGGCGACGCCTCGCGCGCGGTCGCCCACCGTGGACGGTGGCGGTGCGGGGTTGCCCTCGCGCCTCCTCGGTACGAGCACGGCAGGTGTCGGCTGGGCGCTCGGCGGCACTTCGGTGCGCCGAAGGCGTACGCCCGCCATCGCAGGCAGACCGGCGCGGGCCCGGCGGCCGGCGGCGCGGAGCAACAGGCGCTCGGCCTCGTCCGGGCTGATCCGATCGGCCGGATCCCTCCGGAGCAGGCCCGTGATGACGGGCTTCAACGCGCCGGCGCGCCGGGGCGGCGTCGGCGGCTCGACCGCGAGCGCGGCGAGGGTGGACATCGCCGACTCGCGGGAATACGGCGACTGACCCTCGACGGCGGCGTGCAGCGTCGCGCCGAGCGACCAGAGGTCGCCCTCGGGCGTGGCGGTGCCGTCCCGGGCGCGCTCCGGCGCGATGTATGCGGGAGAACCCAGGACGAGGCCGGCCCTGGTCACCGTCGGATCGCCGGGAACCGTGGCGAGCCCGAAGTCGGTCAGCAGCACACGCCCGTCGTCGGCGATGAGCACGTTGGCAGGCTTGACATCGCGATGCAGGACGCCCGCGCGGTGCGCGGCCCGCAGCGCGCCGAGGACGCCGAGGCCGATGTGTGCGGCGCGCTGCGGATCGACCGGTCCGTCGGTCGCGAGGATCTGCTGGAGCGAGCGCGAGGGGATGTACTCCATGACGATCCACGGGTCGCCGTCGGTGCTGACGACGTCGAAGATGCGCACGACGTTGGCGTTGGCGAGCCGAGCGATCGCGCGCGCCTCGCGCAGGGACCGCTTGCGCAGCTCATCCCGCTCCTCGGTGGTCAGGCCCGGTGGCGGCACGAGCTCCTTGATGGCGACGTTGCGGTGCAACACCTCGTCGATGGCGCGCCAGACCCGGCCCATGCCGCCCTCGCCAAGCGGCTCGACAAGGCGGTAACGCTCGGCGACGACACGTGGCCGGGGATCGATCGACACTGGGAAAGACGGTACCCGCATGTGTCACGATCACTCCGCAAACGCGGATCTGGGTGAGACTTGCCGCCGGCCGCCCCTATGCTCGGGCCGTGGACTCATCCCCAGACGGTCCCGCGATGATCCGGGTCGAGGGCGGCACGCCGACGCCCGAGGAGCTCGCCGCTCTGGTCGGCGTCCTGTTTGCGCGATCTCGCTGCGGCGTGACCGACGTGGCCGAGGCGGAGTCCGCGTGGGTGCGCAGCGCCCGGCCGGGTGCGTTCGGACCGTCGGGCATTCCGACCTTGCCGGGGCGTTCTGGATGGCGCACCTCCGCCCTGCCGCGCTGATCTCTGCTCGCGTCCGGTATCGCCCGCGGGTCGTTGTCCACAGCCGCACAGATCGGGCTGCCGCGCGTGGCTCAAACCGGATAGCCTCACCCGCAGGTGCGGCATTGTGACGCCTGGGGAGGAGCGATGCGGTTACCAGACGAAGACCTCGGACCCGTCTGGCTTCGCGACTGGCAACAGATCGAGGCCGATATCGCGGCGATGGCGGACTTCGCGAGGCAGCTCCGAGCCGAGGTCGAGGTCAACTACGCTCCGCACGCCAGCCGTGTCACCGACGAGCTGACGACGCCGCTGCCCGGTCCGCCGGAGCCGTTCACCGAGCTCGTCGAGCTGCTCACCGTGCATCGAGCCGCCGAGCAGGACACCGCGAACATCGTCTACTACTACACCGACAAGACCGGCGGCCTCGCCGACGCCGCGGCGCAGATCAGCCACCAGTACCGGAACACCGACGCGTTCGCGGCCGCTCGGGTAAGTGATGTCGAGGCCGCCTTGCGTACGCACGGCGTCAACCAGTCGGCCACCACGGCGGCGGAGCCGGCGCCGACCTCGACCCCACCTTCGACGACTTCACCTTCGACGGGGGCGTTCTGATGCTCGACGGCGGTGGTGGCGGCGGATACGCGGGCACCAACTGGAGTGCCCACGACGTGCCGTACATGTGGGCGATGGTCGCCGGCCAGCAGACCGACGCGCATTGGCAGCACGTCGCCGGCTGGCGCCGGACCGCTGAGCTGGCGGGCCAGCACACCGCGACGCTTCAGGCATACCGCGACCGGCTCGCCGAGGCTTGGCCACCCGAGCGGAGCGCCGCGTCGCGGACGTACGTCGCGCAGCTCGACTACCTCATCGGCCACGTGCAGGCGACGTACGACGCGGCGAACGCTAATTACACCGCGTTCGCCGCCGCCACCGGCGGGTTGAGCACGACCAGGTACGAGCTCGAGAAGATCTACAACGAGTACGCCGCCAACCAGCAGAAGATCGCCCAGTATCAGGCCGATTTGGCCGCGTACGAGGACAAGAACGTCGTCGAGAAGCTCTTTAGCAGCAAGCCGACCAACCCGGTCTCGGGGCAGCAGCAGGAGGCGCTGACCTGGCGCGCGCGTTCGCTCATGTACGACCTCAGCGGCACCCTCGTCGAGGCCACCGCCCAAATCAAGAGCCCGCCGGCATACCAGCCACCCCGCCCCATAGACTCCCCGGAAAGTCGGACGACTGCTGGCGGAAGCGGCTCTCCAAGCGGGTCGCATCCGCCCTTTGTTCCGCCTATCGTGCCGGTGCAGTTTGAGCAATCAGCGTCACGCTCTGCGCCGTCGGCCCCGCCCGTCGCGCGACCGCCGAGACCCACCGGTCCCACGTTGGTCGGCGCCAGTCCGGTCACTACCTTGCCCGGGCCCAGTTCAATGGCGCCGGCAGCGCCGGCGGCACCAGGGCCGGCGCCGCTGCCGCCGGGCGGCGTCATCGGTGCCCTGATCCCGCCGACCTTGCCGCCGAAGATCATTGCACCCGGCGTAATCATTGGTAGCTCCGCGGCGACGAAGCCAGGCACTGGAGGGGCGTCGCGGCAAGTCGGCGCTCGGCCGTTACCACCCGGCGGAGTGATCGGCGGGCGGCCTGGCACGGCGATCGGCGAGCCGGCGGCCGGCACGGGGACGCGGACGGTAAATCCGACCGGGGGCGTGATAGGCCAAACGAGCCCCGGCCGCGGCGGAGGTGTGGAGGCCCGCGGAACCACCGCAGGCCGCAGCGCGGGTGGAGTAAGTGCAATTGGCCAAGCCGGCAAGTCCACCAGTGGCCGCGGCGGGAGCGCGAGCGGCGGTCCCGGCGTCGTCGGCGCTAGCACGCGTGGCCGACGGCCCGAGAGCGAACCCGAGCAGCGGTGGGATCCCGACAACCCGTGGGAGACCGACGAGGGCGTCCCGCCAGTAGTGCTTCCGCCGGCCGAGCCGGGTCGGCATGACCCAGGGCCGGCGATCGGATCCGGCGCGTGACCTCACGCAGATGTCGCGCGGCCGCGGCGCTGACTCTGGCTGTGGCCGCATTTGTCGTCCAGGCCACTCCGGCGCGTGCTGACCAGGTCCGCAGCAGCCAATGGCACCTCGGGTACCTCAATGTCGCGGGGGCACAACGCATCAGCCGGGGCGAGGGTGTCACGGTCGCCGTCATCGACAGCGGAGTGGACCCACACCCGGACCTTCGTAGAAATCTTCTTCCTGGCACTGACTTCGTGGGTACTAGCGACGGACGAATAGATCAGACAGGCCACGGAACTCGCATGGCTGGCCTTGTCGCCGCACATGGGCACGGCGCGGGCGATGGTGCGCTAGGCATCGCGCCGTCAGCGAAGATCCTGCCGGTTCGTTACACCGACTCCGAAAGAATCGAGGTCCGGGAGAACGGCGTCGATCGCAGCGTCCGGTGGGCCGTGCAGCACGGAGCAAAGGTGATCTCTATTTCGCTCGGTGGCGGACCAGATCCTGGCGACCGGGCGGCTATTGAAGAGGCTCTGGCCGCCAACGTGGTTGTGGTAGCAGGCGTCGGAAACAGGCCGTCATCGAGGCAGGTCCAGTTCCCAGCCGCCTATCCGGGCGTCCTTGCTGTGGCTGCTATCGGTCGCGACGGAGCCATCGCACCCATGTCCGTCAGAGGCGACCAGGTCATGATCGCCGCTCCCGGCGTTGGCATCGTATCGACCAGCTCGAGCGGTGAATACCGCAAGGCAACGGGCACATCCGATGCCACGGCGATCGTGGCGGGTGCCGTTGCGCTGGTGCGCAGCAGGTTCCCGAACCTGTCCGCCCCTGAGGTCGTCCACCGCCTCACCGCGACCGCCACGGACAGAGGCCCGAAAGGACGCGACAACCAGTACGGGTACGGCGTACTCAATCTGGTAGCCGCGCTGACGGCGGACGTACCGCCGTTGGAGGCCGATGGGTCGCCACCACCAGGATCGCCGACGGCACCGACCACGACGACGGTCGCGGCGCCCGACGGCAACGGTGGCGGGCGAGACGTCGGCGCGCTCGTTGGAGCCGTCGCGGTGGCCGCACTACTGGGAGGCGGCCTCGTCGTGCTCGCCGTCCTGCGCCGCCGGCCCGGACGGTGACTTGCGGCCGCCACCGGCCGAGACATTGGACGGTTTCCGGGCCGACTCTCGCCGATCCGTCGCGGTAAGCGTCCAACGACAGGGCCGCGGGGCGTCGGAGCACGGCCGCCCACGTCGACTGGGGGAACGGATATGGGCCCGCGGGCCCGCGTCCAGTCCACGATCGCGATGAGACGAGATCAGCCGAGCCGGGCGGCCGCCCGCTCGCCCAGCGCACGGGCCTCGGCCTCGTCCCCGTTCGGCAGGCGAACAGTGGCGATCAGGTCACCAACGCGGACGGTGACGTAGCACTCGATTCGCTCGGGAGCGGCCATGCCCACGGGGGTGGCACGCCGCCGGACGAGGAGCGAGTCGTCCCCGGCGACGTCGCGCGCGAGCACCTCGTTCGTGACCGCCCAGCCCGTGCCCGGCTCGTAGGTGGGTAGGCCCATGTCCCGGTAGCTGGGGCATTGGCCAACGACCCGGAGCACGTCCTGGAACGCGGCCGGCCCGCCACCGGCCGAGTGGCGCTCCACCCACTCGAAGGCCCGGGACGAACCGCCCTCCGCATAGGCGAGTAGTCGGGCCGAGACGACCGCGCCCCGACTCGGATAGTCGCGCGCACGATAGTTCGAACACGGCGGCATAGCCCACGGCCAGTCCGGCCCGTCCGGACCCTGATCGTCGACCTCCTCTACGCGCACGCTCGCGCCGACATCGCCCGGTCGCAACATCAAGCTCGACGGCACGTCGGTGCCCAACGGGGCCGGGAGGGCGGCGGACGAGGAGGTGGCCCCGGCGGTCGACGAGGTGCCATCGACCGGCCCGCCACGGTGATCCACATCAACAACCCACGGGAGGCCGGCGCCGAGGCCGACCACCGCGAACGTCGCGGCACCGGCCGCCAGCGCCTGCCGGTGGGCCCGTTGACGGCCACGCCGACGGACCGCCGCGGGCGACGCGAACGGCGTCGGCGGGTGCATCCCACGTACCTCGTCGATGAGCGTGGCAAGCTGGTCAGACATGGGATTCCTCCGATTCGTCCGTGGCGAGCAGCGCGGCGAGCGCCCGACGGCCGCGCGAGAGGCGCGCCTTGACGGTCCCGATCGGTACGCCGGTCTCCCGCGCCACGTCGGCGACCGGCAACTCCATGAGGTGGTGCAGCACGATCGCGACACGCTGCGGGAGCGGGAGCTCGGCCAGCGCGGCGACCAGGACCACGGCGTCCGGGCCCGGGCCGGGCAGCGGTTGGGGCAAACCCATTCGCCGGTACGCCGAGAGCCGGTTGCGGGCGCGCCGCCAGCGGCTGACCGCGATCCGTCGGGCCACGGTCCGCACCCAAGCCTCGGCGTCGGCGTACTCACCGACCGTGGACCAGCGCTGCCACGCCCGGGCGTACGCCTCCTGCACCGCGTCCTGCGCCTCCGCCGCGTCGCCGGTCAGCGCGTACAGGCAGGCGAATAGCCGCTGGCGCGTCGCGCGGTAGAAGGCGTCGAAGGCATCGGTATCCGGCACACCCTAGTCACGCCCAGGACGTACGCGGGGTTGCCGGGGATCCGCACGGTAGCGTGATCAACGTGCCCGCAAAGAACCGGCGTCGGCTGGTGCTCGCCTCGGCGAGCCCGGCCCGCCTGAGGAGCCTCGCCGCCGCCGGCATCGGTGCGCAGGTGATCGTCAGCGGCGTGGATGAGTCCACGGTGGACGTCGCACGGGCGGACGTCCTGTGCCTGACGCTCGCGCGGCTGAAGGCGCAGGCGGTCGCAGACCGGCTGCGACGCACCGGCCGGCCGACGCGGCTGCCGTGGGAGCGACCGACGGGGCCGCCGCCGGGCCAGCCGACGGGGCCGCCGCCGGGCCAGCCGGCCGAGGGTGCACTGGTGCTGGGCTGCGACTCCGTGCTGGCGCTGGACGACCAGGTGTTGGGCAAGCCGGCAGACGCCGCGGACGCGGTTCGGAGATGGCGCCGGATGCGGGGCGCGGCCGGCGTACTGCACACCGGCCATTGTGTGATCGAGGTGACCAGCGGCAAGCAGGCCGAGGCGGTCGCCGCGAGCACCGTGCACTTCGCGGACCTCACGGACGCCGAAATCGACGCGTATGTCGCGACCGGCGAGCCCCTGAACGTCGCCGGAGCATTCACGATCGACGGATTCGGCGCCCCATTCGTGGAGCGGATCGACGGCGATCCCGGCACCGTGATCGGCCTGTCGCTGCCACTGCTGCGCCACCTGCTCGCCGACCTCGGCATCGCGATCACAGACCTGTGGGAGGGCGACTAGCGTCAGCAGCATGAGCCTGAAGTCGTTGTCGCTGACTGACGAACTGCACGCGTACCTCGTCGCGCACTGCACACCGCTGGATGACGTCGCCCGAGACCTGGCCGAGGAGACCCGCGCGCTGCTGCCCGAGCGGGCCGACATGCAGGTGGCTCCCGAGCAGGCCGCGTTCCTGAACATGCTGACCAAGCTGATCGGGGCGCGCTTCGCGGCGGAGGTCGGCACGTTCACCGGGATGTCGTCCCTGGCGATCGCGCGGGGGCTGGCGCGGGACGGGAAGCTGTTCTGCTTCGACATCTCTGAGGAGTACACCTCGGTCGCCCGGCGCTACTGGGCGCGCGCCGGCATCGAGGACCGCATCGAGCTGCGCATCGGCCCGGCCGCCCAGATGCTGCGGGCGCTGCCGAACGAGCCCTTCCTGGATCTCGTGTTCATCGATGCGGACAAGACCGGCTACTCGGCGTACTGGCACGAGCTCGTGCCGCGGATGCGCCACGGCGGTGTGCTCGCCCTCGACAACGTGCTGTGGAGTGGCCGGGTGCTCAACCCGTCCCCCGACCGGCCGGACGACGTCGCGATCGCCGCGTTCAACGACGAGATCCTGCGGGACGACCGGGTCGAGGTGGTCATGCTCCCGCTCGCCGACGGCGTGACGCTGGCCCGCCGGATCTAGATCAGACGCAACCTCGCAAGGGTTGGGGTGTCAGGCCGCCTCGGACAACCCACAGTGAGCAAGGTTGCGTTGATCATGGGCGTCGAGCGCCGCCGGTAGGTCCGCCATCGCCCGGCCCAGCCGGACGGCCATGACCGCGCCGACGGCGAGCAACGCCGGGAGCATCAGGAACGCCACGTGCGGCCCGACGCCGTCGGCGAACCAGCCCAGCACGACCGGCGCCACGCCGAACCCGATGGCGACGGCGTAGTTGGAGTACCCGGCCGCGCGGTCGGTCTGGCCGTTGGACACGGCCATCGCCAGGGAGATCGCCATCGGATACTGCATCGCGTTGCCGACCCCGACGACGATCAGCCCGGCGACGGCGAGCCAACCGGCGGTGGCGAGCCAGAAGACGGCGAAACCGGTGGCGCTCACCCCGAACGCGGCCAGCAGGAGCGGCACCGGCGGCACGCGCAAAGCCACCCGGCCGCCGAGCAGCCGGCCGACGAACATGCCCCCGACGATCGACGCCACGGCGGCGGCCGCGGCGCCCGGGGTCATCCCGGCATGGTCGCGGAGCACCGCGGCCGCCCACAGGGACAGGCACACCTCGACGGATGCGGCCAGCCCCGCCAGCATCCAGGCGAGCCAGTACGCGCGGGGCAGCGCCACCGGGCGCCTCGCGCGTTCGCCGCCGGCGCCCACGAACGAGGCACCTCGCGGCACGCGTACGCCCAAGGCGAGCGCGACCAGGGCGAGCACCGCGACCAGGCCGCCCATCGCGGCGAGCCCCGGCCGCCAGCCCACGCCGCCGGCGACCGCGAACCCGATCACCAGGGGTGCCACGATGCCCATGCCGGCGGCCGCGGCATTCGCCTCGCTGATCGCGGCCGAGCCGGCGGCGCCGTGCAACTCCGTAAGGCCGGCGACGACCCCGCTGACAACCATGGTGCCGAAGGTGGCGGCGGTCGTCGCGAACGTGAGCGTCGCGGGAAGCGGCGTGAACAAGCACAGCCCGCCGGCGGCCAATGCGGCGCCGGTGAGCGACAGCCACAGAGTGCGGCCGCGGCCGAGCCGGCGCGCGAGCCGTGGAAAGAGCGCGCCTCCGATCAGGCCGCCCACCGCGAGCGCGGTGCCGTGCAGGCTGGCGACCGCCGCGCTCGTGCCCTGCTCGTCGCGCAGCAGTGGCACGACCGGCCCGAAGCCGTAGAGAAAGTAGCCCCACAGCCCCAGCTGGGCGTAGATCAGCCAGGTCACCCGGGTACGCAGGAGGCGGGGCACCATTCGACGCTATCGGCGCGCGGACGATGCCCCGCCTGCGTGAGACGGAGATCTCAGTCGACGTTCAGCGGACGCTGCGGGCGAAGAGCCGGCCGGCCCAGAGCGTCGCGACGACCGTGAGGGCGCCGATGATGACCAAGGATTTCCACACCGCAGGATTGCCGGGGTCGCCGGCGAACAGCGCGCGGGTGCCCTTGACCGCCCACGAGAACGGGTTCCAGTCGGACAACGCCTCCAGCCACCCCGGCGCCGCGTACGGGCCCTGGCTGGTGATCGGCAGGAAGATGCCGGCGAGCAACCAGACCGGCATGATCAGCGTGTTCGTCAGCGGCGCGAATGCGTCCTCATTGCGCACGATGAGCGCCAGCGCATAGGAGATCGCCGACAACAGCAGCGCGATGAGGCCGACGAGCAGGAATGCGAGCAGGATGTCGCCGAGTCGGGCGGCCAGTCCAAAGGGGATGGACATCACAACGAGGATCGTCGCCTGGACCAACAGCGTCACCACGTCACGCAGGGATCGGCCGAGCAGCAGGGCGACCCGACTGACCGGCGTGACTCGGGAGCGCTCGATCACGCCGGCCCGCAGCTCGGCGATGAGCCCGAAACCGACGAACATCGACCCGAACAGGCCGAGCTGGATGAGCAGGCCCGGAACGAAGAGGTTATACGCGTTCTCGCCGAAGATCGGCTTCAGCAGCGGACCGAACAACACGAGGAACAGGAACGGTTGGAAGATCCCGATGAGGATCCACGCCGGGTTGCGCAGCACGAGCAGGATCTGGCGCTGGAAGATCAGCCAGGTGTCACGAAGCAGTTTCATCGCTCAGCTCTCCCGAAGCGAACGGCCGGTCTTGGTGAGGAACACGTCGTCGAGGCTCGGCCGGTGTAGCTCGATCGAGGTGAGGTCGATGCCGGCGCTGTCGAGGCCGCGCAGGATCAGCGGGATCGCGGTCGCGCCCTCATCGACGAACAGTCGGACGCCCTCGTCGGTGGTCTCGAGCTTGCGGACGTACTCCGCCGTGTCCAGCAGCTCGGCGGCCTGCGGCGTGGCGCCGTTGAGGCCGACCGTGACCACGTCGCCGGAGACCTCGCGCTTGAGCTCGTCCGGCGTCCCCTCGGCCACGATCTCGCCAAAGTCGATGATGGCGACCCGGTCGCAGAGCGCGTCGGCTTCGTCGAGGTAGTGCGTGGTGATGAAGATGGTCATCCCTTCGCGGCGCAGGCGCCGGATCTCCTCCCACATGTGGGCACGGCTCTGCGGGTCCAGACCGGTCGTCGGCTCATCGAGGAACACGACGCGGGGTTGGTGGATGATGCCGAGCGCGATGTCGACGCGGCGGCGCTGGCCTCCCGAGTACGTCTTGCAGCGCCGGTCGGCGTACTCGCTGAGCTGGAATGCGTCGAGGGCTGCGGCGGCGCGGCGCTCGGCCTCGACCCGCCCGATGCCGTACATCCGGGCATGCAGCACGAGCTCCTCGCGCGCGGTGACCTCGTCCCACGTGCTGCCGCCCTGGGCGACGTAGCCGATGCGCTTGCGGACCTCGCCCGGCTGCTTGCGCAGGCTCGCGCCGGCGATGGTGGCCTCGCCCCCATCCGGCTCAATCAAGGTGGCCAGCATGCGCAGGGTCGTGGTCTTTCCGGCGCCGTTGGGCCCCAGGAAACCGAAGATCTCGCCCTCCCGCACGGCGAGATCGACGCCACGGACGGCCTCGACGGTCTTGACCTCTCGACGGGATCGGGAGCGGAACGACTTCCGCAGCCCCTTCGTCTCGATCATTTCTGCTCCTGGTCTCGGGTGCGGCCAGCAGGAGCCGGCCCTCGATGCGACGTCAGACTAACGCGATATAACGCGGTCGGTCAAGTTTGATTATTACTCGACCTTGTGCTCCGCCCACTCGCGCCAGACCTCGACATCCTCGCCAAGGTTCTCAGGTAGGTACGACACTCCGGATTCCACCAAACGGGCGGTGCGCTCGCACCAGGATTTCTCGGCCTCCGCCAGCGCGATCATCCGGTCGAACTGCCAGGCCACGTGAGTGGGCTTGACCGCCGTCGACCGGTCTGCGGCGAGCGCGGCGCGATGGGTCTCGATCGTCGCTTCCAGCAACCGCGCCCGGTTGCGCAGCGCGGAGGCGGCCTCCTCGCGCGGCAGCGCGGGCAGGAACGAGAAGGCCGCCGGGAACGGATCCGTCGGCGGCCGGTACTCCCACCAGTAGCGACGCAGTAGCGCCTCGAACTCCTCGTGTCCCTTCGCCGTGATCTCGTACGACGTGCGGGCCGGACGGGCGCCCACCTGCGACGTCCCGACCTCACGGAGGAGTCCCTCGTCGGTGAGCTTCTTCAGCGCGTGGTAGATAGAGCCGGGCTGGACGTTGGCCCACTCGTCCGCGTGCCAGCTGAGCAGCTCGCGGCGTACGTCGTACCCGTGCACCGGCTGCATCCAGCGCACCAGGCCGAGAATCATCATGCGGGTCGTCGACACGACACAAGCGTAATAACCAAACTTGACTATGCCGAGCAGGCAGCCCCGCGTCGCCCACGCCAACCTGTCCGGCGGCCATGATCCATTAGGCGGATAGACTCCCTCGCATGCGCAAGGTTCTCATCGCCAACCGTGGCGAGATCGCGGTACGCGTCATCCGGGCCTGCCGGGACGCCGGCATCGCCAGCGTCGCGGCGTACGCCGACTCCGACCGCGACGCGCTGCATGTCGAGCTGGCCGACGAGGCGTACGCCCTCGGCGGTGACTCGGCGGCCGACACGTACCTGCGCATCGACAAGCTGCTGGACGTGGCGGCCAAGTCCGGCGCCGACGGCGTACACCCGGGTTATGGGTTTCTCGCGGAGAACGCGGATTTCGCGCAGGCCGCCCTCGACGCGGGCCTGACCTGGATCGGGCCGACGCCGCAGGCGATCCGCGACCTCGGCGACAAGGTCACCGCGCGGCACATCGCCGAACGCGCCGGTGCGCCGCTCGTGCCCGGCACCTCCGCCCCGGTCGCCGGTCCCGACGAGGTCGTGGCGTTCGCCAACCAGTTCGGCCTGCCGGTCGCTATCAAGGCCGCGTTCGGTGGCGGTGGGCGCGGCCTGAAGGTCGCCCGGACGCTCGAGGAGATCCCGCATCTGTACGACAGCGCGACCCGCGAGGCGGTCGCCGCATTCGGCCGCGGCGAGTGCTTCGTCGAGCGGTACCTGGACCGGCCACGCCACGTCGAGGCACAAGTGCTCGCCGACCAGCACGGCAACGTGATCGTGGTCGGCACCCGGGACTGCTCGCTGCAGCGCCGGCATCAGAAGCTGGTGGAGGAGGCGCCGGCGCCCTTCCTTACCGATGAACAGCGCGCGACCATCCACGAGAGCGCTAGGGCGATCTGCCGGGAGGCGGGCTACCACGGCGCCGGAACGGTGGAGTACCTCGTCGGTCAGGACGGCACGATCTCGTTCCTGGAGGTCAACACGCGGCTTCAGGTCGAGCACCCGGTCACCGAGGAGACCGCCGGCATCGACCTGGTGCGCGAGCAGTTCCGGATCGCCGACGGCCAGAAGCTGCGGTTCACCGCGGATCCGGTGCCGCGAGGGCACTCCATAGAGTTCCGGATCAACGGTGAGGACCCGGGCCGTGGCTTCCTGCCGGCGCCGGGGACGGTAACGGCGCTGCGCCTGCCGGAGGGGCCGGGCGTACGCGTGGACACCGGCGTTGCGGCCGGCAGTGTGATCGGCGGGAACTTCGACTCGCTGCTCGCCAAGGTCATCGTCAGTGGCGAGACGCGTTCCGAGGCGCTTGAGCGGGCCTGCCGGGCGCTGGACGAGATGGTCGTCGAGGGCATGGCCACCGCCCTGCCGTTCCACCGGCTGATCGTGCGCGACCCGGCGTTCACTGCCGAGCCGTTCGCCGTGCACACTCGGTGGATCGAGACCGAATGGGCCGGCGGTGTGCCGGCATTCGCCGGCCCGGCCTCCCCCGCCGCCGAGGCCCCCGAACGCGAGACCATCGTGGTCGAAGTGGGTGGCAAGCGGCTGGAGGTCAGCCTCCCCGCGGGCTTCGGCGGGGGTACGCCGAGCGCGTCAGCCGCCGTTGCCGGGCGGCCCGGCGCGGGTGCGCCGCGGCGAGCCGGCGGCGGTCGCCGGCACGCCGCGGGCGCGAGCGGAGACGCGCTGACGTCCCCGATGCAGGGCACGATAGTGAAGATCGCCGTGGCAGATGGCGACGAGGTGGCCGAGGGCGAGCTGATCGTCGTCCTCGAGGCGATGAAGATGGAGCAGCCCCTCAACGCGCACAAGGCCGGCGTGGTGACCGGGTTGCGCGCGGTGGTCGGCGATGTGGTCAGCGCGGGCGCGGTGGTCTGCGAGATCAAGTAGTGCGCCTGCCCGTTTCGGACGATCATGGCGTTTCCGCCAAACACGCCGAGCGTTTCTGGCGGAAACGCCATGATCGTCGGGTGAGGTCGGCGGCATGATGGCCGGGTGCGGTTCATCTCCGGCGCGGCTCCCGCGCACGACCTGACCTACAGCGACGTCTTCATGGCTCCGGTCCGATCGGAGGTGGGGTCCCGGCTGGACGTCAACCTGTCCACGGTCGACGGCAGCGGCACGACGATCCCGATCGTGGTGTCGAACATGACCGCTGTCTCGGGGCGACGGATGGCCGAGACGGTGGCGCGCCGTGGCGCGATCGCGGTGATCCCGCAGGACATCCCGCTCGAGGTCGTGGCCGACGTCATCGGCTGGGTCAAGGAGCGGCATCTGGTGCACGACACCCCGATCACGCTCGGCCCGACCGACACCGTGGGCGACGCGATCCATCTGCTGCCCAAGCGCGCACACGGCGCCGTGGTGGTCATCGACGAGGAGGCGCGTCCGGTCGGCATCGTGACCGAGGTGGACACCGTCGGCGTCGACCGGTTCGCTCAGCTGGGTCACGTGATGTCGACCGAGCTGCTAACCGTGCCGGCGGAGGCCGACCCGGCCGAGGCGTACCACCGGCTCAGCGAGGGGCGACACCGGCTCGCCCCGGTCGTCGACATCGATGGCCGCCTGGTCGGCATCCTCACCCGACAGGGTGCGCTGCGGGCGACGCTGTACCGGCCCGCGCTCGACGACAAGGGCCGGCTGCGTGTCGCCGCGGCCATCGGCATCAACGGCGATGTGGCCGGCAAGGCGGCCGCGCTGCTCGACGCGGGCACCGATGTGCTCGTCGTGGACACCGCGCACGGACACCAGGAGCGCATGATCACCGCGCTGCGCGCGGTCCGCGACCTGGGCGCGCGAGTGCCGGTCGTCGCCGGCAACGTGGTGACGGCCGAGGGCGTACGCGACCTCGTCGACGCCGGCGCGGACGTCGTGAAGGTGGGCGTAGGCCCCGGTGCCATGTGCACCACGCGGATGATGACGGGCGTCGGCCGGCCGCAGTTCTCCGCCGTGCTCGACTGTGCGGCCGCGGCCCGCGAGCTCGGTCGGCACGTGTGGGCCGACGGCGGCGTACGGCACCCGCGCGACGTCGCCCTCGCGCTCGCCGCCGGCGCGTCCAACGTGATGATCGGTTCCTGGTTCGCCGGCACGTTCGAGTCTCCCGGCGATCTCTACACGGATGCCGAGGGCCGCCGGTACAAGGAGAGCTTCGGCATGGCCTCGGCTCGCGCGGTCAGCGCCCGCACCGCCGATGACAGCCCGTTCGACCGGGCCCGCAAGGCGGTCTTCGAGGAGGGCATCTCGACGGCCCGGATGTACCTCGATCCGGCCAGCCCCGGGGTGGAGGACCTGCTCGACGCGATCGTGGCCGGCGTACGCAGCGCGTGTACGTACGCCGGCGCGAGCGGCCTCGAGGAGTTTCACGCGCGGGCGGTCGTCGGCGCGCAGAGCGCGTTCGGTTATACCGAAGGCATGCCCATGCCGACGGGCTGGTGACGAGCGGCTGGGCCGCAGCCGCCGCCGCCCGCGCAGCCGGTCGCGCAGTCGCCGCCGGTCGCCGCCGGTCGCCGCCGGTCGCTGCCCGCAACTACATGGACCTTGCGCCCTCCGGCGCGGTCGAGGCCGCAACTCCCGTGTACTTGTGAGGATCACGGCTCGAATAGCAGTCGGATCACGTCCCGCGCCGCGACGCCTGGGTCCTCCCCCAACGTCGACGGCAGCGCACCCCCCAGCCAGAGCGTCGCGAACCCGTGCACGATCGACCACGCGGCGAGCGCGGACAGCTCGGCGCGCCGGCCGGTCGGCGGCGTGGGCAGCGCCGCCACGCCAGAGCGCAGGGCTTGCGCGGCCCGGCGCCCCGCGGCGACCACCTCGGGGTCGTCCGGCCGATAGAGCTCCGGCCGAAACATCACCTCGAAGTGGGCGCGATGGTCGACGGCAAAGCGCACGTACGCCACGCCGCGGTCCAGCAGGTTGTCACCGGCGCGCAGCGCCTCATCGAGCAACCGGTAGCCGTCCGCCGCGAGCGCCGTGAGTAGCCCGGCCTTGTCCCCGAAATGGTGTGCCGGCGCGGCGTGGGACACCCCGGCCCGGCGCGCCAGGTCGCGCAGGCTCAGCGCGGTCGGCCCCGACTCCTCGATCGCCGAGACGGCGGCGGCGAGCAGCGCCCGACGCAGGTCCCCATGGTGGTACGCCATGCGGGTCACCATATCTTGTCACTGACAATTTGGCGCCTGACCGTTAGGGTGCTAACGTTCCGCCTCGTGGAGATCGCTCAGCTGCGCGACGCGCCGCTCGGCCGGCTGGTCCATCTCGCGGGCCACCTGGCCGGCCAGCGGTGGAGCCAGCTGCTGACCGACAAGTACGGGCTCACGCCGGCCGGCATGCGGGTTCTGCTGGAGCTGAGCCACGGAGAGCTGGACCACTCCGACGTCGCGGCCCGGTGCTTCATCCGCCCGGCCACGCTGACCGGCGTCGTCGACACACTCGTCCGAAGTGGACACGTCGAGCGGGTCGCGGGCGTGACCGATCGCCGCCGGGTTGGGCTGGCGCTCACCAAGAAGGGCGTCCGACACACCGTCGAGCTGGCCGAGCTCATGCGGCGGCGCCGACCGCTCACGTCGGTCGACGCCGACCCGGTGAACGCCAAGGTGATCCGCGAGTTCCTGCTCGAACTCATCGAGAACTTCTCCGAGGGGGTGGATGTTCGTGACGGCAGCAGTCGAGGTGCGCGACCTCGTCAAGAGGTACCCCAAGCGTGACGTGAACGCGGTCGACGGGCTCAGCTTCGCGGTCGCACCCGGCGAGGTCTTCGGGCTGCTCGGCCCGAACGGCGCCGGCAAGACCACGACCGTCGGCGTGCTCACGACGCGGGTCAGGGCGACCAGCGGCGAGGCGTACATCGACGGGCTCGACGTGCTGCGCGATCCGGTGAAGGCCCGGGCGAGGCTCGCGGTCGTACCCCAGTCGAGCAACCTCGACCGGTCGCTGACACCGCGGCAGAACCTCACGTTCCACGCCGCGTACCACGGCCTCCCCCGGGCGGAGCGCAACGCCCGCGCCGCGGAGCTGCTGGACGAGTTCGGGCTCGCCGAACAGGCCGACATCAAGGTGGACTGGTACTCCGGCGGAATGGCGCAACGACTGATGATCGCCCGTTCGCTCATGCACGAGCCGCAGGTGCTGTTCCTCGATGAGCCGACGACCGGGCTGGATCCGCAGGCGCGGCTGTTCGTGTGGGAGCGGATCCGAGACCTGCGCTCGCGCGGCGTGACGATCGTGCTGACCACGCACGACATGGACGAGGCCGCCGACCTGGCCGACCGGGTCGGCATCGTGGACCACGGCCGGCTGCTTGCGCTCGACACACCGGCCAGGCTCATCCGCGGCCTGACCGGCCAGTCGGTGCTGGACCTGACGATCACCCCGGCGCCCGGCGACGACCCGGACAAGCTCATCGGCGCGCTCACCGACATCGACGGCGTCGAGCGGGGCGAGCAGGCACCGCCCGCGGGTCCGTCGTTCAACGGTCGGCCCGGCGGTGGCGGTCCGCCGGACAGCTTCGGCCCAGTCGCCGGTACGCCGGGCGGCGCGCGTCCCGCACCGCAGCCGGACGCGACCGTGAAGGTGCGGCTCTACCTGACGACCGAGCCGGCGGTCCTGCTCGGCCGCGTCGTCAGCGCGCTGGAGGGCCGGTCCGCGGCGCTCACCGACGTGCACATCGGCGAGCCGAGCCTGGAGGACGTGTTCATCGACCTGACGGGAAGGGGATTGCGATGACTGCCGAGCCGATGACCGCTCCGACCGTCGCCGGCGCGCCGTTACGAGCGACCGCCGGACGCGCGTTCCTCGCCATCCTGTGGCGTGACATCTTCGTGACCGGCAAGGAGTTCTGGGTCCTGCTGATCCAGGTCGCGCTGACCCCGATCTTCACGCTGTTCATCTTCGCCAAGGTGCTCGGCAACCTGAACTACGTGAGCGACACCTACGGCCAACTGCTGCTGCCCGGCATCGTGGCCCTGGCCGCGTTCCTCACCTCGCTGCAGAGCGTCGCGTTCCCGCTCGTTATGGAGTTCGGCTGGACCAAGGAGATCGAGGACCGGCTGCTAGCGCCGCTGCCCACCAACATGGTTACCATCGAGAAGCTGGTCATCGCGAGCATGCGCGGCCTGCTCGCCGCGATCGTCATGTTCCCGATCGGGTCGCTGGTGCTCGGCGAGGCACCGTGGCGTACCGCCGGCCTGCCGCTGCTGATCGCGGTGCTCATCCTCGGCGCGTGGGTGGGCGCCGGCATCGGCATCACCGTCGGCACCGTGGTGCCGCCCGCGAAGATCAGCATCATGTTCGCGGTCATTTTCGTGCCCCTCATGTTCACCGGCGCGACCCAGTACCCGGTCACCCAGCTCGGCGAGCTGCGCTGGTTCCAGGTCGTCAGCCTGCTCAACCCGTTGACGTACTGCTCAGAGGGGGTGCGGGCGGCGCTCGTGCCGCACATCCCGCACCTCCACCCGTGGATCTCGCTCGTCGTGCTCGCCGGGTACGGCGCGCTGTTCACGCTGACCGGCATGCGCGGCTTCCGCCGCCGAGCCCTGAACTGACTCCGGAACTGACCCTCGCCGCAACCTCGCACAGATTGGGGTGTCCCACCGAGGTTGATCACCCAACCCGTGCGAGGTTGCGATGATCAAGGTCGTGCGACCGCGAGGCGACCACGTCCTTGATCAACCCGAGGGCAGCCGGGACTGGCATCGGGTCCAGCTCACGGCCGTCCCGCAGGCGCAGCGCCACCTCGCCGGCGGCCGCCTCGCGAGGTCCGACGACGGCGACGTAGGGCACGCGCCTGCGGGCCGCGTCGCGTACCCGCGCTCCCAACGAGCCTTCGACGGCGACCTCCGCGCGGAGCCCGGCCGCGACGGCCGCTCGGGCCAGCGCGTGCGCCCGGTCCGCCTCCGACGGCCCGACCGGCAGCGCCACGAGCTGCACCGGGGCGTACCAGGCCGGGAACGCCCCGGCGTGCTCCTCGATGAGGTACGCGAAGAGGCGCTCCATGCTGCCGGCCAGGCTCCGGTGCACCATGACCGGCCGTTGCCGAGCACCACCAGAGTCCACGTAGGACAGTCCGAACCGTGACGGCTGGTGGAAATCCAGTTGGACGGTGGACAGGGTGGACTCACGGCCCATCGGATCGACGATCTGTACGTCGATCTTTGGGCCGTAGAAGGCCGCCTCGCCCGACGCCTCCACATAGGACATCCCGCTCAGGGCCTCGCGCAGAAGCGCCTCGGCGCGGTCCCACATGCCCGGGTCGGCGACGTACTTGCCGTCCTCGCCCCGCAGCGACAGCCGAAAGCCGGCCGACCGCACGCCGAGCGCCTCGTGTACCCGGCCGATGGACTCCAGGACCGAGCGCACCTCGGCGGGCACGTCCTCGAGGGCGCAGAAGTTGTGCCCGTCGTTGAGCCAGATCGCACGCACCCGGCTCAGCCCACCGAGCACGCCCGAACGTTCGGCGCGGTACATGCCGCCCAGCTCCGCGATCCGCAGGGGAAGCTCGCGAAACGACCGCCCGCGCGACCGGAACACCAGCGCGTGGTGCGGACACAGGGCGGGCCGCAGCACGAACTCATCGTCAGCGGACACCTTCATCGGCGGGAACATGTCGTCCACGAAGTGCGGCAGGTGCCCCGACAGCTCGTACAGCTCCCGCTTGCCCAGCGGCGGCGAGTAGACGTGCTGGTACCCGGCGCGCCGTTCCTCCTCGTACAGGAATTCCTCGACGGCGTGCCGCGACGCGGCACCGGCGGGCAGCCACATGGGCAGGCCCGCGCCGGCGAGCGGATCGGACGCGAACAGCTCCAGCTCGCGCCCCAACTTGCGGTGGTCGATCATCGTGCTCTCCATTCGGGGTACGCCGGGGGCGGAGCACCCCGAGCACGACGAAGCCCCGAGGCGACCGCCCCGGGGCTTCGGATGTCTGAGGTGTTCGTCAGCGCATCGCGAGAACGCCGGGGTCACCCGGCGTCGTCGTGACGGCTGCGCGCATCATGTCGTCGAGGGTAGCGCGCCGCCGATCCCGACCCAACTCAGTAAGAGTCGGGCCATCGCGGCGGCTCCCTCCGCCCAACTCCGTCAGAGTTGGGCCATCGAGGGCGCGGGTGCGCGGTCAGTCCGGCTCGTGCAGCATCAGCTGGCGAGCCGCCTCGGCAACGGAACCGGACAGCGACGGGTAGATGGTGATCGTGTGGGCCAGCTGATCCACGGTGAGGTTGTTCTCCACCGCGACCGTGATCGGCAGGATCAGCTCACTCGCCTTTGGCGCGACCACCACCCCACCGACGACCTGACCGCTCGCCGGTCGGCAGAACAGCTTCACGAAGCCGTCGTGCACGCCGGCCATCTTGGCACGAGCGTTCCCGGCCAGCGTGAGCATCACCTGCCGTGCGGGGACCTTGCCGGTGTCCACATCGTCCTGGCTCACCCCGACGCTGGCCAACTCCGGGTCGGTGAACACGTTCGCGGCGACCGTACGCAGCCGCAGCGGCGCGACGGCCTCCCCGAGGGCGTGCCACATGGCGATCCGGCCCTGCATCGCGGCGACGCTTGCCAGTGCCAGGACGCCCGTGCAGTCGCCGGCGGCGTACACCCCCGGAACGTTGGTCCGCGACACCCGGTCGACGGTCAGGTAGCCGCCAGGGCCCACCGTCACGCCGTACTCCTGCAGGCCGAGGCCCGCCGTGTTCGGCACCGACCCGACGGCCATCAGCGCATGGCTCCCTTCGACGACGCGGCCGTCGGTCAGCTCGACGACCACGCCCTCGCCAGCGTTGCGCACCGCGCTCGCGCGGGAGTTGCTCAGAATCTTCATGCCCCGCGCCCGGAAGACCCGTTCGAGCGCCATGGCGGCGTCGGCGTCCTCGTGGGGCATCACCCGGTCCCGGCTGGACACGAGCGTCACGGCCCGGCCCATCGCGAGGTACCCGCTCGCGAACTCGGCGCCGGTCACCCCGGAGCCGACGACGATCAGATGCTCGGGCAGTTCGTCGAGGTCGTAGACCTGCCGCCACGTGAGTACGCGCTCGCCGTCCGGTTCCGCGTCCGGCAGGATGCGCGGGGTCGCACCGGTGGCCACGAGAACAGACGTCGCGTCGATCGAGTACTCAGGGTCACCGTCGAGCGGCGTGACAACCACCTGGTGGGTATGACCGAGCGTGTTCGCACCCAGCCGGGCCCAGCCGGGCACGAACGACACTCCGGCCTTGATCAGCTTGGCGTGGATGTCCGCGGACTGGGCCCGGGCGAGCCGCCGGACCCTCTCGTGCACCGCCCGCGCGTCCACCGTGATCGCGTCGAGACCGTCCGAGTGGATACCGAACTCCTCGGTGTCCCGGTATCCCGTGACAACGTCCGAGCTGGCGATGAAGGTCTTGGACGGTACGCAGTCCGACAGTACGCAGGCACCGCCGGCTCCCTCGGCCTCGACGACCGTCACGTCGGCGTCGAGCTGGGCTGCGACGAGGGCGGCCTCGTACCCGGCGGGACCTCCACCGATGATCACTACGCGGCTCACGGTGACTTTCTCCCCTGCTCGGGTCCGAAACGCACGGTCGTATTCTCCACCACACGTCGCCGGGTCTATCGTCATCGCCGTGCGTCACTACGCCGCGTACGGCTCGAATCTCGACCCCGCCCGGATGCGGGCTTACTGTCCGCATTCGCCGATGGTGGGCACCGGCTGGCTGGAGGGGTGGCGGCTCACCTTCGCCGGCGAGGATGTGATCGGCTGGGAGGGCGCGGTCACCACGATCGTCGAGTCGCCGGGCGACCGGGTCTTCGTGGCGCTCTACGACGTCAACCCGCGCGACGCTGCCCAGCTCGACGAGGTCGAGGGCGTCACCGCAGAGACGTACCGCAAGCTGACCGTGCGCGTCGCCACGCTCGACGGCGAGGTGACCGCGTGGGTGTACGTCTTCGACGGGTACGAGGGTGGCATGCCGACCGCGTGGTACCTGTCCGAGATCGCAAACGCGGCGCAGAAGGCCGGCGCCCCGGACGACTACGTCGCCGACCTGCGCGCCCGACCCACCCGCACGTCGTCAACCTGACCACCCACTCGCTGGCACCGCAACCTTGCCCAGGTTGGCGTGTCGGCACCGCCGCAACACGCCTACCTGGGCAAGGTTGCGGGATCATGGGACCTCCGGCGCGCCGTGCAGCGTGGCCAGCGCGCTGTCCAGCAGAGCGACCAGCTCCACGCGCTCGCCGTCGTCGAGCGCGGCGTACGCCTCGCCGACGATCCGGTCGGTGACCGCGTCCGCCCACAGCCGCCGCCGGACCAGTGGGCCGATCGGCGGGTAGGGCGGCTGCCAGCCGTACGCCATGGCGCCGGCCTCACCCTCCGGACCCGAGATGATCGCCTCGAGCGGGGTCATCGCGGCGGCGCGGATCGCGATCAGCAGGGCCGCGGCGCGGTGCTCGCGCAGCAGATGAAGCAGGACGGCGGCCCGCGCGGCATAGGTGTCGTCGGGCACCGGCATCGCCCGCCACGCCGCGAACAACGGCATGCCGGCCGCGTCTGCCGCCACCACGATCCGCTCGGTCAACTCCACGAGCCGGCCGACCATGTGGAACTGGCTGAAGTTCTCGATGCCCCAGCGGCAGCATTCGGCGAGGTTCTGCGCGGCAACACCGGCCGGCGTGGTCACCCTGCGCGCCGCCTCCCAGCCCTCGCGGACCGCGGCCGGCGCGATCAGCCCCAGCGCCGCGGCGACCGTGTCGGGCCGAACGTCGCCCAGCGCGCCACCGCGACCAGCCACGTGGAACGCCCAGCCGGAGAGGCCCATCAGCCGGGCGCGACGCAGTGTGCGCGGGCTCTCGCCGAACGCTCCGCCGAGCTCCTGCACGGCCGCCTTTGTGGCTTCGGCCGCCTGCTCGGGGGTCATGGACCAGATTGTGCCCTGCGCCCCCCGGAGTCGCTGGTCGCCTCGATGGCGGCCTCGGTCTCCCCGGCGCGGCGCCGGGCGGCGATCGCATCGCGCTGCGCCGACTTGTGGGCGAGCTTGCGCCGGCTCAGCTCCTGCTCGGCCGCTGCCCGCCGGCGCTCGACCCCGGCCAGGTCCGCCTCCACCTCGGCGAGCGCGCGCGCCCCGTCGGCCTCGGCCTTCGCGGCGCGCTCCAGCGCGGTCTCCGCCTTCTTCTGAGCGGTACGCGCGGCGGCCAGCTCGCGCTTGAGGGCCGCCCGCTGGGCCGCATCGATCGTGGTCGAGCCCGACTGGCCGGACGTCGGGCCGGCGCGGCCCGGGCGGTCCGCCTCCACGCCACTCTCGGTCACCAGCCTGAGCTGCGGCCGGGGCACCTCCCCGAAGCCCGCGTACTCGACCGAGCGCACGAGGCGGCCCGACCGGACGATCTCGGCGACCTCCTCGTCGGCGAGCGCGGCGTTGAGCGTCGTCTCGACCTCGGCCAGCGGCAGCTTCGCGTTGGCGAGCGCCGGCTGAGCGCGCACCGCGAGCCTGCGGGCCTCCTCGACCACGGAGGACACCACCCCGCGACGCTGCGCGGACAGCTCCCGCAGCTCACCGCCGCGCAGTTCCCGCTGGGCCACGCGCAACGCCGCCGACAGCTCGGCCAGCTCGTCGATCAGGTCGGGCCGGCGGATCGCGAGCAGGTTCACCAGCCACGCGGCGACCGTGGGCTTGCGCAGCTTGGCGATCTCCCGCGCGGCCGCGTCGTCGCCGGCGTCCCGCGCCTCCGCGGCCACCGCCGCGCGCGCGGCCACGAACCCCTCCGGCGGCGCGGCGTACAGCCGCTCGACGGCGTCCTCGGGCAGGCGGGCCACCCCGTCATGATGCCCGATTCCAGCGGCCCCGCGGCCACATCCGGTCGAATTCGCTCGCCGCGTGGCGGACCGGACCTATGCGTCCACTGTGGAGCCGGGTTCGAGGTGGGCGTAGTCGCAGTTGGCCAGCTTCGCGAGGTTGCCGTCGTAGAGCGCCGCACCGGTCTCGCTGAGCAGGCTGTCGTGCAGCGCTAGCGCCCGGCGTGGTGCCACCGACCGCACGAACGCCACCGATTCGGAGAGCTTCAACCACGGCGCCGAGATGGGCACGAACAGCGTGTCGACGTGGGCGTCCTCGGGTACGTCGAACGAGTCGCCGGGGTGGTACACCGAGTCCTCGACGAGGAACCCCAGGTTCGCAACGCGCGGGATCTCCGGGTGGATCTCGGCGTGCAGGCCGCCGTACGCCCGGACTGCGAACCCGCCCGCGTCGAACGACTGTCCAGACTGCACCGTCGTGATGGCCCCATCCAACGGGGCCAGCTTTGGCACGACGTCGGGGTGGGTGTAGACCGCGACCGACGGCCGCTTCCCCAGTGCGTCGGCGAGCTGGTTCACATCCAGGTGGTCCACGTGCTCGTGCGTGATGAGCACGGCGTCGACGCCGTCGAGGGCGACCGGCTCGCTGAAGATACCCGGATCGATGACCAGCACCGCTCCGTCGCTCTCCAGGCGTACGCAGGCGTGGGTGTACTTCGTCAACCGCACCGTTACCTCCTTGCTCCGGTGACCGTGCCGGCTTCGCGGCCGAATCGTGACGCTACTTCGAGAGTCTGCCGGAACCGGGTCGTGTGCGCCGCGCGTCCGACGATCACAACCAACGATCGGAGGAGACATGAACGGGGCAACGCGCCGATGGCGGACCGCCGCCGTCCTGGCCGCGGCGGGCGTCGCCGCCGCGCTGGCACTCGGGGGGTGCGACTCCGCCGGGACCTCGCCCGCCAGCAAGTCCGCGGGCGCCAACGGCGGCGGGGCCGCCAGCAACGAAGGCGCCGCCGACAGCGCCGCCGGTGGACAGAAGCAGCCGGGCCAGGCGCCCGGCGGCGCTCCGACCCGGTTCCGGGTCGACGACCGGGCCATCGTCTACACCGGGGGGATGACGGTTCGGGTGCGGGACGTCGACCGCGCGGCGGCCCGGGCCACGGAGATAGCCACCGGCGCGGGCGGGTTCGTCGGGCAGGACAAGCGCAGCATGGCCGATTCGCACTCCGAGGCGACGCTGCAGCTGCGTGTGCCGGCCGCCCGGTTCTACGAGGTCGTGGCCGAGGTCGCCGGCCTCGGCAAGGAGGAGTCCCGCGAACTGAGCAGCGAGGACGTCACCGAGGCCGTGGTGGACGTCGACGCTCGAATCGCCAGCCAGCAGGCGAGCGTCACCCGCACCCGCGCACTGCTCGCCCGGGCCGGGACCATCGCGGAGATCGTCTCGGTGGAGGGGGAGCTGACCAAGCGCGAGGCGGACCTCGCCTCGCTCCAGGCGCGCAAGCGGCAGCTGTCCAGCCTGACGACGCTGTCCACGATCACGGTGACGCTGCTCGGACCGCAGGCGGCGGCGAAGCCCAAGGACGGCGGCACCGGGTTCCTCGCCGGTCTGCGGGCCGGCTGGCACGCGTTCGTCGCGTCGATCCAGGTGCTGCTCACCGTGCTCGGCGCGCTGCTGCCGTGGCTCGCCGCGCTCGGCCTGCCGATCTGGGCCATCCTGTGGCTCGCCCGGCGCTACGGCCGCCGCACCCCGTCGCGCTCATTGGGGCCGCCGGCCGCGTTCACCGTACCTACCGGGCCGCCGACGTATCCGGCGCCGCCGACGTATCCGGCGCCACCGGCGGAGGAGAAGCCGGAGCCGTAGCGGCCCGCGCCGCCAGCCGGGCGAGCAGGTCGGCGACCGCGTCGTCGAAGACCGGTTCCGTCTGGTACGCCGAGTGGCCCTCGATCGGCGGTGGCATGGTGTCGCATGGATCCACCTGCACGCCGCTGGGGTCGCGCAGGCGCCGGTCGACGTCGCCCAGCGGTCCGCCGACCGCCGGCAGCGTGCCGGACCCGTGCTCCGAGAAGATCCAACCACCGATCGGGTCGGTCTCCCGCCACAGGTTCAGCCAGCGGCCGTCGACTCGATCGTGCACCGCGCGCAGCACGTCCGCGTTGACGTACGCGGGGAACAGGCGGGCGTACAGCCTCCGCAGGGGAGACCCGTAGGTCAGCAGCGCCACGCCGTTCAACGCGTCGGCCGGCAGCTGCAGCACCGTGGCCGCGGCGAGCACCGAGCCCTGGCTGTGTCCGGAGATCACCACTCCGTCGCCGGTGGCCAGGCAGCGCACCCGCTTCACGAGCTCCGGCACGACCCGCTCGGCGTAGCACGGCGGCGCGAGAGGGTGTGCCGCCCGTGGCCAGAACGTGCCGAGGTCCCAGAGCACGCCGACCACCCTGCGGATCCCGGCGTACCGGTACGCGAGCAGGCCGAGCACGAGGAGTCCGAGCGCGAACAGGCCGATCAGGTACGTGCCGAGGTTCGTGGCGAAGGAGACCACGGCGGCCCCGCGACTGCCGTCGCCGAACCACCGCCCGGCCAGGTCGCCCGGGCTCGTGCCGCTCAAGGCGTACCCGGTGAAGACGAGGCTGAGCACGGCTAGGGGCGCGTACCCGACGGCGATCAGCGGCTCCACCCGGTCGGTCATCCGCGCCGCCGCCACCGTGCCGCGGACATCGCCGAGCCGGGTGGACGTCTCCGGCGGCGCGGCCCGGAAGTCCGCGGCGACGACACCGACCGCGGCGCGACGCAGGCGGGGCAGGATCCACATGCCTGCGACGGCGGCAAGCAGCAGGGTGACCAGCACCGCGAGAAGGAAGCCGAGCGCCGACCACTCGTACGACACCGGCGGCTGCAGCGGCGCTACCGCGGCGACCGGCTCACCCGATGACGGGCTCGGCACATCGTCGCGATCGAGGAAGTCGGCGACGCGGTACGCGAGCCCGGCCGACAGCGCGACGGCCAGACCGACCGCGATCGAGGCCAGCACGGGCGCGCCGAGACCGCCGAGGAACGCGGGCACCTGCGGCCGGGCGCGGCGCTCCCACAGCACGGTCACGCCGAGGACCACGAGCAGCCCGGTCTGGGTGGTGAACAGCAGCGACAGGATGCTCTGGTAGCCCGGCAGGGTGCCGCTCGCGCGCCACTCGGCGCGCGGCGCGAACGCGTACCCCAGGATGATCGCCGTCAGGACGAGCGCGACGATGCGCAGCCCGCGCGACCAGGTCTCCACCCACCAGGCGTGGCTCAGCCGGTCGACGACCGCCGGCACGCAGACGGCGACGAGGCACGCGGCGAGCAGCGCGAGCGTCACCGCGACCAGCACGTACCCGAAGGCGGTCCGGTCGTGCCTGGCCAGCACGCCGGCGAGCACCGCGTCCACCGCGCCGAACGCGGCCGCCACGTGGATCGAGCGCAGCCGGCCCACCAGCCCCATGCCGTCCCAGCGCCGGGCCGCCTCCAGCCCGTCACCGCCCTCGTCGACGACCTGTGGGGGGTACGCCTCGTACGAGCGCCAGGTCCGCGCGCCCAGCCACCACAGCAGTGCGATCGCGGCGATCGGCACCACCGAGAGAACCGCGAGCCGGCGGCCGGTGGGCGCGAAGAACCCGGCGGTGAGCCAGTTGAGGTATGGGCGGTCGGCGGCGCATCGCCGGTACGGCGTGCATTGCCAGCCGACCAGATCGAGGGAGATGCCGACCATGGACAGCACGTACGTGGCGGTGATCGTCAGCGCGAAGATGCGGCACAGCGCCTTGGAGAGGGTGCCCCGGCGACCGGCCGGCCGGAGCCACATCGCCACGTTTCCGAGCATGAACGGCAGCAGGAGCAGCCACAGTGCCCGCGACGCGGCCCCGGACGTGAGATTCCCCCAGCGGTACGCCTCAAGCTCGGCGCCCGCCCGGCCGGTCGTGTCGTCGTACGCCGGCCGCGGCCGGAAGAACCCCGCGTCGTTGTCTCCGGCGACCCGCATGAGCAGCGGCCGGTCCAGGACGTCCTCCGCCTTGGCGCCGGAGACTCCGTGCACGCGCAACTCGGTCGGCATGGCGGCACCATACTCACGCGCCGCGTCGAGACGTGTGAAGCGACCGGCTTGTCGCACAGGTCATGCGTGGCTGGGGGGCCGGACCCGGCGCGGCTCGGCGCAGCTCGGCCGCTAGAAGGCTCCAGTGGAGAGGGCGCCGAGCGCGGTGTGCACCATGATGCGCACGCCGTGGCCGATCGCGCGCTCGTCGATGTCGAAGCTGGACTGGTGGATGTCGAGCTTGACGTCGGAGCCGGGAACGCTCGTGCCGAGCCGGAGCATCGCGCCGGGGACCTGCTCGAGGTAGTAGGCGAAGTCCTCGCCACCCATGCTGATCTCGGCCTCCACGACCCGGTCGGCGCCGAGGGCTGCGCCCGCCGCGCCGGCGATCACCGCGGTCGCCATCCGATCGTTGATCACCGGCGGGACGCCCCGGGTGTACCTGACCTCGACGCCGGCGCCGGTCCCGGCGACGACGTCCCTGATCAGCTGGGTGATCAGCGCCGGAGCCTCGCGCCACGCCTCCCGGTTGAGCACCCGGACGGTTGCCCTGGCGTACCCCTCGATGGGGATCGCGTTGGCCGCCTCGCCGGCGCGCACCGCGCCGAAGACCATCGAAACGCCGGCGCGGGGGTCGATCCTGCGGTCGAGCAGCGACGGCACGTCGACGATCACGCGGCCCAGCGCGTGCACCAGGTCGGCCGTCAGGTGCGGGCGGGCGGTATGGCCGCCGCGGCCGGTCAGCTTGACCTCGACCATGTCCGCGGCCGCGGTGAACGGGCCCGAACGGACACCGACCAGCCCCACCGGCAGGCTCGGCGTGCAGTGCAGCGCGAAGATCGCGTTGACGTCCTTCAGACCACCGGCGGCTATCACGTCCGGCGCACCGGAGGGGACCGCCTCCTCCGCCGGCTGGAACAGCAGCCGGATGCGGCCGGGCAGCTCGTCACGCTCGGCGAGCTGCGCCAGGGCGAGGGCGGCGCCAAGGAGCACGGTCGTGTGGACGTCGTGGCCGCAGGCGTGCGCCACGCCATCGACGGTCGAGCGGTAGGGCACGTCCTTGGTGTCCGGCAGCGGCAGGGCGTCCATGTCGGCGCGGAGGGCGATCACGCGGTTGCCGTGGCCAATGTCACAGATCACCCCGTTGCCCTTGGGCAGGAATCGCGGGCTGAGGCCGGCCGCCGCCAGCTCGCGGGCGACCAGCGAGGCCGTCTCGAACTCTTGGTGCGAGAGCTCCGGGTGGGCGTGAATGTGACGACGTACCGCGACCAGCTCGGCGCCCCGGGAAGCGAGCCAGCGGTCAAGCTGACCTGGAAGGGGGTCGGCCCCCGGGGGAGTTTCGGGCCAAGCCGGCGTGTGATGTCCGGCCGGGGCAGCCAGCTCGCCGCCTGTCGGCAGCGTCAACGCGCTCGTCACGGTAACTTCTCGATCACTATGAATGGGATGGGACTCGGACAGCCTAGTCCGGGATCGGTGACGCTGCGCAACGCCGTTAGGGTAGTAGTCGGGTAGCGCAGCGTCACGAAAGCCCTGGTAGGAGCGATCCCCTGCGGGCGGGACGGCGTCGGCAGCCCTGTTGAGCGCGGACATCCGTCCGTCCACCTCCTACAACGCGTAACGGTCGGGCTAGACACGTGTGACGGCGCGCCAAGCGGCCGTTATCACCCTGAATCTACCCAGTTTTTCGGGCCGATCAGGGCGATCCTCGCAGCCGGTGACACGCGGGCACGATCGGTGCACGCGGTGATCACCGACGCGGCTGCGCCGACGATCACGGTCGCACGCCAATCCTCGCCGGCACCGCACAGCGGGTCCGTTACGACCAGTGTGATACCCCGCAGCCGGTAAGACATCCGCAGATTGACGGACTTTGGGGCGAAGCCCGACATCCGTACCCAGCCGAATGGGCAACCGCACCGACCTCGGGCGGCTCCCGGCCGCCCAACTCCGTCAGAGTCGGCCGATCCGGCGGCGTCGCACACCCCAACTCCGACGGACGTGTGAGCGAGGGCGGGTCAGAACCTGTCGGTCGGGCGGTAGATGCCCCACACGTCGCGGAGGGCGTGACAGACCTCGCCGACGGTCGCGCGCGCCCGCAACGCCTCCCTCATCGGGTAGAGCACGTTGTCGGTGCCCTCGGCCGCCGCCCGCAGGTCCGCGAGGGTCGCCGCCACGACGGCGCCGTCCCGGGATTCCCGCAGCGCCGCCAGCCGGGCCGCCTGCGCGGCCTCGATCGCCGGGTCGACCCGCAGAGGCTCGTACGGCTCCTCCTCGTCGAGCGCGAAGCGATTGACGCCGACGACCACGCGTTCGCCGGAGTCGATCTCCTGCGCGACGCGGTACGCCGAGCCCTCGATCTCCCGCTTCTGGAATCCCGCCTCGATGGCCTCCACCGCCGACCCGTGCTCGAAGACCCGATCGATCAGCGCGAGCGCGGCCGACTCGACCTCGTCGGTCATCGCCTCGACGGCGTACGACCCGGCGAATGGGTCCACCGTGGCGGTCAGGTCGGTCTCGTACGCCAGGACCTGCTGCGTACGCAGGGCCAGCCGGGCCGCCTTCTCGGTCGGCAGCGCGATCGCCTCGTCGAAGCTGTTGGTGTGCAGCGACTGGGTGCCGCCGAGCACGGCGCCGAGCCCTTGGACCGCGACCCGGACCAGGTTCACCTCCGGCTGCTGGGCGGTCAGCTGCACGCCCGCGGTCTGGGTGTGGAAGCGCAGCATCCAGGACTTGGGGTCCTGCGCGCCGAACTCCTCGCGCATGAGCCGAGCCCAGATCCGCCGCGCCGCGCGGAACTTGGCGACCTCCTCCAGGAGCGTCGTGCGCGCCACGAAGAAAAACGACAGTCGCGGCGCGAAGTCGTCGACCGCGAGGCCGGCGGCCAGCGCCGTTCGCACGTACTCCACGCCGTTGGCGAGCGTGAACGCGATCTCCTCGACGGGCGTCGCGCCCGCCTCCGCCATGTGGTAGCCCGAGATGGAGATCGTGTTCCACCTGGGGATCTCCTTGCGGCAGTACGCGAACGTGTCCGCGACCAGTCGCAGGGACGGTTTGGGCGGGAAGATATAGGTGCCGCGGGCGATGTACTCCTTCAGGATGTCGTTCTGGACCGTGCCGTTCAGGGCGCTCCCCGGAACCCTCGACTCCTCGGCGACGAGTTGGTAGAGCAGCAGCAGCACCGAACCCGGCGCGTTGATCGTCATCGATGTGGACACCCGGTCGAGCGGGATGCCGTCGAAGAGCGCTCGCATGTCGTCGACGGAGTCGATCGCGACGCCGACCTTGCCCACCTCGCCGTGCGCGATCGGGTCGTCGGAGTCGTACCCCATCTGCGTTGGCAGGTCGAACGCCACGGACAGGCCCGTCGTTCCCGCGGTGAGCAGCTGGTGGTAGCGGGCGTTGGACTCTGCGGCCGTGCCGAACCCCGCGTACTGCCGCATCGTCCACGGCCGGGACGTGTACATGGTGGGGTAGACGCCGCGGGTGAACGGGTACTCGCCGGGCCTGCCCAGCCGCGAGCCGAGGTCGGCGGGTAGATCCGAGCGGTCGTACACCGTCTTCACGGGAAAGCCCGACTCGCTCAACCGGCGTTGCTTCATACCTCGGATCGTAGGCCGGGCGCACGTCGGCGCGGACGCCCGCGGGT
>DASXRQ010000124.1:0-5921 GCA_036506495.1 Micromonosporaceae bacterium | reverse complement strand
CCTCTGGCTCGGCGTCATGCTGGCCGCGTACTGGCTGCCGGCCGGCCAACCGCTGCCGTTCATGCTGCTCGGCATCGCCATCGGCCTCGTCCTCGGCGGCAGCCAGGCCCTGTCCCGCTCGCTGTTCAGCCAGCTCATCCCGACCGGCCGCGAGGGCGAGTACTACGGCTTCTACGAGATCAGCGACAAGGGCACCAGCTGGCTCGGCCCGCTCGCGTTCGGCCTGGTGTTCCAGCTGACCAACAGCTACCGCATCGGCATCGTGTCGCTCATCGTGTTCTTCGTCGTCGGTGGCATCCTGCTCGCGTTGGTGCCGATCCGCCGCGCCATCGTCGCCGCCGGCAACGTCCCGCCGCGACTTCTCTGACCATCGCGGGAGCTCCGTTGGACATCGCCATCGACGCCGATTCGCGGGTACCGCCCTACGAGCAGGTCCGGTTGCGCATCGCCGAGCTGGCCGGCACCGGCGCCCTGCCCGCCGGAACCCGGCTCCCGCCGGTCCGCCGCCTCGCGACCGACCTGGGCCTGGCCGCCAACACGGTCGCCCGCGCCTACCGCGAGCTGGAGCAGGCCGGCTTGGTCGAAACCCGAGGCCGCGCCGGCACGGTGATCACGGCCCGCGCGGCCCACGTCCCGGCCGAGGCCCAAAAAGCAGCACGACGGTACGCGGAGCGGACAAAATCGCTGGGCGTGCCTCCCGAGACGGCCTTGGACCTGGTCAAGGCCGCTTTGCAACTGCCGGGCTGAACCGCCCCCACAAACGAGGCGGCGGCGTGCCCGGGCCGCCAGCCGGACCCCCACGACGCGCGTTACAACGGCTCGCCCGGCAGCACCAAGATGTGCCACAAGTACTTCAGCTGCTGCAGCACCTCGGTCGGCGCACCGAACGCCGCCCACTGTGCCGGGTTCCGCACGACGGATCGCGTCGCGCGGCCGAGCAGCGCCGCGTGGATGCGGTCGGTGGCGTGGACGGCGGCCAGGTGCGCGGCGAGGCCAACGCCGCGATCCACTCATCCGGACCCGGCGCGGCGACCCCAACGCCTGCCCGGTACGGGCGACCGCCACCGCCGACGCGCAGGCGCCGCCGAACGTGCGGTGCTCCCAGCGGTCCCGGTCCCCGCCCGGGTACGCGGTCAGCCCACCGTTGGAGATCCCGTCTCGAACTGGCTGCGGTAGACACCGTCGCGCGCCAAGAGCTCCGCCACGGTGTGCGCGCCACCGAGCCGGTCGGGGTGGAAACCGGGGCTGAGACTGGCAGGCTCGTTGATCGAGTAGTCGGAGTTCGCCCCATCAACGAGGTCGGGATGACGCTGTGTAACCCGCCGAGACCTGCGGCCGCGTATCCGGATCTGCCGATGAGGGCACCTGCGGAGGACCATCCGTGTTTCCTGCGCACGATTTGGGCCGGACGCGCGTGTTTGGCACGCAAGCGATGCGGCAGGCCTGTCACACCGATGGGCGGGTCGTCGACATCGCCGTCATGGGGTGGACCTTCTCTCGGTCAGACATAGCTGAACAATGGAGGGAAGACGAGGACCACGATCCAGGCCCACACGGCGTACACGGGTAGGTAGCCGGTCTGCCAGCGCTCGAGCGCCGCGAACGGTGTGCGCCGCCGGATGAACCTCAGCAACAGCCACGCCGAGTAGGCGAGGTTGGCCAGCAGGATCACGTTCTCGCCGAGCGCGGCAGCCCTGTTGGGTGTGGTGCCGTACTCGTCGGTGATGCGTCCGGTGATCGCGAGCAGTACCAGTACGTCGATGGCCAACGCGCTGACCACGAGAGCGAGCTGAAGTTTGTCGAACAGGCCGGTCGGGGCCAGCGGATCGCGGGCTGAGATCGAGTAGAGCAGTAGCCCCAGCACCACGACCAGCAGAAGGTCGAACAGGATCAGCGCTTCGCGCTCCACGTTGATGCCATGGCTGGTCCAGACGACGGCGACGAGGAAGGCCAGCAGTGCTGCCGTGAACAGCGGAGTGAATAGCCGGGTGAGCACCGGGGCGATATTTTCGACCACGCTCTGCTTGGCCTCGACCAGCCACCCGGCCACGACAGCCCCGGCCACGGCGCCGCAGGGAAGGAGCCACTGCGAGATGAACTCCTGCGGGATGATCCCGATGGCCTTGAAGGTGTGGTACAGGAACAAGCTGAGCACACCGCCGCCGAGGGCGATGAGTACGAGGTAGATGAACCACTCGCCGGTGAAGCGGATGAAGTCCATGCGTCGGCGCGAGGAGCGCCAGTCGTCGGCAACGTAGGCCAGACCCACCACAAGCCACAGGGCGATGGGGAGGTGGATGCTGGTGAGGACCAGCGACTTTGACTCCTCGGCCAGGGGGTAGGCGTTGGCCGCCACGGCGCCGAGCGCGAACAGCGCCACCAGTGTCGCGATCAGCGGGCGTCGGGCCTGTCGGCGCCAGGCCAGGAAGGCCGCCAGCCAGGGCAGGGCGAACAGGGTGAAGTTCCGCGCGTAGAACGCGCCGTCGTCCGCCAACCTCAACCCGAACAGCTCCGGCACCTTGATGGACGCCGCCGCGCCCGCGGCGCAGATGACCATCGCCCACAGATCCCGCCGCGCCCGCGTCTCCGCCATCGGGCCGCCGGCCTCGCCGGTCAGCACCAGCTGCTTCCACAGCCGTTCCGAATGCTCACGCGCGAACTCGCGGGACAGTTCGTCGAGGCTACCCATCCGCTTGACCGCGACCAGGAACGCCTCATCCGCGCTCAGGCCGACCGCGACGAGTTCGTCGACGGATCCGCGGAGATGGTCTTCGAGTTCGTCGACGTCGGACGGTTGCAGTTCCCTGCGGCGGAGCACGTAGCGACGCCACTGCTCGAACTGCGCCTCCAACTCCTCCTGACCCTCCCGCACCGTCATGCCCGGCACCCCAGCGGGATCGCCGTCAGCGGCCTGCGGTCGCCGAGGCCGAGCCAGATCTCCTTGAGCGCGTCGGTGACCGTGTCCCACTGGCGGCGTTGCTCGGCCAACTCAGCCAGGCCCTTGTCAGTGATGCGGTAGTACTTGCGCCGCCGCTCGCCGGCTACCGACTGCCAGCTCGACTCCGAATAACCGAGGCGCTCAAGCCGGTGCAGCAACGGGTAGAGCAGCCCCTCGGTCCAGTCCAGCTCGCCACCGGACAGCTCGTTGATCCGCCTGAGGATGGCGTAGCCGTAGCTCTCCCCCTCGGCCAGGATGCCGAGAACCATCGGTGTCGCCGAGGCGGCCACCAGATCCTTGGCGACCCTCACGAGAACTCACCCCGTTCCAACCCTAGAAGTATTGTGCATAGTACTGCTAGGTATTGTGATGGCACAAACGGCCCGGTCACGCGTCCGTGGCGGCGGTACCCGCGATCCCGCCGCAGCCAGATGACCTCTCTATGCCGCGAGTCGCGCTGCCATGCCGATGGTCGGACGATGCGTCGTGCCTCGGAAATGGCCTACTCATCACCTTATGAGCCCCGCGCTTGTGCGCGATCAGATCCAGCGCCGTGGCGTCGAGCAGGAAGAACCCCTCCAGCTCGGCCCGGCTGAGGTCACCAACGAACCGCTCGTACGCGATCACCTGGTCGTGGGACAGGAAATCCACCGGCACAGCCGAACAACCTATGTCGATTCAAACCGTCACCGCTGCCCCGCCCGAAAGATCATCTCTGGCGCTATTCCCGGTACCGATCTTCCTCAACCCCGGAAACTGACCGTGATCCGTACCCGGTCGAACAGATCCGCCGGCCCGCCCGCGGCGGCGAGTCCGCGCACGTGCGCGAGGGCCCGATCCGCCGGCGACGTCACCGTACACCTCGCCTCACTGCGCGGCGATGGTGTTCGTGGCCAGCAGGACCAGCAGCAACGCGCCCAGCACCAGCCGGTAGGCGATGAAGATGCTGTAGTTGTGCCCGGCGATGTACCTCAGCAGCCACGCGACGGCCACGTAAGCGACGAGGAAGCTCACGATCGTCGCGGTGATCGTGTTGACCCAGCCCACACCGCTGGAGATGTTGTCGTACTCCTGGACCACCTGCAGCGCGGTCGCGCCGAGCAGCGCCGGGATGGACAGGAAGAACGACAGCCTGGTCACGGTGACCCGGTCGATGTCGCGTAGCAGACCTGCCGACATGGTGGCCCCGGAGCGGGACACGCCGGGGATCAACGCCAGGCACTGGACCGTGCCGATGATCAGCGTGTCCTTCCACGTCACGTCGTCCTCGTGGCGGATCTGGGTGGCGGCGTGATCGGCGAACGCCATCACACCGCTCCACACGATCAGCGCCCCGGCCACGAACCACAGGCTGCGCAGCGTCGTCTCGATGGTGTCCTGGAACAGCAGCCCGACCACACCGATCGGGATCGAGCCCAGGATCACCGCCCAGCCGAACCGGAAGTCCGGGTCCTCGCGAGCCCGCGCGTTGAACAGGCCGCGCAGGAAGGCCGGCACGATCCGGGCGATGTCGCGGCGCAGGAAGATCACCGTGGCGATGACGGCGCCGGACTGGATGATCGCCGTGAACGCGGTGATGTCCGGGTCGTCGATCGAATACCCGAGCAGCTTCTCCAGGATGGTCAGGTGACCCGTGCTGGACACGGGCAAGAACTCGGTGATGCCCTCGACTGCTCCGAGCAGCACCGCTTCGAGAATGTTCAACCCAACCCCAACTCCGCCTTGTGATCTACGCGCCGACCGCGGTCGAGAATAGGGTGTGGCTCACCCACCGGCGCGGCGGACCCGCGCGGCCGAGATCGTGTACGCCGGGTCCCGATCCAGATTGTGCCGGTCCCGGTCGTAGCGGCGGGTGGTCCGCGGGTCGGCGTGACCCATCGCGTCCTGCACGTCCTCCAGCGGCACGCCCTCGGCGCGGGCCGTGGTCGCGAACGCGTGCCGCAGCGAATGCGGCGACAACCGCTCCCACCCGGCGATCCCGGCATCCCTGGCGAGACGCCGGACCAACCGGAACACGGCGTGCCGGTCGATGCGCGCGCCCCTGGCGGTCACGAACAACGCCCCGTCGGTCCGGGTGCCCAGGTACTCATCCAGGGCGGCCGCCGCGGCCGGCGTGAGAGCGCGGCGGCGCGGCTTGCCGCCCTTGCCGACGAACCGGACGCTGCGGTGCCCGCGCTCCCAGCCGATGTCGGCGACATCCAGGCCGACCAGCTCACCCACCCGCAGCCCCAGGTCGGCGAGCAACGCGACAACGGCCCGGTGCCGCGGCGCTGCCGAACCCTGGGCCGCTTCCGCCGCGGCCAGCAGCGCGTCCACCTCCTCGGGGGTCAGGCCGACGGTGGCGGAATGGTCCCGGGACACCGTGGGCCGGTCCGCGCCGCCGACCGGATTGGCGTCGACGGCCCGCAGCTTGGCGAGGAAGTCGTACCAGCTGGACAGGCCGGACAGCTTGCGGGCGACCGTGGCCGGCGCGAGCGGCCGACCGGTGCGCGAGTCGGTGGCCGCCTCGAGGGCCCGCGCGTACGCGTTGACGTCGAGGAAGCTGGCCTTCAACGGGTCCAACCCACGCTGCGCACACCAGCCCAGCCACGCCGCCACGTCCCGCCGGTACGCGGCCCGGGTGTGCACGGACAGCCGCCGGTTCGCCAGCCACGCCTCGGTGACCTGCTCGGCCGTCCCGCCGACGACCACCTCGCCGCCCGGCCGCGGCACCAACGACGACATGCCGCCCATCGTCGCAAAGCGGACCCGGATCAGCTCTCGGCGACACGCCCGTCCGCGACCTGCCAGCGACGGGTGCACCGGACATTGTCCGCGAAGTACTCGGCTACGCGAGTAGCCATCCGTTGTCGAGGGCCAGCCGGACCGCCTCGGCGCGGGTCCGCGCCCCGGTCTTGCCGATCGCCGACGACAGGTGATTACGCACCGTGCCTTCCGACAGGTGCAGCTCGCGGGCGATGTCGGCGACCGTGCCGCCGTCGCG
>DASXRQ010000123.1:0-3167 GCA_036506495.1 Micromonosporaceae bacterium | reverse complement strand
CAGCGCCGACTCCGACGACGAGGTGGACACGATCAGTAGGAACTCACGGGCGAGGTAGCGCAGCAGCGCAAAGATATTCACCCGGGCGACCGTCCACAGCAACGAACCGAGGACCACGATCACGAAAACCAGGCAGGTGGCGTAGAAGCCGGCCATGATCTGGGCGAGCCCGGCGAGCGCCTTCCAGCCGACGGCACCGACCACGGCTGCGATGGCGCCGAACGCGCCGACCGGCGCGACCCACATGATCATCGACAGGATCCGGAACACCAGCCGCTGCAGGTACCCGATGCCGCGCAGAATCGGTTCGCCGGAACGCCCCATGCTCTGCAGTGCGAAGCCGGTCAGCACGGCGACCAACAGCGTCTGCAGCACCTGGCTCTGGGTCAGCGCAGAGAACAGCGTCGTGGGGATGACGCTCAGCAGGAAATCGACGGTACCGGTCGCCGTCTTGCCGCCCGCGGCCTCCGCGCCGGCACCCTTGAGCACCTCGGTCAGGTGCAGGCCCGCGCCGGGGTGGATCAAATTTCCGACCACCAGCCCGATCGCGAGGGCGACGGTCGACATGACCAGGAAATACCCGAGGGCAAGGCCGCCGACCTTGCCCACCTTCGCCGCCTGCCGTACCGAGCCGATCCCCAGCACGATGGTGCAGAAGATGATCGGACTGATCATCATCTTGATCAGACTGACGAATCCGGTACCGAGCGGCTTGAGCTGGACGGCGAAGTGTGGGGCGACGAATCCCACGACGATGCCGAGGACGATGGCGACGATGACGGCCAGGTACAGGTAGTGGGTGCGGTCGCGGGCGGGCACCCGCACTGCGGTCTGAGACATCTCGGCTCCTCTGGGTGGGGACGGTCCACAGAGCGTGCCGGGTCGCGGTGATGAGGGTCACGATTTTGTTCATAGAGTTGGAGACATGCCCAACCCTTTCGATCCGCGTCGCTGGAGCGTCGCCCGCCAGCTGTTCGCATTACAGGTGATCGGCATGGCGCTAGTGGTCGCGGCCGGTCTGATCGCCGCCTATGTACAGGCCGGGAACAACAGTCGGGAGACTGCGCGATCGCGTGTGCTGGCGGTCGCGCACACGGTTGCCGCCGCCCCGACCGTGGTCGACGCGCTCGCCGGCCCGCAGCCGTCGGCAGTTCTCCAGCCGTACGCGGAGACGGTGCGACGGACGGCCGGTACCGACTTCGTGGTCGTCATGAGCCCCGCGGGAATCCGGTACTCCCATCCCGATCCGGCGCAGATCGGCCGCCACTTCATCGGGCACATCGAGCCCGCGCTGCGTGGGGACGAGCAGTTCACCGAGACGTACACCGGCACGCTAGGACCGTCGGTACGGGCGGTAGTGCCGGTGCACGACCGGACCGGGACCACCCGGGGACTGGTCGCCGTCGGGATCACGGAGGCGGCCGTCAGCCGCGACCTCAGCCGCCAGGTACCGGCGCTGCTGCTCGCTGGGCTCGCCGCGCTCGTGCTGAGCGGCGCCGGAGCGTGGCTGGTCAGCCGCCGGCTACGCCGGCAGACACACGACCTCGGGCCGGGCGAGCTGACCAGGATGTACGAGTACTACGACGCCGTGTTGCACGCGGTACGGGAAGGGCTTCTCCTGCTCGATCGGGCGGGTCGGCTGCAGCTGGCCAACGACGAGGCCCGCCGGCTGCTCGAACTGCCGGCCGACGCGGTCGGCCAGCCGGTGTCGGCGTTGTCATCGACCGGCCGGTTGGGGGCGGCGCTCGGGGACGGACGGGAGCGGCTCGACGAAATCCATCTGAGCGGCGACCGGGTACTGGTCGTGAACCAGGCACCCGCCCGGTGGCAGGGACGGGACCTGGGCAGCGTGGTCACCCTGCGCGACCACACCGACCTGCAGGCGCTGACCGGCGAGCTGGATTCGGTACGGGGATTCGCCGAGTCCCTTCGCGCGCAGGCGCATGAGGCGACGAACCGCCTGCACACGATCGTCTCGTTGATCGAGCTGGGCCGGGTCGATCAGGCGCGCGACTTCGCTACCGCCGAGCTCGCCCTGGCGCAGCGGCTCACCGACCACGTGGTCACCTCGGTGGACGAGCCGATCCTCGCCGCGCTGCTGCTCGGCAAGGCGGCGCAGGCCAGCGAACGCGGGATCGAACTCGTCGTCGCTGACGACCTCCAGGTACCCGAAGGCGTTGTAGACCCGCGCGATCTGGTTACCATCGTCGGCAACCTCCTCGACAACGCGGTGGACGCCGCCGCGGCCGGCTCGCCGCCGTATCGCGTCGAGTTTGCCGCCCGGGTGAGCGAGGGCGACCTGGTCCTCCGAGTGTCCGACAGCGGTGCCGGGCTGGGACACCCGGACGTCGAGCGGGCGTTCGAGCGGGGGTGGTCGACGAAGTCCGACGACCGGCTGATCGGTCGAGGCCTCGGTCTCGCGCTGGTCGGCCAGGCGGTGAACCGCCACTCCGGGCGCATCGACGTGACAAGCGACGGCGGCGCGGTCTTCACCGTCCGGTTGCCGCTGCCCGCCGGTACGGCGGAGTTCCAGTGAGCGCCGGCCAGGCCGGCGGTGCGGCCCGGGCAATCGGCGTCTTCGTCGTCGAGGACGACCCGGTCGCGGCGGAGGCGCACGCCGCCTACTGCACGCGGGTTCCCGGCTTCGTGATTGTCGGGCAGGCATCAACCGGCCAGGAGGCGCTGCAGGCCCTGGAACGGCTGCGCGTCTCCTCTCGTCACCCCGTTGATCTCGTGCTGCTCGACATGGGATTGCCGGACATGCACGGGCTGGACGTCTGCCGGGCACTGCGGGCCGCACGGCACGCCGTCGACGTCATCGCGGTCACCTCCGCGCGGGACCTCGCCGTCGTACGTTCCGCGGTGTCGCTGGGCATCGTGCAGTACCTGCTCAAGCCGTTCGCCTTCGCGGCACTGCGGGACAAGCTGGAGGCGTACGCGGCCTATCGAGCGCGCCTAGCGGCCGGCGGCGTGCTGGCCGGCCAACACGAGGTCGACCGGATGCTGGCCGCGCTGCGCACCAGCGATCCAGCGGACCTGCCCAAGGGGATGAGCCGGGAGTCGCTCGACGCGGTCGTCGCCGCCATCAACGCCGCCGACGGGTTCTCTGCGAGCGAGGTGGCCAAGGTCCTGGGTACCTCGCGGATCACCGCGCGCCGCTATCTGGA
>DASXRQ010000122.1:0-2794 GCA_036506495.1 Micromonosporaceae bacterium | reverse complement strand
CCTCACGCTGCGCCGTCCCCGCATGGGCACCGAGCCGGGCGTGCTCATCGTGCAACTCGACGGCGTGGCCGAACCGGTGCTGCGCTGGGCCGTCCGCGCCGGGAACCTGCCGACGCTCGGGCGGTGGCTGCGCTCCGGCAGCCACACCATGCGCGCATGGCACACCGGCCTGCCGTCCGCGACGCCCGCGTCTCAGGCCGGCATCCTGCACGGCGCGTCCCGGCAGGTCCCCGCGTTCCGGTGGTTCGAGAAGGAGAACGGCAGGCTGATGGTCTCGAGCCGGCCCCGCGACGCGGCGCTGATCGAGCGCCGGCTCAGCGACGGCCGCGGGCTGCTGTGCGACGGCGGAGTCAGCATCGGCAACGCGTTCTCGGGCGACGCGGTGACCAACCTGCTGACCGTCAGCCACGCCGCGCTGCCCGGCCGTTCGGCCCGGGGGTGGGCGGCGTTCATGGCCAGCCCGTACGGCTTCACCCGCGCGCTCGTGCTCGGCGTCGGCGAGGTCATCACCGAGCTGCACCAGGCTCGCCTCCAGCGCCGCCGCAACGTGGTGCCCCGGGTCAGCCGCTCCGGCGCGTTCCTGGCGCTGCGGCCGGCCTCGATGCTGCTGCGCGACGTCAACGTGTCCCTGGTCGCCGAGCAGATGGCCCGCGGCGCTCCGGTGATCTACTGCGACCTGGTTGACTACGACGAGGTGGCCCACCATGCCGGTCCCGCCCGCCCCGAGTCGATGCGGCAGCTGGAAAGCCTGGACCGGATGCTCGGCGTACTCGAGCGTCTCGCCCCCGAAGCGGGCCGCATGTACCACCTCGTCGTGCTGTCGGATCATGGCCAGAGCCAGGGCGCGACGTTCCGGCAGCGGCACGACGAGACGCTGGAAGAGTTGGTCGAGCGGTTCACGTCCGCCGACCTCGCCGAGGAAACCGCCGAGGTGCCTGACCCATCGGTAGCACCGGTGCTCGTCGTCCCGTCGGGCAACCTGGCGCTCGTCTATCTGACCCGCACCCCCGGCCGGCTGAACCGCGCGCAGATAGACGGCGCGTACCCGAAGCTGATCTCTGGCCTGGCCGAGCACCCGGGCGTCGGCCTGCTCGTGGTGGACGACGACGGCCCTGTCGCGATCGGCACGGACGGCAGCCACCGGTTGCTGGACGGGACGATCGAAGGCATCGATCCGCTGCTGCCGTACGGGCCGCAGGCCCGTGGCGACCTGCTGCGGCACCAGGAGGCCGAGCACATCGGCGATCTCGTGCTGATCAGTTCCGTCGACCCGGTCACCCAGGAGGTGGCCGCGTTCGAGGAGCTGGTCGGCTCGCACGGCGGTCTGGGCGGCTGGCAGACCGAGGCGGTGCTGGTCCATCCGGCGGAGTGGCCGATCACCGAGGATGAGCTGGACGGCTCGGACACCATGTACCGGTTGCTGGTCGAGTGGCTGTCCATGCTGGGTCTGCGAACCCAGCCGCTGCCGGCAAGGTTCCCCGGCTAGGGGATCTTGCGGCGGGCTGCTCGCTGGCATACCGCCCAATAGCGGGTCGGCGTCAGCCGCGCCAGCCAGTCGGTCGCCTTCGCCGCCCTTGTGATCACCAGTCGTGGCTTGCGTGCCTGGATCGCTGCGACGATGATCTGCGCCGCATCCTCGGGTGGCATGGTCAGCGCGGCCTCGGCGAACGCCCGCGCGCGGGCCGCCTGCTCGCCGTCGATGTCCGGCCCGCTGAGCCGGGCGTTCGCCGCGATGTTGGTCTTGATACCGCCCGGATGTACGACGGTGACGCCTACGCCCCGGTCCGCCAGCTCGTGCCGCAGCGACTCGGTGAAGCCGCGCACGCCGAACTTGCTCGTCGCGTACGCCACCTGGGTCGGCGGCGCGATGAGCCCGAACAGGCTGGACACGTTGACCAGGTGCGAGCCGGGCCGGTTGAGCAGCTGCGGCAGGAATGCCTTCGTCATCCGGATCACAGCGTGCAGGTTGATCTCCATCAACCAGTCGAAGTCCTTCATGCTGACCTGCTCGAACGTGCCGCTCAGCGCCACCCCGGCGTTGTTGACGAGCAGGTCGGCTCCGCCGTGCCGGGACGCCACCTCCGCGGCCAGATCGAGCCGGTCGCCGCCGTCGGACAGGTCGATCACGTACGTGTCGACGCCCGCCGCGCCGACCTCGCGGGCCAGGCCGGCCACCCGGGCGAGCCCGTCGGCGTCCCGATCGACCAGTACCAGCACGGCCTTGCGCCTCGCCAGGTTGAGCGCCAGCGCGGCGCCGATCCCAGCGGCCGCGCCGGTGATGACGCACGTGCGTCCGGCAAACGCGAAGCGCTCCACTTCAGACCCGCGCCGTCGCCCGGCCGAACCGCATCACGCCGTCGTCGATCCGGCCCATCCGCATGATCGGCAGGTCGGTCAGGTAGTTGTTGCGCATCCGCCACGGCCGGCGGGTGCCCTGCCGGGGCAGCAGCGCGGCGGCCCGCTGTACGTAACCGGAGGTCAGGTCCATCAGCGGTCCCTCCGCGACGTTCTCCGCCTGCGACTCGGGCAGGTCCGGGGTGGCGGTGTCGACCCGGTGCCGGGCCATGTAATTGAGCAACCGGCAGACGTACCGGGAGGTCAGGTCGGCGCGCAGCGTCCAGGACGCGTTCGTGTACCCGACGCACCAGGCCAGGTTGGGCAGGCCGGCGAACATCATGCCCTTGTACACGTGCAGGCTCCCCGAGTCGACCGGGCGCCCGTCGACCGTCAACGCCATCTCGCCGAACGCCACCATGGCCAGCCCGGTCGCGGTCACGATGACGTCCGCGTCCAG
>DASXRQ010000121.1:0-1968 GCA_036506495.1 Micromonosporaceae bacterium | reverse complement strand
CATGGCCAGAGCCAGGGCGCGACGTTCCGGCAGCGGCACGACGAGACGCTGGAAGAGTTGGTCGAGCGGTTCACGTCCGCCGACCTCGCCGAGGAAACCGCCGAGGTGCCTGACCCATCGGTAGCACCGGTGCTCGTCGTGCCGTCGGGCAACCTGGCGCTGGTCTATCTGACCCGTACCCCCGGCCGGCTGAACCGCGCGCAGATAGACCGCGCGTACCCGAAGCTGATCTCCGGCCTGGCCGAGCACCCGGGGGTCGGCCTGGTCGTGGTGGACGACGACGGCGCGGTCGCGATCGGCACGGACGGCAGCCACCGGTTGCTGGACGGGACGATCGAAGGCATCGATCCGCTGCTGCCGTACGGCCCGCAGGCCCGTGGCGACCTACTACGGCACCAGGGGGCCGAGCACATCGGCGATCTCGTGCTGATCAGCTCCGTCGACCCGGTCACCCAGGAAGTGGCCGCGTTCGAGGAGCTCGTCGGCTCGCACGGCGGCCTGGGCGGCTGGCAGACCGAGGCGGTGCTGGTCCATCCGGCGGAGTGGCCGATCACCGAGGATGAGCTGAACGGCTCGGACACCATGTACCGGTTGCTGGTCGAGTGGCTGTCCATGCTGGGTCTGCGAACCCAGCCGCTGCCGGCAAGGCTCCCCGGCTAGGGGATCTTGCGGCGGGCTGCTCGCTGGCATACCGCCCAATAGCGGGTCGGCGTCAGCCGCGCCAGCCAGTCGGCCCCCTTCGCCGCCCTTGTGATCACCAGTCGTGGCTTGCGTGCCTGGATCGCCGCGACGATGATCTGTGCCGCATCCTCGGGTGGCATGGTCAGCGCGGCCTCGGCGAACGCCCGCGCCCGGGCCGCCTGCGCGCCGTCGACGTCCGGCCCGCTGAGCCGGGCGTTCGCCGCGATGTTGGTCTTGACACCGCCCGGGTGCACGACGGTGACGCTCACGCCGCGGTCGGCCAGCTCGTGCCGCAGCGCCTCGGTGAAGCCGCGCACGCCGAACTTGCTCGTCGCGTACGCCACCTGGGTCGGCGGCGCGATCAGCCCGAACAGGCTGGAGACATTGACCACGTGCGAGCCGGGCCGGTTGAGCAGCTGCGGCAGGAACGCCTTCGTCATCCGCACCACGGCATGCAGGTTGATCTCCATCAACCAGTCGAAGTCCTTCATGCTCACCTGCTCGAACGTGCCGCTCAGCGCCACTCCGGCGTTGTTGACCAGAAGGTCGGCGCCGCCGTGCCGGGACACCACCTCCGCGGCCAGATCGAGCCGGTCGCCGCCGTCGGACAGGTCGATCACGTACGTGTCGACGCCCGCCGCGCCGACCTCGCGGGCCAGGCCCGCCACCCGGGCGAGCCCCTCGGCGTCGCGGTCGACCAGTACCAGCACGGCCTTGCGCCTCGCCAGGTTGAGCGCCAGCGCGGCGCCGATCCCGCTGGCCGCGCCGGTGACGACGCACGTTCGTCCCGCGAACGCGAAGCGCTCCACCTCAGACCCGCTCCTTCGCCCGGCCGAACCGCATCACACCGTCGTCGATCCGGCCCATTCGCATGATCGGCAGGTCGGTCAGGTAGTTGTTGCGCATCCGCCACGGCCGGCGGGCGCCCTGCCGCGGCAGCAGTGCGGCCGCCCGCTGCACGTAACCGGAGGTCAGGTCCATCAGCGGTCTCTCCGCGACGTTCTCCGCCTCCGACTCGGGTAGGTCCGGGGTGGCGATGTCGACCCGGTGCCGGGCCATGTAGTTGAGCAACCGGCAGACGTACCGGGAGGTCAGGTCGGCCCGCAGCGTCCAGGACGCGTTCGTGTACCCGACGCACCAGGCCACGTTGGGCAGGCCGGCGAACATCATGCCCTTGTACACGTGCAGGCTCCCCGAGTCGACCGGGCGCCCGTCGACCGTCAACGCCATCTCGCCGAACGCCACCATGGCCAGCCCGGTCGCGGTCACGATGACGTCCGCGTCCAG
>DASXRQ010000120.1:0-14133 GCA_036506495.1 Micromonosporaceae bacterium | reverse complement strand
GCTGATCACCGCGCCGGTGACGGACCCGGGCGCGCTGGCGCGTCTGGTCCGTCGCCTCGACGACAGCGGGCTCGTGGTGGCCGAGCTGTCGCTGCACAGCCCGAGCCTGGACGAGGTCTTCCTGACCTTGACCGGCCGGCCGACCGGCGAAACTGACGAACTCGAGAAGGCAGTGGCGTGACTCAGGGTGACGAGGGCATGCCGAAGGAGGGACAGCCATGACCGCCACAACTACCGCAGTGCTGGCACCCGAAGCGCGGATCAGCCCCGTTGAGGGCCTGCGCAACACCGCCACGCTCGCGTGGCGCACGCTGGTGCAGATCAAGCACAACCCGTTCGAGCTGCTGGACTTCAGCGTCCAGCCGATCATGTTCCTGCTGCTGTTCACGTACGTCTTCGGCGGCGCCATCTCGGGCTCGCCGAAGGACTACCTCGCGTTCGGGCTCGCCGGCATCATCGTGCAGAACATGCTGTTCTCCACGCTGAACACGGGCGTCGGCCTCAACACGGACCTGACCAAGGGCGTGTTCGACCGGCTCCGATCGCTGCCGATCGCCCGCTGGTCGCCGCTGGCCGGACGGATCGTCGCCGACGTCGTCAAGCAGACCTGGGCGGTGGCCCTGCTGCTGGGCGTCGGGATGATCCTCGGCTTCCGGATCGGCACCGGCCCGGTCGAGGTGCTCGGCGCGTTTACCCTGCTGATCGTGTTCGGGCTAGCCGCGTCCTGGATGTCGGTGCTGGTAGGGATGTTGGTGAGCGCGCCCGAGAAGGTGCAGATCTTCGGGTTCGTGCTGCTCTTCCCGCTCACGTTCGCCAGCAACGCGTTCGCGCCGACCGAGACCATGCCCGGATGGCTGCAGGCCTGGGTGAAGGTCAACCCGGTGACGATCCTGGCCGACGCCACCCGCGGGCTGCTGGTCGGCGGGCCGGTGGCTACCCCGGTCACCCAATCGCTGCTCTGGGCGGCGGTGCTCGCCGCGGTGTTCGCACCGCTCGCGGTCTGGGCGTTCCGGCGTCGGGTGTGAGCCGGGCCGCCGGGTGTGAGCCGGGCCGCCGGGGTGTGAACCCCGGCGGCCATCTAAACCCGTCACGCGTCGGGTGTGAGCCCGGCCGCCTCGGCCGCCGTCGCCATCGTGACGGTGTCCCCGGAGTGGAAGGCTGTTTCGTAGCCCGCGTCGCCGAGTGCGGCGCGGGCTTCCGCCTCGATGCGGTCCACGTCCGGGACGGAGCGGTCCACCGAGCCGCGCACCGCGACCGACGCACCCAGCAGCCGGGCGGCCTCGGCCGGGTCCCCGCTACGCAGCGCCAGGTCGGCCGCGCCGACCAGAGTCAACGCGATAATGGGGGAGTCCTTGGACTCGACGGCGATCTCGATCGCCTGGGCGTGGCGCCGGCGCGACGTCGCCAGGTCGCCGGCGGACCCCTCGATCAGTCCTTGCGTCGAGCGGATCATCGCCCGGAACTGCGGCGCGACCGAGGCGGTCTCGATCAGCGTCATCGCCCGGCCGATCCGTTCGCGGGCCTCCCCGAGCGCGCCCTCCTCGCGGGCGATCATGGCGGACCCGTACTCGACGGACGCCAGCACCTCGGGCATGCCGACGTCCTCAGCCGACTCGCGGGACTGCTTGAGCACCCGGCGCGCCTCGGCCCGGTCGCCGGCCAGCCACAGCTGGTGTGCCAGCTTGGCCTCGAACTGCGGCATGTCCTCGTGGACCCCCACCTCGCGGACCAACGCGATCGCCTCCCGCTGCCAGGTCACGGCCTGCGCGAAGTCGCCCCGTGCTGCGGCCAGGTCGCTCAGGAAGCTGAGCGCGAAACCGACGCCCCAGCGCTCGCCAATAGCCCGGAACCCCTCGAGCGCGTCGCGCATCTCCGTCTCGGCCACCGCCGCGCTGTGCCCGAAGTTGAGCCGGATCTGGGCGGTGATCATCTTCGCGACCGCGCGCAGCCACGGGTCTGGATCATCGAACAGCGGCTGGACCAGGTCGAACGTTGCTTCGTCACCATCTGAGAGGAACATCGTCGCGACCGGCCGCATCAGGCGCAGCGCCGGATGCTCGGCATCTGGGCCGGCACCCAGCCGCTCGCCCTGCTGGAACCAGGACTTCACCTCGTTCATGTCCGCGCCGCCCTCGAGCCCGTTGAGGGCCGCGAACATGTAGGCCAGGGCGAGGTCCTCGGACGGCTCGTCGCCGGCCATGGCGAGCACATCCCGGGCCACGGCCAGGCCCTCGGCCCGGTGCCCGCGCAGCCACCAGTACCAGCCCAGCCTCGCGGTGAGCCCGACCGCGGTGGCGGCGTCGCCGGCGTCGATGGCGGCACGGATCGCGGCGTGCAGGTTGTCGTGCTCGTCGCTGAGGCGCCGCAACCAGATCAGCTGGTCGGCGCGGCGCAGGCGCGGCTCGGCCTCGGTGGCGAGCGCGAGCAGGTACCGGGCCTGCGCGACGCGCATCCGCTCCGTCTCGCCCGCTTCGGCAAGCCGTTCGAGACCGTACTCCCGGATGGTCTCGAGCATCCGGTAGCGGCTGCCGGCCAGGACCAGCAGCGACTTGTCGACCAGCGCGCCGAGCAGGTCGATGTCGGCGTCGCAGACCAGTTCGACCGCGGTCACGTCGGCGCTGCCGTGGAAGACCGCGAACCTGCGCCACAGGGCGCGCTCGGGCTCGGACAGCAGGTCCCAGCTCCAATCCACGACGGCGCGCAGCGTCTGGTGCCGCGGCAGCGCCGTCCGGCTGCCGCCGGTCAGCAACCGGAACCGGTCGGCGAGGCGGTCGGCGAGCACGTCCACCGGCAGCGTACGCAGGCGGGCGGCGGCGAGTTCGATGGCGAGCGGCATCCCGTCCAGGGCGCGGCAGATCCGCACGATCGGCTCGGTGTTCCGGGTGTCCAGCGAAAGGCCCGCGGCCCGATCCAGCAGGAGGCGTACGGCCGGGTAACCGGCCGCAACGACCGGGTCCGCGCCGTCCGGCGGGAGCGCCAGCGGCTCGACCGGCCACAGCTGCTCGCCCGGAATGCCGAGCGGTTCTCGGCTGGTGGCGAGCAGCCGCAGCCGCGGCGCGGTCCGCAGCAACGTGTCGGCGACCTCGGCGGCCGCGGCGACGAGGTGCTCGCAGTTGTCCAGGATGAGCAGCAGCTCCTTGCCGGCCATCGCATCGCTCAGCCGCACCACCGGATCCAGCGATTCCACCGGCGATTCGAGCTGGCCGATCTTCGTGGATCGGGCTAGCAGGACCTGACTGCGCAGCCCGAGCGCGGTCAGGATCGCCTGCGGCACCTCGGCCGGGTCGGTGACCGGCGCGAGCTCCACGCGCCACACGCCGTCCGGCAGGGCAGTCTCCAGCGTGCCGCCCACCTCGACGGAGAGCCGGGTCTTGCCGCTGCCGCCCGGCCCGGTCAGCGTGACCAGCCGATGCCGCCCGATCAGGTCGCGGACCCCCCGCACGTCGGCGTCCCGGCCGACGAAGCTGCTCACCTCCGCCGGCAGGTTCCCGCGCGGCCGTAGCGCGGGCTCAGCCCGGAGCAGCTCTAGATGCAGCTGTGCGAGCTCCGGCGACGGATCGGTGCCGAGCGTGTCGGCAAGCCGCGTCCGGGTGCGTTCGAACACCTCGAGCGCGCGCCCGGGCCGGCCGGCCGCGGCCAACGCCCGCATCAGTAGCGCGGCGAACGGCTCGTGCAGCGGGTGGGCGGCGACCAGCTCCTCGAGCTCGGGCACCAGCTCGGCGCCTCCGCCACGCCGCAGGTCGGCCGCGATCCGGTGCTGCTGCGCGGTCAGCCACTGCTCCTCCAGCCGGATCGCCGCGGCGCTGGCCACGTCCGGGAAGTCGAGCGGACCGCGCCACAGCGCCAGGGCCTCCGCGACGGACGCGGGGTCCCCGGCCAGCCGGGTGAAGCGGTGCGCGTCCACCCGGTCTCGCTCGATGGCCAGCCGGTAGCCCGCCGGTGCGGCCTCGATGACGAGGTCGGGCGCGGCCCGGCGCAACCGGGAGACGAGGGCCTGAAGGGCGTTGCCGGCGGCGGCGGGTGGTTCATCGCCCCAGACGCCGTCGATCAACCGGTCCGCGGATACCACGCGGTTCGCGTCCAGCGCGAGCAGGATCAGCAGCGTACGCAGCCGGGCGCCCGCGATCGGCACCGTCTCACCGGTGCCGGCGCGCAGCTCCAACGGCCCGAGCACCGCGATGTCCACGCTGTCGATTCTGCCCTGCCTCGCCAACGACTTTCCGCCCGCGCCGGTATTCAGTCCCCAACCGACTTGACGTCAAGTAACCTGGCCGGAATACTCTGAGCAGAGTATTCGGCGAACGAAGGGTTGGCGATGTCACGACGCAGGGTGAACAACCCCCTGGCGCTGGCGGTGCTGAGCTGCCTTGCCGAACGGCCGATGCACCCGTACGAGATCTCCTCCACGCTGCGCGAGCGCGGCAAGGAGCAGAGCATCAAGCTCAACTACGGCTCGCTCTACTCGGTCGTGGAGGCGCTGCAACGGCACCGACTGATCGAGGCGCGGGAGACCGAGCGGGCGGGCAAGCGCCCCGAGCGCACGGTGTATGCGATTACCCAGGCCGGGATCGACGAGTTCGAGGACTGGCTGGCCGAACTGCTCTCCACGCCGGTCAAGGAGTACCTGTCGCTGGAGGCCGGGCTCGCGCTCATGCCCGGGCTGCCGCCGGATGTCGTCGCGCGGCTGCTCGGCATCCGGGCCGATCGGCTCAAGGTCGAGCTGGGCGCCGTCGATGCGATGCACGAGCAGGCCCGCGCGCAGGGGCTGGTGGACCTGTTCCTGGTCGAGAGCCTGTACCGGCGGCACATGCTCGCCGCCGAGCTGGCCTTCATCGAGAAGCTGGTCGCCGACCTCCGGAGCGGGGCGTTTCCCGGTGTCAAGGCGTGGGCGCGGGTGCACGAGCTGCGCGCCGAGGGATTGTCGATGGAGGAGATCTTCGCCGATCCGGTACGCCACCTCGGAGAGGAGGGGCGCGCGCTAGTGCCACGTGAGTAGTGCGATCGGCGCGGTCGCCGATCAATGAAGCCCCCGGCCGGGTGCTGCAACACCCGGCCGGGTTCCACCCGGAGCCGACCGCGGTCGTCCCCGGCGCAGTTACACGATACGGCGCCCGCGGTTCCGGCTCTCTCACCCACACAGGGAGTCGATCCATGCCCACCACCACTACAGATCCCTGGCGCCTTCCAGCGCCGCTGACCGCGTCGCCCGCCGTAGCGTTGCGCGCGGTCGACCTGGTCAAGACGTACCCCGGCAAGCCGCCGATCCGCGCGCTCGACCACCTCTCCGTCGAGGTCGCGGCCGGCACCGTCTTCGGCCTCCTCGGCCCGAACGGCGCCGGCAAGTCCACCACCGTCAGGATCCTCACGACGCTGTCGCGCCCCGACTCCGGTCACGCCGAAGTCGCGGGGCTGGACGTCACCCGCCGCGCGGAGCAGGTACGCCGCGTGATCGGACTGGTGTCGCAGAAGTCGTCGAGCGACCCGATGGCGACCGGCCGGGAGAACCTTGTGCTCGCCGGCCGGCTGCAGGGCATGTCCGGACGGGACGCCCGCCGGCGCGCCGATCAGCTGCTCGACCGGTTCCGGCTGGCCGATGCCGGGAACCGCCTCGCGCGCACCTACTCCGGCGGCATGGCCCGCAAGCTCGATGTGGCGATCGGGCTGATGCACCGCCCTGCCGTACTCTTCCTGGACGAGCCGACCACCGGCCTGGACCCGGAGGCGCGGGCCGAGATGTGGGCCGAGATTGAGCGGCTCGCCTCGGGCGACGGGGCGGAGCCGACCACGGTGCTGCTCACCACGCACTACCTGGAGGAGGCCGACCGGCTCGCCGACCGACTCGCGATCGTCGACCACGGCCGGATCGTGGTCGAGGGATCGCCGGACGAGCTGAAGAGCGCGCTGCGCGGGGACCGGGTACACGTCGAGCTCGCGGACAAGGCGGACGCCGGCCGAGCCACGGCAGTTCTCGAGGCGCGTGGCGGCCTGTCCCGTCCGACGGTCGAGGGCGCGAGTCTCATCGCCCGCGCCGACCACGGCGCCGCCGCCGTACCCGCCGTGCTCGCCACGCTCGACGACGCCGGGGTCACCGTCGCCTCGGTGACGGTGGCCCGCCCGTCCCTGGACGACGTCTACCTCAGCCACGTCGGACGGGTATTCAAGGAGGACGGCAAGTGACCACCCAGTCGATCGCCCAGTCCGGTTTTCTGACCGCACGGCTGCTGCGCACGCTCAGCCGGCAGCCGGCGTACTTCGGGTTCCTGCTGATTCAGCCGGTCATCTGGCTGCTGCTGTTCGGCCAGCTGTTCAAGAACGTGATCGAGATCCCCGGGTTCGCGGCCACCGGTTCGTACCTGGAGTTCATCACCCCCGGCGTGATCATCATGACCGCGTTGTTCAACAGCGGCTGGTCCGGCACCGTCTACATCGAGGACATGAACCGCGGAGTGATGGACCGGCTGCTCGCCTCCCCGGTCCGCCGCGGCTCGATGATCGCCGGGACGATGACCTACCAGGCGTTCACGACCGTACTGCAGACCCTGGTGATCTTCGGGATCGCGTACGTCTGCGGTGCCCGCTTCCCGGGCGGCGGCATCGGCATCGCCACCACGCTGGTCGCGGCCGCGCTGATCGCGATGATCATCGCATCGTTCTCCAACGCGATCGCTCTGCTGGTCCGCCAGCAAGAGGCGCTGATCGCCATCAGCCAGTTCATCGTCCTGCCACTGCAGTTCCTGTCCTCGGGGATCATGGACACCCGGCTCTCGCCCGCATGGGTACAGCAGGTGGCCAAGTTCAACCCCGTGGACTGGGCCGTGGTGGCCAGCCGCGAAGCGCTCAGCGGCGACCCGAACTGGTCGCTCGTCGGCGGCCGCCTCGGACTGCTGGCGGTGGCGGCCATGGTGATGGCGTTCCTCGCCACCCGAGCCTTCCGCACGTACCAGCGCTCGATGTGATTTCCGCGCAACACACGATCGGGGCCCACTCTCCCGCCACGGGAAGTGGGCCCTGCTCAGGTGGCGCGATCGAGGGGTGTTCCCACGGCGGCTCCGGCTTCCTGGGCGGTGGCCGGGCCGCGCAGCACGTACGCCACGGCGACGGCGAGCACCGCGCCGGCCACCGGCCCGATCAGGTACACCCACCAGCTGGAAAGGTTTCCCAGAGCGACGTCGGGCCCGAAGCTGCGTGCGGGGTTCATCGAGGCGCCTTCGTACGGGCCGCCCATGGTGCCCCAGGCCAGGATGTAGGCGCCCACCGCCAGCGGCACGAACGGGCCGTTGAGCTTGGGACCGTTGGCCAAGTTCAGGACCATCAGCACCAGACCGAAGGTGATGATCGCCTCGAAGCAGGCGGCCGCCGTAGCAGGTCGTCGGATCGGTCGGGCCTGGTCGGGGTCCCCGTGAAATTGGAGACGTGCGTGGTAGCGGGCAGGCGCCGCCATGGGCCATGCTCAAGGTGCTCGATTCATGCCACCCGCCGTTGCGGCTCTGTCGACGTCTCGTCGATCAACGGCGCGGGTGGCCGAGTCCGCCCGAGACCCCGGCGGCGCTCGTAGGCCCTCTCGGTTCTCGTACGCCTTCTTGGCACGGAGGAATGCCGTGAAGACACGCCTGCTTGCCCTTGCCCTCATGGTCGGAGTCGTCGCGGCCGCGCCGAGCGCGTCGGCTGCCGAGTCGCCCGACACTCGACAGGGCGCATTCCCGATCAGTTGGAAGCAGTGTCCGGACAGACCCGAGGTGCAGTGCGGCACCCTGCGGGTCCCGCTGGACTGGGCCCGGCCACGAGGCGAGAAGATCACGTTGGCGCTCGCCCGCCACCGGGCCACCGACCCGGCCCACCGCATCGGCGCCTTGTTCGTCAACCCCGGCGGGCCCGGCGGCGGCGGCGTCCAGATCGCCACCAATGCCGACCTGATCTTCTCACCCGAGCTGGTGTCACGCTTCGACATCGTCGGTGTCGACCCGCGGGGCATCGCCGGCAGCACCCCGGTGTCCTGCCGCATCCCGGCCCCACAGCCCGGCTACACCCTGTTCCCCCGCACCGAGGCACAGTTCGAGCAGATGGTCCGGCAGAACCGGGAACTCGGCCAGGGCTGCCTGGAGCAGACCGGGCCGCTGCTCGGCCATGTCGACACGGTCAGCGTCGCCCGTGACCACGAGGCGGTGCGGATCGGACTCGGCGAGCGGACGTTCAACTGGCTGGGCCTGTCGTATGGCACCCAGATCGGGGCCAACTACGCGGAACTGTTCCCCCGGCGGGTCCGGGCAATGGTCTTCGACGCCGCGTTGGACCACAGCGCGTCGAGCGTGGGCCTGCTGGCCGACGAGATTGCCACCGTCGAGGACGCGTTCAACCGGTTCGCCGAGTGGTGCCGGACGACGTCGACCTGCGCGATGGCCGGGCAGGACGTGGCCCGCGCCTACGACGAGATGGTCGCCCGCGCCGACGCCTCCCCGATTCCGGTGTCTGGTGCGGACCATCCGGTCACCGGTGAGGACATCCGCCTGACCACCCCGTCGTACCTGGAGTTCAAGGAACCCACCGTGTTCGATCCGATCGCCCGCTGGGTGCAGCTGGGCGCCGCGATCCGCGACACGCTGGCCGGCGATGCGTCGGCCTTCGCCATGCGGCCGCTGCAGAGCACGACCGAACCCTTCTTCGGCGCGCTCGCGGTCGGCTGCCAGGACTACGCGCTGGAGGTGCGCACCTTCGCCGACATGCAGCGTCGCATCCAGCTGGGTCGTTACCTGGCGCCGCACCTGCAGGGCGGGAGCCAGAGCTGGCAGGTCATCCGCTGCCTCGGTTGGCCGGTGCCGCCGGCCAACCCATCGCGCGCGCTGGACGTGCGCGGGGTACCCCCGGTGCTGATCGTCAACGCGACCCACGACGCGAACACCAGCTACAAATGGGCACACGTCCTCGCCGGACAGATCCGCGGCAGCGTGGTCTTCACTCGGCTCGGCGACGGCCACACCTCGTACCTCGTCTCGCCCTGCACCCGGGCCGTGGTCGACCGCTACCTGATCGACCGCACGATCCCCGGCCCGGCGCAAGTCTGTACCGACTGATCGCCGGACTGCCCGGTATCTGCTGTACCTCGGCGGACGCCGGGCTTCGGCGTGCCCGCTGACCGTCCGCGCGCGCCGTGCCCGGACGAGCGCGAGCGGCCGCTTGCGGCCGCCTTGAAGACGTGGAGAAACTTCTCACCGCGCCGCCGTGCCGCGCGATGTCCCGTCACGGGACATGCTTGACACGGCGGGTTCAACCAGATGCTTGACATGATCACCTTTCGGTGCACGTGGTCTTTTCACCGTGCCCGAGGCCGAGGAGGTGCTGCGGGCCACCCTGCCCGCCCTGCGCGCCTTGCACGGCCGATCGTGCAGGTCAGCTCGCTGACCGGGCAGTTCGCGTGGGCAACGTCCGGGCTCTACTCGGCCTCGAAGGCGGCCGTCGAGCTGCTCAGCGAGGCGCTCGCCGCGGAAGTGGCCCGGCCGGCGTGCGGGTGACGATCGTCGAACCCGGCACGTTCGCGACCGACTTCGCCAGCACCGCCCACGTCGTCGCGCCCGACGAGGTCTACGCGCCGACCGTGGGCAAGTTTCTCACCAGGTTCTCCGCGCTCCCGCCGTCCGCGTTCGGGGATTCGGCCGACGCGATCGTCGCGATCGCCGGCATGGCGGAGCCGCCGCCGCGCCTAGCCGTCGGGGCCGACGCGATCGACGGCATCCGGGCCGCACTCGAATCCCGGCCGGCCGAGCTGGAGAAAGTCAGCCCAGCGCGGCCGCCTTGCGCAGCAGCACTGAGCGTTCGCGCTGGTTGGCGCACAGCCGAGCCGCCAGCTCCAGCTCGGCGCGCGCCTCCGGTCGCCGGCCGAGGCGGGCCAGCAGCTCCCCGCGTACGGTCGGCACCAGATGCGAACCGGGGAGCCGGTCCAAGGCGATCAGCTCGTCCACGATGGCCAGGGCTTGCGCCGGCCCCGAGGCCATGGCCACGGCGACGGCCCGGTTGAGCTCGACCACCGGCGAGGGCGCGACCCGGCCGAGCGCCTCGTAGAGCACCACGATCCGGTCCCAGTCGGTCGCCTCGACCGAGGGCGCCGACGCGTGGGCGGCGGCGATCGCGGCCTGCAGGCCGTAGGGGCCGAGGCCGCGAGTCGATGCCTTGGCCAGCGCGGCCAGCCCACGGCGGATCGCCGAGAAGTCCCACCGCCGCCGGTCCTGGTCCTCGAGCAGGATCGGCGAACCGTCCGGGCCGGTCCGGGCCGGGAAGCGCGCGGCCGTCAGCTCGCACAGCGCGAGCAGGCCGTGCACCTCCGGCTCGTCCGGCTGCAGCGCGGCCAGCGTGCGGGTCAGCCGGATCGCCTCGTACGCGACGTCGGGGCGCAGTAGCCGGTCGCCCGACGTGGCCGTCGACCCCTCGGTGAAGATCACGTAGAGGACGCTGAGCACGCCGCCCAGCCGCCCCCGGCGCTCGCCGGCCGGCGGCAGCTCGAACGGCACCCCGGCCGCCGCGATCGTCTTCTTGGCCCGGGTGATGCGGGCCTGCACGGTCGGCACGGGTACGAGGAACGCGCGGGCGATCTCCTCGCTGGACAGGCCGCCGACCACGCGCAGGGTCAGCGCCACCCGGGCCTCGGGGGAGAGCACCGGGTGGCAGCTGACGAACATCAGCGCCAGGACGTCGTCGTCGATCCTGTCGGGGTCGATTTCCTCGTCGACCGCCGGGTCGGTCGCCAGCAGGGCGTATCGGTCCTGCAGGGCGGTCCGGCGGCGGATCGCGTCGATCGCCCGCCGCCGGGCCGTGGCCATCAGCCAGCCGGCCGGATTGGCCGGAGAGGCGAGCGGCCACGACACCAGCGCCTCGGCCACGGCCTCCTGGGCCGCGTCCTCGGCCAGCCCGAAATCGCCGGTGAACCGGGCCAGCGCGGCGACGATCCGCGCCGACTCGATCCGCCAGACGGCCTCGACGTCGGCCATACCCATCAGCGCTGGACGGTGCTGTCCTGCGGGACCTCGTCCTCCTCGGGCACCCGCCGGATCTCGATCTTGGACCCGGGGGCCGCCGGGACCCGCTTGGCCCACTCGACCGCCTCCTGTTTCGAGGCGACATCGAGCAGGAAGAAGCCCCCGAACAGTTCCTTGGTCTCGCCGTACGGCCCGTCCGTGACCACGGGGGCCTCGCCGCTGAAGTCGACCACGGCGCCCTGGCCCGGATCGTCCAGCCCTTCGGCCCCGAGGAGAACGCCGGCCTTCATCATCTCCTCGATCAAGAGGCGGGTCCTGGCAATCCCCTCCTCGATCGAGGCCATCATGGCGGCGTTCGACTCATCGGTGCCCCGCATGATCAGCATGTACTTCGGCATCGCGTTCTCCTCATCCGGCGGGGCCGCCTCTCGGCCCTCGCACCCACACGTCGAACGAGCGGCCCGCGGATCGACACGGCCCCGGAGAAACCTCTCGCCGCGACGCAGCCGAATCCGTCCGACCCGCGTTTCGCCCGTCAGATCTGGCCCTGAGCGGCTGACGCGGACGCCCTGCTGATCAGAAAGCTTATCGTCGCAGCCTTGGAAGGCGGCGACGCTCACACGGACCTGGGAAACCATTCGGTACGCGCTCAATGATTTCTTTCGCTACCTGGCTGAAGAAGGGCGACGGGAATCTCTAGCGGCGTTTCGCCCGCGGCGCACTCTCTTGCCGCCGAGCATGCGCTGCCACGGACCTCGTCGGCCTCCTCGATGACAGGCTGTGACTGCGGGAGCCGCACGACCCGATGAAGTGTCGCGCATCAAGTGACACTCATGTATCACGCATCAAGTGGAGCCCGACAAAACAGAGGCAAACGGCGGGCACTGCGGCATCCAGACTCGGCAATTCCGGATGACGCCTGCTCGGCACTGCCACAGGCCCAGCACGGCCACACCGACCACTGTGATGATCTCGTCGTGCTCGTCGAGGACGGACCCGTAGGACGGTATCGTCGACACTGAGAACCGCCGTCACATGACTCGATATCGTGCCGGTGGAGGAGGAAAGCCAATGGAGTCCGACAGCGCCGGTGGCCAGGCCAACATCGAGCTCGTTCGCGCCGGGTTCGCCGCCTTCAACAGCGGGAAACTCGACAACTGTGCCGAGTTCCTCACTGATGACTTCATCATCAACATCGCCGGTATGCCATTCCAGATGCGGGGCCGTGACGCGTGGATGGACAACGCGCACGTAATGCACAGCGCGTTTCCCGGCCTCGAGGCCCGGATCGAGGACATCTTCTCTGCTGATGACCGGGTCGCGGTCCGGCTCACCATGAGGGGTACGCACCAGGGCGAGTTCCTGGACATCCCGGCGACCGGGCGCACCGTCGAGTACACAAGCATCGAGATCTACCGGACTGCGGACGGCAAGCTGGCCGAGGAGTGGGTCTCGTCCGACATCGCAACGTTGATGCGCCAGCTGACGGAGCCGCCTCCCGCTGGCGGCGCCTGAGGGCTCAGCAGGGAGCCCCACGGGGTTACTCCTCCCCGGCGCTGTTTCGTCGCTGTCGTCCGACAGGAAGATCGAACCGCCACGGTGACGGCGCCGGCGGCGGCCTGCGACCGGCCGAAGAGGGGAAGTCTCTCGGCCCCTTCCCGGACCTGAAAGCTAGAGCAGCCGGGTCATATCAACTGCGACACCAGCCGCGTGGAGCTCCTTGGCTAGTTCAACCTGCCAGTTACCCGCCGGGTAGGTGATATACGCGAGTCCGTCTACATCAGACGGTTTCTCTACACCACTGTTCAGGACTGCCACGCGCTTGCGTCCGAGCTTCCCGAAAAAGAGCCCCAGCTCAAAGACCACGTGAAGTCGGCCGGATACAGGTCGGGCAGCTGCGGCCGAGCAACGTGCAGGCGTGGGTCAAGGATCGCGCTCGGGTGCTCGCACCCACCACGCTGCGGGTGGTATACGGCTACTTGAACGCGATGTTCGCCTCCGCGGTGCGTGATCGCATCATCGCCAGCTCGCCGTGCGTCGACATCCGGCTGCCCGGCATCGACCGGGGCGAGCGGGTAATCCCGACGCCCGACCAGGTGCACCGCCTTGCGAAGCTGATGCCGCCCCGGTTGTCCGCCGCCGTGTACGTCGCGGCGGGCTGCGGTCTGAGACTGGGGGAAGGTGCTAGGTCTCGAGGTCGAGGACATCGACTTCGAGCGTGCTGAGCTCGCGGTGCGGCTGCAGCTCAAGTTTCACAAGGGTCGACCGCCGTACTTGGGCCAGCCGAAGACCAAGACGAGCACACGGACGGTCGAACTGCCGGACGTCGTTTCAGCGGCGCCGCGGGAGCAGCTGGAGCGCGGCTATCCGCCGGTGAAGGTGGACGACGATACCGACCTGAGGCGGCCGACCCGGCGGCTGGCTTGGCTGGTGTTCCGGGGAGCGGGAGGCGATCCGGTGAACGCCTCGACGTTCTCCCGAACCTGGACGCCGGTCCGGACCACGGTCGGGTTGCCGCCGCGGTGGGGCTTCCACGGCCTTCGCCATTACTACGCGACGCTATTGATCCACGCCGGGGCGAGCGTCAAGACGGTGCAGTTGGCGCTCGGACACTCCACGCCGACCATCACCCTCAACGAGTACGTGCACGAGTGGCCGGACGTGCCGGATCGCACGCGGTCGTTGGTCGATGGCGCGCTCGGGACACGCGAAACGGCGGCCACGTCGGCTGGGAGCCGGTCGTGACCGCCGCTTCTACGTTTGTACCCGAGTTTTAGCCGCGACCAAGGTCAATCGTGAATGCCCTGGTCAGGGGCTCAAAAATGGCTAAACGTTGTAGTACAGCTCGAACTCGTGGGGGGTCGGGCGCAGGCGCACCGGGTCGATCTCGTTGGTGCGCTTGTAGTCGATCCACGTTTCGATCAGGTCATCGGTGAACACGCCACCGGGGGTGAGGAAGTCGTGGTCGGCCTCGAGCGAGTTCAGCACCGCGTCGAGCGAGCCTGGCACCTGCTTGACGGAGCCCCATTCCTCCGGCGGGAGGTCGTAGAGGTCCTTGTCGATCGGGGCCGGCGGCTCGATCTTGTTCTTGATGCCGTCCAGGCCGGCCATCATCATCGCCGAGTACGCCAGGTACGGGTTGCTCGACGGGTCCGGTACGCGGAACTCG
>DASXRQ010000119.1:0-3585 GCA_036506495.1 Micromonosporaceae bacterium | reverse complement strand
CGAGATGAAGGGAACACATCATGACCGACCCCACCTTCGCCGCCGGCGAGCAGGTCCGCGAGTACGGCGAGAAGGTCACCGAGACCACTCGGGCGTTCGGCCGGCAGGCCATCGACGCCTACGAGCAGGTCGTCAAGAGCGCCGTCGACTTCGAGCGAGCGGCGGCCGACGTGGCGCCGGCCGACTGGATCAAGACGGCCATTGGCGCGCACGCCGCGTTCGCCGCCGACGTGAACGCCGCGTACGTCGGCGCGGTCCGCTCCATTCTGAACTGATCGCCGGCTACGCCTCGCCGGGCCCGGAACCGTCCTCGGTTCCGGGCCCGGCGTCGTCGCGGCCGCGGCCCCGGCGTCGGCGTGCCACCGTGACTTCGGCCAGTGCCGTGTAGACCTCGATCAGCGCCTGCCGTTGCCGGGCGGTCAGATCCGGGTCCTGTTGGATTGCCTCGATCACCGCCGCCGGCGCCTGCTGCGGCGCTAGCGCGTCAGCCTGATCCTGCAGCGCCTCGGCGGAGGTCTGCAGCGACGTCGCGATCGCGCCCAGCACCTGCTCCGACGGCGCCCGCAGCCCGCGCTCGATCTGGGACAGGTAGGGACCCGAGATGCCGACCATCGCCGCGAGTTGCCGCATCGGAAGTTCGGCGAGTTCGCGCTGCTGACGGATGATGTCGCCCAGCGTGGGCGGCGTTCTGCGATCGCTCACGAGGCGAGCGTATCGGTCCAGTCCCGGACGTCCCACCCGCCGAGGAACGCCGCCATGTGCGGCGCCACCTCGGCCGGGCTGTCGAACAGCATCAGATGCCCGCCGCTTGCCACCACGGTCGGCCGCGACCCGGGGATCAGCGAGGCGAGGATGCGAGAGTCGGCCGGCGGCACGATCGGGTCGTCGTCGCCGGTGAGCACCAGCGTCGGCTGCCGGATCGACCACGGCGTGCCCCACCAGCCGGCCAGCCTGGACAACCGGTGCCAGTACGCCTACACGCTGCGCTGCGGGGCCAGCTGCAGCCGCTGCAGGACCGCCGGGTCGCGGCGGATCCGGCCGCCGAACGTGCGCCCCGCTGCGGCGCCCGCCCGGCCGGTCGGCAGCGGATTCATCAACCGCAGCAACGCGGCCGGCTGCCCGGGCAGGTGCAGCAGGCCGGCGGTCGTGGAGACCAGCACGAGACGGTCCACCCGGCGCGGGGCGATCGTGGCAACCTGCTGCGCGACGACGCCGCCGAACGAGACGCCCAGCACGTGCGCCCGGCGCACGCCGACGGCGTCCAGCACGGCCACGGCGAAGCGGGCCAGCGCGGGCAGCGACATCGGGTACGGCGGGATCTCCGTGTCACCGATGCCGGGCGCGTCGAACGAGATCGCGCGGAATCCGTCGAGGTACGGCTGCAGCCCGCGCCAGGCCGCCAGTTCGCCCCAGATGCCATTCACCAGCAGCAGCGGCGGCCCGTCACCCTGCACCTCGACACCCGTGCGCAGGCCCTGCACCGTCAGGTGGCGGTGGTCCATGGCGGCCCCCAGGGTGCCGAAAGCCCCACCGCGCCGGTGGGGCCTTCTCGTCAGCGCAGCGGGCTCTCGCCTACTTGAGCATCTCGCGGGCGGCGGACACGTACGCCGCGCTGACGTCCTGGACGAACTTGGCGTGCGCCGCGGCGACGCTCGACACCCAGTCGAGCTGCGACGCGCGGGCGGCCCCCTCCTGGAACTCGATCAGCGTGCGAAGCGACTGCTCGTACGCGTCGAGGCTCTGGTTGCCGGCGGACATGGCGGACTCGATGAACCGGTCGGTTAGTTCCCGGATGCGCGGGACGGCCTCGTCGGTGGCGGCGGTCATCTGAGCGGTGGCGTCGGCGCCGATCTCGGCGTTCATCGTCATCAACTCTCTTTCACGTAGTTGCCGGGACCGTCGCCCAGCACCGGATGTGAGTCGCTACCGATCGGCGGCGGGTCGACCAGCGGGCCGGACCGCTTGGCGCCCCACTCGGCCCAGTCCTCCCACCATGAGCCGGCGTGCCGTTCGCCCTCGGCCCGCCACTGCTGCGGGTCGTCGGGATACTTGTCGCCGGTGACGTACCACGCCTTGGGCGACGGCGGGTTGACGATGCCGGCGATGTGGCCGCCGCTGGACAGGACGAACCGGGCGTCGCTGCGCACGTGCTTGAGGGTCGCGTACGAGGAGGTCCACGGGACGATGTGGTCGTTGATGGCGGAGACCACGTAGAGGTCCTGATCCACGTCGTTCAGATCCAGCTGCTCCCCGCGTACCTCTAGCGCGCCCTTGACGAAGTTGTTCTGTACGTAGAAGTTGCGTAGGTAGAACGAATGCATCGCGGCCGGCATCCGGGTGGCGTCGGCGTTCCACGCCAGGATGTCGAACGCCGGTGGCTGCTTGCCCATCAGCCAGTTCGAAACCACGAAGTTGAAGATCAGATCGTTGGGCCGCAGGATGTCGAACGTGCCGGCCATATCGCGAGCCTCGAGATAGCCGCGCCGCTGCATGCGCTGCTCGAGCTTCGCGACGGTCTCCTCGTCGGTGAAGTTGCCCAGCACGCCCGGATCGCTGTAGTCGACCATCGTGTTGAGCAGCGTGATGGTCCCGACCCGGTCGTCGCCGACCTCGTCCAGGTAGGTCGCGGTCATCATAGTCAGCGCGCCGCCGAGACAGAGCCCCACGAAGTCGATCTTGTCGGTGCCGGTGATCTCGCTGATCACGTCCATCGCCGCCCGCGGACCGTTGACGAGGTAGTCGTCCATCGTGGTCCGCGCCATCGAGGCGTCCGGGTTGCGATAGCTGATCGCGAAGACCGTCCGCCCGTGCTGCACCGCCCACTCGATGAAGCTGCGCTGCGGCGCGAGATCCATGATGTAGTACTTGTTGATCCACGGCGGGCTGCACAGCAGCGGCACCTCGTGCACCCGTTCGGACTGCGGCAGGTACTGCAGCACCTCGATGAGATCGCTGCGGTAGACCACCTTGGCCGGCGTGCAGGCAAGGTTGCGGCCCACCTCGAACGGCGTGGCGTCGACCTGCCGTGGCCGCCCGTTGTTGTGGGCCAGGTCGTCGACGAAGTTGCGCGCGCCGTCGACCAGGCTGCGGCCGCCGGTCTCGAACGCACGTTTGAGCACCGCCGGGTTGGTGGCCGCGAAGTTGGTGGGGGAGAAGGCGTCAAACAGGAAGCCGACGGCGAGCTCGGCCTTGCCCTCCTGCACCCGGTCCAGACCGGCCACCCGGACCAGGTCCATCCCGTACTGCCGCCACGCCAGATAGGCCTGTCGCAGCCCCCAGTACCCGGGATTCTCCGCCCAGGCCGGATCGGCGAACCGTTTGTCGCGCGCGTCGACCGGCATCGGGCCCTCGGCGGTACGGCCGGCGACGCGGCCGACGGTCGCCGTGCTCGCGTTCCACAGACGTTCGGCCAGCCGCAAGGTCGCCGAGGTGGTCGCGAGCGGGCTCTGCGTCGCGGCCCGGGCGGCGGCCGACAGCGCCCGCCCGAGCAGCGCGGGATCGTTGTCGGTGAACAGCGCGGCTTCCGGCGCGAGGACCCCTGCCGCCTGGGCACCCTCGTCGCTCCGCGATTGTGGGGACGTCATG
>DASXRQ010000118.1:0-2459 GCA_036506495.1 Micromonosporaceae bacterium | reverse complement strand
GCCGCCGTCGATGTAGCGGGTGCCGTTCACCGTCATCGGCGGCCAGACCAGCGGCACGGCGCAGCTGGCCGCGACGGCGTCGATGAGCGAGACCCCGCTTGCCGAGTCGAACACGACGAACTCGCCGGTCTCGGCCACGATCGCGGCGATGCGCAGCGGGGTGCGCGGCCATTCGTCGCCCGGCACCCGCGTCGCGATGGCGGCGCGGCGCGCCGCTTCCGGCACGGTCGCCTTCCGCAGGGCGGCGCGGCCGAGCCAGGCGCGGCCGCGCCGGCGGTCGCCCGGGTACGCCGCGGCGAGGATGTAGCGCAGCAGCACGCCGTTGCCGATGGTGGCGTTACGGTCCCCGGCCGTGTCCACGAGCTCGTGGCCGTAGAGCTTCTCCAGCGACGCGCCGCCGGTGATCTCGGCGGCGACTACCGAGCCGGCCGACGTGCCAACGAACAGGTCGGCGTCGGTGAGGTCGATGCCGTGCTCGGCCAGCCCATGCATCAGGCCGATCTCCCAGGCGACGCCCGTGACGCCGCCCCCGCCCAGGACCAGGGCCCTACCCTCGGATGCCATGTGGCGATCCAAACACGAGCGTTGCTCAGATACCAGCCTAACCTATATGTCCGGTTGAAAGGGACGACGCCGGACCGACGTCGGACTTACGCTGCAAGGGTGCGCCTTGCCCACGTCTCCGACCTGCATCTCGGGGTGGAGGACCCGGCCGTGGTCGCGGGACTTCTCGCCGACGTGGCCGCGCAACACGTCGACCAAGTGCTGGTCAGCGGTGACCTGACGATGCGGGCGCGACGAGCCCAGTTCCGGGCGGCGCGCGCCTTGCTCGACGAACTGGGGGTGCCGTGGGTCAGCGTGCCCGGGAATCACGATCTGCCGTTGGACCGGGTGCTGACCCGAGCCTTCCGGCCGCTGCACGCGTATCTCCGGTGGATCTGTCCGGAGGCCGAGCCGCTTCGCCGGCAAGAAGGCGTGCTCGTGCTCGGGCTCAGCACGGCGCGCCGCTACTACTGGAAGGGTGGCCGCGTCGATGCCGGCCAGGTCGCCCGGATCGGCAGTGCTTTCGCGGCCTCCGTACCCCTCAAGATCTTGATGGTGCACCACCCGGTGTTCGTCCCCGCGGCGCGATCGCATCGGCTCGTCAGGGGTGTCGACCGGGCGCTGCGGGCCGCAGCCGCCGCCGGGGTCGATGTCGTCCTCTGTGGACACGATCACGTCCAGGCACATGTCGATCTCGCGCTGTCCCGGCCGGATCTCGGCCGGCACGTGGTCGGCGTCATGGCGGGAACGGCCACGTCCCGCCGGGTGCGGGCGGGCGAGGGGCAGTCCTACAACGTGCTGTCGCTGACGGACGCGGGCCGCCTCCGGCTCGAGGTCCGGCAGTTCCGTGACGGGCGATTCGCCCCATTGCTCGCCCAGGAATGGACGCGCGCCCCGGAAGGCTGGCGCGAGGCGTAGTTCTGGCGTAGCCTGTAAGTAGGTACTTACTTACACGGAATCGAGGCGGCCATGAGTGCCATCGACACGCTGGGGCGGCAGAAGTACGTCCTGCTGGAGACGCGAAAACGGGACGGTAGCTGGGTCGGTACACCGGTGAGCATCGTCGTGGACGGCGGCCGGGCGTTCTTCCGGACCTGGGACGTGTCCGGCAAGGCCAAGCGCCTACGCAACTTCCCCGAGGTACGGGTCGCGCCCAGCACGATGCGCGGCAAGCCGACCGGCCACCGCCTCGCCGGGACCGCGCGGCTGCTGGACGATACGGAGGTGGCCCCCGTCCGCGCGCTGCTCGCCGCGAAGTACCCGATCCTGCAACGCCGCCTCGTGCCCTGGATGCACGAGCGCAAGGGCTGGAAGACGCTGCACTACGAGCTCACCGTGGAACCGCGCTGAGCACCAAGGACACCATCGTGGCGGCGGCCATGGAGCTGTTCGGGCGACAGGGCTACCACGCCACGACAGTCGCGCAGATCGAGGCCGCCGCTGGTCTATCCGCCGGCGCGGGCGGGCTGTACCGGCACTTCCCGAGCAAGCGGGCGCTGCTCGAGGAAGGGCTGCGCCGGCAGGCGGAGGCGGGCCGCCCGCTGCTCGCGTACCTCGATGATCCGGACGCGCTCGCGGGACTGCCGCGCCGCGAGCGCTTCCTGGCGGTCGCGCGGGCGGGCTTGCGCCGCCTGGACGAGGAACGCGACGTGAACCGGCTGCTGCTGCGCGACCTGGCGTCGTTCCCGGATCTGCTCGAGCAGGTCCGGGCGCATGAGCTCAAGCGCGTACACGACACCTTCACCGCATTCCTGGCCCGAGAGGACCCGGCGGGCCGTCAGGACCATGCCGCGCTCGCGGCCGTGCTCATGGCGGCGGTGAGCCACTACTGGGTGCTGGCCGACGTCTTCGACGGACAGCATCCGCACGGCATCGATGCCGAGCGCTTCCTCGCCACGCTGGTGGATCTCGCGGTC
>DASXRQ010000117.1:0-4610 GCA_036506495.1 Micromonosporaceae bacterium | reverse complement strand
CCTGGTCGACTTCCGGTACCTGACCGACGCGCTCACGCGGGACGAGGCGCTGGCCATCCTGCGCTCGGCGGACGTCGGCCGGGAGGAGCGGGAGCGATACCTGCTGGCGCACGGCTACCCGGCGTACACGACGTCGCCGGGATGGCTCGGATACGACGATGACAAGCTGCGCCGGCTGTGCCGGGACGCGGTCGCGAGGGGCTTCACCCAGATCAAGCTGAAGGTCGGTGCGGACCTGCCGACCGACGTACGCCGGCTGAAGATCGCGCGGGAGGAGTGCGGCCCGGACATCCGCATCGCCATCGACGCGAACCAGCGGTGGGACGTTCCGGCGGCCATCGACTGGGTGCGGGAGCTCGCACCCTACGACCTGTGGTGGGTGGAGGAGCCGACGAGCCCCGACGACATCGTCGGTCACGCGACGATCGCCCGCGCGATCGCCCCGATCCCGGTGGCCACCGGCGAGCACGTGCCGAACCGCATCGTGTTCAAGCAGCTCCTGCAGCTCGACGCGATCTCCTATCTGCAGCTGGACGCCGCGCGGGTGGCCGGCGTCAACGAGAACGTCGCGATCCTGTTGCTGGCCGCGAAGTTCGGCGTACCGGTGTGCCCGCACGCCGGCGGGGTCGGCCTGTGCGAGCTGGTACAACATCTGTCGATGTTCGACTACGTGGCGGTCTCCGGGTCGCTCGAGAACCGCGTGATCGAGTACGTTGACCACCTGCACGAGCACTTCACCGACCCGGTCGTCATCCGGGACGGTCGCTACGTCGCGCCGACGGCGCCGGGCTTCAACGCCACCATGCGGCCGGAGACGCGCGTCGCGTACGCGTTCCCCGACGGCCCCGCGTGGCGAGGACCGGCACATGGGTGAGCTTGACGGCCTATCGGCCCTGGTGACCGGCGGCGGGTCCGGCATCGGCCTCGCGACCGCGAGGCTGTTGGCCGAGCGCGGTGCGCGGGTGGCCTGCCTCGATCCCGTGCTCGACGGTCTCCCGGCGGGCCTCGTGGGCATCCCGGGCGACGTCACCGACGACGACTCCGTGCGCGCCGGCGTCGCCGCGGCCGTGGGCGCCCTCGGCGGCCTCGACATCCTCGTCAACAACGCGGGCATCGGCGCGCAGGGCGCGGTCGACGCCAACGACGACGACGAGTGGCGCCGCGTGTTCGACGTCAACGTGCTCGGCATCGTGCGCGTCAGCCGGGCGGCGCTGCGGCACCTGCGCGCGTCCGCGCACGCGGCGATCGTCAACACCTGCTCGGTCGCCGCACACACTGGCCTACCCAACCGCGCCCTGTACAGCGCCTCGAAGGGAGCGGTGCTCGCCCTCACGCTCGCGATGGCCGCGGATCACGTCGGCGACGGCATCCGCGTCAACTGCGTCGCACCCGGCACGGTGGACACGCCCTGGATCGGCCGACTGCTAGCCGCGGCGGCCGACCCGGACGCGGAGGTCGCGGCGCTGCGGGCCCGCCAGCCGACCGGCCGCCTGGTGACCGCGGGCGAGGTGGCGGCCGCGATCGCGTACCTGGCGGGTCCGCTCGCGTCGGCGACCACCGGCTCGGTGCTCGACGTCGACGGGGGGATGCGCACGCTGCGGCTGCGGACGCCGCGATGACCCGCCTCGGGCTCGGCTGCGCCCCGCTCGGCAACCTGTACTCGGCGATCGACGACGACACCGCCGCGGCGACGGTGGACGCCGCGTGGGCCGCCGGGATCCGGTACTTCGACACGGCCCCGCACTACGGTCTCGGCCTGTCTGAGCGCCGGCTCGGCGCCGCGCTGCGGGAGTGTCCACGCGATGCGTACACGATCAGCACGAAGGTGGGGCGCTTGCTGGTGCCGGACCCCGGCGGTGGGAGCCACCGTGACCCGGCGGGCTTCGAGGTGCCCGCCGACCACCGCCGGGTGTGGGCCTTCGATGCCGACGGCGTACGCCGGAGCCTGGCCGACAGCCTCGACCGGCTCGGCCTCGACCGGGTGGACCTGGTGCTGATCCACGATCCGGAGGACCACGCGGAGGTGGCGCTGCGGGAGGCGTACCCGGTGCTGCACGGGATGCGGGCGGAGGGCACCGTCGGCGCGATCGGCGTGGGCTCGAAGGACTGGCGCGTGCTGCACCGGTTCGTCGCCGAGTGCGACCTGGACGCGGTGCTGCTGGCCGGCCGGTACACGTTGCTGGATCAGAGCGCGCTGGACGAGCTGCTCCCGGCCTGCGTCCGGCGCGGCGTGAGCGTGGTCAACGCCGGCGTGTTCAACAGCGGCATCCTCGCCGTCGACGAGCCGCACGCCGGTCTGCCGTATGAGTATGGGCCGGCACCGTCCGGTGTGGTGGATCGCGCCGGGACGATCGCGACGGTCTGCGGTAGGCACGGCACCTCGCTGCCGGCCGCGGCACTGTCCTTCGCGGCGGCTCATCCCGCCGTCGCCGCGGTGCTCGTCGGCGCCGCGTCGCCGGACGAGGTGCGCCGCAACGCGGAGCTGTTCGCGGCCGGCCCGCCCGCGCCGGCGCTGTGGGACGAGCTCGCCGCCGAAGGCTTCCTGTCCGCGGCCGCCCGAGCCTTCACCCCTCAGCAGCCGGTCGAGCGCCTGTCCTCCCAACATCAACTTCAAGACCTCTCACCGTATGTCGCAGGCACCTACGAGACCTGATCCAGAAATGAATTGGGCCGGGACACGGTAGCGGTGGCAGTAGCGGTCGGCGGTTCCCGCCGATTCATATCTGACTCAGGTCTCGTAGGTGCCTGCACGACATGCCGCCCCGGCGCGGCTGAAGCAAGATCAACGCACCCGCTCGCCGGCGCGGAACACCGCGCGGACGTTGCGCAGGGCGGCAATGTCGACGAGCGGGTCACCCGCCACGGCGAGCAGGTCGGCGTCGTAGCCGGGCGCGGCCCGGCCGACCCGGCCACCGACGCCACAGGCGTCCGCCGCCAACGACGTGACCGCCCGCAGGGCCTCCTGCGTGGCGTACCCGTCGAGGTTCACCATCATCTCCGCGCTGTACGGCAACACGTCGTGCGGCTTGTTCGGCCCGATCCCGCCGTCGCTGCCGCAGATGACCGGGACGCCGGCCGCCCGTAGCCGCTCGAAGACCGCGACGAGCTGCGGGACGATCGCGGCGATCCGCGGCGGGACCGGAGAGCCCGGCACCGAGCCCATCGTGGCCGACACGATGACCCCCGCGCCCAGGATCGCCTCGATAACCGCGTCGTCGGCCTCAGCGGTCGTGCCGCCGGCCGTCATGAACGTGCCGTGCTCCACCATGTCGAAGCCGGCCTCGACAACGCTGCGCACTCCGGCCACGGCGTGCGCGTGTGCGGTGATGGGCAGGCCAAGCCGGTGCGCCTCCGAGGCCGCGGCGCGCAGCTCGGCCGCTCCGTAGGAGACCTCGTCCGGACGCGTGGTCGGGGTCAGCTCCCCGCCCGTCGCCATCACCTTGATGACGTCCACGCCGCGCTCGGCGTGCTCGCGCACGGCTGCGCGCACGCCGTCGACCCCGTCGGCCTCACCACCGAGAAACCAGCAATGGCCGCGGCTCACGGTGATCGGGGGACCGGCCGCGAGCACCCGCGGGCCCTGGTGGGTGGCGGGTTCGTCCCGCAGGCGTACCCCCAGATAGCCGCGATCGCCGAGGTCGCGGACGGTGGTGATCCCCGCCGCGAGCGCGGTCGCCGCGGCCCTGCGCATTCCGGCGAAGGCGGCCTCGTCGTCCGCGTCCGCGAGCCGGCCCACGGGGTCGGCGCTCGCGTCGAAGACGAGGTGCACGTGGGCATCGACGAGCCCCGGGAGCAGGGTGACGTCGCCGAGGTCGACCAGCCGGGCGTCCGCCGGCGGTTCACCTCCGGACCGCACCGCGACGATCCGGCCGGCCTCGACCAGGACCATTGGCCGCGGCACGAGGGCCGCGCTCACCCCGTCGAACAGGCGCGCGGCGCGGATCGCCAGCACGCCGTTCAGCCTAGGGCTAGGGTCGGCTCGTGGGCGTCCGCACCTGGATCGAGGGCTGGCCGGTCTACCGGCAGCTGACCGGCGACGACCCGCTCGGGCGCGGGGCCGCGGCCAAGTCGCCGCGGTCGGCCGAGCTGTCCTCCCGCACGACCACCGCGGACTCGGTCGCCCGCTCGGTGTGCCCGTACTGCGCCGTCGGCTGCGGGCAGCGCGTCTTCGTGAAGGACGGCCGGGTCACCCAGATCGAGGGCGACCCCGACAGCCCGATCTCCCGGGGCCGGCTGTGCCCGAAGGGCTCGGCAAGCAAGAGCCTGGTCACGAGCCCGCTGCGCCAGATGACGGTCCGCTACCGCCGGCCGCACGGCACCGAGTGGGAGGACCTCGACCTCGACACCGCCATGGACATGATCGCCGACCGCGTGCTCGCGGCCCGGGCAGCGACCTGGGAGGCCGTCGACGACAAGGGCCACCCGCTCAACCGCACGCTGGGCATCGCCAGCCTCGGCGGCGCGACGCTGGACAACGAGGAGAACTACCTCATCAAGAAGCTGTTCACCGCGTTGGGCGCGCTGCAGATCGAGAACCAGGCCCGCATTTGACACTCCTCCACCGTCCCCGGTCTGGGGACCAGCTTCGGCCGCGGCGGCGCCACCGGGTT
>DASXRQ010000116.1:0-15617 GCA_036506495.1 Micromonosporaceae bacterium | reverse complement strand
CAGGGCACCCTGGTGGGCCGGCCATGCGACCTCGCCGAGCAACGCCGTGTCGACGCGTCCCCGATGGCCTATCCACTCGGCAGGCCATTCGCGGGTGAGGGTCAACCGGATGTCGACCTCGTCATACGCCGCGAGGCGGTTCAAGTCGTCGCGGTAGATGACGTCTTCGAGCGCCCGCGACGAGTAGAGGAGGCGGGCCGGCACGTTGCTGCGGGCAGCAGCGCGGTGGCGGAGCATCGCGCGTAGCGGCACGATCCCGGAGCCGCCGGCAACGAGCAGCAGCGGCCCACCGAGGGACGTTTCCCAGACGAAGTAGCCGCCAATCGGCCCGCGCAGCTCGAGCCGGTCCCCCGACCGGAGCTCATCGGTGAGATAGGGCGAGACCTCGCCGTCGTCGAGCCGCTCGACCGTCAGCACGACGTACCCGTCCTCCGGCGCCGACGCAATGGAGTAGCTGCGCTGAGCCTGGTAGCCGTCCTCGGCGGTCAGGCGCACGTCGATGTGCTGACCCGCGCGATGCCCCGGCCAGTCGGGAAGGTCGAGGACGATGCTCTTCACCCGCGGCGTCTCCTCGACCAGCTCGACCACATCGGCGAGCTGCCAGTTCAGTCGCCCGCGTACCGCTGTTCCCGCCAAGGATCCCCGTGGTTGTGGTAGCCGTAGGTCTCCCAGAACCCCGGCTGATCCTGCTCGCGCAGCTCCAGCCCCCGCGCCCACTTGGCGCTCTTCCAGAAGTACAGGTGCGGGACGAGGAGCCGCGCAGGCCCGCCGTGCTCGGGGTCGAGCCGCTCGCCGTCGTAGGCGTGCGCGATCCAGGCCTTGCCGCCCGTCACGTCCTCGAGCGGCAGGTTCGTCGTGTAACCGCCGTCGCTGAAGGCCAGGACGTATTCCGCGCTCGTCTCGACGCCGGTCAGCAGTGTGTCGACCGACACGCCCGTCCAGACGGTGTCCAGCTTCGACCACTTGGTCACGCAGTGGATGTCGACGGTCACCGTCTCGGACGGCAATGCGCGGAACTCCTCCCAGGTCCAGGACACCGGGTCGTCGACCGCACCGCGGATCGTGAAGGTCCACTCCCCGAGCGGCGTATGCGGGGTCGGACCGGCCGAGAGGACGGGGAAATCGTCGGTCACGTACTGGCCCGGCGGCACGCGCGCCGGATCACCCTCCGAGCGGCGCCGGCCCTTGAATCCGCGGGAGACGAACGACATCAGTCCTCCTCAACCATACGACGGCATCCCATTGCCGCGGTCGGCATCTCTCGCTACCCGAACGTGAACGCGTACGCCTCGGCGCCGGGCTCGAGGAACGTGATCTCCAGGATCCGTTCGCGGACCGTGTCGTCCTGGCGTACGAGCTGGTACAGGCGGCCGTCCCGGAGCAGGCCGTTGCCATCCTCGTCGACGTCCACGCCGTGGGACGGGCCCGGAGCCTCGCCGTCGAGGAACACGCGGAAAGCAATCGGCTCTCGCGCTCCGGGCGACAGCACCAGGTGCGCGTCGCGCGCCTGGAACCGATAGGCGATGCTGCCGCCGGCCTGGTCGAGCACGACATTCTCACGCCCGATCGTCCATGCGCCGGCGAGGGCCCACTGGTTGGAGCGCAGGTACCCGGGGAACTCGTAGGCGCGGGGTTCGTCGAGCACGGCGCCGTCCGGTGACGCGAAGTGCTCGCTGCGGCCGTAGCCGAGATATGTCTCGGGCGTCCGCAGGTTGTCCCAGTCGGCCTCCGCCTCCACGTCGAGCCCGTCGACGGAGACGCGGTCGCGCTCGACGCCGAGCAGCCGCTGGATGACGCGCTCGGATTGCTCGTAGCGTCCTTCGCCGAAGTGGTGGTCGCGGATGATGCCCTCCGCGTCGACGAAGTAGAGCGCCGGCCAGAAATGGTTGTCGAAGGCGCTCCAGACCTCGTAGTCGTTGTCGACCGCGACCGGGTAGTCGATCGCTCGGTCCTTCGTCGCCTGGCGCACCCGGTCGATCTCGTGCTCGAACGAGAACTCCGGCGTGTGGACTCCGATCACGACCAACCCGTCGTTTAGGTACGCCTGGGACCAGGCACGGACGTACGGCTCGGTGCGCAGCCAGTTGATGCACGTCAGCGTCCAGAAGTCCACGAGCACGACGTGCCCGCGCAGCTCGGCGGGGCCGAGTGGCTCGGAGTTGAGCCACTCGGTCGCCCCGCCGAGCGATGGCATGTGCACACGTTCGGACACGGTCACCTACCGAAGCGGCTGGAAGCCCGCGCGGACCTCGGTCGCGAACAGCTCCGGCTCCTGCCAAGCCGCAAAGTGATTCCCCTTGTCGACCTCGTTGAAGTAAATGAGGTTCGGATACGCCTGCTCTGCCCAGACCCGAGAGGCCTGGTAGAGCTCGTTCGGGAAGACGCTGACGGCCGTCGGGACGGACACGCCCTTGACGTCGAAGAATCCGAGCTTGTTCTCCCAGTAGAGACGAGACGCAGAAACCCCAGTGTTCGTCAGCCAGTACAAGGTGACGTTGTCGAGGACCTCGTCGCGTGTGAGGTTGCCAACGGGCTGCTCCTGGACGAAGGCGCGCGAGATGTCCTCGAGGCTCCAGGCGTCGTGGTCGAGCATCCAGGCCGCCAGAGCGATGGGCGAGTCCGCGAGCCCGTACAGCGTCTGGGGGCGATTCCCCATCTCGAGCGCGTAGCCGATGCCCTTCGTGTAGAAGAAGCTCAGCCGGTCGTATGCGCGCTGCTCCTCCTCCGACAGATCGGTCGGGGCCGGGTCGCCGGCACCGAGGACGTTCGACGTGATCACCTTCGAGATCTTGGGCGGAAGGGCGCCGGGCATGTTCGTGTGGATGCCGATCAGCCCCTTCGGCGCCTGTGCGCCCATGAGCTCGGTGACGACCGCGCCCCAGTCGCCGCCCTGGGCGACGTAGCGGGTGTAGCCCAGGCGCGTCATCAGTTCTGCCCAGGCACGTGCCATGTGCTCGGGGCCCCAGCCGGTGCTGGTCGGCTTGGCGGAGAACCCGTAGCCCGGCATCGACGGAATCACCAGATGGAACGCGTCCTTTGCGCTGCCGCCGTATGCCGTCGGGTCGCTGAGCGGCCCGACGACGTCGAGCATCTCGATGATCGAGCCGGGCCAGCCGTGCGTGATGATGAGCGGCAACGCGTCGTCGTGCTTCGACCGAACGTGTATGAAATGGATGTCGAGCCCATCGATCTCGGTCATGAACTGAGGCAGAGCGTTCAGTTTCGCCTCGACGTTGCGCCAGTCGTAGTCTGACGCCCAATAGCGCGCGAGTTCCTGAATAGTCGCCGACTGCACGCCCTGCGACGCGTCGGCGACGGTCTCCTTTTCGGGCCAGCGCGTGGCTGTGATGCGCGTACGCAACTCCTCCAGGTCCGCCTCGGAGATCTCGATCGCAAACGGCCGGATCCCGGTGGCGCCCGCAGACGAATCCGTCGTGACAGGCATGTGGGTCTCCTCTCCAGTTTTGAGCTCATTGGAGGTCGACCGAGGGGCATCGCGGGCGAAGGGGCTGCCCGGACTTGTGCCTGTTCGGCACCGCCACGCCGCGCCCCTCTGTCCGAGGCTAGAACGCGTTCCTTGTGGTCAAGGGCCATACGAGCAATCCCGCACGACACAGGCAGGTCGGCGACGGACGAGTCGACCTGTACGCCGGATTCTGTACCCACCGCCGTCGACCGACGGTGGGCGGCGGCCATCCATCTCGGCCTGCCGTCGCCGACAGGCTCCAGCGGCCTACCCGCAGGCATCGGGCGGGCTACCCTCGATCGCCTGCGCGGGCCGCACCTGGCGGTGGCGGCCCTTCTTGGCCTTGCTCCGGGTGGGGTTTACCGAGCCACCCCGGTCACCCGGGGTGCTGGTGGGCTCTTACTCCACCGTTTCACCCTTACCCCGCCACCGGCCGAGCCGGCGACGAGGCGGTCTGTTTTCTGTGGCACTGTCCCGCGGGTCGCCCCGGGTTGCCGTTAGCAACCACCCTGCCCTGCGGAGTCCGGACGTTCCTCGGCGGTGACCCTCCGGCCACCGACGCGGCCGCCCGGTCGACTCGTCCGTCGCAACCATCAATCGTACGCACCCCGGGCCGATCTAGGGCGAATTCTGGTGGCTGGAGATCAACTAACAAGCATTCGCCCTAGATCGACCCGGTGGAGGAGCACTAGCCTGAGCCGCGATGGAGATCTCCGAGGCGGCCCTGCTCCTCGCCGCCGGACTCGCCGCGGGCACGGTCAACGCGGTGGCCGGCGGCGGATCGTTGATCACATTTCCGACCCTGGTGGCGGTCGGGATGGCCCCGGTGCCGGCGAACGTGACCAACTCTATCGCCGTCTGTCCGGGCTACCTGGCCAGCGTCGTCGGCAGCCGCGCCGACCTCGAGGGGCAGCATCATCGCGTACGCCTTGTTGCGCCGACGGCGATCGTCGGGTCCGCGGCGGGTTGCGCGCTCCTACTCCTCACCCCGGCCCGCGCGTTCGAGCTCGTCGTGCCGTTCCTGGTGCTGGGGGCGACCGCGACGCTCGCGTTCCAGGACCGGCTGCGCCGCCTGGTCGGCCACCCCCGCGAGATGACGCCGCGGCGGCGCGCTGGGTCACTGCACGCGATGGTCGGGCTCGGCGCGCTGTACGGCGGCTACTTCGGCGCCGCGCTCGGGGTCATGCTCGTCGCCGGGCTCGCCCTGGTGCTCGACGAGACGCTCGCCCGGGTCACCGCGCTGAAGAACGTGATCTCCTTGGTGGTCGGGCTGGTGACGGTCGTCGCCTTTGCCGCGTTCGGGCCGGTGAACTGGGCCGGCGTCGCGATACTCGCGCCGGCCACGCTCATCGGGGGGTACGCCGGCGCGCGGCTCGTCCGTCGACTTCCGCAGCGCGTGCTCCGCGCGGTGATCGTGACGTTCGGGACCGTCGTCGGCGTACTCCTGCTGATCCGCGCCCGTTAGGGTCGCTACTTCTCGGCTTCGGCCTTGAGATCGGCGGCGTACTTCTCGAATATCGGTCCGAAGTCCGGCAGCCTTCCGGCGATCATCGGCAGCATCGCCCCCGAGAACACCTCCGACATCTCGAATCGGGTGGCGGCCCCGTCCGGGTCGGGTGTCAGCGTGTACGTCCGGAGGCCGAGGAACATCACCGGATTGCCCTCGCGCCACACCATTTCCCGGTTGGGCTCGAACTTCGTGACCTTGACTGTGAACGTCCGTCCGGGCGCCTCGGGAACCTGCATCTTGACGGTGCCGCCGGGCGCGATGTCCCCCTCGATGTTGGTGAGCGTCGAATTCCAGCGCACCATGTCGTCGACCCGGGTGAGTAACGTCCAGACCTTCTCCGGCTGGGCTTTGATGTAGGTCGATACCGTGCACTGCATCCGGAACGTCGACCGCGTCTTCTCCGCGTGGATATCAGTGCCGGCCATGCCGGCGAGGATAGACCTCGGTGGCCTCGACTACGAGACCTCCGAGAACGCCTCCGCCGGCGTGCACGCCCGCGCGACCGCGTGACCAACGTCATCGCAATCTTGCACGGTCTGGGGTGTCGGCGGGCCGCCGACACCCCAGACCGTGCAGGGTTGCGTCGATCGGACTACGGTTTGCCGCCGAAGAGGCCGAAGTGGATGGTCCTGGTCAGCGTCGCGTTCGCGTCGTCGCCGTCGAGCGACCACACCATGGTGCCGCCGAGCCGGTTGGCCTTGACGTATAGAGCCTTCTGCTGCACGACCGCCGGGTCGTCGAAGGTCCAGAACGTTGTGCCGTTGAACAGCCAGGCGTGGCCGGCCGCCCAGTCTCGGTACAGGGTGTACCCCTGGCTTGGCAGCGTGGCGAGCACCTTGTAGTCCTCCGAGCCGGGCTCCCATGTGGCGGGCGCCGCCCCGGCGGCCGGTTTGTAGAGCCCGTTGCCGTCGCCCGTGACCCCGGTCCAGCCGTGCCCGTAGTACGGGATGCCCAGCACGAGCTTGTCGCGCGGGGCTCCCCGGGCCAGCCACGACTTGATCGTGTAGTCGCCGGTGAAGTCGGGGTTGTCGGGCGCGCCGGCCGGCTGGCGCAGCGCGGACTGCTGGTTGGTCACCGACTCCCACGGCCCGTGGAAGTCGTACCCCTGCACGGTCCCGAAGTCGAGCGAGTTGAAGATCTTGTTGCCCTCGTAGCCGGCGTCCATCGTGGCCGGGGCGGCCGGGAGGAACGCGGACAGCTCGAACTGCCGCCCGACCGTGGCGCCGTACGCGTCGAGCTGCGACCGGAACTCCGCGAGCAGCGCGGTGTAGTTCTGCTTGTCCTCGGGGCGGATGACGTTGCCGGGCTCGCCCTCCGAGCCGGGCCACTCCCAGTCGAGGTCGATGCCGTCGAAGACGCCGTACGCCGAGCCTGGTCCGCCGCTGCCGCCGTCGAGCACCGGCAGGTTGCCCTTGAGGAACAGGTCGATGCAGGACGCCACGAAGGCCGCCCGGTTCTCCGGTGTCGCGGCGTTGGAGAAGTAGGTCGACCAGGTCCAGCCGCCGATCGACAGCAGCACCTTGAGGTTGGGGTGCTTGGCCTTCAGCTTGAGCAGCTGGCCGAAGTTGCCGTTGAGCGGCTCGCCCCAGGCGTCGCCGACGCCGTCGACGCTCTCCGCGGCGGGCACCGGACGCTGGTAGTCCGCCCAGGCGTCGCCCTCGCCGGGGATGTTGGCCTCGAAGCACCGGCCGTCCTGGCTGACGTTGGCGAACGCGTAGTCGATGTGGGTCAGCCGCGAGGCCGCCCCGGACGTGTCGAGGTTCTTGACGAAGAACGCCCGGCCATAGATGCCCCATTGTGTGAAGTAGCCGACCTGTCGGACGCGATCTGGCCGGCCGGATGTCGAGCCCGCCTGGGCGGCCGACGCTGGGAGCACAGCGACGGTCGCGGCGAGGGCGGTCACGAGCACGGCGAGCCGGCGGGAACGGGATGCTCGCATGGTTAAGAAACTTACCGATTAATGGGGCGGGGTCAAGAGGCAGCCAGGTGGGCGGTGTCGTTCACCGTCCGCACCGCCACGCCACCGTCCGGCCAGGCGTCCACGATGGATATCCCGGCCGCGTCGAGGTAGAGCCGGTGCAGCATGGCGTCGCCCGCCGCGAGGGCGTCGCGCAGGATCAGCTTGATCGGCGTCACGTGCGAGACGATCACGACGATCGATTCCGGGTACGCGCTGCGCAGCTTCGCCACCGCCCGGCGTACCCGGGTGGCGACCGCTCCGAACGACTCCCCGCCCGGCGGCGCCGCGGCCGTGGATTCCAGCCACGCGGACAGCTCGGCGGGCCACCGCGTGCTCACCTCGGCGAAGGTCAGCCCCTCCCACTCGCCGAAATCGCACTCGACGAGGTCCGGCTCCACGACGACGGGCGCGCCACCACACGCCGCGGCGATCGCCTCCGCGGTCGCCGTACACCTGGACAGGGGCGAGCTGACCACGGCCGCGACCACCGGGGCGAGGTCCGCCACCCGCGCCGCCGTGGCCGACGCCTGGGCCCGCCCGAGGTCGGAGAGCGGCACGTCGCCCCGCCCCGAGTAGCGGCGCTCGGCGGTCAGGATCGTCTCGCCGTGGCGTACCAGAATCATCCGGGTCGGGGTGCCGGCCGGCGGCGTCCACGAGGGACGCCCGGCCGGCTCACCTTTTGGGCGGGGCGCCGCCGCCTTCCCCGCGGCGGCGTCCATCGCGGCGTTGGCGAGCGCGTCGGCGTGCCGGTTCCGCTCGCGTGGCACCCAGGAGAACGTGACCGAGTCAAACCGGCGCACCAGGGCGGCGGCCCGCGCCGCGAGCGGTCGCAGGCCGGGGTGCTTGATCTGCCAGCGGCCGGACATCTGCTCGATCACCAGCTTGGAGTCCATCCGCACGTGGACCTCGACCGCGCCGAGGTCCGCGGCCGCCGACAGCCCGGCGATCAGGCCGCCGTACTCGGCGACGTTGTTCGTGGCCGTGCCGATCGCCTCCGACCGCTCGGCGAGGACCTCGCCGGTGTTGGCCTCGCGGACGACCGCGCCGTACCCCGCCGGTCCGGGGTTGCCCCGGGCGCCGCCGTCGGCCTCGACGATGACGCTGAGCCGGCGGCTCATAGGCCCGACTCGGCCGTGCGGACCATGATGCGCCCGCACTCCTCACACCGGAGCACCTCGTCCGGCGGTGCCGCCTTGACCCGGGAACGCTCGCTGCCGGCCAGCTCGAGGCGGCAGCCGCCGCACCGGCCGCCGCGGATCGCCGCCGCACCGATGCCACCCGACGCCTCCCGGATCCGGTCGTACAGCGCCACCAGGTCGGCCGGCAGGTCGGCGAGCACCGGCTGGCGGGCCTCGGCGCGGAACTGCTCATCCTTGGCGATGTCGGAGAGCGCCGCGTCGCGTCGTGCCTCGGCCGCCGCGCGCCGCTCGCGCAGCGACGCGAGCCGCGCCTCGACGCCTTCGAGTACGCCCTGGGCCTGCTCGCGCTGCTCCATCAGCTCCAGCTCGGAGTCCTCCAGCTCCGACTGCCGCCGGTTGAGGGACACCAGCTCGTGCTGCAGCGCCTCGAGCTCCCGGGCCGGGCCACTGCCGACGTCCAACCGGCCCTGGTCCTTGTCCTTGCGCTGGCGTACCTGGTCGATGTCCTTCTCCAGCCGGGCGATGCCCCGGTCGATGTCGTCGACCTCGACCTGGGCGCGCACCCGCTCGTCGTCCAGGCCGGTCAACTGCCGCGCCAGCGTCTCCACCTCGACCAGCTCCGGCAGGGTGCGACGGCGGTGCCCGAGCTGCGCGAGCGCGGTGTCGATCGCCTGCAGGTCCAGCAGGCGGAGCTGGGCTTCCGGGTCGGCCTTCACGGGTGGCGCTCCTCCTCGGGGGCTGTGCTCACGGCCGCGACGCTACCAGCGCGACGGCCGCGATCACGCCCGACGGCCGTGGTCGCCGGGAACTCGCGCCCGCAGCGCATCGAGGGCCAGCTCCCACGGGAACAGGCGCAGGTGCTCCTCGCCGGTGCCGGGCGGGTGGAGCCTGACCACGTCGTCTCCGTACAGCACGGTCACGCCCCAACTGCGCAGCCTCGTGACGCTCTCGCCGAACGCCGGGTGCCGGACCATCGCCGAGTTCGTGTACGGCACCGCCACGATCGGCAGGCCCAGGCCCTGCCCCTCGACGAGCAGCCCCAGCGGGAGCGTGTCGGCGATACCCGCCGCCCACTTGTTGATCGTGTTGACGGTCGCGGGAGCGACGATCATCGCATCGGGCGGCGGCAGCACGTCCGGGTCACCCGGGTTCTTGTAGACGCTGCGCACCGGGTGGCCGGTCTGCGCCGCCAACGTGGGGACGTCGACGAACTTGCGCCCGTCGGGCGTAGCGATCACGCACACGTCCCAGCCGTCCCGCTGGGCGAGCGCCACGAGGCGGCCGACATGCCTGGCGACCGGGGAGCCACAGACGATGACGTACAACACGCGCCCCGGTGGGCTGCTCAAACGCCAACTCCCATGTGTTCGGCCAGTTCCGAGACGGGTGCGGGCGGGGTGCCCCGGGTACGCCGGAGCACGTCGAAGAGGACCTCGTGGGCGATCGGGCGGCACCGGATCTCGGAGGGCGCGAGCCGATCGCCCTCCAGCAGCATCTCGCTCGCCTTCTCGGCGTTGCCCAGCTGGGCGTACCCCCGGGCGATGTCGATGTAGTGCTGTGCGCGCCGCTCGGGCAGCAGCGCCGCGAAGCCCTCCGGGTCGAGGTTCTCGTGGGTCTCCACCGCGACCGCGGCCTCGCCGAGCTCGACCGCGGCCGCCGCACGGTGCAGCTGCACGTTGGTCGGCCCGAAGCAGGTCCAGTAGTGGTTGCAGTCGCCGCCGACCGCCCGCGCGGCCTCGTCGGCGCCGGTCACCAGGTCACGCACCGTCGCGCTGTCGCCGATGCGCGCGGCGGCCATCGCGGCGCTGAGCAGCAGCATGCCGTAGACCGACAGCCGCTCCGGTGTGGTGGGCGCGGCGCTGCCAGGCGCCAGCCGGTTCGCGACGTTGACGTTGACCTCGAGGGCCGGACGGGCCCGCCCGAGAGCGAGCAACGCGTTGCCCACCCGGTGGCTGGCGAGGCCGGCGAGCAGCTGGTCGCCGGCCCGCTGCGACACCGCGATGGAGCGGTCCGCGGCGAGCCAGGCCAGCTCGTGCTCGCCGAGCTTGCGCAGCACCGAGGAGGAGATCTGGTAGACCTGCCCCAGCAGGTGCGCCGCCTCCTGACCGCCGTCCGTCTGGGTGTTCGCGGTGTCGGCTGCCTGCCCGTCGCGCAGCAGTCGCGGCAGCGCCCGGGCGAGCACGCCGTACTTGGCGTGCTGGAAGGTGAGCCACGCGTGGCTCACGGCCTTGCGCATCTCCTCCAGCACCGGCGCCTCGGGCGTGACGTGACAGAACGCGGGGATCTGGTCGTACCGCTCGAGCGCGGCCCGGATCTCCTCGACCTCGACCTGGTCGATGCAGTTGACGGCGTCCGGGCGGCGTTCCGGATCCCTGCCGAGGAGTAGCGCCACGTCGAGCTGGAGGACGTCCGCGATCTCGTAGACGACGGAGAACTTGTCCAGCCGACGGACCCCCCGCTCCACCTTGTCGACCCAGCTCTTGGACTTGCCGAGCCGGTCGGCGAAGACCTGCTGCGACATCTTGCGTCGGCCGCGCCAATAGGCGACGCGGCGGCCGATGGGCAGCTCGTCCACGTCTGTCCCTCCCCTTGCGTCACCGGCGGTACGGGGCCGGGCCCAGTTACTGGTGTGCGACGGGGCGGTGCAGGCTCGTCGCACAGGCTGTGCGTTTGCCCGGACACAGATGCTTGTAGTTATGGATGCAAGTTGCAAGTGGCGCTATGCCAGACGCAACGACCGGCGTGTCGCGCTGGTGACGGCGCCGGTCGTCTGATAATGGCCTCGCGTCCTCGCCCTGGGGGTTGTCGCGCGATGCGATGGACACATGGACCTCGGTATATCGCTCGGTATATCGACCGGATCCGCCTGCGCAGGGCCGCCCTGCGGTACGCCGAGGCCGGCTGGGACGTGACCCCAGGTGCCTGTTTTGTTGGTTCTCGCTTCACCTGCGAACGCCTCGGCTGTCCCACGACCGGGTGCCACCCCGCCCTTGATCGATGGGACGACTCCGCCTCGCACGACCCCGTTCGCGTGACCCTTTGGTGGCGGACCGTGCCGCACAGCGTCCTGCTGCCGACCGGTCGGGCCTTCGACGTGCTGGAGGTGCCCGGCTGGATCGGCTTGCACACGCTCGCCGCCGCCCGCGCGTTGCGCACCATCGAGGGCCCGGGCCGCGGCCAGGTCCGCGGTCCGGTGGCGGTGACGCCGACCGGCCGGTGGATGTTCCTGGTACGCCCCGGCGACCGGCTCCGGCCCGAGCTGGACGGGCAGCCGGACGTCATCCGGCACGGCCGCGGCTCATGGGTGCCCGCCCCTCCGACCCAGCTGGCCGAGGGTTTCGTCCGCTGGTTGGTCGCTCCCGAGGAGACGCGCTGGCGCCTCCCGGATTCGTACGCGGTCCAGCGCCTCATCGTCGACGCGCGGGCCGGCGAGGCGCTGCGCGTGGCTTAGGCTACTGGTCGTCCCCCATCTCGCCGAGCTTGTCCTTGGCGGTGTCGGCTCCCTTCTCGACCTGCTCGGAGTACTTGCCGCCGGTCTTCTCATCGGCCATCTCGGCGGCCTTGTCCACGCCCTCGGCGCCCTTCTCTCCGCCGGCCGCGTCGGCGGCCTTGTCCTTCATCTCGTCAAACTGGTCAGCCATGAGATCCCCGTCCCGAGTGACGGCGACTGCACCGTCCCTTGATCTTCACAGTAGGACCGCACCCGGGTCACGGGCCGGGTTTCGCGAGAATGGAGGCTGCGTTGGTAGACACCGTCAAGACGCAATTGGTCGTGCTCGACGAGCGGTTCCGCGGCTGCAGCGGGGACAAGTCGATGGTGCGGCTGCACACCGGGTGCCGCTGGACGGAGGGCCCGGCATACTTTGCCGCCGGCCGTTACCTGGTCTTCAGCGACATCCCCAACGACCGGATGCTGCGCTGGGACGAGACCACCGGCGCGGTCGGCGTGTTCCGACAGCCCTCGCGGTACGCCAACGGCCACACCGTTGACCGACGAGGTCGCCTCGTCAGCTGCGAGCAAGGCGACCGGCGGGTGACCCGCACCGAGGTCGACGGCTCGATCACCGTGCTGGCCGACCGGTGCGACGGCAAGCGTCTCAACAGCCCCAACGATGTGGTCGAACACTCGGACGGCTCGATCTGGTTCACCGACCCGAGCTACGGCATCGACAGCGACTACGAGGGCCACCGGGCGGACAGCGAGATCGGCGCCTGCCACGTCTATCGCGTCGACCCGGCCACCGGCGCGGTCCGCGTCGTCGCGGACGACTTCGACCGGCCCAACGGGCTCGCCTTCTCGGCCGACGAACGGCTGCTCTACATCGCGGACACGCGCCGGCGGCACCTGCGCCGCTTCGACGCGTCCGACGATGGCACGCTGGCCGGCGGCGAGGTCTTCGCCGACTGCGATACCGGGACCTTCGACGGGGTCCGCCTGGACCACCGCGGCCGGGTCTGGGCGGCCGCCCACGACGGCCTCCACTGCTTCGAGCCGGACGGCGCGCTCATCGGCAAGCTCCTCGTGCCGGAGATCGTTTCGAACCTCACCTTCGGCGGTCCGCAACGGAATGAGCTGTTCATTACGGCGTCGAACTCGCTCTACTCGATACGCGTCAACTTCAACGGCGCGACGTACCGGTAGCTCCCTACCGATACGGTGAGGCCATGGAATTGTTGATCGGCGGGATCTGCCTGCTGCTCGTGGTGCTGGCCCTGATCGCCTGGGTCGTATCGATCTACAACGGGCTGGTCCGGGCCCGCAACGCGTACAAGAACGCCTTCGCGCAGATCGATGTCCAGCTCACCCGCCGGCACGACCTGATCCCCAACCTGGTCGAGACGGCGAAGGCGTACATCCGGCACGAGCGCGAGACGCTGGAGGCGGTGACCGCGGCCCGCGCCGCGGCGGTGAACGCGCAGGCGAACGCCTCCGGGAACCCGGGCGACCCGGGTGCGATGCAGGGCCTGGGCGGCGCCGAGAACATGCTCACGCAGGCGCTGGGTCGGCTGTTCGCGGTCGCCGAGGCGTACCCGGACCTGAAGGCGAACCAGAACATGATGCAGCTGTCCGAGGAGCTGACCTCGACGGAGAACCGGGTGGCGTTCGCCCGCCAGGGCTACAACGACTCGGTGATGACGTACAACAACCGGCGCGAGACGTTCCCGGCCAGCATCTTCGCCGGCATGTTCGGGTTCGGACCCGCGGCCCTGCTGGAGATCGACGACCCGGGCACGCGCGAGGCGCCGCGGGTCTCCTTCTGACGATGGACTTCTTCGAGCGCCAGCGGCAGGTCAAACGCCTGTCCGCGCGGCTGGTCCTGCTCTTCGTGGTCGCCGTGGTCGGCATCGTCGCCGCTGTCGACTTGGCGGCGGCGTTCGCGTTCCGCTCGTTCCAGGGGCCGGTCAGCGAGCTCGTCACGACCGTCGTGGTGGCCAGCATCGCCACGGTCGCCGTGATCCTGCTCGCGTCGCTGTTCCGCACCGTCGGGTTGCGCGCCGGTGGTGGCGGCCGGGTGGCGCGGGACCTCGGTGGCGTGCACGTACCGGAGGACACCACCGACCTGCGGCTGCGGCGGCTGCGCAACGTGGTCGAGGAGGTCGCGCTGGCCTCCGGCGTACCGGTGCCGGAGGTGTACGTGCTCGAGCACGAGCCCGGCATCAACGCGTTCGCGGCCGGCTGGACGCCGGCGGACGCCGCGGTCGCGGTCACCCGCGGCGCGCTCGACCGGCTCAACCGCGACGAGCTGCAGGGCGTGATCGCGCACGAGTTCAGCCACGTCGTCAACGGGGACATGCGCCTCAATATCCGGCTCATCGGCCTGCTGTTCGGCATCCTCTTCCTGGCCATCATCGGCCGGACCTTCCTGCGCGCCTCGGTGTTCGGCGCGGGCCGGCGCCGCGACTCCGGCGGGAACCCGGTCGTGATCGTCGGCCTCGCGCTGCTGGCCGCCGGCTTCATCGGACTGCTCGCCGGTCGGCTGATCCAGGCGTCGGTGTCGCGGCAGCGGGAGTACCTCGCCGACGCCTCCGCCGTGCAGTTCACCCGGCAGGCCTCGGGCATCGCCGGCGCGCTGAAGAAGATCGCCGGTCTGCCCGACGGCTCGCAGCTGCGCAGCCCGAAGGTGGACGAGGTCGGCCACCTGCTGTTCGGTCCGGGCGCCCGGTTGAGCGCGCTGTTCGCCACGCACCCGCCGCTGATCCGCCGCATCCAGGTGCTCGAACCGAGCTTCGAGCCGGCCGAGCTGCGCGAGCTGGCCCAGCGCTGGAGTGCCGCGCCCCCGTCCGGCATCGCCGAGGACGTCGCGCTGGGCCTTTCCGGCCCGGGCGAGGCCGCGGCGCAGGCGCCGGCGCCGCTGCCCGCGCCGGGTGCCGTGGTGTCGGTACGCCCGGACGAAGTCACCGCCGCCGTGGCCGCGCCGACCCCGGGCTCATTCCGGCGGGCCGAGACGCTCATCGACAAGATCCCGGATCGCATCCTCGCCCGGGCCCGCCGCGGCGACCTGGCCACGCCGCTGGTCTTCGGCCTGCTGCTGTCCGAACACCCCGACGTCCGGGCCAGCCAGCTCGCGGTGCTTGCCGCCCGGCACGGCGAGGCGGCCGGCCAGGCCGTCGCGACCGAGGCCGACGACCTGGCCGGGCTGCACCCGCTGCTCCGGCTGCCGCTGGCCCAGCTGGCGTTCCCGGCGCTGCGGGTGCACCCCATCGCGGAGCGCGAGGAGTTGATCGGCTCGGTCGACGCGCTGATCCGGGCCGACGGCCGGATCAGCGTCTTCGAGTACGCGCTATCCCGGCTGCTGCACCGCGACCTCTACGAGGCGACGTACAACGCCCCGCCGTGGCGCGTCCACCGCCGTACGCTCCCGGCCGCGCGGCCCGCGGTGCTGACCCTGCTGGCCGTGCTCGCGCAGGCCGGCCACCGCGACCCGGGCCGGGCCGAGAAGGCCTTCCGGGCGGGAGTGACGCTGGTGCTGCCCGGCGAGTCGGTGCCCTACGTCCCGCCGCAGCAGGGAGTGCTGGCGCTGGACTCCGTGTGGCCCGACCTGGACGGTCTCGGGTCCCGCGACAAGGAGCGGCTGGTCGCGGCCGTGACCGCAGTGATCGGCGACGACGGCACGATGACCGTCGAGGAGCAGGAGCTGACGCGCACGGTTTGCGGCATGCTGCGCTGCCCGCTGCCGCCCATGACCGAGCTCCCGGCCTAGTACGGCAGCCCGGGATCGTTACGTTGACGGATGACGATCAATGACGGCTCCGCGTCGTCTGTAGTGGCTGGTCCGGGCGCGTGCTTGGTGTCGGCGTCGCCAGGTGGACCAGTGCAGCCAGTAGTTGATCGTGTGGACTGTGTTCGTGACGAGTTTCGCGAACAGGTGGCGGATTTCGTTGACAGTGAACGGAATCAGCTCATCGGTGGCTGCGACCTGATGGGTGCGTTCGTGGGCAGCGATGACGGCGAGGAGGGCGTGGGCGAGCATGACGAGGGTCGTGTACCGATGCCAGGACGTCCACTTGCGGACCTGGTGCTGATCGAGGCCGACCTCGCCC
>DASXRQ010000115.1:0-174694 GCA_036506495.1 Micromonosporaceae bacterium | reverse complement strand
ATCTCGACGTCCACCCGAGGGTGGTGATGCAGGTACTTCGTCACGCTCAGTTCTCGATCACGATGGAGATCTACGCTCGCGTTAGTTCGAACGCAACGCGGGACGCGCTGAAGCGGCTTGGCGAGAGCTTGGAAGGGCAGTAACTGCTGTACTTCGCTGCAGTACAGCTAGCTAAAAGGGCCACCTCGGACGTCCGAGATGGCCCTTGACCTGGGCGCGCCCGAAGGGACTCGAACCCCCAACCTTCTGATCCGTAGTCAGATGCTCTATCCATTGAGCTACGGGCGCAGACGCCTGACCAGTGTACAGACCGGTCTCAGCGCGGAGGCTCCGGGATTCGAACCCGGGAGGGGCTTTAAGACCCCAACCGCATTAGCAGTGCGGCGCCATAGACCGGACTAGGCGAAGCCTCCAGGTGGCCCCGTGGACCACCGCCGGTCGAGGATACAGGGCCGCCGGAGACGGCAGCAAAGCGACTACGGACGAGCTAAGACGGGGTGCTCCCAAGCGCGATCTTGGCGCGCCGTAAAGATCACGTCGGCCATGCGTCGGTCGACCCGACTACGCTCGCTCGACATGGACGAGCAGCGCCGTCGACCGCCCGCCCCGCCGGTGACGTTTCAGCCGCCGGCGATCCCGACGCAGCCCGAGCCGGCCGGGCAGGAGACGATCCCGGCGCCGCAGACCGGCGGCGCGACGGCGCCGAGCCCGCCGCCGAGCCCGCCGAGCAGAAGACCGCGCAAGGCAGCCAAGAAGGACACCAAGACCACCGCACAAAAGCAGACTCCCGCGAAGAAGACCACCGCCGCGAAGAAGACCACCCCGGCCAAGACGGCCACGCCCAAGGCGGCCGCCCCGGCGAAGGCCGCGCGCGCAGCAACGGCCGAGCCGGCCACAAGGGCCGCGGCGCGTACGCCTGCAGAGGCCGCACCGCCCACGGCCGCGACCGCCGGCGGCGTGTGGTCGCGGATCCGGGCCAATCCCGGGTACGCCCCCGAGCTCCTGGCGCTCGCCGCCGTCGACGCGATCGGCCCGCAGGCGCGGGACTGGGCACGCGATCTCCGCAAGGCGTACCCGGCCGCGGACGCGCGCGGCCTCACGCGCCTCGCCACGGTCCGGTTCACCAGAATGGCCCGCGTCGCGGCGATCGCGTCTGCCGCGGCGGGCGTGTTCGCGCCGGCCGCCGAGCTCGTCGCTCTGGCGTGGGTCCACTCGGCGCTGGTGCTGCACGTCGCCGCCGCGCACGGGCACGACCCGACCGAGCACGCCCGCGCCGCCGACCTCCTCGTCCTGATCGGCGTGCACCCGAGCCCGGATGCCGCACGCGCGGCCGTGGCCGACGCCCACGGGGAGGGAACCCGCGAGAGCACCCGATTGGTCGGCCCGCTGATGACCCGGATCCGAGGGTGGGGCCTGCGGCGGCTCGCGGGCCGGCTGGCGCCCGGAGCGGGTGGCCTGCTGGCGCTGGCTCAGGCGACGGACGGCACTGAGCGTCTGGCGCACCGGGCTGCCCGGCATTATCGGGCTACAGCCAACTGACCTTGTCGTACAGCAGCGTGTACCCGACGAATGCCACGACGTCGACGAGCGTGTGCGCGATCACGAGGGGCAACAGCCGCCGCGTCCGCACGAAGAACAGCGAAAACACCACCCCCATGATCGCGTTGCCGAGGAACGCGCCGAACCCCTGATACAGGTGGTACGAGCCGCGCAGCAGCGCGCTCGCCGCGATGGCGGCGCCGATGCGCCAGCCGAGCTCGCGCAGCCGCGTCAGCAGGTAGCCGATCATCACGACCTCTTCGAGCACCGCGTTCTGCGCCGCCGACAGGATCAGGACCGGCACCGCCCACCAGACGTGGGGCAGCGCCGCCGGCACGACCGTCGCGTTGATGCCCGCCGCCCGCGCCGCGAGGTACAGCCCCAGGCCAGGCAGCCCGATCGCCGCGGCCAGGAGGCAACCGGCCGCAAGATCAAACCCCCGTCGGCCGCGGAGATCTAGGCCGAGCATCGCTCGCGCATCGCCGGGGTCCCGGTTCAGCAGGTGTACGGCGAGGAGCGCCGGCACGACGCCCAAGAGGATCCCGAGCAGTTGGTATGTCAGGTCGAGCCACGGTCGCGCCGACTGCGAGACATTGAGCGCCACGGTCTGCTTGCTGAGCGGCTGCGCAGCGGTCAGCCGCGCGATCAGCGACACGAATGCGTACACCGCCGAGGCACCCAGCGACACCCCCAGCACCAGGAGCACCTCGTTGCGCAGGACCGTCCTGGTCGGCGTGCGATCGCGTACGAGATCAACGGTCACCCGACAACTGTGCCTGACGGGCGCGGTCGGTCGGCCGGCCGGGCCACCCCTAATCGGACAGCCGGTGCGACGGATCCGTTCGGAGGGTGGCCAGCCTTATCCGGCGCGCATCACCACCTGACCACCCCAAGAGGGCAAGGGTTCTATGGGCAACCTCTCGCGCATCCTGAAGGAGAGCTGGACGCTCCTCGAGGAGCAGCAGGACAAGGTGGCCGGCTACTTCTATGCCCGGATCTTCCTGTCGAACCCGCAGTTGCGCGACCTGTTCCCCGTGCAGATGGACGCCCAGCGGGCGAGGTTGCTCGGCGCGATCGTCACGGCGGTGCAGACCATCGACGATCCGGAACGGTTCGACGACTACCTGCGGTCGCTGGGCCGGGATCACCGCAAGTTCCACGTCGTTCCGGAGCACTACGAGGTGGTGCGCATGGCCCTGCTCGAGTCGCTGCGCACGTTCGCGGGCGAGAAGTGGAGCATCGAGTACGACCAGGCCTGGGCCGACGCGTACGGAGTCATCGCCAGAAGGATGCTCGCCGGCGCCGAGGCCGACACCAACCCGCCGTACTGGCACGCGGAGGTGCTCACCCACGAGCGGCGCAGCCGCGACATCGCGGTGTTCACGTGCCGGCCGCTCGCCCCGATCGAGTACCGCGCCGGGCAGTACGTAAGCGTCGAGTGCCCGCGCTACCAGCCCCGCCTGTGGCGCGTGTACTCGATGGCGAACGCCCCGCGTACGGACAACACGATGGAGTTCCATGTGCGGGCGCTCGGGGCCGGCTGGGTCTCCAGCGCGCTCGTCCGCCGCACGAGACCGGGCGACATGATCCGCCTCGCCGCGCCGATGGGTGAGATGACCCTCGATCGGGAGTCCACAAGGGACATTGTGTGTATCGCCGGTGGCACCGGCCTCGCTCCGATCAAGGCGATCGTCGAGGAGCTCACCCGATACAACCGGACCCGTTGGGTGCACGTGTTCTTCGGTGCCAAGGACCGCGAAGACCTCTACGACCTCGCGGAGCTCAACCAGATGGCGGCCCGGCACCCGTGGCTGGCCGTTGTGCCGGCCTGCAGCGAGGACCGGGGCTCCCCCGGCGAGCGGGGCAACATCTCCGACGTGCTCGCCCGGTACGGGCCGTGGGATGACCACGACTTCTTCGTCTCCGGGTCGCCGGCGATGGTCAAGGCGACGTTGCGCACGCTGGCCGAGATGCAGGTGCCGTCCATCCGGATCAAGTACGACGCCTTCGGCGACGGCTAGGCCGCCGGCACACCTTCGTTGGTTAGGCTACCCTTAGCGAGCTAGCGTGGGGAGTCGGCCGGAAGGCGGCGGAGAGTGACGTTGGTCGTTAATCATGTACCCGTGGAGGCGAGCAGGCTCGCGCCGGTCACCGCGACCCTTCGGGCCGCGTTCGGGACCGACGCACTGCCGGGCATCGCTCCCGGCCTTGTGATCAACGACCGTGCGGACTGGTGGCCGGCGACAGACCTCGTCAACGGCGTACGACTGCCCCAACTGCTCGACGCCGCCAAACACCGCTGGCGCGCGTCCCCGCACGCGGCGGCGGCGCTCGCCTGGAAGGCGTACACATATTGGCTCGCCCTGCCGGCCATCCTCGGGTGGGCCTCGGCCCGCCGCGTGCCGCTGGTCGATCCCGCGAACGTGTTGGTGCACTTCGAGGATCACCGGCCGCTGCTGACGATCGGGCTGAGCCCCACGATCGAGGTCGCCGTCCTGCCGACCGACCCGCTCGCCCTCGCAGGCGCACCGCACGTGCGGGCGGTCCCGGACGAAACCGCCCTGCTGGCATCGCTTCGGGAGTCGCTGCTGGAAGCGCACCTCGCGCCGATGCTCGACCGCATCCGGGCGGGTGTGCGCCTCGGCGAGCGAACGATGCTGGGGTCGCTCGCATCCGGTGTGGCATATGGGATTCTCCGCGCCGCCGACGCGCTGCCCGGCTCCGCGACCGAGATGATCCACACGTTGCTGGACGTCCTCGGCGTCGACGACCTCGTCGACCTGGTGCCCGGCCCGGACGGCCGGCCGACGGTGCATCGGCGCACCTGTTGCCTGGCGTTCACGCTGCCCGAGCCGAAGATCTGCTCCGGCTGCTGCATCCGCCAGCCGTAGCGGTCGGCCGGTCGTCGGGCCGGTCCGCACGGCGTACCGTCCGAGCATGGGCGCCCGGCACGATCGTCGCAGCACGGCCGCCCTTATCGCGCTCGTCGCGCTGGCGCTCGGCGCGGGCATCTGGCGCTGGTCTGCGACGGCCGCCGCGCCCACTCCGGCGCGGCCGCAACCGGCGCCGATGCCAGCCTTCCTCGTACCGGCGGAATGGCTGGCCGCGGCGGACCGTGCCCTGCCGGCGACCGACCGCGCGATCGGTCGACGTGGCCCGGTGGCGCTGGCTCCCGAGGTTTCCGCGGACATCCCGGTGGCCAGCGGCCCGCATGACCTCGAGTTCGTGTGTGTGGGAGACGACGGCCGGGAGGGCCTTCTCCATGTCATGGTGCCCGGCGCGACCACCGGTCTCGTCGGGTTCGGCTGCGCCGTCGAGCCGCAGATCGTCCGGTTCCCGTTCTACGTGGTGCGAGCCGGCACGCTCACCGTCCAGACTCGCGCCGCGGTGCCCGGCGCCGTCGGCGCGTGGCAGATCGTGCCGATCCGGCCCGTGCGATCCGACTGGCCGGACCGGGCAAGGCGCGTGCTCGCGGGCGCCGACCCTGTCGCGGGGTTCCAGGTGGCCCTGCCGACCTTGAACGGTGCGGTCCCGATCCGGCTGGGTCGGCTGGCTGCCGGGGTCTATCGGGCGGAGGCCGTCTGCGTCGGCGACGGCGCCGCCACCATCACGGCCGGGTCCCGGATCCCGCCTCGGACGCGGACCCTGCCCTGCGACGGGCGGCCGATCACCTACCCGCTCACGGTCCGGTCCGAGTCGGCCGACCTGGGCGTCGTGGTGGAGCGGTCCTGGGGCACCGGTTTTCTCGTGTGGCGGCTGTTCGCGGACAGTTAGCCCACCGGCTCCAGGCCGGTCACCCGGCCATTCGGTGTGCCACGTTGTCGTTGACCGCCTTGGCGATCGCCGCCAGCACCTCGGGGTCGAGCAGGACGGCCTTGAGCGCCGCCGGGTCGACCGGCGCGGCCTGGACCGGCGGTTTGGCCAGGATGGCGTCGACGATGCGCATGGTGTAGTCCAGCTTCGCGACGAAGCTGTTGCTGGCTGGTCGGCTGCCCGTGCCGTCCGGGTCGACGCTGCGGCCGCACGACGGGCCGCCGACGAAGTCCGCCAGGTACACGTTCTCCAGCCAGTTGTGTTCCTGATTGGTCAGGGCCACGTCCTCCACTCCCCACTGTCCATAGTCGGTCTTCATGCCGCGGTCGAGGTCGACGGCCGCACCCGCCACGACCTCGTTGTTGTTGTACTGCCGGATGTGCGCCGACGAATGCCATCGGCCACCGGACCAGGCGTACGTCTGCCAGAACCACGACGCCCAACGCTCGTTCACGGCGTACCGGATGGTGTCGTACCCGCCGTAGATGCCGGTCCGGGACCTGCTCAGCACCGAGCGGATGCCGGCGAAGTACTGCCGAACCGCCTCCAGTGTCTTGTCCGAGACTCCACGAATGTCGAAGTCGACGGAGAAGTAGATCGGCCGGTCGGGTGGGCCGCCGCAGGCCCGGTGCTGCGCCTCGGCGTCGGCCGCGTAGCTTCGGCCGGCCGCGTACCCCTTGGTGGCGTCGGTGGCCGTCCACTCCCAGTTCGACACGATCGCGATGCGGGCCGCGCGCAGGCGATCGGCCTCCGACCGGCTGAGATTCTTCGTGACGCCGTTGATGACTCGGGTCGAGTTGGACAGGTACCGGCACGCGAACCGCTTTCCGGCGGCGTACAGCCGGCTGGGACTCGGCCGGCTGTACGAGTAGTCCACGCCCTCGACCGTCACGCGGCTCCCTCGTCTGGCGGATGCCTGTCCAGGGTGTGGGCACACCACGCTTGATCGAAACTGCCCGAATGGAGCGATTCCGTTCGGGCAGTCAGCGCGGAGGGTGGTCTACCGGACCGTGACGGTGCCGGTCATGAACGGATGGATGGTGCACATGTACGGGAACTTTCCCGCCTTCGTAAAGGTCATGGCGAAGGTCTTGCCGCCGCTGAGGTTGGCCGATTTGAACGAGCCGTCGGCCGCGGTGACGTTGTGTTCGGTCTGATCCTCGAACTTCCACGTGACGGTGGCGCCGACCGGGATGGACACGTTCTGCGGCGTGAACGCGAAGTTCTTGATGGCGACCTCGACGCTGCCCGTCGCGGCGCTGGCCGGCGCGGATGACGCCCCGCCCGGGCCTGAGGTGTCGCCATTGCCACCACCACAACCGGTCAGTGCGACCCAGATGAGCACCACGGCTGCCACGCATACCGCCGACCGCGGACTGCGATGAATTAACACCCTCAAGCCCCTTTGAAACGATGGACCAGATTCACGGTAGGGGCTCCGCGGTCCGGATGTGGGGGAATCCGGGTTGCCTGGATCGTTGCTCTTCACACGCTCGTTGCCGCAGAGGCACCAGCAGCGGAGGCGGCCCGCGAGTCCCACATGGTCAGCACCACGACGAGCACGAAGACCTGTACCGGCAGCGGTAGGCCGGGCAGTTCGGCCACCGTGTCACTTCGCCACGCGCTCGCTCGACGCACCGAACCGACCGGCCGGCCGTTGGCGACGAGTACCTCGCTGGGACGCCACATCGACGCTCGTTGAAACTGGTACGAGCGGCCGCTCGCCTCGACCGTCCACCGCCTGCGGCCCACCCGGTTGGCCACCGCGACGGCCATGCCGGACTCGTCGGTCATCTCGTACCGCGTACCCCATGCACGGGATCGGACATCGTAGCGGCGTCCCGCGAGGTCGAAGGTTCCACCGGTCCTCCAGAGACGGCCATCCCAGGTCGCGAGCGGCTGGCCGTCGGATGTGATCGCATACCGGTTGCGCCCCAGGCTGACCCTTCTCGCCTCCAACATGGCGCCAGGGTAGGGCGCTCGGGCAATCACGACGGACGGGAGACCCCAGGGTCCTGCGTCAGCTCGTAAACGTTGCCGTCCGGTGCGCGGAAGTGCACCCAGACGTTGCCGGTCTCGTCGGTCGCCGGACTGTGGCGCGCCTAGCGCCCGCCCGCGAACAGGTCACGGAGGCGCTCGTGACGGGCTTGGTATCGCGGGCCGAAGCGCTCCTCCGCCCTCGCCATCTTGCGCTCCGAATACCGCTTGCGGGCCCAGAACGATGACGGCTTGGCGAGGCGAATCGCCCCGACGAGCGCCAACGACGGAACGGGGAACCCGACGAGGCCGGTCGCGAGCTTGCCCTTGAGCAGGCAAATGATCGTGTAACCGACATGGATGGCCACGGCGATCGAGGCACTCAACAGGCCTTCGGCGCGCGCAGTCGCGGGGTCGAGTCCGATGGGCGACGTCGAGACCAGGATCACGAATCCCATGAGGGAGGCCACCATGACGGCGTCGATGGACTTGCGGCCTTCTTCGGTCCAGTAGACGTCCTTCAAATCAAGCCAGAGCGCGAACTCGTCCAGCGCCAACGCCGAGCCGGCTCCGAGCAGCGCGGCGAGAATCTCCAGCCATGGCGAGTCCGGCCGGAAGCGGAACTCGAGCAGGCCGACGACCAGAACGAGCAGGATTCCCCAGACCTGGTGATGGATGTGTACCCCGCCGATGTACACGTCCTTGATCGCGGAGTGATCCTGTTGGACCGCGTTCGTGCTCCGGGCGTGGATGCGTCGGGTGACCCACCTCGTCACGCCGTAGGTCAACAGGAACCCGACGAGGGCCCAGAGCGCGCCGGACCAGCCAGTTTGAACGACGTGGGTCTGGTACCAGTCGATCATGCCAAACACGCTACATGCACGACGGCTCGCGTCCCGCGAACTTCAACACGCCGGCCGGTAACTTCGGTCTTTCGCAGGTCCAAGGACACGACCTTGTTACATATGTTGACGCCTGAATGTGACGCGTGTTACGCACGGTGCCGGATGAGCCGGCACGACGCCGCCGTCACGGGGGCTGACCATACTGCGAGTGATCATTGGCTTAGGGGGTTACGCGATGGGGCGATTTCGGATCGCTCTTCCGGGTCGGCTGCTTGTCGGTCTGTTGCTTGTCGCCGGCGTGGTGCTCACGGCGCAGCCGGCCTCGGCAATCACCGGCGGGCAGCGCGATGAGGTACATACCAACGTCGGCGTCGTCCGGTTCACCACCGAGTCCGGCCGGTTCCGCTGCTCCGGCACGCTGATCTCGCCCACGGTGGTGCTCACCGCGGGCCACTGCACCGGGGACACCGGCGCAAGCCCGGCCACCAACGTCTTTGTCTCGTTCGACACCGACCTGCCGCTTGACCCACTCGCGCCCGGCATCACGCCGGCGGAGCGCGCCGCCCGCGCCGCACACTACATCACCGGCACCGCTCACCCGGATCCCGGCTGGACCGGCAAGCTGTCGATCTCCAAGCAGCACGACCAGGGTGTCGTGGTGCTGGACGCGCCGGCCTCTTCCAAGTGGCCGGGCATTACGCCGGCACCGCTGCTGCCGGTCGGCACGCTCGACGGCAACCAGGGCGCGCTCAAGAACGAGACGTTCACTCTGGTCGGCTACGGCGTCGAGATCGGCGAGAAGAAGGCGACGATCGTCGTGCCGGAGCGGCGCTTCACCACGTCGTTCCTCAAGAACGTGCAGGACGAGGTTGTCACCTTCCAGATCAACGACCAAGATTCGAAGGCCGGCGGCGGCGCCTGCTTCGGCGACTCCGGCGGGCCTACGTTCCTCGGCCCGTATGTGGTGGGTGACGCCTCCTTCGTGAACTCGTTGCAGTGCAACGCGACCGGCGGTTACCAGCGGGTCGACACGCCGTACTCGCGGGCCTTCCTGGAGCAGTTCATCTAACGAAGGCTGCTCGCAGACCCGGGCGTGGGTCGCGGTGCTGGCGCATCGCGGCCCACGCTCGGGTACCTACGGCGGAGGGTGTGGGATTCGAACCCACGAGGACGGGGCTACCGCCCTAGCGGTTTTCAAGACCGCCGCCATCGGCCACTAGGCGAACCCTCCCGAGCCGCCCATGGGCGGCCGTGCCCAGTGTGCCATGGGGCAGCTGACGGCCGAGCCTGTCGGGGAGACTGACCGCATGCATGCGGTCACCGTCCCCCGGCCCGGTGGTCCCGACGCGCTCGTCTGGGCCGAGGTGCCCGACCCCGAGCCCGGCCCCGGCCAGGTACTGATCGACGTCGCCGCGTCGGCGGTCAACCGCGCGGACCTGCTCCAGCGTCAGGGGCACTACTCGCCGCCGGCGGGCGCGCCCGCGTACCCCGGGCTGGAATGTTCCGGCGTGATCAGCGCGACCGGTCCGGGGGTGGCCGACCTGCGACCGGGTGACCAGGTCTGCGCGTTGTTGTCTGGCGGGGGGTACGCCGAGCGGGTCGCCGCACCCGCCCGTCAGGTGCTGCCCGTGCCGCGCGGAGTGACCGTCGAGGACGCCGCCGCGTTGCCGGAGGCCGCCTGCACCGTCTGGTCGAACGTCGTCGATATCGCTCGGTTGCGTGCGGGCGAGACCCTGCTCGTCCACGGCGGCGGCAGCGGGATCGGCACGTTCGCCATCCAGCTCGCCGTCGCGCTCGGCGCCACGGTGATCGCGACCGCCCGCGCGGCCAAGCACGATGCGCTCAAACGCCTCGGCGCCGAGACGACGATCGACTACACGGCGACCGACTTTGTCGTGGAGGCCAAGGCGGTCACCGGCGGCCGTGGCGTCGACGTGATCCTGGACATCATGGGCGCGGCGTACCTCTCCCGGAACGTCGCGGCGCTCGCCCCCAACGGCCGAATCGCCAACATCGGCCTGCAGGGTGGCCGCACCGCGGAGTTGGACCTCGCGGCCCTGATGGCCGCCCGGGGGTCGATCTCCGCGACCACGCTGCGGGCCCGACCCCCGGCCGAGAAGGCCGCGGTCGTACGCGGAACACGCGAACAGGTCTGGCCGCTCATCGAGTCGGGGGCGATCCGACCGGTGATCGACCGTCGGATCCCGATGTCCCGGGCGGCGGACGCGCACCGGCTCGTCGAATCGAACGAGCACGTCGGCAAGGTCCTCCTCATCCCGGGGTGACGTGCCCGGTCGACCCGAGGGATGTGTCGCAACAAGCTTTGCTCTGCTTCCGCCGGGGAGACACCCGTTGTCCGAGGGGCGAACGAACCGAACGGTCGACGCGGTCATCGGCCGTCAGGTGTCTCCCCATGGGAAGCAGAGCAAAGGATTCCGCGCGACACCGGCCGGGTCCGCCCCGAAAGGAAGATCTAACGCCGGCGCGTGCGCTCCCGGCCGAGAATCCAGATCGCCTCGACGCCGTCACGCCAGGTGATCTTCTTGCCCTCGTCGCGGCTGCGGGCCCGATAACTGATCGGCACCTCGTACGGACGGATCTTGCGACGGAGCAGCTTCGCGGTGACCTCGGCCTCCATCCCGAAGCCGCGGGAGCGGATCTCGAGCGAGCGGAACAGCGCCGTCGGCATCAGCTTGAAGCAGGTCTCGAGGTCGCCGATGTACGAGTTGAACAGCACGTTCGCGGCCGTCGTGACCGCCTTGTTGCCCATCACGTACCAGAAGCTGTACGCGCTGTGGCTGCCGAACGTGCGGTTGCCGTAAACGACCGCCGCCCTGCCGTCGAGGACCGGGTCGAGCAGCTTCGGGATGTCCTGCGGGTCGTACTCGAGGTCCGCGTCGAGGATCACCATGTAGTCGCCCTCGGCGCTGTCCACCGCGGTCCGGACCGCCGCGCCCTTGCCTGCGTTGCGGGAATGGGTGACGACGCGTACGCGTGGGTCGTCGATGCGGTCGAGAACGTCGGCCGTGCCATCCCGGCTGCCGTCGTCGACAACCACCAGCTCGATCTCGCAGGGGTAGTCCACGGCCAAGGCCTGCTTGAGAGCGCCCGCGATGCGATCTTCCTCGTTGTAGACCGGCATGAGGATCGATAGCTTCACAGTGATCTCCATGGGTCCGGGCGGCAGTCGAGCCCAGACTAGCCTGCGCGTTTGCCGAACACCTCGCCGGCGACGGCACCTCAGAACGCGGTCGACGGCCGGGCCACGCCGAAGACTCGACGGAGGGTAGCGATGACCTCACCGATCGTCCCCTCGGCGCTCACGGCCTCGACACATGCCGGTACCACGTTGTCGCCCCCGCGGGCGGCCTCATCGACCGCGGCCAACGCGCGGTCGACCGCCCCGGCGTCGCGGCTGGCCCGACGGGCCCGCACGGCGGACGCCTGCGACGCCTCGACGGCCGCGTCGACCTCGAACACGTCGAGCGCATCGGTCGGCGCCGGAAATCGATTCACGCCTACCACCACCCGCTCGCCCGATTCGACCGCCTGCGTGCGCCGCCAGGCCGCCTCGGCGAGCTCACCCGCGTACCACCCGGACTCGATGCAGGCGAGCGCGCCGCCGCGCCGTTCGACGGAGGCCAGCACGTCCCGGATCCGCCGTTCCGTGGCGTCAGTGCGCGACTCGATCTCGTACGCCCCGCCGAGCGGATCCGCGGTGGAGAGCACGTCCGTCTCGTACGCGACGACCTGCTGGGTGCGCAGCGCCAGCCGCGCGGCGGCCTCCGTCGGCACGCCGAGCGCCTCGTCGTACGCGCTGACGTGCAGAGTCTGTACGCCGGCGAGCGCGGCGGCGAGCGTCTCGATCGACGCGCGTACGACATTGTTGAGCGGTTGCTGCGCGGTGAACGAGGAGCCCGCGGTGAACGCGAAGATGCGCAGCTGCTCGGAGCGCGGGTCGGCGGCTCCCCAGCGTTCGCGCACCAGCGATGCCCACACGCGGCGCGCGGCCCGCAGCTTGGCCACCTCGCCGAGCAGCTCCGGACCCACGGACAGGAACGTGAACAGGCTCGGCGCGACCTCGTCGATCGGTACGCCGCGGCGGACCACCTCGTCGAGGTACGCGATCGCGTTCGCGAACGTGAAGCCGACCTCCTGCGCGGCGTCGCCGCCGGTCTCCGCGATGTGGTAGCCGGACATCGCGAGCGGCACCCAGTGCGGCGTGTGCCGGGCGGAGTGCTCGATCGTGTCGACGGCGAGCCGGAGCGACGGGCCGGGCGGGAAGATCTGGGTGCCCCGGGCGATGAACTCCTTGAGCACGTCGTTCTGGATGAACAGCCCGAACGTGTCCGGGTCGACGCCGCGCCGCCGCGCCAGCGCGGTGAACAACGCGGCCCAGAGGAATCCGATCGAGTTCGCGGTGGTGCGCACCTGCGTGATCTTCTCGAGCGGGATCTCGGCCATCAGGGTCTCGACGTCGGCCAGCGAGTCGATGGCCACCCCGACCCGGCCCACCTCGCCGGCCGCGCGGGGGTCGTCGGAGTCCAGACCGAGCTGGGTGGGCAGGTCGAGCGCGACCGAGAAGCCGGTGACCCCCTCGGCCAGCAGGGTCCGGAACCGCTCGTTCGACTGCGCCGGCGTGCCGAAGCCGGCGTACTGCCCCATGATCCATGGCTGTGGGCGGGCGGCGATGCCGCGCGTGTACGGGAACTCGCCGGGGCGCTCGGCCGGAGAACTCACGACTCCAGCTCCGCCCGTAGCACATTCTTGGCGATCTTCCCGGTCGCGTTGAGCGGGAAGCTCTCGACCCGGCGTACCTCCTTGGGTCGCTTGTAGGACGCGAGCCGCGCCCGCCCGTGGGCCGTCACCGTCTCGGTCGACGCCGGCCCGGTGTAGAGCGCGACCACCCGCTGACCCCAGTCGGGGTCGGCCACCCCGACAACGGCGACCTCGCGCACTCCGGGCACCTCCGCGATGACGTCCTCCACCTCCCGCGGATATACGTTGTACCCGCCAGTGATGATCATGCCGCCCTTGCGGTCCACGAGCCAGAGGCGGTCGCTCTCGTCGAGGCGGCCCAGGTCCCCCGTGTACAGCCACCCCCGATCGTCGACCGTCTTCACGGAACCCGTCCCGCCCGACCAGTACCCGGACATCACGTGGTCGCCGCGGGTCACCACCTCGCCGACCTCGCCCGCCGGCACCGGTCGCCCCTCGTCGTCCACCACCCGCAGCGCGACGCCGAGCGCCGGCCGGCCCGCGCTGGTCAGCAGTTCGGGCTCGCCCGCCAACCCCCGCCGGTGGTCGGCCGCGTCCAGGACGGTCACCGGCGGGATCGCCTCCACCAGCCCGTAGTACTGCACGAGGTACGGGCTCAGCTCCTCGTACGCCCGGCGGATCTGCTCCGGCGGCATCGGCGCGCCGGCGTACCCCAGCATCTTCAGTCTGGTCAGCGGCTCGCCGTGCGCGAGCAGCCGGGCGACCATCGTGGGCACGAGCGCGGTGTGCGTCACCCGCCGCGTGACGACCGCGTCGGCGACCGCCTCGGCGTCGAACGCCGGCAGGATCAGCTGCCGTACGCCGGCGGCCAGGAACGGCAGCACGAACAGCCCGCTCGTGTGGGTGACGGGTCCGGCGTGCAGATACACGTCACCCGGCAGCGGCACGCCGCCGAGCACGTCGAACGTCATGTTGACCAGCGACGCCCAGCGATTGCGGTGGGTGCGACGCACCCCCTTCGGGCGTCCGGTCGTGCCGGAGGTGTAGTTCAGCGAGACCAGGTCGTCCGGGCCGCGGTCCAGCGCCGGGACCGTCGCGGACGCGCTTTCGATCATTTTCTGGTACGCCGTGCCGGGAGCATCGCCGATCGCCACGATCCGGCCGGGATCCAGACCGGACCGCAGCGCGTCGCTCGGTTCGGCGTACCGGGCGTCGTACACGAGCGCGGTCGCGCCGGAATCGTCGGCGATGCGCGCCCAGTCGTCCGGGTGGAGGCGGTAGTTAAGCGCGACCCGGACGAGACCGGCCGCGCAGCAGGCGAGGTCCGTCTCGACGTAGCTGACCTGGTTCGGCTGCAGGTCGAGCACCCGGTCGCCGGGCTGGAGGCCAAGGCCGAGGAGGGCGTTGGCCAGGCGGTTGACCCGCTCGCCTAGCTCGCGGAACGTGACGCTCGCGTGCGTACGCTCGCCCTGCGGTCCCTCGAGCGCTATCGCCGCCGGGTACCGTCTTGCCGACCGATTCACCAGTGCCGCAATGTCCACTCAGGACTCCTCGGTCAGCATGGCGTCGAGCACGGTCGCCCGGTCGGGCCCGGCGACGACTGGGTTCAGGTCGAGCGCCGCGGCTTCGGGCAGCGACTCGGCCAGTTCGGCGACGCGCCGGACGAGCGCGACCAGCGCGTCGACGTGGGCCGGCGGGGTGGCGCGGAAGCCGTCGAGCAGGCGCGCGACGCGGGTCTGACCCAGCGCGTCGCGGATGTCGGCGTCGGTGACCGGCAGCAGGCGCACCGCGGCGTCGTCGAGCGCCTCGGTGAGTACGCCGCCCGCACCGACGGTCAGGACCCGGCCGAGCGGGCTGGGTAGGGACCCGACCAGCAGCTCCACGCCCGGCGGGATCTGCTCCTCGACGAGCACTCCCGTGGCTCCGGGCACGGTGCTCAGCCGCTCGAAGGTCGCCAGCGCGTGGCCTTCCGTCACGCTCAACGCCACGCCGCCGAGGTCGGTCTTGTGCGCCGCGCCGGGCAGGACCGCCTTGAGTACGGCGACCCCGCCGCACTCGCGTACCGCCTCGGCCGCCTCGACAGCGGTGTGCACGACCCGCCCCCTCGGTACGGGTACGCCCGCGGCCCCGAGCCACGCCTTGAGCGCGGCCTCGTCGCTCCCCCGCCCCAACTTCGTCGAAGTTGGGTGGTAAGGGCCCGCTCGACCGCCCACCTTCGACGAAGTTGGGAGGAGAGAGGTTGCGAGCGCGGCGGCGGCTCGGACGGCGCGGCGCGGCGTGGGGTATGCCGGCACGCCCGCCGCCCGCAGCGCGGATGCGGCGTCCGGCGCGAGCGCGTCCGACCCGGTGCGGGCGACGAACACGGGCTTGCCGCTGCGCCGGGCGGTATCGGTGAGCGCCCCGACGATCGCCCCGACGTCGTCGCCGGTCAGCACGCAGAAGCAGGCGATGACCTGGTCGACGCCGGGATCGTCGGCGACCGCCGCCAGGCAGCGCGCGACGAGGGTCCGGTCCCGCATCACCGTGGCGGTCACGTCGACCGGGTTCGCCACCGAGCCATACGCCGGCACGACCGCGCGCAAGGCGTCCACGGTGGACGGTGCCAGCTCCGCCAGCCCCAGTCCGAAAGCCTCGATCGCGTCTGCGGCGAGGATTCCCGACCCGCCCGATGTGGTGACGACGGCAACCCGGTCGCCGGGTGGGCGCGGCCATCGGCCGGACGCCGAGGCGGCTTCGTACGCGTCACCGACGTCGAGCAGCTCGTCCACATCGGACACTTGCGGGATGCCGAGCTGGCGCAGCGCGCCGGCGACGATTCGCGCGTCGGTCGTCAGCGCTCCGGTGTGCGAGGCGGCCGCCCGGGCGCCGGCCCGCGAGCCGCCGGCCACGAGCAGCGCCGCGGGCTTACCGCTCGCCGCGATCGCCCGCAACGACGCGGCATCGGCGATGGACTCACACAATCCGAGGACCGCGGCCGTGTCCGGCTCGGCGGCCAACGCGGCCAGCGCCTCGAGCGCGCCCACGTCCGCCTCGTTGCCGGTCGTCACCGCGGCGTACAGGCCGAGACCGCGCTCGATCGCGAGGCTGACCGTGCCGAAACCCAGTGCCCCACTGGTCGACGCGAAGCCGATCCGACCGGTCGCCAGCGGCGGCTCGAGGCCGCGGAACAGTGGGCTGAAACTCGCCACCTGACCGGTCGCGAACCCCGCCGAGCCGATGCAGTTCGGGCCGACCAGCCGCATACCGGACGCTCGGGCGACGGTGACCATCTCCTGCTGGGCCTGCCGCCCGGCGGCGCCGGTCTCGGCGAAGCCGGAGGAGCCCACGATGGCGCACGCCACGCCCGCCTTCGCGCACTCGGCGACCGCTTCGACCGCGGCGTCCGCGCGCACCAGCACCACCGCGAGGTCGATCGGGCCGGTCGCGGCGGCCGCGGACACCGAGGCGTACGCGGGCAGCCCGAGCACCGTGTGGGCCCGCGGGTGTACGGGGAGGATCCGCCCCCGGTAGCCGTACCGCAGCAGGTGCCGTATGGCCAGGTGGCCGGGGGCGTCCGGGCGCTCGCTGGCCCCCACGACCGCCACCGCGCCGGCCGCCCAGAGCGCGCGCAGTGGGCCCCCGACCAGGCCATGATCTGGCACGAGGCCGAGCGTGTCACGCGTCCGTTGCGGGCGTCAAGCGAACGACATACGAGGGCCGTCGGGCTGGGGCGAACCAGTCCGACACCCCCACGTCACTTGGGGCGAGCGACCACGATCAGCCGGGCTCTCGTCGTGCCGCCATCCTTCGTCCCGGCGATACCTATGCGGGTGCCGACCGTGATCTGGTCCGGCTGCACGGTGTGGCGTCGCTCGAGCACCGTGATGGGGTCGCCGAAGGTCCAGGTCAAGGTGAAACCGTCGGTGGACTTCACGGTGACGGTCGTGTCGTTGATCGCGGTCACCTCGCCGCGTTGCACGTCGATCGTCTTGGGACCGTCCTTCGTCTGCACGACCACCTCGCCGTGCAGCATGTTCTTCCGCAGCAGCACCCGTCCCAGCCGCCGCTTGGGCGTCCGGTCGCCGGCCCGACCGCCCTTGTCGCCGGGGCTCGCCGTCGGCGTGGGCCTCGGATCCGCCGCCGTCGGGTCGAAGCCGAGCGCCGCCAGCGCCTGACCCTCGGGCGTCAGGTCCGCGGCCACGTCGACCGCGGTCTGTCCGAGGTCCCTCGTGCACGCGGTCAGTCCGAGGACGGCGGCCACGCCGAGGGTCGCGGTGGCGGCCAGTACGGAAAGTCTGTGTCGCATTCGCATGCCCTCACGATGCCGGACGACGGGCAGCGGGTGGTCAAGCCGGTGTTCGGGTTGGGTAAGGGGCAACCGGCAGAAAGACCGTGAACCGGGCGCCACCCTCGGCGGCGTGCCCAGCCTCGATGTGGCCGCCCAGCCGGCGTACCAGCCGGGCGGCGAGGGCCAGACCGAGGCCGCTGCCCACCTTGCGTACTCCGCGATAACGCTGGTAGAGCGCCCCGCGCTCGAACGCCACCGCGAGATCCTCGTCGGTGAACCCGGGCCCCCCATCGCGGACCTCGACGACGGCGAATCCCGGGCCGCCCGGGGCCGGCGGGCGCACCGCGAGCACGACCGGCGAGTCCGGTGGGACGACCCGCAGGGCGTTCTCCACCAACCCGTCCACGACCTGCCGCAACCGACCCGGATCGGTGTGGGCCCGGACCGGCCCGTCCGGCAATTCGGTGCGCAGCGTGACCCCGACCGCGGCGCACCGACCCTGCCACGCCTCGGCGGCGGCCCGCACCAGGTCGGTCAGCTCGACCGGCACCGGCTCCAGCGGAAAGTCGGCGGCCTCCAGGCGGGCCAGCACCAGCAGGTCACTGACGAGCCGGTCGAGGTGTTCGGCCTGGGCGAGCATGGTCTGCCCGGCCCGCTGCGTACCGTCCTGTCCCACGACGCCGTCGGCCAGCGCCTCGGCGTACCCCCTGATCGTCGTCAGTGGCGTGCGGAGCTCGTGGGAGACGGACAGCAGGAACTCGCGCTGCCGGCCCTCGCTGGTGGCCAGGGCCTCGGCCAGGCCGTTGAGGGCACGCGCGAGGTCCTCCGCCTCGGCCGGCGGCTCGACCGCTACGCGTACCCCCCGGTCGCCGGCGCGCAGCCGGGCCGCCGCGGTGGCCGCGTTGCGGATCGGCCGCGCCAGCCGGCGGGCGAGGAGTGCGCCGGCGACCAGGCCCGCGCCCAGCCCGGCGAGCAGGGGAAGCCAGAGGTTGTTGAGTACGAGGCGAGCGGTACCCGAACGGGCGGGCTGGGCGAGGACCACCCCGCTGTGGTTTGGGAGCGGCCGTCCCTCCACGATGGACAGCCGACCGGCGACGAGCGTAGTACGGCCGTTCACCCGTTGGCCCGCGGCGACCTCCCGCACCACCCGCGCGGGCAGCCCGGGTCGGTCGGGCTCGCCGGCCCGGATCACGTACACGTCGATGTTCCGGCTGCGCAGCAACTGGACGATCCGCTGCTCGTCGCCGGTACGCGGGCTGGCCAGCCGCGGCCTCACCACGCCGGCCACGACCTCGGCCTCGGATGCGAGCGCCTGGCGGGCCTGCCGGTCCACGGCGCGCACGGCCAGTGGGATGGCGATCAGCGCCGTCACCGCCACCGAGATCAACGCGACCGCGCAGGCGACCAGCACGGCGCGGGCGGTCAGCGTGCGCGCGAAGCGGTGCCGGTCCGGCCCGCCCCGTTCCCGTATGACCTGCAGCGGGACGGTCAGGTCACCGGGCTCAGGCATCGGCGGCGTACCCCACGCCGCGGACCGTCCGGATGACCGTGGCGGCCGCGCCGAGCTTGGCCCGCACCTGCGCGACGTGGACGTCGACCGTGCGGGTTCCGGCGTGCGCGGCGTATCCCCAGACGCTCGCGAGCAGCTCCTCCCGGGTGAACACCCGGCCGGGTCGGCCCATCAGGTGTGCGAGCAGATCGAACTCCGTTGAGGTCAGGTGCAGCGGGACGCCGCCCGCGGTGACCGTGCGGCGGGACGGGTCCAGCGTCACCGGGCCGAGGATGCGCGGCCTCGCGCCCTCGTCCGGTGGACCGGCCGCACGGCGCAACACGGCTCGTACCCGGGCGACCAGCTCGCGCGGACTGAACGGCTTGGTCACGTAATCGTCCGCTCCGAGCTCGAGCCCGACGACCCGGTCGACCTCGTCGTCGCGCGCGGTGAGGAACAGCACCGGGGTCCAGTCACCGGACTCGCGCAGCCGGCGGCACACCTCGGTGCCGTCCATGCCCGGCAGGGCGATGTCGAGCACGCAGGCGACCGGCCGCAGGCGTCGCGCCGCGGCCAGCCCGGCCGCGCCATCGTGTTCCACGTGTACGCCGAACCCGTCCCGGGTCAGGTACATCCGGACCAGGTCGGCGATCGCCCGCTCGTCCTCGACGATCAGCACGAGCCCCCGATCAGTCACGCCGCCCATCATGGCGGACGGTCACGCGGGGGCACGTCCGGGTCGTGTTCGAGTTCGGTACGGCCCGCGTACGGACCTCAGGTCAGAACGCGCCGACGGGGCTCACCAGGCGCTTGTTGCCCCAGTAGGCGCGGTCCGCCACGATCCGCGGCCGGAACACGCGGCTCAGCAGGGCGTCGACGTGCCACACCTGCCTGGGGTGGCCCACCCTGATCCAGAACCGCTCCCGGACGCCATCGACGGCGGTGGCGGCGAGTTCGACCGCGGACATCCGCGGATCCGGGGTCCAGGTGACATTGCTCAGGTCGTCGAGTTCGGCGTTCAGGTGCAGCCGGAGGCGATGCAGCAACCGACTCTCCTGCGCGACCACCAGCCGGCGGAGGGTCAGCAACACGATGAACTCACCCTGCGCCGGGCGATCGGGGCGAAGGCAGCGCGCGACGATCACGGTGGTGTCGTCGTTGTCGACGCAGCGCCGGAATAGCGGCATGTAGCGGCTGACTGTCGGGATGGCCACGCCCGCCTCGGCGGCGGCAGGTAGGAAGGTTCGTAAGAACACGTCCATGCCCGGTTAACGAGGCGCCCGGCGCGGTGACTCGGCACCGCCGGTGAAATTTACGATCGTAGAAGTTCCACGATCGTCGCGTTGGCCATGCCTCCGCCCTCGCACATCGTCTGCAGGCCGTGCCGGATCCCGTTGTCCCGCATGTGGTGCAGCATCGTCGTCATGATCCGGGCGCCGGACCCGCCGAGCGGGTGGCCGAGTGCGATCGCCCCACCGCGCGGGTTCAGCCGGGCGGGATCGGCACCGGTCTCCGCCAGCCAGGCGAGCGGGACCGGGGCGAACGCCTCGTTCACCTCGTACACCCCGATTTCCTTGATGCGGAGGCCCGCACGGCGGAGCACCTTGGCGGTAGCCGGCATCGGCGCGGTCAGCATGATCACAGGGTCGTCGGCGACGGCCACCGCGGCGTGGATGCGGGCGAGCGGGCGGAGCCCATGCTCATGCGCCCATTCGGAGGTGGTGACCGCGAGCGCGGCGGCGCCGTCGGAGATCTGCGACGCCGAGCCGGCGGTCACGACACCGTCCGGCTTGAAGGGGGTGGGCAGCTCGGCGAGCCTCGCCAGGGAGGTGTCCCGGCGAACCCCCTCATCGGCCGTGACCGGACCCACCGGCGTGATCTCCGCGTCGAACTCGCCGGCGTCCTGCGCGGCGGCGGCCCGGTTGTGGCTGACAAATGCGTACTCGTCGAGCCGAGCCCGGGAGAAGCCCCACCGCTCGGCGATCATCTCGGCCCCGACGCCCTGGCTGAACGGCACGGCGGCGCCGTCGCCGAAGCCGTCGACGCCGCGGTAGCGGGCGCGAACCAGGTCGCCGAACGGCAGGCCTTCGCCGACGCTCGACCCCATCGGCACCCGGGTCATCGACTCGACCCCGCCGGCCACAACGAGATCCGCCTGGCCGGAGATAACCGCGGCGGCGGCGAAATGCAGCGCCTGCTGGCTGGAGCCGCACTGTCGGTCGAGTGTGGTCCCCGGCACCGATTCGGGCCAACCCGCGGCGAGCACGGCGTTGCGGCCGACGTTCCAGGACTGCTCGCCCACCTGCGAGACACAGCCCCAGATCACGTCGTCGACGAGCTCGGGGTCGATGCCAGTGCGCTCCACGAGCGCGCGCAGCACGTGCGCCGACAGGTCCACCGGGTGCATCTCGGCCAGGCCGCCCTTGCGCCGCCCGACCGGGGTCCGCACCGCGCCGACGATGACCGCGTCCCGCATGGCTGCCGATGATATGCCGTCCGTCCGCGAGCCGCCGACGCCCTCGCGCCGCCGGTGCGATCATGGACCGCGTGCAGCTTCGTGACCCTCGACCCGACCGCTCGCCGCCGCCTCCCGCGGAGCGTCGCTGGCGGGTCTCCCCCGCGCTGCCCGCGCTCAAGCTCGGTGGCGCGGCGCTCGTCGCGGTGCTCGGTGTGGCATTCAACGACGATCGGCTGACGCTCTGGGTGGCCGCTGCCGCCGCCGCGCTCCTGACCACGTGGGCGACGCGGGATCTGGTCGCGCCGGTGCGGGTGGCGGCCGACACGAACGGGGTCACCGTCGTCGCCGGGTTCGTCGGCCACCGTCGGCTGGCGTGGGACCAGATCGAGTCGGTACGCGTCGACACCCGCCCCCGACTCGGCGTACGCACGGAGACGCTCGAGATCGACTCGGGCGAGGCCCTGTTCTTGTTCGGCGCGTCCGACCTCGGGGCGCCACCGTCCGAGGTCGCGACCGCCCTCGAGGCGCTGCGCTCAGCCGGCCCGGCCGACGGTCCCGGCGCGTCAGGGGGTTAGCGACATCGTCCGGGCGATCGACAGTACGACGAACGCGGCCAGCACCAGCCCGCATCCGACGGCCTGAATGAGGGCACGGTTGCCGCGCGGGGCGTACGCGAGGATGGCCGCGACCAGGCCGCCGGTCACCAACCCGCCGAGGTGACCGGCGATCGAGATGCTGCTGGCGGTGAACGTGAAGATCAGGTTGATCACGATGATCGGCACGACCGCGGACGTATCCCGGCCCAGCCGGCGGAAGATGACGAACACGGCCGCGAACAGGCCGAACACCGCGGTCGACGCGCCGGCCGTCAGCCCGTTCGGAGCGCTAAACAGATAGGCCGCGACGTTCCCGCCGATGCCCGAGAGCAGGTAGAGCACGGCGAAGCGGGCCGGGCCGAGGTCTGCCTCGAGCGTGCGGCCCAGCACCCACAGCGCCCACATGTTCAACAGCAGGTGCAGCACGCCGTAGTGCAGAAACATCGCGGTGACGAGCCGGTAGTACTCGCCCGCGGCGACGCCGTGCGCCGGCCCGCCCGGGAAGTAGGAGGCGTAGCCCAGCACCGCGAAGTGCTGGTGCACCTCGGTCGAGCCGCCCAGCAGGCCGCCCCACGCCCCGCCGGCCAGCGACCCGGCACCGCCGACGACCGCGACGATGATCGCGACGGCGACATTCAGGCCGATCAGCGTCTTCGTGACGTACCCGAACCGGCCGACGGTCCCGCCGCCGAGGGCGGTGCGCGCCGGCCGCTGGGTACGCCGACCCTCCGCGATGCACTCCGGGCACTGGTGGCCCACGGACGCCACCCGCATACAGTCCGGACAGATCGGGCGGTTGCACCGGGAGCACCGGACGTAGGTCTCCCGGGCAGGGTGGCGGTAGCAGACCGGCACGGTTGCCGGCAGGTCAGTCATGCCGGCAAAGGTACCCGGCGGCCACTCTCAGGCGTTGACCCGCTCGATCTCCACACGCTCGATCACGACGTCCCGAACCGGCCGGTCGCCGGGCGCGGTGGCGGCGGTGGCGATGGTGTCGACGACCTTCTCGGACTCGTCGCCCGCGACCGATCCGAAGATCGTGTGCTTGCGGTTGAGCCAGCCCGTCGGCGCGACCGTGATAAAGAACTGCGACCCGTTCGTGCCCGGTCCCGCGTTGGCCATCGCGAGCAGGTACGGCCTGTCGAACACCAGCTCCGGGTGAATCTCGTCGTTGAACGTGTAACCCGGACCGCCGCGGCCGGTGCCGGTCGGGTCGCCGCCCTGGATCATGAAACCGTCGATCACGCGGTGGAACACGGTCCCGTCGTAGTACGGCCCGCTGCCGGGCTGCCCGGTCCGCGGGTCGGTGTACTCACGGCCGCCCTCGGCCAGCTCGACGAAGTTCCGCACGGTCTTCGGTGCGTGGTTGGGAAAGAGCTCCAGCCGAATGGGCCCGAAGTTGGTGTGCAGGGTGGCGTACAGAGCCTCAGCCACGGGTACTCCTCGGTTGTTGGTCAGTTTCCATGCGGATCCTCCCATGTGCCCGTTCCAGTGGTGCGCGGATACCCAAAGGGGGAGGATGACGGGGAACACCGAGAGTGGGAGGTGGGGCTGGTGCTTGGTATCGGGCGACGCAAGAGGCACGCCAAGCTTGCCCGCAAGGAGCTCAACGAGAGCCTGGACCACTTCATGCGGGCGGCGACTCATGCGGCCGGCGGCATGGGCGCCACGGTCGGGCCGAAGGTCAACGCCGCGCGGGAGTACGTCACACCGACCGCCGGCCGGATGAGGAACGCGGCGTCTCACGGCTGGGAGTCGACGGTGGCGGCGTTCGCGCCGGTCGCGTCGGCGGCCAGGGACGGCGCTCGCTCCGCGGGAGAGATGGCCGTGCGGGCCAAGTCCCGCAACAGAAGGCAGCAGGAGGCCGAGATGGGTCGCAAGCGCCGGTCGGTCTGGGCCGGCATGCTCGCGGCCGGTGCCGCGGTGGGTGCCGCCGGTGCGCTGATCATGCGCCGCCGCAAGCAGCGGTGGGAGGAGTACGACCCGGCGCAGGCGCTCGAGGCTATGCGGGACGACGCCGACCCGATGATCGACTCGACGCGGGAGTCGGTCGACCGCGCGGCGGACACCGGCGCGTCGGCCGTCGGCAAGGCCAGCACGATGGCCGAGTCTGCCAAGGACCAGGCCTCGTCAACGGCCGGGACCGTCAAGGAACGCGCCTCGTCCACGGCCGAGACCGCGAAGCGGCAGAAGGATAAGGCGACCGATCAGACCGAGGACCTGATCAGCAGGTCTACGCCGTCGCGCAACACCGGCAGCTGATCTGACCAAACCCGAGGCGGGACGCACGGTACGTGCGTCCCGCCTCGCGCTGTCTATAGCCATCCGTTGCGCCGGAAGAACCGGTACATGCCGACGGCGACCATCAGCATGAGGAGCAGCACCGCCGGGTATCCGTACCGCCAGTGCACCTCCGGCATGAATTGGAAGTTCATGCCGTAAATGCCGGCGATCGCGGTCTGCACGGCGAAGACGGCGGCCCACGCCGCGATCTTGCGCATGTCGTCGTTCTGGTCGACGGTCACCTGCGCCAGGCGCGCCTGCAGGATGGAGTTGAGCAGGTCATCGTGGGCGTTGATCTGCTCAACGGTCCGGGTCAGGTGGTCCTGCACGTCGCGGAAGTAGCGACGGACCTCCTTCGGGACTCCGCTGTCATGGTCGGTCGTCAGCACGGCGAGCGGGCGCTGCAGCGGAATCACGGCGCGCCGGAACTCGACGACCTCCCGCTTGAGCTGGTAGATGCGCTGGATCCGGCCATGGCTCTCCCGGCCGAACACCCCCTCCTCCAGCTCGTCGAGGTCCATCTCGACCTGGTCGGCCACCTCGAGGTAAAGGTCGACGACGCGGTCGGCAACGGCGTACGCGACCGCCCACGGGCCGGTGCGCAGCAGATCCTGTTTGGATTCGAGGTCCGCACGGACCGGGGCCAGCCGACAGGCGTCGCCGTGCCGGACCGAGATGACGAACTGCGGACCGATGAAGAGCATCACCTGGCCGGTCTCCACGACCTCCGAGGTCTCGGTCAGCTCGGCGTGCTCCACGTAACGGACGGTGCGCAGCGCGAGCGAGATCACGTCGCCGAACTGCTCGAGCTTCGGGCGCTGCCCGGCCTTGACCGCGTCTTCGACGGCGAGCTCGTGCAGGCCGTACGCCTCGGCGATCCCGGCCATCACCGACGCGTCCGGCTCGTGCACGCCGAGCCAGACGAACGCGCCGGGGGTGCCGCGCGCCACGGCCAGCGCCTCCTGGTACGAGATCGGCCCGGGCCGGCGCACGCCGTTGACGTACACCGCGCAGTCCACGATCGCGCTGCGCTCGGCCGCCGTAGCCGACGGCGGCGGGGTTCCCTCGGCGGAGGTCCAGATCCGGCTCACCGCGCGCACGGGCGCGGCCCAGGCGCGAGTCAGCGACCGGCCAGCCCCCGCGGGCCTGACCTGCCCGTGTCCGGTGCGCTCCGCCATGCTCACCCCCTCCGGTCGGCGCGGTCGTTAGGAGGCTACGCCGCTCCTGATTCCATGATCCGACCTGGCCGGGGGTGGGCGCCGGGCGGACCGACCGTTATCCGGGGGGGTGGGTGTACGAGCGGCCCACCCGGCGCCGTTAGGGGGCGGGGGGTTGTGCCTATGAGATCGACCGCATATGGCGCGGCGCTCGCAGCATTCTGTGCCTCGGCTGTGCGCGGTGTGACCCCGGGGAGGCCGTCCGGCGGCGTTTCTGTCGGGAATCCGACACCGTCCGGCCCGTGCCGGTGGCCCGATCAGCCGCGCATGGCCGCGACCGCGGCGGCCAGCCGGCGTACGCCCTCGTCGATCCGATCGACGGTGACCGCCGAGAACGCGAGGCGGAGCGAGTTCTGCCCGCCCTCGAGCAGGAAGTCGGTGCCCTTGACCACCGCGACGCCGCGCTCGGCGGCCGCGGGCGCCAGACGTTCGACGTCGACGCCCTCAGCCAGGTCGACCCAGAGGAAGTAGCCGCCGGCCGGCTCGGTGAACCGGATGCCGGGGATGTGCGCGCGCAGCGCGTCGCCGAGGACACGGGCCCGCTCGCCCAGTGCCGCGCACACCGTCCGGATCGACCTGTCGATGTCGCCGGAGATGCAGAACTGGTACACAATCCCCTGCGCGACCATGCCCGGCGAGATGTAGAGGTTGGTCGCCTGCTTCGCGATGTTGGCGATCAGCGCTGCCTGACCCACGAGGTAGCCGACCCGGACGCCGGGACAGACCGTCTTCGTGAAGCTCGAGGCGTGCACGACGACGCCGTGCTCGTCCAGCGACAGCATGCTCGGCAGCGCCTCACCACGGAACCGGATATCGGCGTACGGGTCGTCCTCGAAGATCGTGAAGTCGTACTCGACCGCGAGGTCCAGCAGTGCGCGGCGCTTCGGCAGCGACAGCGTCACGCCGGCGGGGTTCTGGTAGTTCGGAATGATGTGCGCGAGCCTGGGGCGTACCCCGGACTCGAGGAGCTTGCGCAGCTCGTCAGTGTCGATGCCGTCGGGTTGCAGCGTCACCTGGTGCACGCGGCCGCCCATGCCGCGCAGGTTGAGCAGCGTCCGGTCGTAGGTCGGGCGCTCCACGACGACCGGGTCGCCGGCCCGCACGAGGCGGTCGAACAGGAACGCGTCCGCCTGCAGCGAGCCGTTCGTGACGAGCACCTGGTCGACGTCGACGCCGTGCCTGGCGGCGATCCAGGCGCGCAGGGGCGGGTAGCCGACCGACGTCCCGTACGCCGTGATGCCGGCCGGGTCGGCCTCGAAGGCTCGCACGGCCGCGGCCTTGAGGCCGTCGACGTCGACGATGTCCAGCGAGGGTGCCCCACGGGCGAACGAGATGAGCTGCTCGGACGTCATGCCGTCAGCCTACGGTCAGCGCAGCAGATCGCGGCCGACCGGCAGGACCCGCTCGATCCACCAGCCAAGCTCGGCCGGGTCGTTCGTCTTGGACCAGCCCAGCTGGACGAACCCGCCGACGAGCGCGAGCTCCAGTTGCCGGTCCCACCAGCCGGCCGTGGGCAGGCCGCCACGCTCCAAGGCGTCCCGGAGGGCCCCGGCAGCGTCCTGTTTGGACTCCGGCAACCGGTCGCAGTTGACGGCGAGGTACCAGGCGAGGTCGACGCACGGCCCGGCCCGCCCGGGCCAGCCCCAGTCGAGCAGGACCGTCCGTCCGTCCCCGTGCGAGCCGAGGTTGCCGTATTTCCAGTCGCCGTGGATCAACGTGGCGGGTGTTTCGGCGAGCGCCTCGGCGAGCGGCGCCGGGTCGGTGCCAAGCGCGTACGCGATCTCGTACGCCGGCGCGGCGGCCTCCCGCAAGGCGGCCCAGCCGGTAGGAACCGCCCGCGGCACCGGGTCGTCGTGCCCGGCCGCCGCCTCCCGCGCCGACATCTCCGGGGTCAACGCCGCGTACCGGGCGCCCAGCGGCATCAGGCCGAAGTCGTCCTCGAAGGGGAAGAACCGCACGTGCATCGCGGCCATGTGGTCCAGGAAACCGCGGTGCTGGGCGAGCGGGATGCGGGCCGAGCCAGGCGGCACCATCGCGTCGCCGACGTCGCGCATGAGGATCGCGAACCGGCCGGTGCCGTCGTGCGCCATCCCGACCACCGTGTGGTCCAGCTCGACGGGCAGCACGTCGAGGAGGCGGTTCCGCCACATCGACACCGCCCAGGGTGGGGCTCCGTCGGTGCCGTCGCCCACCGCGCGCATGATCCAGTCGAGGTCGCGGCCGATGCGCTTGAGCACGTGCCCCTCGCCGCCGATGATCACCCGCTCGAACGCCGAGCCGGACAACGAGTCGACGTTCTTGGCATAGTCCGCTCGACGGACCGCCCGTCCGGCCGCCACTGCGGAGATCATCTCCTCGACCGAGGAGTGGACGGGACGCTTGTCAGGTGAGGGCGGTGGCACGCTTCTGTGCCCAGACGCGCATGATGTCGCGCACGGAGATCACGCCCAGGACCTCGTCGTCCTCGACGACGACGAGGTGGCGGAACCCACCACGCGCCATCGCCGTGGCGGCGTCCTCGAGCGTCCAGTCCGGGCCGGCGTACACGACATCCCAGGTGATGTGGGAGGAGGCGCGCTCGATGTCCGGATCCAGGCCGGCGCCGATGGCGTTCAGGACGTCGCGCTCGGTGATGATCCCAACGCCCGCCGAGTCGGGGTCGATCACCACTGCCGAACCGACCCGGCGGGCGGCCATCAGCTGAGCCGCTTGCCGCACCGTGTGCTCCGGGCCGACCACGAGCACCGGTTTGGTCATCGCATCCCGTACCTGCATCGCGCATCACTCCCGGAAGGCACCGTACGGACATACTGGCCGAAGGGCAGATGAACTACAAGGCTCGCCAACACCTGGGGTATCGTCACGGAGCGCTACGCAACACCCCTCCAGTCGCCTCACGTTCGCCGCGGCGACCGCGAACCGTAACCCCTCGGGAGGACTCCGCCATGATCGGCTTGGTGCTCGCCGCCGGAGCCGGCCGTCGGCTGCGCCCGTACACGGACTCGCTGCCGAAGGCGCTGGTCCCGGTCGACGGCGAGACCACGATCCTGGACATCGCACTGCGCAACCTCGCGGAGGTCGGGCTGACCGACGTCGCGGTCGTCGTCGGGTACGCCGCCGAGGCCGTCGGGCGGCGGGTGCCGCGGCTGGCGGAGCGGTACGGCGTCGAGCTGAGCCTCGTGCACAACGACCGGGCCGAGGAGTGGAACAACGCGTACTCCCTCTGGCTGGCGCGCGAGCGGTTCGCCGACGGCGCGCTGCTCGTCAACGGCGACACCGTGCACCCGGTCAGCGTCGAGAAGAGCCTGCTCGCCCAGCGCGGGCCCGGCATCCTGCTCGCGGTCGACGATGTCAAGCGGCTCGGCGACGAGGAGATGAAGGTCGTCTTCGACTCGTCCGGGCAACTGACCAGGATCACCAAGCTGATGGACCCCGCCGCCGCGTTCGGGGAGTACATCGGGGCGACACTGATCGAGCCGTACGCCGCCGCCGGCCTGGCCGACGCGCTGGAGGCCACCTGGCGCCGCGATCCCGGCCTCTACTACGAGGACGGCTACCAGGAGTACGCCGACCGCGGCGGCGAGGTGCGCGCGGCGACCATCGGCGCCGTGGACTGGGTCGAGGTGGACAACCACGACGACCTCGCCAGGGCCAAGGAGATCGCGTGCCGTTACTAGCCCGCACGGTCACGACGCCCCTGATCATCGACGTCCGCCGCGGGGCCGTCGCAGAGCTCGGCGGCATCCTCGCCGACCGGCGCATCTCGGCCGGTGGGGACGTCGCCGTCGTGGTCGGCCCCGGTCAGGGCGAGGTGATCGCCGACCTGATCCGGCCGAGCCTTCGCGGAGCGGACCTGTTCACGGTCGGCGGCGGCACGCTCGACGCGGCCAACGAGCTGGCCGCCAAGCTGCGCGCCCGGTCGTACGACGCCGTCGTGGGCATCGGTGGCGGCAAGACCATCGACACCGCGAAGTACGCGGCGACCATGTACGGGATCCCGATGGTCAGCGTCGCCACCAGTCTCGCGAACGACGGGATCGCATCACCGGTCGCCACCCTGGACCACAATGGAATGCGCGGTTCGTACGGCGTACACGTCCCGATCGCCGTCCTCGTCGACCTCGACTTCGTCGAGAACGGCCCAGACCGGCAGACCCGCGCCGGTATCGCCGAGATGGTCAGCAACATCAGCGCCCTCGCCGACTGGGAGCTGGCCCACCAGGTGCGCGGGGAGCCGATCGACGGCCTCGCGGTGACGCTCGCGCGTACGCCCGCGGAGGCGGTGATCAACCACCCGGGCGACATGTCCGACGACGGGTTCGTCACGGTGCTCGCCGAGGCGCTGATCACGAGCGGGCTCGCGATGGCGGTCTGCGGGTCGAGCCGGCCGTGCAGCGGCGGCTGCCACGAGATCAATCACGCGATCGACATCCTGTACCCCGGCACCGCGTTGCACGCCGAGCAGTGTGGCGTCGGCGCGCTGTTCTGCACGTACCTGCGCGGATCCGAGCGGCTGGGCCAGCTGGCCGCGTGCCTGCGACGCCACGGCCTGCCGCGGCTGCCGGCCGACCTCGGCCTGACCGACGAGCAGTTCGCGGAGGCCGTCGAATACGCGCCGCGGACCCGGCCGGACCGGTACACGATCCTCGAGCACCTGGCGCTGGGGCGGGACGAGATCCGGACGCGGCTGGGAGACTACGTCGGTGCGATCGGCGACCTCGGCCACTGACGCGCCGCGTCCGGCGGCGGCGGAGTTCTACGCGACGAACCGCGGCGGCGGGTTGTTCAGCGAGGCGCTCAGTCAGCGTCTGGGCGCGCGGATCGCGCTCGCGGCGTCCCGCCTGGACGCGACCCCGACCGCGTTGACGCTGATCAACCTCGTTCTGGGCCTCGCCGTATCGGCGGCCGTCGTGGCGCTCGCCCCGGCGGTGGCGCACGGCGACGCGCCCGCCTGGGCGGTCGGCGTGGCGGCGCTCGTCGGCTGGCAGCTCGCGTACGCCTTCGATTGCGCGGACGGGCAGCTCGCCCGGGTGACCGGGCGGACCAGTGCGGCCGGGGCCCGGCTGGACGTGCTCTGCGACGTGGCGGCCCAGATCGCCCTGGTCACCGCCCTCGCGGCCACGGCGGTGGCGCAGCGGCCGTCGACACCGGCCTGGCTCGTGGCCGCGTTCGCCGGGACCTGGATGGTCAACCTGGTCACCTCGGTGCTGCAGTCCGGGCCGCAGGCGGCGAGCATGATGCCGTCCCGGTCGCTGCCGGTCCGGATCGTGAAGCTGGTCCGCGACTACGGCGCCGTGGTCGCGATGGCCGGGCTCGTGCTCGCGGTCGCTCCAGAGTGGACGATCTGGCTGATCGTGGCGTTCACGGTCGTCAACGGTGGCTTTCTGCTGGCGAGCATCGCCTTCGCTGCCGGCCGCTCCCACTGATCGTCGCTGGCGGCGCCCGAATGTCCGGGCGCCCCGACGGATGCGCGCGACAACCTTTGCTCTGCTTCCCAAGGGGAGACACCTGATGGATGAGGTCAGCCCTCCCTCGATTGGGCAGCGGCCAACATCGGCCGGACGGCGTCTCCTCCGCGGAAGCAGAGCAAACGTCGGTGCGCCACACCCCCAGGGTCAGGCCGACTCGCGGGGCGAGGCGGCGACGACGCTGGCGTACACCTCGATCAGGCGGCGGGTGACCACGTCGGGGTGGAACGTGCGCTCGTAGCGCGCCCGGGCGGCCTTCGCGAGGCCGGCGGCGCCGGTGCGGGCCACCGGCAGCGCGGCGGCCAGCGCACCCGGCTCGGCCGGCACGACCCAGCCGGCCCGTTCATCGGGAGGCAAGTCGGCACCAACCAGATAGGGCAGACCGCCGACCGCGGTCGCGAGGACCGGTCGGCCGTTGGCCATCGCCTCGATCACGACGGTCGGCAGCGGCTCGAGCCACGTCGACGGCACCACGATCACCGCGGCGGCGCGCATAGCCGCGAACACGCCCGCCCGGTCCGTCAGGCCGAGGTACTCGACATCGCCCCGGGCCGCCGCGGCGGCCGACGCGAGCGGGCGCTGTTCCCCGTCGCCGAGGATGCGCAGCGGACCGAGCGAACCGTCCGGGTGCGACCGCCACGCGTCGAGCAGCAGACCGAGCCCCTTCTCCGGGGACAGCCGGCCGACGAACAGGAAGCCGTCGCCGGGAGCATCGGGCGGCGGGCCGGGGTCGGCGACCGCGTTCGGCTTAACCGCGATCCGATCGTCCGGGATGCCGTAGTCGCGCAGGTGATCCGCGATCGCCGAGGTGAGCGCGATGTAGCGGTCGACCGAGCGCCACGTGGGTCGGTGCACGGCGAGCGCGGTCGCCATCAGCGCGCTCTGCGCCCGCGACCCTCGATAACACCGGTGCACGACGGCCGGGACCCCGACGAACCGGCCCCGGCAGTCGTGGCACACGTGGCCGTCGCGGAAGTACAGGCCCGAAGAGCAGACCTGGCGATAGTTGTGCACCGTCTGTACGACGGGCACGCCGTGCCGGTGCGCCGTGCGAACCACCCAGGGCGAGAGCAGGGGGTACGGGTTGTGCAGGTGCACCAGATCCGGCCGCTGCCGCTCGATGAGCCGGGACAGGTCGCGCTGGGCACCGGGCGCGTAGATCGGCGACAGGGGCAGCGCCGCCTTCGCGGCGGCGGAGAGCGCGGGGATCTCGTCCGAGCTGCGGAGGAACGGGAGCACCTCGACGCCGGCGGCCCTCAGCTGGGCCATCTCTTGGTCGACGACGGCGTTCTCCCCGGAGGGCAGGGCCTCCCGGTACCGGTTGTGCGCGACAACCACCTTCACGCGAGTACACGGTACCGTTGTCGCCGTGCCCGAACTGCCCGAGGTGGAGGCCCTCGCCGCGTACCTCCGCGAGCGCGCGGTCGGGCACGCCGTCGAGCGGCTCGAGGTGGCCGCCATCAGCGCACTGAAGACGTACAACCCGCCACCCACGGCCGCCGCCGGCCAGAAGATCACCGACGCCGACCGACACGGCAAGTTCCTCGACGTGACGATCGGCGAGCTGCACCTGATCGTCCACCTCGCGCGGGCGGGCTGGCTGCACTACCGCGAGTCGTTCGGCGGCCCGGCCCCGCTCAAGCCGGGCAAGGGACCGATCGCGCTCCGGGTACGCCTCGACGACGGCTCCGGATTCGACCTGACCGAGGCCGGCACGCAGAAGAAACTCGCCGCCTACCTGGTCACCGACCCGGTGCAGGTCCCCGGCGTCGCTCGGTTGGGCCCGGACGCGCTGGCCGCGGACGAGAAGACGTTCGCGGAGCGGATGCGGGGCCGGCGCGGCCAGGTCAAGGGCGTCCTCACGGACCAGGAGGTGCTGGCCGGCGTCGGCAACGCGTACTCCGATGAGATCCTCCACGCGGCCAAGCTGTCCCCGTTCGCGATCTCCAGCCGGCTCACCGACGAGCAGATGGCCCGGCTCTACGAGGCGACCCGGCAGGTGCTCACGGACGCGGTCGCCCGCTCGGTGGGGCAACGGGCGGCGGAACTGAAGGGCGAGAAGCGCTCCGGCCTGCGGGTCCACGCCCGAGCTGGCCTCCCGTGTCCGGTCTGCGGCGAACTGATCGGGGAAGTATCGTTCGCGGACTCCAGCCTGCAGTACTGCCCCGGCTGCCAGACCAGCGGGAAGCCCCTGGCCGACCGGCGAATGTCGAAGCTGCTGCGGTGAACGGGGCTACGCATTTGCCGCGTGTCGGTATAGTGGCCCGGTCAATCGCCCGCCTCCCCCACGCGGTCACGGTGACGCTAATGTCCCTGCGGTCGCCCGTCCCGCGCGAAACGGCGTGGGAGACTGAAGCGGTGGGCGCGAGGTGCATCGCGGGAGGACGCAGGTGAGGTGACGACAAGCCTCCAACGCCCGGCCACGAGCACGAGCCGGAGCGATGCCACACGCCGCGTCGACAGCTTCCAGGTGCAGCCGCCGGCACCGACTCCCAATGGCGTACCCCGGTCGGCCTGGGCACGGAGCCGACGGCGCGCGTCCCGGTGGCACCGCCCGTACACCCTGATCCTGCTGTTGCTGGACTTCGGCGCTGCGGCCCTGGCCAGCTGGGTCGCCGTCAGCAACTTCGAGAAGGCCCACGCCGGCTTCCAGCACCGGCCCGGGCTGTTCGCGGTCGTGGCGTACCTGCTGCTCCCCCTCGGCTGGGTGTGCCTGCTGTGGGCCAACGGCGCGTACGACCGGCGGCACCTCGGTCTGGGCACCGAGGAGTTCAAGCGGGTGGTCCGCGCCTCGGTCGCGGTCGCCGCGACGGTGTCGTTCCTGGCGTTCGCGACGAAGACCGACCTCTCCCGGCTCTCGGTGGGCTTCGCGCTCGTCTTCGCGCTTGTCTTCATCCTTCTTGCCCGGTACGTGGCGCGGTCCGTGCTGCACCTCGTCCGGCGCAAGGCCGGGCAGGCCGGGCACCGCATGATCCTCGTAGGCACGCTGCCCGAGGCCCTGAACGTCTACACCGCCGTCAGACGCAGCCCGGCGGCCGGGCTGCTGCCGGTGGCGATCCACCTCACCGACGGGTACGGCGCGGCCCGCGGCATCGAGACGCCGGTTCCGGTGTACGCCGGACGCGACGTGCTCTCGCTGGTTCGCGAGGTCGCCGCGGACACGATCGCGGTCTGTGGCTCGGCGAGCGCCGAACCGGGCGAGCTGCGCCGGCTGGCCTGGCAGCTCGAGGGCACCGGTGTCGACCTCGTCGTCGCCCCGCAGCTCACCGACATCGCGGGGCCCCGGGTGCACATCCGCCCGATCGAGGGTCTGCCCCTCCTGCACGTGGAGGAGCCGACCCTGTCCGGGCTGGCCTGGCTCGCGAAGAACCTGCTGGACCGCGTCGCCGCCGCGCTCGGCCTCCTCGTGCTCGCTCCGCTGTTCACGGTCGTCGCGATCGGCATCAAGATCTCTGATCGGGGGCCGGTCTTCTTCCGGCAGCTGCGGGTCGGCCACGAGGGCAAGACGTTCGGCGTGTGGAAGTTCCGCACGATGCGGGAGGACGCCGAAGAGCTGCGCGCGACGCTGGACGAGCTCAACGAGACCGACGGCATGATGTTCAAGGTCCGCGACGACCCACGGGTGTTCCCGGTCGGCCGGTTCCTGCGGGCGACCTCGCTCGACGAGCTGCCCCAGCTGATCAACGTGCTCAGGGGCGAGATGTCGCTCGTCGGACCGCGACCGCTGCCGGCGGACGACGGCGACTACCTCGGCGACGTGCGACGCCGGCTGCTGGTAAGGCCGGGCATCACCGGCCTGTGGCAGGTCTCGGGCCGTTCCGACCTCTCCTGGGACGAGGCGGTCCGGTTGGACCTTTACTACGTCGACAACTGGTCGCTCGCGTACGACCTGAGCATCCTGTGGCGGACCGTCGGCGTGGTGCTCGCCCGCAAGGGCGCTTACTGAGCTGCTGGCGCTCGCTCCGCTCGCGCGGCTCTCGCTGAGCTGCTGCGGGCGCTTAACCTGACGGCCCTGGCGCTCTGGCGGGGCGGCGGGTGAGGATGCCACCCGTGGGGCCGGACCTGTCCGCGGTGCTCGCGGTGCTCGCGCTCGTCGCCGCGCTCGCGGGCGCGGTCTTCGCGGTGGTACGCCTGCGCGCGCGGCGCGGGATCGCAACCGCGACCCAGCGCGCGACGTACGAGGTGCTGCACACCGCCGGGTTCGCCACCGAATCGCTGCGCCATGGGCTGACCCGGGCCACGGCGGCCAAGTCGGCGCGGCACCTGCGGGCGCTCGTCGGCGCGGTCGGTCTCGCGATCGGCGACCGGGACGGCCTGCTCACCCTCGACGGCCGGGGCGAGCACCACCGCGAGCAACTGGCCGTCGCGGCGAAACGGTCGATCGACTCCGGGCGCTCCACCGTGCTGGGGGAGTCGGAGCTCGCCTGCGACCGGATCGATTGCATCGTCCGCGGCGCGGTCGTGGCACCGGTGAGCGGGTCGGATGACGCGCCGACCGCGGCGCTCATCGCGATCGCGGACGGTCCGCCGGCACCCGGGCTCGTCCAGGCCACGATGGAGACCGCGCGGTGGGTCGGCGCCCAGCTCGCGCTCGCCGAGCTGGACTCCTCCCGAGAGCGGCTGGCCCGGGCCGAGGTGCGGGCCCTGCGCGCACAGATCAGCCCGCACTTCATCTACAACGCGCTCACCGCGATCGCCTCGTTCGTGCGCACCGATCCCGAACTGGCGCGCGAGCTCATCCTGGAGTTCGCAGAGTTCACCCGGTATTCGTTCCGGGCGCACGGCGACTTCACCACGCTCGCCGAGGAGCTGCGCTCGATCGACCGGTACCTCACGATCGAGCGGGCCCGGTTCGGAGACCGGCTGCAGGTGCGGCTCCAGATCGCGCCCGAGGTGCTCCCGGTCGGGCTGCCGTATCTGTGCCTGCAACCGCTGGTCGAGAACGCCGTGCGGCATGGCCTGTCCCGAAAACCGGGCGTGGGCATGGTGAGCATCGAGGCGCGCGACGCCGGGGCCGAATGCCACATCACGGTCGAGGACGATGGCGTCGGCATGGACCCGTCGGTGCTGGTCGCCGACGTGGCCGCCGAGGGCGGCGATGACGGCGGCGAGGCCGGACAGCACGTCGGATTGTCCAACGTGGACGAGCGACTGCGGTCGGTCTTCGGTGATCAGTACGGTCTCGTGGTGGAAACCGGCGTTGGAGCGGGTACGAAGGTGAGTATGCGGGTGCCGAAGTTCCACCCGGCGGTCCGGGCCGGTGCGCGGTGACGGGGGTCGGCGCGTTCCTACGCGTACTCGCCGTCGACGACGAGCCGCCGGCCCTGGACGAGCTGGCCTACCTGCTGCGCAACGACCCACGGGTCGCCCGTGTCAGCACGGCCTCGGATGCGACCGAGGCGTTGCGGGTGCTGCGCGACACCGACGTGGACGCGGTCTTCCTCGACATCCGCATGCCCGGCCTGGACGGAATGGAGCTGGCCCGGGTGCTGCGCCGGTTCGCCCGTCCGCCGGCAATCGTGTTCGTCACCGCGTACGACGACGCCGCGGTCGACGCGTTCGACCTCGGCGTCACCGACTACGTCCGCAAGCCGGTTCGCGCCGAGCGGCTCGCCGAGTCACTGCGGCGCGTAACAGGCTCCCGGACGATGCCGACGCAACCGGTGAGCGCCCAGATCGAGGACGATCCGACGATTCCGGTCGAGCTGGCCGGCATCACGCGGATGCTGCCGCGCTCCTCCGTCCGGTGGGTGGAGGCGCAGGGCGACTACGCGCGCCTGCACACCTCCGACGGATCACACCTGGTCCGCGTGCCACTGGCGACGCTCGCCGAGCGCTGGGCCGACGCCGGATTCGTTCGCATCCACCGGTCGTATCTCGTGCAGCTGCGCCTCATCGACGAGCTGCGGCTGGCGAACTCGGGGTACGTGGTGGTGGTCGACGGAACCGAGCTGCCGGTGTCCCGCCGGCACACGCGCGACCTGAAGGACCGGCTGGTCCGGTCCGCGAAGCAGGCCTGGAATCGCTAGAGCACGTCGGCGATGTCCAGCTTGAGCGGAAACGGTCGGTTATCCACAGCCAGATCCGACTATCTCCCCGCGTCGTTCTCCACAGGACGTTCACACCGCGCCCCGGCGCTCTCCACCGGGGATGAATACAGTCCCTGAGCATGAACCAGCGTCGGGTACTGGTGGTGGAGGACGAGCGAACGATCGCCGAGGCGGTGGGCGCGCGCCTGCGGGCGGAGGGGTTCGCCGTGCACGCCGCCGCCGACGGGCCCAGCGCCGTCGAGGCGGCCCGCCGATACCGGCCCGACCTCGTCGTGCTCGACATCATGCTGCCCGGGTTCGACGGCCTCGAGGTCTGCCGCCGGATCCAGGCGGAGCGGCCCGTCCCCGTCATCATGCTGACCGCCCGCGACGACGAGACCGACCTGCTGGTGGGTCTCGCGGTCGGCGCCGACGACTACCTGACCAAGCCGTTCTCGATGCGGGAGCTGTCCGCGCGCGTCCACGCGCTGCTGCGCCGGGTGGAGCGCGCGGCGGAGGCGCAGCGCGACGGGGCGCCGACCCTCCGGCTCGGCGACCTGGAGATCAACCAGGCGGAGCGGCGGGTACGTCGAGCCGGCGTCGAGGCCCACCTGACCCCGACCGAATTCGACCTGCTCGTGCACCTCGCCGGCCGGCCGCGCACTGTGCTGCCGCGGGAACGCCTGCTCGCCGACGTCTGGGATTGGGCCGACGGCACCGGCACCCGGACCGTCGACAGTCACGTCAAGGCGCTGCGACGAAAGCTTGGCCCCGACCTGATCCGAACCGTCCACGGCGTCGGCTACGCCCTCGAGGTGGCGCCGTGAGCGCGCGGAGCGCAGGCGGGGGCGCCTGGACCGACGCGACCCGGCTCCTCGACGCGTTGCCCCGGCCGCTCGACCCGGTCCGATCGATCAAAGTGAAGATCGGCCTGCTGATGGTCGTCTCCGGCGCGGCCGGCGTCACGTACTTCTCGTTCGGCATCGGCTGGCCGCCGCCGGGCACCTCGGCCACGGCGATCGGGCTCGCGCTGCTGACCTCGCAGATCCTCGCGCACGGGATGACCTCGCCGCTGCGTGAGATGACCGCGGCCGCCCGCGCGATGGCACGCGGCGACTACAGCCGCCGAGTGCGCGCGACGTCCCAGGACGAGGTCGGCCAGCTGGCCGGCGCGTTCAACCAGATGGCCGCGGATCTGGCCGCGGCCGACCGGCAGCAGCGCGAGCTGATCGCGAACGTGTCCCACGAGCTGCGTACGCCGATCTCGGCGCTCCAGGCCGTGCTCGAGAACCTCGTCGACGGCGTGGCCGACCCGGAGCCGGACACGCTGCGTACCGCCCTGGCGCAGACCGAACGGCTCGGCCGACTCGTCACCGAGCTGCTCGACCTATCCCGGCTCGACGCGGGCGCCGTGCCGCTCGATCGCAACGACGTGGACGTCGCGGAGTTCCTCGCAGACGTCGTCCGCGAGGCGGAGGTGACGGCGGCGGCCGCGGGTCGGCGCGTCCGGTTCGCGCTGCGGCGCCCGGCGCAGACGCTCCGCGTCTCGGCGGACGCCGGCCGCCTACACCAGGTCTTCGCCAACCTTCTGGACAACGCCGCCCGGCACAGCCCACCCGGCGGAACCGTGACGATCACCGCCCGCGGAGACGGCGATGACCTCGTCTTCGACGTCACCGACGAGGGCCGCGGCATCCCGCCCGAGGAGCGGGCTCAGGTCTTCGAACGCTTCACGCGCGGCGAGCGGGCCAGCCGCCGGGACGGCGGCACGGGTCTCGGGCTCGCGATCGCTCGGTGGGTCGTCGAGCTGCACGGCGGCACGGTCGCCGCCATCGATCCGCCAACGGACGGCCCGGGCGGCTGCCACATCCGCGTCACCATCCCTACGTCATCGGCGACGGTCGCGGCGCCAGCGCTACCCGTCGAGGCGGCCTGACCCTACCGTTCTACCAACGCGGCATGTCGCATGTCGCGCCTACGCCCACCCGCCCACCCCACGGAGGTTGGCCGTGCCCGAACACTCGTCCCCCACAACCGCGACACCCGTGCCGAAGACGACCGAGGTACGGAGCGGACCACCGGCCCCGTACCCGAACCGGCCGACCCTCTACCAGCGTCGCTGGCCCGGCCCGACGGGGGCGGCCGGCCCGGCTGCGCTGGTCGCGGCCGTAGTCGGCGGTGTCGCGGCGGCGGCCGGACTTCCACTTGACCGGCCGGGCATCGGCTGGCTCGCCGCCGGTGTGACCACCGCGGCCGCCCTGCTGTGGGCCGGCCGGGGCGCCGCCGGACCGCTTACGGTTCGACGGGTGGCCTGGAGCGCGGCAACCCTGGCTCTCCTCGCGGTGGGCACGGTGCGCGCGGCCGGCTGGCTGTTCGTGCTGTGCCTGCTGACCGCGGCGGTCACCGCCCCGCTCGCGCTGGCCGGGGGCCGATCTCTCGGCGGCATGGCCGCCGCGGTCGTCGGCCTGCCGGCGGCGGGCGCCCGGGCGCTGCCGTGGGCTACCCGCGGCGTTGCCCGGCTGGGGGGCGCTCGGCCCGCGGGCCTCGCGGTCGCCATCGGGCTTACCGCCGGGGTCCTACTCGTCTTCGGCCCGCTGCTCGCCTCGGCCGACCCGGCGTTCGGACGCCTGCTCGACCGCTTGGTCCCGGACGCCGCTCCCGAGGGGTTCAACCGGACGATCCTGCTGTTCCCGCTGGGCGCGCTCGCCACCCTGGGCGCGGCCTTCACGCTCGGTGCTCCGCCAGATCTGGAGGGGCTCGCTCGAGCGCCGCGGGTCCGGCTCCGGCGCGTCGAGTGGGCGCTCCCGGTGACCGCACTGGTGCTGCTCTTCGCCGCGTTCGTCGCGGTGCAGGCGACGGTCTTCTTCGGCGGAGCCGATTACGTGCTGCGCACCGCCGGCGTGACGTACGCCGAATACGCCCGCCGGGGGTTCTGGCAGTTGCTCGTCGTCACCGGCCTGACGCTCGTGGTCGTCGGCGGCGCGGCGCGGTGGGCGCCTCGAGCTAGCCGGGCCGACCGGCTGCTGCTGCGCGTACTCCTCGGCGCGCTGACGGTGCTCACCCTTGTCATCGTCGCGTCCGCCATGCACCGGATGGCCACCTACCAGCAGGCGTACGGCTTCACCCGGCTGCGAGTGCTGGTCTCGGCCTGCGAACTGTGGCTCGGCGTCGTGTTCGTCGCGATGCTGGCCGCCGGGGTACGCCTGCGTGGGGCGTGGCTCGCGGACGTCATGCTCGGCACGGCGGTGACCGCCCTGCTCGGGCTCGCGGTGCTGAATCCGGACCAGTTCATCGCGGACCGGAACATCGACCGGTACGAGCGGATCGGCCGGATCGACCTGCGCTACCTCGCCACGCTGTCCGCCGACGCGGTGCCGGCACTCGACCGGCTCCCCGCCGAGCTGCGCTCCTGCGCCCTCGCCGATATCCGGCGAAGTGTCGCCAATCCTGACAAGTGGCGCGAGTTCAACACCTCCCGGTCGTCCGCCCGCCGTCTGCTCGCCGGCACGCAGGTCCGGGCGGAGACAAGCAATTGCCCCTGAGCAGGTCGTGGGTGAGACTCCCCGCATGACCGCTTCGCCGCCCCAGCGGACCCGGATCGTTCTGGCGCAGATCGTCCGCCAGCGAACCGGCCACGACCGCACACGTGCCGAGCTCACCGAGCAGACCCTCGTGGGCGAGGCGCTGGTGCGCGGGCTGGTGCGGGCGCAGCTCGCGCTCGCGCTGCGCCTCTCCGTCGTGGTGGCGATCGGACTCGGCGCCCTGCCCCTGCTGTTCGCGGTCGCGCCGGAGACCGGCAAGGTCACGCTGCTCGGGGTGAACCTGCCCTGGCTGCTGCTCGCTGTCGCCGCGTTTCCGTTCCTGGTCGTCGTCGGCTGGGCATACGTCCACCTGGCCGAGCGCAACGAACTGGACTTCACGCACCTCGTCCGCCGACCGGAGCACAGCCTCACTCCCGAGAGCGGCACCGCGAGCGTCGCCGTCGAGCCCGGAAACGGCTGAGCCGTGGCGAACCCGTACACCGTCCCGGCGATCGTGGCGGTCACGCTCGCGACCCTCATCATCGGCGCGTACGGGCTGCGGCTCGCCCGGACGACGTCGGACTTCCTGGTCGCGTCGCGCACGGTCAGCCCGAACTGGAACGCGGCCGCGATCGGCGGCGAGTACCTGTCGGCGGCCAGCTTCCTCGGTGTCGCCGGGCTGATCCTCAAGAACGGCGTGGACATGCTCTGGTACCCGGTCGGCTTCGCCGCCGGTTACCTGGCGCTGCTGCTGTTCGTCGCCGCCCCGCTGCGCCGCTCCGGGGCGTTCACGTTGCCGGACTTCTGCGAGGCGCGGCTGCACTCCAGGCGATTGCGCAAGCTGGCGACCGCGTTCGTCGTCTTCATCGGCTGGTTGTACCTCGTCCCGCAGCTGCAAGGTGCCGGGCTGACGCTGAATACCGTGACCGGCGGGCCGTACGAGCTGGGCGCGGTGCTGGTCGGAGCGGTCGTCACGGCGAACGTCGCGCTGGGCGGCATGCGCGCCATCACGTTCGTGCAGGCGTTCCAGTACTGGCTCAAGCTCACCGCGCTCGCGGTGCCGGCGATCTTCCTCGTGCTGCACTGGCAGGCCGAGGGGCACCCGGCGGTGACGCCGCCAGAGGGGATGACCTTCACGCACGCCACCACCGTCGCGGTCGAGCACCGGGCGACCCTGACCCTTGCCGACGGGTCCACAGTGGAGGTACGCCCGGGAGACAGGCTCTCCTTCCAGGCCGGTGACCCGGTCCCGGAGGTCGCCGGCGTGACCGGGACCAACGGGCTGGACTGGCTGCTGCCCGGCGACTCCCGGGGCAGCCCCCGAGGGCTGTTCGCGACCTACTCGCTGATCCTCGCCACGTTCCTCGGCACGATGGGCCTGCCACACGTGCTGGTCCGCTTCTACACGAACCCGGACGGTGCCGCCGCCCGGCGCACCACCCTGGTCGTGCTGGGCTTGGTCGGGCTGTTCTACCTGGCGCCGACGCTGTACGGCGTACTGGGTCGGATCTACACCCCGCAGCTGCTGCTCACCGGGCGTACCGATGCCGTCGTGTTGGTCCTGCCCGGCGCGGCGCTGGGCGGGGGCCTGCTCGGCCAGCTGCTCGGTGCCCTGGTGGCCGCGGGCGCGTTCGCCGCGTTCCTGTCCACGTCGTCGGGGCTGCTGACCAGCGTCGCCGGCGTGCTGTCCACCGATGTGCTCGGCGCCGGGTCGGTCCGTGACTTCCGGATGTCCGCGCTGGTCGGCGGTGCGGTCCCGGTCGTGCTGGCAATCAACGTGGCCGGGCTGGACGTGTCCCGCGTGGTCGGTCTCGCGTTCGCCGTGGCGGCGTCGAGCTTCTGCCCGCTCCTCGTGCTCGGCATCTGGTGGCGGCGGCTGACCGACGTCGGTGCGGCCGCCGGCATCCTCGTCGGCGGCGGTGCCGCCGCCGCCGCGGTGCTGGTCACGGTGCTCGGGCCGCCGCTGTCCGGGTGGCCGGCCGCGCTGGTCGCGCAGCCGGCCGCGTGGAGCGTGCCGCTCGCATTCGCGGTCATGGTGCTCGCGTCGATGGCCAGCCGGGTGCGGACACCAACCGACGTCGCCGCCACCATGCTTCGCCTGCACGCGCCGGAGTCGCTGCTGCGGCTGTGATCCGGCGCGTCAGCCGAACTCGGCCGGATCGACCGTGTGCGGGAACGGCTCGTCCGCCTCCCAGCGCTCGCCCGGCTTGACGGTCGCGACCTCGTCGTAGTGTCCCTTGCCGTCGTGCCGGAGCACGGTCAGCGTCGGGCCGGCAGGGTCGACGATCCAGTACGTTCCGATGCCCTCCGACGCGTATTCCTGACGCTTGAGTACGAGGTCCGTTTGCGAGTTGGTCCGCGAGAGCACCTCGGCCACGAGCAGCACGTCCCGTGGATTTCAGGCCCTTTCCTCCGGCTCGTAGCGCCTACCTGGGCACCACGAGCACGTCTGGGACGTAGTAGGTGCGGCCGCCACGCACGAGGATCCCGCCGACGGCCGCGGTCGCGAGCATGCCTGGCGGTGCCTGCCTATCCAGGACCCGGGCAACCAGCGCGTTGACTTCGAGATGCCGGACGTCCGGGGGTGGCGTCACGAGCAGGCTGCCATCGAGGATCTCGTAGCGAGGACCGTCCGGGAGTTCGGCCAAGTCGTCGACCGTCCACGCCCTTCGGGGGGGGTACGAGAGATTGGGCCATCGTCACGCCTCCTGTCCAAGCCTCGAATGGGACGTTTTTCACCGTACGCCGTGTCCGTCGCCTCGCCGCACGGTCACGGCGCCGGGCGGTACGGTCGATGGCGTGATCAATGCCTCGCCGCCCGCACTATCCCTGCGCGGACTCGTCAAGCGGTTCGACACCAAGCTCGCCGTCGCGGGCATCGACCTGGACGTTCCGGCCGGCTCGTTCTTCGGTCTGCTCGGCCCGAACGGGGCGGGCAAGACGACGACGCTGTCGATGGCGGTGGGTCTCCTCCGACCGGACGCGGGTCGCGCCTGGGTGCTCGGCCACGACGTGTGGGCCGACCCGGTCGAGGCCAAGCGGCGGCTCGGCGTACTGCCCGACGGGGTCCGGCTGTTCGACCGGCTCAACGGTACCGAGCTGCTGGCCTACCAGGGGCTGCTGCGCGGCATGGACCCGGCCGTCGTGGACCGACGCGCGCACGAGCTGCTCGACGTGTTCGCGCTCGCGGACGCCGGCCGCACCCTGGTCGTTGACTACTCGGCCGGCATGAAGAAGAAGATCGGGCTCGCCTGCGCGCTGCTGCACGCGCCGCGGCTGCTCGTCCTGGACGAGCCGTTCGAGGCCCTCGATCCGGTCTCCGCCGCGTTGATCCGCGACATCCTGCACCGCTACGTCGCCGGCGGTGGCACGGTCATCTTCTCCAGCCACGTCATGGAGGTCGTCGAGCGGCTGTGCAGCCACGTGGCGATCCTGGCCGACGGCCAGATCACCGCGATCGGCACGCTGGACGACGTACGCCGGGGCCGGTCCCTCGAAGACGTCTTCGTCGAGGTCGTCGGCGGCCGCGTCGCCACCGGCCAGGAGCTGTCGTGGCTGTGACGGCCGCCGGGGCCGGAGCGAACGACGTCGGACCGGTTCGGGGGGTGCGGGCGGGTCATTTCGTCCTGCTGAAGCTGCGCGTGCTCCGCAACGGGTTCCGCGGTCAGACCTCTCGCATCGTGCTGTTCGTCCTCGGCATGCTGTTCGGGCTCTGGTTCGCGTTCGGCGGATTCGGGCTGTTCGCGTTGTCGGCCGCCCACGACAGCGAGTTCTCGGTGCTGGTGCCCGCGTTCGGTGGGGCGGCGCTGGTGCTCGGCTGGCTGTTCATGCCGCTCGTTTTCTTCGGCGTCGACGAGACCCTCGAGCCCGCGCGCTTCGCGCTGCTGCCGTTGCCCCGGCGCACCCTCGTCGGGGGCCTGCTGGCGGCCGCGCTGGTCGGCGTTCCGGCGGTGGCCACGGTGGTCGCCACCGCGGGCCTGGTGCTCGGTGCCGCGGTCCACGGCGGGGCGACGGCGGCGGCCATCGAGGCGGTCGGCGTGCTGACGGGCGTCGTGCTCTGCGTGTCGGTCAGCCGGGCCATGACGAGCGCATTCGCGTCGATGCTGCGGTCGCGGCGGGTCCGCGACCTGGCCGCGGTGGCGCTCGCGGTGCTCGCGGCCTCCCTCGGACCCCTACAGCTCGGTGCGGTGGCGGCCGCACGGCGAGCCGACCTCGATCAGATCGTGCGGATCGCGCGGGTGGTCGGCTGGACGCCGCTGGCCGCGCCGTACACGGCCGGCTTCGACGTGGCGGACGGCCTCCCGCTGGCCGCGGCGGCGAAGCTCGCGCTCAGCGCGTTGACCGTCGCCGCGCTGCTCTTTTGGTGGTCTCGGACGCTCGAGTCCGCGATGGTCGGCTCGGTCTCCGGCGGGCCGGCGCGTGCGGGGCAGGCGGCGGGCTGGCGCGGCGGAGCGGTGGAACAGCTCTTCCCTCGCCCGCTAGGATTCCTGCGCCGGAACCGGTCGGGCGCGCTCGTGGCGCGCGAGGTCCGGTACTGGTGGCGGGACGCCCGGCGGCGGGCCAATCTGATTACGTACTCCGTGATCGGGGTGTTCCTGCCGTTGGTCATCAACCTGAGTAGCGGCGGCGCCCTACTCCAGGGGCAGTCCGGTGTCCCGCGCACGCCCACGACCGTCACCGGCTCGATGCTGTTCGTGGGCACGCTCGCCGCGGTGACGCTGGCGAATCAGTTCGGCTTCGACGGAACCGCGTACGCCGCCCACATCGTGGCCGGCGTGCCGGGCCGGCTCGAGCTGCGCTCACGGATCGTGGCGTACTCGGTATACATCGCCCCACTGATGACGGTTATCGCGGTCGCCGTGGCCGTCGTCCTGGGCGAGCCGGGCTGGCTCCCCGTCATGCTTGGCGGCCTGTACGCCGCGTACGGCACCGGCCTCGCGGTCATTCTCTTCGTCTCGGTGCTTGGCGCGTACGCCCTGCCGGATTCGTCCAACCCGTTCGCCGTCAACACCGGGGCCGGCGTGGCGAAGGGCCTGCTCAGCCTCGCTGGGTTGGTCGGCTCGCTGGTCTTCGCCGCGCCATTCGCGGTGGTCTCCGCGGTGGCCGGCGATGCCTGGCGGTGGTTCGCACTGCCCGTCGGGCTCGCATATGGCTTGACCGCCGCGGTGCTGGGCTGCTACCTCGCCGGCGACGTCCTCGACCGGCGGGCGCCCGAGCTGCTCGCCGCGGTGACGCCGCGCCGCTGACCGGCGAGGTCGTGCTCGGCGCGGCCGCGGCCGCGAGCGGCGCCCTTGCCGGCGGGTGAGCCGCTCCGGTGGGCCGCCCAACGCGGGCAGAATGGGCGGCGTGAGTCATCCGGAGCCAGGCGCGCAGATCCACGCCAGCAACCCGTTCGCGACGCCGGAGCACGCTCGATCGCCCGTACGCCGGGTGCGTGGGCGGCTGCCCGCGGCAGTGACGCTGTGGACGACCGCTGCCCCGGACGGCGGTCGGGCGGGCCTGACGGTCTCCTCCACTCTGGTCGCCGACGGTGAACCGGCCCGGCTGCTCGGTCTGATCGACGAGGAATCGGCGTTCTGGGCCGCGGCCGAACGTGCCGGCAGGTTCGTGGTGGCGCCACTCTTGTCGGCCCACCGCCAGCTCGCCGACCGATTCGCCGGCCAGCTGCCCGCGCCGGGCGGGCCCTTCGCAGGTGCCGAGTGGCGGCACACCCCACACGGCCCGGTCCTCGCGGACGTGTCGAGCTGGGTGGGGTGCCGGCTCGACGCGGCACGCCCGTTCGGCTGGGGATTGCTGGTCGAGGCGACCATCGAGCGGGTGGAGCTCGGCGAGAACGGCGACCCCTTGATCCACTTCCACGGCCGGTACCGCACGCTGACCGACCGGTAACCGGCGTGACGTAGGTCACTCGGCGCAGGCTGCCGTCCGTTCGGCGCAGTTCCGCACATGCGACGCTCGATCCCGCTTCCGGCGTTCGGCCGACCGTACCTACCGTGCGCGCAACCGCCCCCGACAGAACTAGGTGGTGAACCGCATGAGCACGGACGCACCCATCTCCGCGCCGGCAGACACCGTGCCGGATCGGTACGCCGAGGTGCAGCGCTCGGAGGACTTCATCCGGCTCCGCCGGACCTTGCGCAACTTCGTCTTCCCGATGACCGTCGCGTTCTTCCTCTGGTACGCCCTCTACGTGATCCTCTCGGCGTACGCCCGGGGCTTCATGGACACGAAGGTCGTCGGCCACATCAACGTCGCCCTCATCTTCGGGCTGCTCCAGTTCGTGTCCACATTCCTGATCGCGTGGTGGTACGCGCGGTACGCCAGCCGCCGCATCGATCCGCTCGCCGACCGCATCAGCGAGTCGTTCGATGAAGGGGAGCGCCCATGAGCTCGATCCTGGCCGCGGAGTCCAGCGGCGACACCGCACGGACTCTGACCATCACGCTGTTTCTCATCTTCGTCGCGATCACGCTGGGCATCACGGTGTGGGCCAGCCGGCAGACGAAGAACGCCACCGACTTCTACGCCGGTGGACGGTCGTTCTCAGGCTTCCAGAACGGCATGGCGATCAGTGGCGACTACATGTCGGCTGCGTCGTTCCTCGGCATCGCCGGCATCATCGCGCTGTTCGGCTACGACGGCTTCCTGTACTCGATCGGGTTCCTGGTGGCCTGGCTCGTGGCGCTGCTGCTGGTGGCCGAGTTCCTGCGCAACGCCGGCCGGTACACGATGGCCGACGTGCTCGCGTTCCGGATGCGGCAGCGGCCGGTGCGGACCGCGGCGGCGGTCTCCACGATCACCGTCTCGATCTTCTACCTGCTCGCCCAGATGGTCGGCGCCGGCGCGCTTGTCGCCCTGCTGCTCGGCATCAAACCCGGCTCGACGTTCCTCGGCATGGACGCCGACACCGCGAAGGTGACGACGATCGTGCTCGTCGGTGCCCTCATGATCATCTATGTGACCGTCGGCGGGATGAAGGGCACGACGTACGTCCAGATGGTCAAGGCATTCCTGCTGATGGCCGGCGCGATCGTCATGGCGGTGCTGGTCGGTGCCGCGTACAAGTTCAATCTGTCGTCGCTGCTCGGCGACGCGGCGGCGGCCTCCGGCAAGGGTGACAAGTTCATCGAGCCGGGCCTGCGGTACGGCGTGGAGGTCGCGGGCAACTCGAAGCAGACCTTCTACAACAAGATCGACCTGTTCTCGCTCGGCATCGCGCTGGTGCTCGGCACGGCCGGTCTGCCACACATCCTGATCCGGTTCTACACCGTCCCGTCCTCGCGGGCCGCCCGCAAGAGCGTGCTGTGGGCGATCGGCATCATCGGCACGTTCTACCTGCTCACGCTCGCCCTGGGCTTCGGCGCCGCGGCCCTGGTCGGCGGCAAGGCCATCACCGCCCAGGACAAGGCGGGCAACACGGCCGCGCCGCAGCTCGCGCAGTCGCTGGGCGAGCGCTACCTCGGCGGCACGACGGGCGGCGCGGCGCTGCTGGCGGTGATCGCCGCCGTCGCGTTCGCGACGATCCTGGCCGTCGTCGCCGGTCTGACGCTCGCGTCGTCGTCCAGCCTCGCGCACGACTTCTACGCGAACGTGGTCAAGGATGGGCAGGCCTCGGAGCGGCAGGAGGTCAACGTCGCCCGGATCTCGGCGTTCGTGATCGGCGCGGTCGCGATCGTCCTGGCGATCTACGCGCAGAGCCTGAACGTCGCGTTCCTCGTCGCGCTCGCGTTCGCGGTCGCCGCGTCGGGCAACCTGCCGGCGATCCTGTACAGCCTGTTCTGGAAGCGGTTCACCACCTCCGGCGCGGTCTGGGCGATCTACGGCGGCCTGTTCGCCGCGGTCTTCCTCGTGTTCTTCTCGCCGGTGGTCTCGGGTGCGCCGACGTCGATGTTCCCGAAGCACGACTGGCAGTGGTTCCCCCTGAACAACCCGGGCATCATCTCCATCCCGTTCGGCTTTCTCTGTGGCTGGCTGGGCACGCTGCTGTCCCGCGAGCCGACGAGCGAGGCAAAGTACGCCGAGCTCGAGGTGCGGTCACTCACCGGAGTGGGCGCGCACTAACGCCGACGTGGTCGATCTAGGGCAAATACTGGTCAGTCGATCTCCGATCACCAGTATTCGCCCTAGATCGACAGGTGCAGGACGGGTGCGGCGCGGGCGCGGGACGGGCCGACGGGCGCGGGGCGGGCCGATAGGCTGAACCCATGGTGGTTGCGCAGCGTTACGGACGCGGCGAACGGATCCTCGTCACTGGCGGGGCCGGCTTCGTGCCGTCACACCTGGTCGACGCGTTGATCGGACGCGGCTGCACGGTCGTGGCGATCGACAACTTCGTGACCGGGTCGAAGGAAAACCTCGCGCAGCTGACCGAGCACCCCGACTTCACGCTCGTCGAGGCGGACGTCTCGGAGGGCCTCCCGGCCGACAATCCGGCCATTGCCGAGCGGTTCGACGCGATCATGCATCTGGCCTCGCCGGCGAGCCCGACGGACTTCACCGAGCTGCCAATCGAGATTCTGCGAGTGGGCTCGACGGCCACCCTGCACCTGCTCGAGCGGGCGGTCACCGACGGCGCCCGGTTCGTCCTCGCCTCGACATCGGAGGCGTACGGCGACCCGCGGGTGCATCCGCAGCCCGAGTCGTACTGGGGCAACGTCAACCCGGTCGGGGTACGCAGCGTGTACGACGAGGCCAAGCGGTTCGCCGAGGCGGCCACGATGGCATACCACCGCAGCCGCGGCCTCGACGTCGGCATCGTCCGGATCTTCAACACGTACGGACCGCGGATGCGGCATGACGACGGTCGGGCGATACCGACGTTCATCCGGCAGGCGCTGCGCGGCGAGCCGCTCACGGTGGCCGGCACCGGCGAGCAGACCCGCTCGATCTGCTACGTCGATGACCTCGTGCGCGGCATCCTGTTGCTGCTCGATTCCACCGAGACAGGACCGATCAACTGCGGGACCGAGCACGAGATGAGCATGCGCGAGCTCGCCGAGACGATCGTCACGCTCGCCGGCAGCGGCTCTCGGATCACGTACGTTCCGCGGCCGCCGGACGATCCCGAGCTGCGCCGGCCGGACCTCACGCTCGCGCATACCCGCCTGGGGTTCGAGCCCACGGTCGGGCCCGAGGAGGGCCTGCGGCGCACCATCGAGTACTTCGCCCGGCGCTGACCAGCCGGGGGACGAACCCACCCGATCGGGCGGATCTCGGGCGACTCTCCGCGCCGACACCCGGTTACTGGTGCGCCCGGAACGTAGTCTTGGTGCCATGTCACCGACCACGCCTCACCGCGGGTCCGCCTCCGGCCGCGCCTCGGTGCCCGACGCGGGCGCGTCCACCGCGGGCCGCGTCTCCGGGCGCGCACGGGTGCCCGCCCCCGCGCCGAGCAGCTACGGCACGGCCGGCCAGCCCACACCCACCCTCCTGGGTGACGGTCCGGGCGGCCGCGGGGGGCCGGGCGGGCCGGGCGGCCGCGGGGGGCCGGGCGGGCCGGGCGGGCCGGGCGACGGTGAGCTGCCGGGACTCGACGAGCCCGGCCGACGCGGTCCGCGGCCGCGATGGGGGCGGATCGCCCTGGTGGCCGGCTTGGTGCTGGCCGTCCTGCTCGCCGGTGGCGGGTATCTCTACGTGCACAGCCTCGACTCGCGCATCGCCCGGACCGACCCGTTCCGGGCGCTGACCGGCGGCCGGCCGGCCAAGACGGTCGCCGGGGCGCTGAACGTCCTCCTGGTCGGCAGCGACTCACGCGACCCGGACGCACCGGTCGACAAGGCGAGCGCCTGGCGCGCGGACACGATCATTCTGATGCACATTCCGTCCAACCACGACAAGGCGTACCTGGTCTCGATCCCGCGTGACCTGTACGTGCCCGTGCCCGAGAGCGCCGGCGCGGCCTGCGGTGACCGGCGCGCGAAGATCAACGCGGCGTTCGCGTGGGGTGGTCTCCCGCTGGCCGTACGCACCGTGGAGTGCTTCACGGACGTACGCATAGACCACGTGATGGCCATCGACTTCGGCGGATTCAAGGAGGTCACCGACGCGCTCGGCGGTGTGGACCTCTACATCGAGCGCACGATCACGTCGATCCACAAGCCGCACCGGACGTTCACGAAGGGCACCCACCACCTCAACGGCGCGGAGGCGCTGGACTACATCCGCCAGCGCAAGCAGTTCCCGGACGGCGACTTCGCCCGGGTCCGCCACCAGCAGGAGTTCCTGAAGGCCTTGATGAACAAGGCCGTCAGCACCGGCACGCTGGCCAACCCCCCGAAGCTGAACGCGTTCCTCCGGTCGGTGACGGATGCGGTCACTGTGGACAATGGCTTCTCGCTCGTCGACATGGCCATCCAGTTCCATGGCCTGCGCGGCGAGAATCTTCAGTTCCTGACGAGCCCACACAACGGCAGTCAGATGATCGACGGCGAGTCGGTCGTGGTCTCCGACCGCGAGAAGGCGCTGGCGATGTACCGGGCGATGTCCGGCGACCAGATGGCGGAATGGGTGAAGGCGAACGTCCAGCCGTCCCCCAAGCCAGGCGGCTGAACGGACGATCACTCAGGCACAAGTCCGGCAATCGTCACAAGGTCGCACGGGCGGTCGGATCTCGAACTCGCACGATCGACACAGGATCCGTACAGTGAGCACGCGCCCCCTGCGCCATACCCCCCTCGTCGTGCAATCAGGAGTGCCGGATGCAGGTCCAGACCCGCCGACGCCCGGCGTCACTGGATCCGACCGACCCACCCTTCAGCCCCGCTCCGATGGGCGCGCGCGGCCGGAGCCGGCGCGACGGCGGCACGCGGACGAGTCGGAGGCGCAAGCGTCCCGATCCGCTCTGGGCGCGCCTGACCGTGATCCTCGGTGCGCTGCTGATGATGGCCAGCGGCGGGGCGATCGTCGGGAGCAAGGCGCTGATCGGCCAGCTGACGAGCGGCATCACTCAGGACAACCTGCTCGGTGACGCGGGCAAGACCGATGCCGAGGGCGGCGCGTCGCTCGACGGCCCGATCGACCTGCTGCTGCTGGGCCTGGACCTACGCACCGGCTGGGACAAGAACAACACCCGAGCCGACACGATCATTATCCTCCACGTGCCCGCGACCCACGACCAGGCGTACCTGTTGTCGATCCCACGCGACACCATCGTGGACATCCCGCGGTTCGAGAAGAGCCACTACGGCGGCGGCCGAGACAAGATCAACGCAGCGTTCTACTTCGGCGCGCAGAACGGGGCCGGGTGGTCCGGTGGTGCGCAGCTCATGGCGCAGACCATCAAGCGCGTCACCGGCATCAGCTTCGACGGCGCGGGGATCATCGACTTCGCCGGCTTCAAGGGCGTCATCGACGCGTTGGGCACCGTCCACATGTGCGTCGACCACGAGGTCAAGTCGGTCCACTATCTGTACGTCGACGGGAAGGTGACGTACGTCGCCGACGCGAAGAAGATGAGCGGCCACAAGGAACCCGTGGTCTACGAGGTCGGCTGCCGAGAGATGAAGGGTTGGGAGGCCCTGGACTACTCCCGACAGCGGTACGGGCTGCCGAACAGCGACTACGACCGCCAGCGGCACCAGCAGCAGCTGATCAAGGCGATGGCCAAGAAGGCGATGTCGACCGGCGTCGTCACGAACCCGCTCAAGCTGCGCAAGATCCTGGACGCGGCCGGCAAGGCCTTCACCCTGGACACCGGCGGCGTACCGATCGACGATTTCATCTTCACCCTCAAGGGCGTCGCGGCGAACGACCTGGTCCTCCTGCGTACGAACAACGGCACGTTCGCCTCGGTGCAGGGCGGCGAGGGGCTGACCGACACGACCATGGCGATGTTCCGCGCCGTGAAATCGGACACGCTGGCGCAGTTCATCGCCGCCAATCCGAGCGTCCTCGCCAACGAGAAGTAGCCCGAGGCGGACAATTCGGACCTAGGCTGGGTGCGAGCAAATCCGCACGCACCCACGGCCCGGGAGGCACCACGTCGCCGCCGAGCCGGGCCGGTCCGGCGGCGCCGGAGGGGCCCGAACAGGCACCCGCGGAGCGGCCCAGACCCCGCTGGGCACGCTGGGCGCTGATCGCCGGCCTCGTCCTGGCGGTGCTCACGGTCGCCGGGGTCATCGCGGTGCGAGTTCTGGCCGAGCGGTACGAACACGCGGTGCGGCGCGCCGAGCTACTGGACGCGTCGGCGCGCGAGGCGGGTCGCCCCCTGTCCGGCGCGCTCGACTTTCTCGTGATCGGCTCGGACCTGCGCGTCGCCAACCCGAGCGCCGGCCAGCGGGCGGACACGATCGTCCTCGCACACGTCCCGGCGGCCCACGACCGGGTGTACCTGATCTCGATCCCCCGCGACCTCCTCGTCACCCTGCCGCCCTACCCCGCGGCCGGGTACCCCGGTGGCCAGGACAAGATCAACGCCGCGTTCCAGTACGGGCAGGGCGGCCCCCAACTGCTGTCGGCGACGCTGACCGGCCTCACCGGCGTACGGTTCGACGGGGCGGCGATCATCGAGTTCTCCGGCTTCCGGCGCGTGATCGACCTGCTCGGTGGGGTCACGGTATGCGTGGATCATGAGGTGCGGTCGATCCACACCGGACGCCTGTTCACGGTCGGTTGCCACCGGATGACCGGCGCGGTGGCGCTCGACTACGTCCGCCAGCGATACGACCTGCCCCACGGCGACTACGACCGCCAGCGCCACCAACAACAGCTGCTCAGGTCCATCCTGAAACAGGCCACGGATCGGGGGGTGCTCACCAACCCGGTCCGGCTGGACCAGCTCATCCGCGCGGTCGGCAGTTCGCTGACCGTGGACACAAACGGCGTACCGGTCGCCCGGTTGATCCTCACCCTGCGCAACCTACGCGCCGGGGACTTGGTCGGGGTGCGGATACCCGCGCAGGGGGACATGATCGAAGGCGTGTCGTACGCCATCGCCCAGCCGGCCGCGAAGGACCTGTTCGCCGCACTCCGCGACGATTCCCTCGCCACCTGGGTGGCGGCCAATCCGCGCTGGGTGAACCGCCTCTAGTCTTGGTACCCGTGTTTGGACATCAGGTTCCCGGCGTGACGGAGGCGCAGGTCGGCGCGGAGGCCTACCTGCTCGACGTGCGGGAACACGACGAGTGGACGGCGGGCCATGCGCCCGGCGCCCACCACGTGCCGATGATGGAGATCCCGATGCGGCTGGCGGAGGTGCCGATGGACGGCGACGTGGTCGTGGTATGCCGCTCGGGAACCCGCAGCGGCCAGGTCGTGGCGTACCTGCGGCAGTACGGCTGGGACAACGTCCGCAACCTGCTCGGCGGCATGCAGGACTGGGCCGCGGCGGGTCGGCCGCTGGTCAGCGAGGACAACCTGCCGGCCCGCGTCATCTAGCCACCGTGTCGGACAACCCGCTGGTCTTCGCCCACCGCGGCTCCTCAGCCGCGCTGCCCGAACACACACTCGGCGCGTACCTGCGGGCGCTGGACGAGGGCGCCGACGGGCTGGAGTGCGACGTACGCCTGACCCGCGACGGTCACCTCGTGTGCGTGCACGACCGCCGGCTGGAGCGAACCAGCAACGGCCGTGGCCTGGTCAGTGCGCGCACTCTGGCCGAGCTCGGCGAGCTGGACTTCGGGTCCTGGCACCGCGCGACGGGAACTCCCGAGCCGGTGCTCACCCTCGACCGGCTGCTCGGGGCGGTACGCGAGGCAGGTCGGCCGGTCCGCCTGCTCATCGAGACCAAGCACCCGAGCCGACACGGCGCGGACGTGGAGCGCCGCGTCGTCGACCTGCTGGCCGCGCACCGCATGCTGACCGACGACGACGTCTCCGTCACGGTGATGTCGTTCTCGCCGCTCGCGCTCCGCCGAATCCGTGAGTTGGCACCGGCGCTGCCGACGGTACAGCTCCTGGAGGCTCTACCGCCCGGCCTGCGGCCCGGGAGGCTGCCGTTCGGCAGCCGCATCGCCGGGCCGGGGATCGGACTGGTACGGACGCGGCCCGGACTCATCCCGGCGTTGCGTGCGGCGGGCAATGAGGTGTACGTCTGGACCGTCAACGAGCCGTCCGATGTCGAACTGGTTCTGCGGTACGGCGTGGACGGCATCATCACCGACCGGCCCCGCCACGTCCTCGACCGGCTCGGCCGGTAGCGGGGCTGCCGCCACGGACCCGATTGGAGCAGACTCGGAAATGTCCGACCATGGGTCGTCACCGTCCGCCGCCACCGGCGCGTTAGCCAGCGCGCCCGTCGAGCACCCCGACTACGCCAGCCTGATCGCCGGCCACACCGCGGTGATCAAGATGATCAACACGGGCAACTCCGGCCTACCCGCGCTGCACCGCCTGCTCGAGGTGGTCCAGCAGGCGCTCGGTGCCGCCGGCATGTCGTTCGCCGAGTACGGACCGGGCGGCGGCCGGATCATCGCCGCCTCGGGTGCGTCCGGCTGGGCGCTCGGCCGGCCGGTCGACACGGCGGATCCGGCCACCGCCAAGCTGCTCGCCGGGCCTGCCGTGCAGGAGGTGCCGGTCGACGCGCTGGCCACCGAGCTCGCCGACCATCTACTGGGACGTGGGCTGCGCCGCATGCTCGGTGCCCGCGTCGAGACGGGCGGGCTGCTCATCGGCAGCCTGCAGTCGTACTACCCCGACGCGGACGGGGTGGCGAGTCCCGAGCACCGAGCCCTTGTGGAGTACATTGCGTCCGGCGTCGCGCACATGTACGGCGACCAGGCCGGCCTGCCGGTGCACGGGGACGGGCCGGTGGTGGCCGCGCTGGCCGACGGACTGGCCATCGTGGACTGCGACGGCGCGGTGCGTCTGTGGAACCCGGCGGCGGAGCAGGTCACCGGGCTGCCGGCCGATGGGGTAATCGGGCGTGTCCTGCCGTTCCCGACGCCGCAATCCGGTCAAGTGCTCGATCATCAGCTGTCCAACGGGCGCTGGCTGAAGATAACTAGCGGCGTCCTGCCGGGCATGCTCGCCTCCCGCGTGGTTACCTTCCGGGACGCCACCGAACAGCTCCGCCGCGAGCACGACCGCGACCTGTTCGTCGCGGTGACGAGCCACGAGCTCCGCACGCCGGTCACGGTCGTCAAGGGGTACGCGGACACCCTCAGCAACCATTGGGAGTCGCTGGACGACGCGGCCCGTCAGGAGGCCGTTCGCGTCATCGCGCAGCGCTCCGGCGAGCTGGCCCGCCTGGTCGACCGCCTGCTCGCGTCCGCCAGCGACGTGGGTCCGGGGCCGGTGGGCGGCTCGTCACCCGTACCGTTCGATCTCGTCGACGCCCTGAACGCGGCGACGATGACGCTGCCCGCGAGCCTGCGCCACCGGCTCGCGATCGGGTTACCCGCCGGCGTGCCGAAGGCCCTGGGCGACCGCGCGAGCCTCCCCACCGTTCTTACCGAACTGGCCACCAACGCGGAGAAGTACTCACCGCCGGGCAGCTCGATCGAGCTGACGGCGGGCGCCGACGAGCGCAGCGTCTACTTCCGGGTTTCCGACCGGGGCATCGGCGTCCGGCCCGAGCATGTCGAGCGGGCATTCGACCGCTTCTGGCAGGGCGAGTCTGGCGACCGCCGGCGCTATGCCGGAGCGGGGCTCGGTCTGTACCTCGTTCGCCGGATTGTCGAACGGCAAAACGGGTGGGTGTCCTTACGTCCCAGGGACGGCGGGGGTACGGTCGCAGAGGTGCGGCTACCGCGCGGTGACGTGACGTTCCCCGGGGAGGCTTAGGCGTGTCGACGGCGTTGGCCGAGCGGGCATGGTCGGTGGTGGTTCCGCACCATGCGCGGGGAGCGGGGCTGGCGCGGCACCGGCTCGCGGCCGAGCTCGGCGGCACCATTCGACCCACCCTGCTCGCGGACGCCATCGCGGTCGTCGCCGAGCTTGTCGGCAACGCCGTGCGGCACGCCCAGCCGCTACCGGGCGGCGTCGTTCGGGTGGCGTGGCGGCTGCGCCCGAGCCGGGCCGGCGACTCGGTGGAGGTACGGGTCACAGACGGGGGAGCCGCCGACCCTCCACACGTCCGGCGCGTAGGGCCCGATTCCCTCGACGGGCGCGGCCTGACGATCGTGGCGGCGCTCGCCGACCGTTGGGGCGTCGAGCGCGACGGCCTCGGCCAGAGCGTCTGGGCCGAACTGAGCTGATCCTGTGAGCAAGCGCCGAAGAAACCCGCGGCCCGGTGACGCCGTCCCGAAGCGCCCCAAGCCGCGCGACGTGTTCGTGCCCCGGCCGTTCGCCGGCCTCGCGGACGAGCCGGAGTGGATCGCCCTGCGCGAGCTCGTGCCGGCCGCCACCGCGCCGCTGACGCTGACACCGGAGCTGGTCGAGCGGTACGGGGACCGGCCGGTCACGCTCGCCACGGTCCTCCCAATGGCCTGGCCCGCGATGACGAAGCCGGACGGACGCATCTTCCTCGGCCTCCAACGGCAGGTGCAGTCGGGCGACGTCTCGCGGGACCTCTCGGTGGCGCTGCTCGCCGCGCTCGAGGCCGTGCCGGGTGGCCCGGTCTCGGTGCCGGCGGTGCCCGATGCGGGGCCACGGCTTCAGGACGTGCTCGTTAACCGGACGCTCGACGTGACCCTCCACGATGGATTCGGCTTCTGGCTCGACGACGACGCGGGTGACGACCCCGACGTCAAGGCCTCGCTCGAGCGGGCCAACGCGTCCGTATACCCGACGGTGCGGCTCGGGGCCGCACGCGCCGCGTACTGGTGCCGGGTGCCGGACAAGGCGCACGTGCGGTGGGTGCTGCCCGACGACGAGGATGTCGCGCTCGACGCGCTGGCCCGGCTGGGCGGCGCGGGCGAGCTGCCGCTCGGGGACGGCACGCGGTTCGCCGGCATGTTCCGCGCGCACGGACTCCTCGTGCCGGTCTGGGACCTCGCCCGAGAGCCCGAGGCGGGCGAGTGGGAGGCGCCGCTCGCCGACTTCGTCAAGCGGTACGCGGACGCGCTCGGCGCCGACGGTCCGCTCGACACCGCACAGCGTCGGTCGCGCCAGGGCCTGCTCGGCCGCCAGCTCACGCTGCGGTAGCGGCGTGAGGGCCCGGCGTCACAACGGCGCGCGGGAGATCGGGCACGACATGCACCGCGGCCCTCCCCGGCCCGAGCCCAACTCGGAGCCGGGGATCCGCAGTACCTCGATGCCGGCGCGTTCGAGCTGCGCGTTGGTCTCGACATTCCGCTCGTACGCCACGCACAAGCGCGGCGCGATCGCCAGCGTGTTGTTGCCGTCGTCCCACTGCTCCCGCTCGGCCGTGACCGGGTCCAGTCCCGTGTCGATGAGCCGCAACGTGTCGAGGCCCATCGCCGCCGCGGCGGCGATCAGGAACGGCCGTCGCTCGGTCACGACCGGTTCGCCGCCCTCGCCCGCGGTCACCGTGTACGCCATGAGGCTGTGCGCGACGTTCGGGTACATCAACACCGCGTCCACGTCGACCATCGTGCACACGGTGTCGAGGTGCATCGTCGCCCGCTCCTGCGCGATCGGCACGACCAGGATCGTGTGCGCGAGGCCGGCCGCGAACGCCCGCCGGGCCAGCCGTTCCGCGCCGGCGGGCGTCGTGCGCTCGCCCACGCCCACCGCAACCACGCCCGGGGCCAGCAACAGCACGTCGCCGCCCTCGAGGTGTTCGAGGCCCGGCTCGTAGACCAGCGGCACCCCGGCGAAGCGCGGATGGTGCCGGTAGATGGCGTACGTGAGAGTCGTCTCGCGCCGCCGCGCGGGCATGGCCAGGCTGGTCACCGCGACGTGGTCGCGGATCCACGCCGACGAGTCACGGGTGAACAGCAGGTTGGGCAGCGGGTCGACGACGAAGTCCTGCTGGTCCATCAACTGGTAGACCAGGCCGCCGTCGCCGGGGACCCGCGGCCACGCCGTCGTCCGCAGCTCCTCGTGGGCGAGGCCCGCGATCAGGACCGCGGCCAACCCCGCCGGGTCGAGGTCGCTGAGGTGGTCGGCGACCCGGCGGCGCAGGGCGTCGCCGAGACGCACGTCGGCCAGCACGGCGGCGATCACCTCGTCGCGCGCCTCCGGCACGGCGAGCGTCTCGGTCAGCATCTGCCGCAGGAAGAGCACCTCGACGCCCCGCTGGCGGAGCGTCTCGGCGAAGGTGTCGTGTTCCTCCTGCGCCCGGCCCACCCACGGAATGTCGTCGAACAGCAGCGTGTCGTTGTTGCGTGGCGTCAGCCGGGCGAGCTCCGGCCCGGGCCGGTGCAACAGAACAGTGTTCAGGCGGCCGACCTCGCTGTCGACGAACTGGGTCACTTCTGCTGCGGTCACCCTCGCAGACTACGGCCAGCGCGTTCGCGCCATCTGAGCAAAGTGTCAGACGAGCAGATAGAGCATTCATCCGCGCTCATTGACCGGCCAATTCACTCCAACATCTTGCTTCTGTACCGCTGCGAGCACGTACCGTGATGGGACATAACTCCACAGGACCTTTTGCCGGAGGTCGCCATGACCACCTTTCCCGCACGCGGAACCTTTGTTCCATCGGGCGCCGGACCGCGCGAGTACGGATTCGAGCTGATCGAAGGAGCCAAGGCTGGTCCGATGGAGTGGGCCCGGCGCCTCCGCGCCGATCGCGAGGCGCGCCGGGTGGAAGCGGCCGGGAATCGCGCCCTCGTTCGGTTGGCCCATCTCGGGCCGGCGTGGCACGTCGTCGAATGGCCACGCACCGAGCTGCCCGAGGAGCAGTGGATGGACACCACCGGTCAGTCCGGCCCGCAACGGGCCGGCTTTCTTGCTATCGGGCCCGGCGGCGTGTTCGCGGTGACGGTCGCCGACAACGGCCGGTCGCGGCTGCTCCTCGCCGGCGACGTCGTCCAGATCAACGGTCGGCGTCCGCCGTGGGTGACCGAGACGAAACGCGACGCCCGCCGGGCGAGCAGGGCGCTCTCCGCCGCGATCGGCCAGAGGGTGCCGGTGGTGCCGGTGCTCGCCCTGGTGGGTTCCGGGGTGGTCACCGTGTACGGCATGCCCAAGGACTGCCTCGTCTCGACCCATCGCGAGCTCGACCGACTGCTGATCGCGAGCGGCGCCCGGATCAGCCCGGCGACCGCGGAGAAGTTGTCGTCGGTCGCCCGCCATCCGGCGACGTGGTTCAACGCGCCGTACCGCGCGGCCGACTATCGGTGGTACGCCGACGGGCAAACGGCCGCTGACAAGAAGACGGCTCCCAGGTAACGTACGAGGCCTCACGGTAGGACCGTGAGCGTATGGGAGGCGCGGGTGGCGCACGTCGAGCTTTCGCTCTCAGAGGCGTTCGTACTCGGCACAGGCCCCGCGGAAGAGCCGGTTGACGTCCTGGAACGGTGGGCGGCGACGGTACGTACGGCCGACGAGCCATGCCTGGTGATCGACACCGACGCCGTCATTGTCGCCACCTCGGCGTCGTGTTGCTCGCTGCTCGGACTCGGCCGCCCGGAGCACACGGTCGGCCGGTTCCTCCTCGACGGCGTCCTGCGGTTGGTCGACTTCACCGCCGCGGGGGGACAGCTCACCGAGGCCGAGATCGACAAGATTCCCCCGCTGCTGGCCCTCTCGTCCGGGCGGCTGGCGCGGGGGTTGATGCGGGTGCAGTGCAGCGCGGACGGGTTTCAGCACGCCACCATCGACGCGATCGCCACACCGCTGCTGCGCGGCGAGAAGGCCGCCGGCTCGCTCACGTTCTTCTCGGCGGTCTGATCGGCACCGGACGCCACCGGCGATCGCTGCCGTAGTCTTCCCCTCATGCTGGACCTGGATCTACTGCCGGAGGAGTACGCGGTGTGCCGGCTGCCCGCCGGGAGCGGGCTCCCCAACGGCCTGTTGACGGGTCCCGACGCCGGCGGCGTGGTGTCGATAACCTGGGCGCCGGACGAGATGTCGGTCATCTGCCCGGCCGACCGAGTGCCAGCCGAGGCGACCGTCGAGACTCCGTGGCGCTGCCTACGCGTGGTGGGTCCGCTCGATCTGGCGCTGACCGGGATTCTCGCGTCGCTCGTGGTACCGCTGGCGGACGCCCGGGTGAACATCGTCGCGTTCTCCACGTTCGACACCGACTATGTGCTCGTCCCGTCCGTCCGGCTGGCGGAGGCGGTAGCGACCCTCGCCGCCGCGGGGCACCGCATAGCCACGTGATTACGATCCGTTCGTGCCGCACGTCCCGTTCATTGTCCGCGCGCTCGCCCTGACCGGGTGTGTCGCCGGGCTGGTCGCCTGTGGTCGGCCGCCGGAGCTCCATCCGCCGCCGGGCACCCCGGTGCCTCAGCCGTCCGTCACTACTACGACTACGCCCACTCCACTGCTGCCACCGACCCAGCTGCCGAGCCAGGCGCCGACGGCCCCGCCAGTAGTGGCGCCGACCTTCGGCGAGGAGTACGCCGTCAGCTGCGCCGGCTATCCGTCCGGCGACGCCGTGGTCGCGCTGCTGCGGCGTACCCCCGGACTGCTCTCCGCGAACGCACGGGTGGCCGTCCGGACCGGCCCGTTGTGCGCGGGCACCTGGCAGTACACCGTGGTCGCGGTCGGTGGTCGGGATCCGCTCGCCGCGGTGACGCGGGGCAAACCCGACGCGCTGCGCCTCGTCACCGCAGGCACCGACGTGTGCAGCATTCCGGTCCGCACGGCGGCGCCACCCGGCATCCAGTTCGCCGCGGCCTGTCCCTGACCGGGCCGCCCACCTGCCACTACGCTTGCCGTATGCCGGGCGTACCACCCACCCGCTTCGTCTACCTCGGTCCGGAGGGCACCTTCACCGAGCAGGCCCTGCGCACGATTCCCGCTGCCGAGCGCGGGACCCGGTCGGCGGCGCGCAGCGTGCCGGAGGCGCTCGACGCGGTGCGGGTCGGTGACGCGGACGCCGCGCTCGTGCCGCTGGAGAACTCGATCGGCGGGGCGGTGCCGGTGACGCTCGACGAACTCGCCGCGGGAGATCCTCTGGTCATCACCCGCGAGGTCGTGCTGCCGGTGGAGTTCGTGCTCGCCGCCCGATCGGACGTCCCGCTCGACCGGGTCGCCACGGTGGCCGCTCATCCGCAGGCTGCGGCGCAGTGTCGCGGCTGGCTGCGGGCGAACCTGCCGGACGCGACCATCGTCGACGTGCTCTCCAACTCGGCGGCCGCGATCGGCACCGCACAGGGCGAGTACGACGCGGCCATCTGCGCCCCGATCGGCGCCTTTCGCTACCGACTCACGGTGCTCGCCGACAAGATTGCCGACCATCCGGACGCCGTCACCCGATTCGCGCTCGTGACGCGGCCGGGCCCACCGCCCGCCCCGACGGGCGACGATGTCACGTCGCTGGCCGTCTACATCGCCCACGACCGGGTCGGTGCGCTGCTCGCGGTGCTGATGGAGCTGGCGGTACGCGGCGTTAATCTCACCCGCATCGAGTCCCGACCGACCGGAGAGCGGCTGGGCCGGTACGTGTTCTTCCTCGACTGCACCGGGCACGTGGCCGAGAAGAGACTCGGCGAGGCGCTCCAAGGGCTGCGCAGGATCTGCGCCGACGTGCGCTTTCTGGGGTCGTACCCCCGGCATCGGTGGACGGACGCCGGCGGCGAGCGTCCGGTGCCGGCCCCGGCGGGACTCTCCGATGTGGACTTCGCCGACGCGGCGGCCTGGCTGGCCCGCATCCGCGGCGGCGACCTCGGCTAGCAAGGCGTGCCACCGGGACGCGGCACACCCGGTCGACCACGTTTGCTCTGCTTCCACCGAGGAGACGCCTAAAGGATGAGGCTGCGCCTCGGCCTCTCGGTGTATCACCCGGGGAAGCAGAGCAAACGTGGTTGCGCGCATGCCCGGAGGTCAGTGCGGCCGGTCAGTTGCCCAGCAACCCGCCGAGGACGCCGCCGCTCTGTTGACCGGTGCTCGGCGCACCGCCGCGCGGCTCCTCCGACGGCTGCACGACGACGAAGCCCTGGCCGGTGAAACTCATCGTGAAGGCCTCGCCCGTCGTGCGGCCCAGCAGCGTGCCTAGGCCGAGCTGATCGGCGCGGTGGTAGCCGGTCTGCAGGGTGGACGACCAGCAGATCGCGGCCTGCGGGTCGACGTACGTGGGCTGGTCGACGTTGAGGACGACCGGCGTGCCCTTCGTGGTGATCGCTATCCGGCCCTGGCCGGAAAACATGCAGTTGAACAGGCCGGCCGACGACAGCATGCCCATGCCCTGGACCATCTTGATGTCGTACTTCAGGGTCGAATCGAAGGCGAGCACGTTGGCGCCGTTGATGGACAACGCATCGCCGGGCTCGAGGTCGACGAGGTGGATGTCGGCGGCGCGGTCACCGAGGAACACATCCCCTCGGCCGCTGAGCTTCATCAGGGGTACGCCCTCGCCCGTGACCTTCTGCTTCAACCACTTGCCGACTCCGCCCGAACCGAGGGCCTGGAACTGAACCTGACCCTGGTACGCGACCATCGAGCCGGTTCGGGCCATGCACTCGCCGTTCAGCTCGATCTTGAGCATCTTCGAGTTCTGCAGCCGCATGCCGGGCTGTGCGGACTCCTTCTCCAGGTTCTCCGCGGAGAACAGCGCGCTGCGCATCGGGGTACCTCCTGTACGGGGGTGGTCGCCCGAGGATAGGAGACATACGCAAGCCGGGCTACGCCCAACCGAGGGCGTGCAGGCGTTTGTCGTCGATGCCGAAATGGTGCGCGATCTCGTGTACGACGGTGACGGCCACCTCGTCCACCACGTCGTCCTCGTCCTCGCACATGCGCAGGATCGGATGGCGGTAGATCGTTATCCGGTCGGGAAGTACGCCGGCGTAGTTCCAGCCGCGATCGGTCAGCGCGTGCCCCTCGTACAGGCCGAGCAGGTCGGGATCCTCCGGCGGCGGGTCGTCCTCGACGAGGATGACCACGTTGTCCATCAGGTCGAGCAGCTCCTCGGGCACCTCGTCGAGCGCCTCCGAGACCAGCTCCTCGAACCGCTCCCGACTCATCGCAACCGGCACGAGTCCATAATCCCGCTCCCCCGAGCGGATCGAGGGCCAGCTACTCAGTCAGGCCAGACGCGCGGACAGCGTGATGTCGGCGCCAGGCGAAAGCAGACGCGAGATCGGGCAGTTGTCCTTGGCGCCCTCGGCGATCTTGTTGAACTCGGCCGCGTCGATGTTCGGAACCTCACCGACCGTGTCCAGGTCGATGCGGGTCACCGTCATGCCGGCGTCGGTCTTGTCCAGGTGCACGGAGGCGCTCGTCGAGATCGACGTCGGCGGATACCCGGCGTCGGTGAGGCCCTTGGACAGGGCCATCGAGAAGCACCCGGAATGCGCGGCGGCGATGAGCTCCTCGGGGTTGCTGCCCTCGCCGTCCTCGAACCGGGACTTGTACGAGTAGGACGCCGACAGGCCTCCACCACCGGTGCGCATCGTGCCTGCGCCCTCGGTGAGAGTGCCCTCCCAACGTGCTGTTGCGGTACGGATAGGCATGGCACCGACGCTAGTCCAAACGCCGTGAGGATGCGACGATGCGGCGAACGCCCCTACCCGGGAGGCGCGGATGGCACGGCGACTGGTGGCGTGCCTGGGCGGCACGCTCGTCGGCTTGGGATTCCTCGCGGCGATGGCCTCGCTGGCGCTGCCGTGGGCCAGATACCGGATTGACGCGGACGCCACCGCGGTCGGTAGCGGCGCCGGTGACAACCTCGCCGGCAGCGCGGTCGTGTTCCAGCTCGACCAGGGATCCTGGTATGTCCTCTGCCTGTTCGCGCTGTTCGGACTCGTGGTGGGCGCGGCGGTGGCCCGGCCCCGCCAGGCCCGCTGGGCCGGCCTCGCCGCCGTGGTGCTCGGGCTCGCCGGCCTGCTCCTGGTCGTCGATCAGGCCAACCGCCTCTCCGATTCGTCGATCTCCCTGAGCACGGGTCTCGCCCGCATGGACATGCTCGTGACGAGGCTGAGCGGTGTCTGGTACGGCCTGGCCGCCGCGCCGATGCTCGGCTTGGGCGCGGGCCTGCTCTCCGTTCGACGCGCGGCTGGGCTTTCCAGCTGAGTTGTTAATCAGGCAGGATCACGGCAGTGAGCAGCGGACAGTACGACGTGATCATCATCGGGGGCGGTCACAACGGGCTGATCGCGGCCGCGTACCTGGCGCGAGCCGGGAGGCGGGTGGTCGTGCTGGAACGGCGGCACATCGTCGGCGGCGCGGCCGTATCCGAGCGCCCGTTCGGGCCCGACTTCACGGTCACGAGCCTGTCCTACGTCGTGAGCTGGCTGCCGCGGGATCTGGTCCGGGACCTCCGGCTGGCCGAGCACGGCTATCACTTGTACCCACAGGGCCCCTACTTCGCACCCCGCCGCGACGGCCGGTACCTGCACCTGGCCGTCGACCCGGTGCGTCGGCACGCCGAGATCAGCAAGTTCGCGAAGCGGGACGCGGACGCGTACGAGGAGTGGGAGCGCTGGCTCGCCGGCCTGGCGAGGCTGGTCGGGCCCCTGCTGGACCAGGTGCCACCGAAGCTCGGCTCCAAGCGGCCCGCGGACCTGATCGGCCAGGCAGGCTTGCTGAAAACCCTCCGCCGGGCGGACGTGCGGGCCGCGTTCGACCTGACCCGGCTGTTCACCGCGAGCTGCGCCGACCTGGTCGAGGAGCGCTTCGAGTCCGACGCGATGCGCGGGGTTCTCTCCGTGTCCAGCGTGATCGGCAGCTGGGCGGGTCCGCGCAGCGCCGGCAGCGCGTACGTGATGCTGCATCACCACCTCGGCGAGACCGACGGGCAGGCCGCGGCGTGGGGCTTTCCGCGAGGCGGCATGGGCTCCGTCACCCAGGCCATCGCTGCCGCGGCCCGGTCGTTCGGCGCGGAGCTGCGCACGAACGCGCCGGTCGCGCGCATCGACACCCGGGCCGGCGCCGTCGAGGGGGTAACGCTGCAGGACGGTACGCAGCTGCGCGCCGGCACCGTCATCACGACCGCGCACCCGGCCATCTCGTTCCTCCGCCTGCTGGACCGCGGCGAGCTGCCCGCCGACTTCATCGCGGACATCGAGGCCTACCGGTCCCGGTCCGGGACTGTGAAGGTCAACTTCGCGGTCGACCGGCTCCCGAGGTTCGCCAGTCACCCGGAGGTCGAGCCGGCTGTCCATGGCGGCACGATCGTGCTCGCCGAGTCGCTCGACGACGTGGAGACCGCCTTCCGGGAGGCGGCCGCGGGCCGGCCGGCCACCCTGCCGTTCGCCGACATGTGCATCCCGTCGATGTTCGACCCGACGCTCGCGCCCGAGGGAAAGCACATCGTCAGCGCGTTCACCCAATGGGTGCCGCACACGTACGCGGACGAGCCGAACGACGCGGAGCTGACGGCGTACGCCGACCGGCTGGTGGCCCGCATCGAGGCGGTGGCACCGGGGTTCACCGACTCGGTGATCGGTCGGCAGGTCATCGGGCCGCATGAGATGCAGACCGAGTACGGCCTGATCGGCGGCAACATCTTCCACGGCGAGCTCACGCCCGGGCAGATGTTCCACTGCCGGCCGGCCGCCGGCTACGCCGACCTGCGCACTCCCATCAGGGGGTTGTACCAGGCGGGCAGCGCGACCCACGGCGGGGGCGGTGTGACCGGACGCCCGGGCCGCAACGTGGTCCGGCAGGTGCTCCGTGACCAGCGCTGGCGTCGGTGCCGCTGACCAGCGCTGGGACGGGGCAGGTGCCGATGCGCGGCCGCTCTGCGATGATTCCCAAGGCGCCACGCAACACTCCGGGAGGTCATCATGGCGAAGGAAGAGACCTCGAGCCTTGACCGACCCGACGCAGTCGTCGAGTTCGGGACCGACGATGCGGACGACCACCGCCGGGCCACACCGGCGTGGGCCGCAGCACGGCGTGCGCTGTACGCGCTGCGTCACGACCCCCGCGTTGTGCCGGTGCTCGCCGGGCTCGCGGCCGTCGCGGCGTTCGCGTCGCTGATCGGCGAGTGGCAGGTCGCCACCGTCCAGGTGGACCCGTCCGGAACCCGCCAGGTCACCGCCGGTGTGGCGGCGCTGGGCGGCTTCGGCACGGCGTACCTCATCGGTGTTCTCGCGCTGACCTCGTGCCTGGCCCTCGTCCTGTTCGGGTCGGCGCCCGTGCGGACCCACGCCCGGATCGTCGGGTTGGCGCTGGCCGGGGGGCTGGGCGTGCTGCTGTTCGCGACCGTCGCGCAGATCGACCAGCTGGGCACCCCGTTCAACGGATACATCGAGTGGGGCTTCGCCGCCCCGCCCGCGGCCTCCACCGGCCGTGGGCTGGAGGCGGCGTTCGCCGCCGCCGGGCTGGCCGCCCTCGCGCTCCTCCTAGCCGGCCGGTTGGCGCCCCGAGCCGCGCCTCTGGCGTCCCCGACCACGTCGGCCGGCACCCAGCCGGAGGGGCCGGACGGCCACGACGTGTGGCGCCGTCCACGCCGGGAACCGGAGCCGGACGACGTCTCGGCTCCGCTGGATCTGACGGTCGGGCCGGCGATGCCGTTCTCCCAGGCGCCCGATGACCGCGTGTGACTTGAGCACATCCCGTAGACCCAAGCCTTCACCGAGGAAGGACACTCCCCCATGTCTGCACGACTGCGTACGACCCTGATCGCCTTGACCGCTGCCGCGCTGACGGCGGCCGGTGGGGCCCTGTCCGGCGGCGCGTCCGCGGCGCCCGGCGACCCGTTCGGCGCACAGGCCGCCGGCACCGTCTTCTACCCGAACCCGGTTCAGCAACTGGGCATCCAGACGCTGACGGACAACAAGGACGCCGACTCCCCGGCGTTCGCCCCGGCGTACCGTCGAGTGACCCTCACCGATCTCGACGCCTCCGGCATGCTCACCGGGAGATACGTGACGGTGAAGAGCACGACCGGGACGCCGGCGCGGGCGGTCGCTGGCGCGTTCCCCATCTGGCATCGGGACGCCGACCAGTTCGAGCAGGTCATGGGCTACTACTGGGTGACGACGGCGCAGCACTACCTGCAGGCGCTCGGATTCGGTTCGACACTGCGGCCGGTCAACCAGCGCCAGATCGAGCTGCGCATCAATCAGTTCGGCGGCGACAACTCGTTCTTCCGGGAGGACAAGGCGAACATCACGCTCGGCAAGGGCGGCGTCGACGACGCCGAGGACGCCGAGGTGATCATCCACGAGTACGGCCACTCGGTGCAGGACAGCCAGGTGACCGGCTTCGGCACGAACCTCGAGTCGGGCTCGATCGGCGAAGGCTTCAGCGACTACCTCGCGGTGGCCGTGACGAGCTGGCAGACCGGCGTACCGACCCTCACGCCGGAGGCCTGCGTGGCCGACTGGGACTCGACGTCGTACACCAGGACGGTGCCGCACTGCCTGCGCCGCCTCGACGGGACCAAGCAATACCCCGAGGACGTCGTGGGCGAGGTCCACGCCGACGGGGAGATCTGGTCCGCAGCGCTGTGGGACATCCGCAACGCCCTGGGCGACCGGACCGCCACCACATTGATCGTGGAGGCGCAGTTCGCGTTCGCGCCGGACACCTCGTTCCATGACGCGGCGCTGGACACCGTCGCGGCGGCCCAGCGGCTCTATGGCCCGGCGACCGCATCGAAGGTGCGGGCGGCGTTCACGGCACGTGGCTTCCTCTGATCCCGTCCCGGTCATATCTGGGATGAGCACCTACCCGCCGTCCCGGTAGGCTCCCGTTCTGTGATCGACCTGCGCCTGCTCCGAGACAACCCGGACGCCGCCCGCGCGAGCCAACGAGCCCGCGGCGAGTCCGAGGCACTCGTCGATGAGCTGCTGCGGGCCGACGAGGAGCGCCGGGCGGCGGTGCAGCGCTTCGAGACGCTGCGGGCCGAGCAGAAACAGCTCGGCAAGCAGATGCCGGGGGCGATCGGCGACGACCGGGACGCGCTACTGGCGCGTACCAGGGAACTGGCGGCCGAGGTGAAGGCGGCCGAGGCCGCCGTCACCGAGGCCGAGCAGGCCCTGCGCCGGGCCCAGCTGGCCATGTCGAACCTGATCGAGGATGGCGTGCCGGCCGGCGGCGAGGAGAACTACGTCGTTCTCCGCGAGGTGGGCGACCGGCCCGAGCTCGACTCGGTCCGCGACCACGTGGACCTCGGGGAGGCACTGCGCGCCATCGACGTGGAGCGGGGCGCGAAGGTCTCGGGTAGTCGGTTCTACTACCTGACCGGGGTGGGTGCGCTGCTGCAGCTCGGCCTGCTGCAGCTGGCTATTGGACAGGCCGTCGAGTCCGGCCTCACGCCGGTGATCCCGCCGGTCCTGGTCAAGCCGGAGTCGATGGAGGGGACCGGCTTCCTGGGCGCGCACGCGGCCGAGGTGTACCGGCTCGAGGCCGACGACCTGTTCCTCGTCGGCACGTCGGAGGTGGCGCTCGCGGCATACCACGCGGGCGAGTTCCTCGACCTCGACGAACCGATGCGGTACGCCGGCTGGTCGACGTGCTTCCGCCGTGAGGCCGGCTCGCACGGCAAGGACGTCCGCGGGATCCTGCGCGTGCACCAGTTCGACAAGGTGGAGATGTTCTCGTTCTGCCGGCCCGAACAGGCACACGACGAACACCTGCGGCTGCTCGCGTGGGAGGAGGAGATGCTCGCCAAGGTCGAGATCCCGTACCGGGTGATCGACGTCGCGGCGGGCGACCTCGGCTCGTCGGCGGCACGCAAGTACGACTGCGAAGCGTGGGTGCCGTCCCAGGGCCGGTACCGCGAGATCACCTCGACGTCGAACTGCACGACGTTCCAGGCGCGCCGGCTGGGCATCCGATACCGGGACGAGGACGGGCGCCCGCAGATCGCCGCCACGTTGAACGGGACGCTCGCCACGACCAGGTGGCTCATCCCGATTCTGGAGGGCCACCAGCAGCCGGACGGCTCGGTGCGGGTACCGAAGGCGCTGCAGCCCTATCTCGGTGGCCGGGACGTGCTGACACCCGCGTCGTAAAGCTGAGCTTGGTGCGTTGCTCGCCCGCGGGTCGCGCGGAATCCATGGTCAAGACCACCGAGGCGAGGTACGGTTGCTGCCCCGCCGTGACGGTCCACGAACGCTTCGCGTTTCACGGGCCTCCGACCCGGACGGATTGCCCGTCCGCCGGACACGGCGGGCTAGGAGGAACAAATGCCGCGTCCGGGACTGCCCAAGCTCGTCGCCACGGACCTCGACGGGACCCTCGTGCGCAGCGATGACACCGTGTCCGCGTACAGCCAGGAGGTGCTGGACCGGGTGCGCTCGGCGGGCATCCCGATCGTCGGCGCGACCGGCCGCGGCCCTCGGCTGACCGAGTTGACCAAGGCGGACATCCGCTCAGCCGACTACCTCGTCATGGCCGGCGGCGGCTGGGTGGTCGACCAGTCCGATCCCGCGGGACCGGTGGTGCTGCGCGACGAGCGTCTTTCCGGCGCGGCGCTGGCGGCCGTGATCGCCGACCTTGAGGCCGAGGTGGGACCGCTCACGGTCATGGTGGAAGCGCTGGAGGGCCACAACGCGCCGCTCTGGGGCGACCCCGATCCGGCCTGGCGTTACCCGGACGACCTTGAAGTGCGTACCCGGGACGAGGTCTTCTCCGGCCAGGTGATCAAGGCGTTCGCGAGGACCGCGGACCACAAAGTGGATGCCCTGCTGGTCGCGGCCCGGCGGATCGTCCCCGAGGCGCTCGCGGCGGTCACCCAGGCGGGGCTGGGGTTCATCGAGATCTGCCCGCCCGGCGTCGACAAGGCGACCGGCCTCGCGGTCGTCGCGGACGCGATCGGGGTGGACTCGAGCGACGTGCTGGTCTTCGGGGACATGCCGAACGACGTGCCGATGTTCGAGTGGGCCAGCTGGGGCCGGGTCGGGGTCGCCAACGCCCACCCGTCGGTCCTCGCGCTGGCCGACGAGCTCACGCTCAGCAACGACGACGACGGGGTGGCCGTCTACCTCGATCGACTACTGTCGACGTGATGCGCCTGGTCGCGACCGATCTCGACGGCACCCTGCTGCGGCGCGACGAGACCATATCGGCGCGCACCGCCGCGGTGCTCAAGCGGATCACCGCCGAGGGCGGGCAGGTCGCGCTGGTCACCGGCCGTCCGGTGCGTTGGCTCGCCAAGGTGTACGCCCAGCTGCCGGCGCCACCACCCGCGGTGTGCGCGAACGGAGCCGTGGTGTACGACCCCGCAGACGACGTCGCCCTGCACACCATGCCGCTGCTACCGGAAACGCTGGCCGACGTGTGCCGTCGGCTGCGTGCCGAGCTACCCGAGGTCGCCTTCGCGGTCGAGGTCGCGGACGGTCGGACGATGCGGCACGAACGCACGTACCCACTGCGGTGGGATTCCCGGGATCCGGCGATTCGGTCCGTCGCGTCCGTGGATGAACTGTGCGGGGAGCCCGCCGTCAAGCTGCTCGCGCGGGCCGGCGACCTCGATCCGGACGCGTTCACCGCCATCGTCGCGGGCTGCGTGGCTGGGCTGGCCGAGGCCACGCACTCGTCGTTCAGTGGGCTGGTCGAGATCTCCGCGGTCGGCGTGACCAAGGCGGCCGGTCTGGCCTGGTTATGCGACCGGCTGGGCGTCACCGCAGCGCAGGTGCTCGCCTTCGGCGACATGCCCAACGACATCCCGATGCTCACCTGGGCCGGCCGGTCCGTCGCGGTCGCCAACGCGCACGCCGCCGTGCTCGAGGTCGCCGACGACGTCACGGGCTCCAACGAGGACGACGGCGTCGCGGCGTACCTGGAGGACCTCCTGGGCGGGCCCGCCACCCGGTCGATCTAGGGCGAGTTCTGGTTATTTGATCTCTAACTACCAGTATTCGCCCTAGATCGACCGCAAAGAGGGGCGTCAGAGGTACTGGCCGGTGGGGCTGCCGTCGGCCGGCTGCGGCTGGCCCTGGCCGGGTGGGACGCCCATGCCGGGCAGTACAGCCGCGCCGGGGCCCATCGGCAGCGCGGGCCGGCCCGCGCGCATCTGCTCAAGCTGCATCCGGGCGGCCATCTGCTGGGCCACCAGGGCGGCCTGAATGCCGTGGAACAGGCCCTCCAGCCAGCCGACGAGCTGCGCCTGGGCGATTCGCAGCTCGGCCTCGCTGGGCGTCGACGCCTCGTCGAACGGCAGCGTCAGGCGCTCGAGCTCGTCCCGCAGCTCCGGCGCGAGGCCGTCCTCGAGCTCCACGATGGACCGGTGGTGGATCTCCTTGAGCCGTTGGCGGCCGGCCTCGTCCAGCGGCGCCGCCCGAACCTCCTCCAACAGCTGCTTGATCATGCTCCCGATCCGCATCACCTTCGCCGGCTGCTCGATCAGGCGCGCTGGATCCTCCCGGTCCGCCTCGGCGTCGGCGTCGGCCGGAACCGTGTCGACGGGGCGGCCGTCCGGTCCCACCACCACGACGGAGCGTGGGCGGCCCTCCGTGGGCTCCTGCTCTTGCGGGTCTTGGCGTGCGTCGGTCATCGCTCCATCTTTCCGCGCGGTCGGTGGAACATGCCAAACCATCAACGATACGGCGAGAAGTCCGGCCGGCGCTTCTCGGCGAACGCGGCGGCGCCCTCGACTGCCTCAGCCGTCTCACTGAACACTTCCAGGCCGTCGAACGCCAGGTGGGAGATGCCGGCGAGGTGGTCGGAGTCGGCGTTGAACGAGTGCTTGAGAAACCGCAAGGCGGTTGGCGAATAGGAGGCGACCGTCCGCGCCCACTCCAGCGCGGAGTCCAACAGCCGGTCACCGGGCACGACGAGGTTCACGAGCCCCCAGCGCTCCGCCGTCTCCGCGTCGATGAATTCGAGCAGGAACCACATCTGCCTGGCCCGCTTCTCGCCGATCACGCGGGCCAGGTATGCCGAGCCGAACCCGGCGTCGAACGAACCCACCCGCGGGCCGGACTGGCCGAACCGCGCGTGCGAGGCGGCGATCGACAGGTCGCACAGAACGTGCAGGACATGTCCGCCACCGGCCGCGACGCCGTTGACAGCGGCGATCACCGGCTTGGGGATGTCCCGGATGATCCGCTGCAGCCGCTCGATCTCGAAGGTCCCCCACTCCGTGTCGCCGTAGCCGCCGGTCTCGGCGCGCTCCTTGACGTCCCCGCCGGCGCAGAACGCCCGGTCGCCAGCGCCGGTCAGGATCACGGCCGCAACGCCGCGGTCGGCCCAGGCGGTCTTGAACGCGTAGATCAGCTCATCGACGGTCCGTCCGCGGAACGCGTTCATCCGGTCCGGACGGTCGATCATGATGACCGCGATGCCGCCGTCCTCGACCCGGTAGCGCACATCGGTTAACGACTCGATCTGCACGGCGCCTCCCGCAACCATCGCGCCCGGCACGGGCGTCACCGGCACACGATAGCTTCAGCGCATGGCCAACGATTCCCGCGGCATTCTCACCCGGCCGGCCCCGCCGCCAGACCTGACCGTCAGTTACGGCGACCACCCCGATCAGGTCATCGACATCCGGCTCCCAGGGCCCGGCTGGGCGGCCCGACCATTAGTGATCTTCGTGCATGGTGGCTTCTGGCGGGCCACCTGGGACCGCGCCCACGTCGGCCCGCTCGCCGCCGACCTCGCCGCCCGTGGCTGGCCGGTGGCCACGATCGAGTACCGGCGGACCGGGGAGGAGGGCGGCGGCTGGCCGGGTACCTTCGACGACGCCGCCGCCGGTATCGCCGCGGCGTGTGACCTCGGCTCCGCGGTCGGGCTGCCGGAGACGACAGGGACGATCCTCGCCGGGCACTCGGCGGGAGGGCACCTCGCCTTGTGGTACGGCGCGACCCACGACGCGCGTGGGCAGTCCGGGCCGGGCGCGCTGCTCGGCGTCCTCGCGCTCGCACCGATCGCGGACCTCGCCGAGGCGTACCGACTGAATCTGGACGACGGCGCGGTGGCCGCGCTGCTCGGCGGCGGCCCGGAGCAGTGGCCGGACCGGTACGCGGCGGCCGATCCGATGGGCCTCGACCCGCCCACCGCCCCGGTCACGTTGCTGCACGGCACCGTGGACACCCGGGTGCCGATAGCGCAGAGCAGGGCGTACGCCGCCAAGCCGGACGGCCACGTGCAGCTGGTCGAGCTGCCCGGTGTGGAGCACTTCGGACTGATTGACCCCGACTCGTCGGCTTGGCCGGAGGTGCTCGACGCTTTCCAGGAGAGATGAGCCGCATTGACGCCTTGGCCGTTGACGAGGTAGAACGCCGGATGGGCCGCTCCCGGCCCGGTTGTCGTCAGGAGGACCCACGTGTCGCAGATGGATCGCCGCCAGGCGCTCAAACTCCTCGCCGCGCTCGGCGCGACGGGGCTCGCCGCGGCGTGCACCGACCAGGGGTCCGGGTACGAGACGCCGCCGCTGAGCGACGAGCCCGTCAAGATCGGTCTCGTGGTGCCCCAAACCGGCGGGTACCGGCAGATCGGCGACGAGATGGCCGACGGGTTCCAACTCTTCCTCAATCTGAACGACGGCCGGCTGGGCGGCCACAAGGTGAACCTCGTCGTCGCGGATGAGGGCGAGACCGCGGCCAGCGGCAAGGCGGCCGTGGAGCAGTTGCTCAGGGGCGGCGTGGTCGCGCTCACCGGGATCGCCAACTCATCGGTGATGCTCGCGGTGGGCGACCTCGTCGAGAAGGCGAAGGTGCCGCTGATCGGGTCGAACGCGTCGCCGACCAGCCTGCAGGGTGTCGTCTACATCTGGCGCACGTCCTATGTCAACGACGAGCCGGGGCGGGCGCTCGGCCCGTACGTGGCGGCCCACGTGGCGGGCAAGGTGGCACTCGTCGCGCCAAAGTACGCCGCCGGCGAGGACTCGATCGCTGGGTTCCGCCAGGGATTCGGCCTATCCGACCCGCGGATCTCGAACCCCATCATCTGGACCGAATACTCCAGCACGCCAAACAACACGTTCTTCCAGTCGACGGTGCAACAGGTCAGGCTGATGAACCCCGAAGCGATCTACTGCTTCTTCGCGGGCGCGGCGGGGGTCGAGTTCGTCCGGCAGGTCCGCGATGGAGGGCTCCGCCAGACGATCTACGCTCCGGGCTTCCTGACCGAGGGCACGGCCCTGACCCAGCTCGGCCCCAAGGCCGCGGGCATCGTCACCGCGCTGAACTACTCGTCCGACCTGAGCAACGCCGCCAACCAGCGGTTCGCCGCGGCGTACCGACGCAACCACGAGGGCTCGCCGACCACGTACGCGATGGCGTCATACGACGCCGCGCAGGTGCTGGACAAGGCGATCCGGCTCGCCGGCAAGACGGTCACGCCACAGGTGGTCAACCGGATGCTCGCCCGGGTCGGCCAGGTCGACAGCCCGCGCGGGCCGTGGCAGTTCAACCAGCCGCGTACGCCGCAGCAGAAGTGGTATCTCCGCGAGGTCGAGCGGGACGGTCCGCTCCTGTCGAACGTGGTCATCGACGAGCTGACGATGCTGGGCTAACTCCTGAGCTCGCCGACGCAGCACTTGACGCTGCCGCCGCCCTTCTTCAGCTCCGAGAGCTCGATCGGGACGGGGTGGTAGCCCGCCGCGCGCACCTTCGCCGCGATGCCGGTCGCCTCGGCGTTGACGAACACGTTGAGCCCGTCGCTGACGAGGTTCAGCCCAAACGCGTGGGCGTCGACGGCGTCGGCGCGCACCGCGTCCGGGAACAGCTGGCGCAGCACCCGTCGCGACGACTCGGAGAAGGCGCCCGGGTAGTAGACGACGTTATGGTCATCGAGCGCCGCGAGGGCCGTGTCGAGGTGGTAGAAGCGCGAATCGACGAGCCGCAGCGAGATCACCGGACGACCGAGCACATCCTGGGCCTCGGCGTGCGCCGCGGACTCCGTGCGGAATCCGTACGCGGCCAACGCGACGCCGCCGAGCGCACCAGGCAGGTAGGTGAAGTCGCCCTCGCCCTCGTTGGTCTGCGTCGCGGAGACGTACCGCCAGCCCATCGAGTCGTAGAACGCCCGGTGCGCCGCGGCCTCCCCGGTGCGCTGCGGGTGCTTGAACCGGGCGCCGTAGGCCGTCCCGCCGACCACGAACGCCCCATTGGCGGCGAAGACCATATCGGGCAGCCCGGGCTCTGGGTCGAGCACGTGCACGGAGTGACCGAGCGCGACGAGGGTTTCCCGGAGCTGTTCCCACTGCTTGAGCGCGAGCTCGACATCCACGGGGGTGGACACGTCCATCCACGGATTGATCGCGTACTCCACCGTGAAGTGCTCGGGCGGACACATGAGATATGTCCGCTTACGCGACGTGCGCTCCTGGAGGGTCACGGTGACCAAGAGTAGGTACGCTGCGTGAGCGGTGACAGCTAGTTTTGTTGCTTGGGAGGGGCGAAACATTGCAGGTTGACGACGTCGACCACCGGATCATTGCATCACTCGTGTCGGACGCGCGCGCCTCGTACGCGGAGATCGGCGCTCGGGTGTCACTCTCCGCACCCGCGGTCAAGCGGCGCGTCGACCGCCTCCGCGGCGCCGGCGTGATCCGGGGTTTCACGGCAGTGGTGGACCCGGCGGCGGTCGGCTGGACGACAGAGGCGTTCGTCGAGCTGTTCTGCACCGGCCGCACCACGCCGGCGCAGATCACCGTGGCGACCCGGCGGCATCCCGAGGTCGTCGCGGCGTACACGGTCTCGGGCGAGGCCGACGCGTTGGTGCACCTCCGCGCGGCCGACATCGCGCACCTCGAGCAGGCGCTCGAGCGATTGCGCGCCGAGCCGTTCGTCACGTCGACGCGCAGCATGATCGTGCTGTCCCGCCTGGTCGACTCGCCCGGCGCCCAGCTGTCCGGTCGCGGCGGCCGGACCGCCGGGAACTGACTCGCCGTCGTCCGCGTCCAAGGCGGCATGCGTACCCCACGAAACCGCTCGCTCGCGGCGAGCGTCGCACTCGCCGCCGGACTTGGCCTTCTCGCCGGTTGTACGGGTGATCCGCCGGCGGCCCGGCTCCGGAACACCGCCGTGCCTGCGGGCGCCCTCCGACTCGTTGCTTTCGACTCCTGTTCGGAGGCGCTGGCCCAGCTCAAGCGGGCGGCGAAGGAAAGCATCGGGCCGTACGGGCTCGGCAACGGGTGGGGTCCCTTCGGCCCGGCCGAGTTCGCGGGCGCGGCCACGGCCGCGGTCCCGCGCGCGGCCGTGGAGAAGGCCACGGACGCGACCGGCGCGAGCCAGCCTCAGACCAACTACTCGGGGACCAACACACACGAGGTTGGCGTGGACGAACCCGACCTGGTCAAGACAGACGGCCGGCGGATCGTCACGATCAGCCAGGGCGTCCTGCGCGTGGTCGACCCCGCCGCCCGGGCCATGACCGGGAAGCTGAACCTACGCCGCGACGCCCAGGATCCGATCCGGTGGACCGGCGCGGACCTCTTGCTGAGTGGCGACCGGGCGCTGGTCCTGGTCCGCCAGGCCTACGCCTACCGCGTTGGCGGCGCGGTGGTCAAGGGACCCGTGGCCGTGCCCGACGCGATCGCGCCCAGCGGCTCCCGCCCGCAATCGGTGGATGGCCCCCGGCTGCTGCTCGTGGACCTGGTCGGGACGCCCCGCATCGTCAGCGAGTACCGCGTGGACGGCGCGCTGGTCGACGCCCGCCAGGTCGGCGAGACCGCCCGCGTCGTGATCCGGTCCGGGCCGCGCCTCACCTTCCCGTGGCAGCCGAACGGGACCGACGCGCAGCGGACGGCCCGCAACCGCGCCATCGTCGATCGGTCCGGCGTCGACGACTGGCTGCCGCGCTACTCCGTCACCACCAGCGGAGCCACGCGCACGGGCCGGATCGCCTGCGACCGGGTCAGCCGGCCGGTCGCGTTCTCCGGCGCGGCCATGCTCACCGTGCTCAGCTTCGACCTGGGCGCGCCGGCGCTGACCGACGGCGACCCGGTCACCGTGCTCGCGGATGGCGAGACGGTCTACAGCAACGGCCCGAGCCTGTACATCTCGAACGATCAGCGCTGGCGAATCGCGCCGAGGGCCGGCGAGGGCGGCGTGGTGAAGCCGGTCGCACCGGTCACCGACATCTACAAGTTCGACACGTCCGGTCCCGGGCGGCCACGGTACGCGGCCGCCGGCACCGTCAAGGGCTGGCTGCTCAATCAGTACGCGATGTCCGAATGGGACGATCACCTGCGGGTGGCGACGACGACCGAGAACCCGTGGGACCCGACGGCGAGAACGTCGTCGTCCGTGGTCGTGGTCCGCCAGTCCGGCGGCCGGCTGACGAAGGTCGGCGAGGTCGGCGGGCTCGGCACGGGCGAGCGCATCTACGCCGTCCGGTTCGTCGGCCCGACCGGGTACGTCGTGACCTTCCGGCAGACCGATCCGCTGTACACCCTCGATCTCAGCGACCCCGAGGCGCCGTCGGTCGCCGGGGAGCTGAAGATTACCGGCTTCTCGGCGTACCTCCACCCGCTGGACGGCGGCCGGCTGATCGGCGTGGGCCAGGAGGCGACCGCCCAGGGCCAGGTGGAGGGCACCCAGGTCTCGCTCTTCGACGTGTCCGACCTGACCCGGCCGGAGCGGCTCGCGCGGTTCCAGGTCAGGTACGGGCAGTCCGAGGCCGAATACGATCCGCACGCGTTCCTGTGGTGGGCGCCGGAGCGGCTGCTCGTCCTCCCGCTGACGAGCTACGCATTCGACGAGACGGGCATCGTCGGGTCACAAGTACCCACCGCCGGCGTTGTGCTGCTGCGCGTCGGCGACCACAGTCTCACCCAGGTGGGCGTGATCGGCCACCGCTCGACCACGGCCACGCGGTCGGTCGGCGACACGGCGGTGCGACGCTCGCTCGTCGTCGGCGAGGTGCTGTGGACGCTCTCCGAGGCTGGCCTCAAGGCCACCAGCCTGTCCACACTGGACACCCTGGCCTGGGTCCCCCTGACCTAGCCGGAACGCTAGAGGTACATGCCGGTGCGGTGCTCGCCGTCGTCGGGCCGCACTGGCTTGTCCCCTTCGCCGAAGAACCGCTTGCCGCCGAACTCGCCGTGCAGCCGATCGTCCAGCTCATCGGCCAGGCCGGTCATGACCTGCACGGCGAGCATCAGATGGGTGGCCTGAAAGTCGCGACCGAACACCGGCACGGAGGCCCACACCGTGTCGCTCGTGCAGTAGAGCCGACCGATCGGCATCCGGTTGGTGAGCTCGGAGAGCTTGACATACAGCTGCTCGGTCGGCTCGACCTCGGTGAGCACCGGCGAGAACACGTCGACGAGGGGCGGATTGTCGCGTACCCGAACGAACACCATCGCCGAGCCGGCGCGGATACCGATGTCGCCGTCGGAGTCCACCTGCAGCTCGTCGGGGGGCGTCTTCAGCATCGTGGCGACGACCGTGCGGACGCGCTCGCCCAACTCGCCGGCGGCCTGGGCCACCTCGGCCGGCCCCCGCTCGTCGGCGTCCGGCAGCGGCTCGAGCCGCGCGCTACCCAGCGGCGCGAGGGAGATCGTGTTGTCCTCCAGGTCGCGGGCGGCGTAGACGAGGAACGCCGGGTGCGGCGCGCCGTACACGTCGCGGAGCGTGCGGGACACGGTCGCGGCCAGCCGCGCCCCCTCGGCGACTGAGCCGCGCAGGCCGAAGTGGTCGCCGGATCCCTCGATCACCCCGGGCGGTGACCAGCCGAGCGCCACCAGGTCGGCGACCGCGGCCCGATCCATCCGGTACTCGGGCGGCAGTGCGGCGTTGCCGACGGCGAGCGCGACCAGCGTGCCGTCGCCCCCGACGCGGACGGCCACGGAGTAGACGGCGGCGCCGGTCCCCGACGCGGTCGGATCCAGGGTGATCTCGAGCTGCGACCCCGCCGGTAGGCCGGCCACCGCGCCGGCGAGGGCGTGCGCGAACTCCCGCCACGCCTCGGTCACCTTCGCCCGCAGATCCGCGGTCGTCGGCTCCTCGAGCAGGATCCCCTCGGTCTGCTCGGCCGCTTCACCCGGCGGTCGGCCGCCGGCCGCGATCGGCTGGTCGATCATGATCGCCTCCGTCCATCAGGCACACCCTACCCAGCGCATTCGTGTGCCGGGCATCTTGGTCGCCGGCCGACGGGGGCGCGAGCGGTGCGGCCGAGGCGGGTCCGGGTGCCTGGGCGCGCAGGGGCGCTGCCGGGCGCGCCAGGGCGGTGTCGGGGCGCGGCGGGTGGTGTCGGCTTGGCCGCTAGGCGGACGGTTCGGTCCCGCCGCCGGCGGGCCAGGAGGCGGCCAGCGCAGCGAGCGCGGACGCCGCGGCGCGCGCGTCGGCTCCATGCCCGACGGCGAGCCCGAGCAGGTACGCCGCGACCGGCGCGGCCGGCCGCTCGACCGCGTGGGCGACGTCGCGGGCCAGGTCCAGCACTCGCCGGACGTCCACGTCGGCCGGATTCAGTTCGAGCTCGCCGCACGCCGCCGCGGCGAAGTCCTCGAGTGCGCTCACTGCGCCACCAGGTTCGCTCGCTGCGCGCCGCCGTCAGCCGACGCCTTCCCTCCGCGCCACGCAGCGGGCTCCGCCCGGCGCGTCGCCTCGGTCCAGGCGCCGTCCGCGGCGCCCCACTCGCTCATTGAGCCCACTCCTGGGCGCGGCGCAGGTCCGCGTCGGTGTCACAGTCGAACCACGGCGGCGGCGAAGGCCTGGTCCAGGAAACACCGGCGACGCGCAGCCCGTCGAGCAACGCCGCCATCGAGGCGCCCGACAGCCCGCCCCGGGTGGCCTCCATCCGGCGGACCGCGGTACGCAGGGCGGCGGTCCGCCACACGCCACACAGCGTCTGGGGACGGCCGGTGTCATCGACGTAGAGCGCTCCATCCACAGTGGACTCGGCTAGGCGGCGTCGGAGGACGCCGATCGCGCCTGCGGTCAGCAGTGGCAGATCGGCCGCGAGCACCGCGACCTCGGCGGTGTCCGCGCCGACCAACGAGAGCCCCGCGCCCGTGGCGGCGGCCGGGCCGCCACCCGGCGGGTCCTCACGGATGGTGACCACGTCCGGTGGCAGGTCCGTCCAGCCGACCGGCCCGGACGCGCCCACGACCACGCGGGGTGCCGCGGCCGCGACGGCGGCCAGCACGCGCTCGAGCATCGGCCGACCGGCCACCGGCAGAGCGGGCTTGCCCGGGCCGCCGAGCCGGCGCCCGGCGCCGCCGGCCAGCACGATCGCGGCGAACTCACGCATGCGGCCAACGGTAGTCGCATCCGGCCGCCCGTCGGCGCACCGAGCGTGTGGCGCCCGGGACGCTTCCGGGCGGCCGCCCGCCCCGTCGGCATACGCTCGGCGCATGGGACGAGCCACGGATCGTCGTAAGGTGCTCCGGATCGACGGTGCCCGGGCGGACGGTGGACGGGTGTCGGCGCTGACCCGCCCGGACGCGCTGGCGGCCGAGGAGCCGCTCGAGATTCGGGTCGGACCGGCCGGTCGCGGCCCGCGCCGGCCGCTCGCGGTCACCATGCGTACGCCCGGGGAGGACCTGGACCTGGCGCTGGGCTTCCTCTTTACGGAGGGTCTGATCGGGGCGGCCGAGGACGTGCACACCGCGCAGTTGTGCGCGGGCGCGGACACGCCGAACACCTACAACGTGGTCGAGGTCGCGCTCGCCCCGCACGTCCCGCCGCCGACCACCAACCCGACCCGGAACTTCTACACGACCAGCTCGTGCGGCGTGTGCGGGAAGGCCAGCATCGACGCCGTACGCACCCGGTCCCGGTACCCGGTCGCCGGCGATCCGATGACCGTCGAGCCCGGCGTCCTCGCCGGCCTGCCGGACCGGCTCCGAACCGGGCAGCGCGTCTTCGACCGCACCGGCGGGCTGCACGCCGCCGCGATATTCAGCCCGGGCGGCGACGTTGTCGCCATGCGCGAGGACGTCGGCCGACACAACGCGGTGGACAAGGTCGTGGGGTGGGCGCTGCGGAACGATCGGCTGCCGCTGGCCGGCCACCTGCTGCTCGTCTCCGGACGGGCGAGCTTCGAGCTGGTCCAGAAGGCCTCCATGGCCGGGATCCCGCTGGTCGCCGCGGTGTCCGCGCCGAGCACGCTCGCGGTCGACCTGGCCGAGGAGATGGGCATGACGCTGGTCGGCTTCCTCCGCGGGAACACGATGAACGTGTACGCCGGCGCCCACCGGGTCACCGTCTGAGCGCGCGGCGCCGCCCGTTGCCCGGGCCACGTCGGCGGCGACCGGCCCGACCGGCGCGTCGGCCGTCCGGCCAACCGTCCAATGCGGACGGCGGGATTCCGGAGTGGACCGCCTCGTCGAGGAGCACCGCCATCGAGTACGCCGGGTCGGCGGCCAGCGCCCGCTCCAGCGCGACCGCGGCGAGCGCGCCACGTCCGGCCCGCCACGCCGCGAACGCCAACAGGCTCGCGGGCGGCGCGGCCAGGTTGGGCTGGGCCCGACGGAGCACGTCCATCCACAGTGCCACCTGCCAATCGTGGCGTCCGGTCAGCTGCCGCCACGCGAAGTCGCGCACCGGGGTGTACGCGAGCAGCAGGCTGATCCAGGCGACCTCGTCGTCACCGAGTCCACCGCCGTCACGATGCCGATCCATCGCCTCGCGCACCGCGTCCTCCCCGGCGATCCGCACCGCCCGGGCGCCGAGCACATCGGCGTCGGTCGCACCCTCGACCAGCGCCCGAAGTCGGTCCTCGGCACGAGCCGTCGCCAGCCGCATCGACTCTCGTGCCCGGCCGTCGACGGCGCCGACCTGGTGCGACAGCGCGGCCCGGTCGGGCAGCGCGACCTCACCTGCGTACGTGGCGGCCGCGGCGACCTCGCTCGCGTCGGAGTCGAATGGGACGCCCTCCGGCGGGCAGCAGTCGGGGTCGTCGCACAGCAGGCACCAGTACCGGTCGCCGGCCACCCGGATCTCGTCGAGGATCGCCAGGCCCGTCTCGGCCAGGGCATCCGCGACCGACCGCACGACGGGAGCGACCGTGTCCGGGTCGCCGTACCCGATCACGGCGACGCCGGCCGCGTCCTGCTGGCTCACCACGCTCGCGACGTACCGGGCCAGCTCGCGGCGTTCAATCGCGGACGCGGTCGCCGCGGGCAGGTCGCTGCGCGCGGCGAACACCACCCGCTTCCCTCTCAGCGCCACCACCACGACGCTGTCGGTCGGATGGAACCCGATCATGTAGGGCACGAGGACCAGCAGGTCGGCGACGGAGTGCAGCACCAAGCGCTGCAGCTCGGGCTTGGTCGATGGCATGCCGGGCAGCCTGGCGGAGCCACCGCCGAGATCGGAAGGCCCGCCCCTCGGGCTGTGGACGACACGCGGATTATCCACAGGTACGCAGCGTGACGACGCGACCTTTCCGCTGCTCAGAACCTGAACCGGAGTCCCTCGAGGGTCGGGCCCTCCTGCCACTTACGGCTGGCCCGGCCGAGGTCGAGGCTGAGCTCGACCGCCGACAGCACGTCGTACCCGGCCGCGTGGAAGCAGCGGATCGCGGGCTGGTTGCGCGAGGACGGCGTGATCGTGACGTACGTGAGGCCGCGCTTGCGCGCCTCGTCCGCGATGTGCGCCAGCAGCGACTTGCCGATCCCCTGGCCGCGGCGCTCGCGGGTGACGACGACCGGCTCGACCTCGCCCGCGCGGCCGTTGAGCACCAGGCCGACGAGGCCGACGACGCCGTCGTCGTCCTCGGCGACCCACACGCCGGAAAGGTCCAGCCTCGTCAGGTACTCCTCAAACGCCGCGCCCGGATCCGGGCCACCGATCGTCGCGTCGTCGTACAGCTCGCGTTGCTCCTCGGTCAGCTCGACCCACAGCTGGCGACCCGCGCTGTGATCGGTCGGTCGGTACGGCCGGATCCTCACCATGCGCACATGCTTACTCCTGTTTTGGCCGGGGCGACACCCGCTTCGGTGGATCGACGGCGCAGCCTCTAACCTGCCAGGACATGGACCTGGCGTACCTGCGCGCGCATCCGCGGCAGTTGCCGATGTTCCTGACCCACCAACGGATCAGGGAGACGCCCGTCGGCGGCGGCGACATCTGCGACGCGGCCCGGCTCACACTCGACGACGGCGAGTCGCTGTTCGCCAAGACCTGGCCGAAGGGGGCGGCCACCGGCGTACCGGATGGATTCTTCGGGGCCGAGGCCGCTGGTCTGCGCTGGCTCCGTGCGGCCGGCGCGGCGCCGGTGCCGGAGGTGGTCGTCGAGCTGCCCGACGTCCTCGCGATGGAATGGGTCGAGCCGGGCCGGCCCACTCCGGCGGCCGCCGACCGGTTCGGGCGCGAACTGGCCGAGCTGCACCGCGCCGGCGCGCCCGCCTTCGGCGGCGAATGGCCCGGGTTCATCGGAGCGTTGCCACAGGACAACACCCCGCACGACGGCCCGTGGCCCGAGTGGTTCGCGGAGCGCCGGCTGCGACCGTACCTGCGGATGAGCGCCGACCGCGGCGCGCTCTCCGCGGCCGACGTCGCGCTGGTCGAGCGGTTGCTCGCCCGGATCGAGGAGTACGCCGAACGGGAGGCGCCCGCCCGGATCCACGGCGACCTGTGGCCCGGAAACGTGTTGTGGGCGGCCGATGGGCGGGCCTGGCTCGTGGACCCCGCCGCGCACGGGGGAAACCGGGAGACCGACCTGGCCCAGCTCGCACTCTTCGGCGGCGCGCCCTACCTGGACCGCATCATCGCGGCGTACCACGAGGTATGGCCGCTGCCGTCCGGTTGGCGCGGCCGGGTGCCCCTCCACCAGCTGCACCTGCTACTGGTGCACAGCGCGATGTTCGGCGGGGCGTACCGCGACGCGGTGGTGAGCACCACGACGGCGGCACTACGCGCTACGGTCAATCCATGACCACCCACAACCCCCGCCGCGTCGACCCGCTCGTCGACAGGTACGGCCGGGTGGCCACGGATCTGCGCGTGTCGCTGACCGACCGGTGCAACCTGCGGTGCACGTACTGCATGCCACCGGAGGGGCTGCCCTGGCTGCCGAACGCGGATGTACTCACCGACGACGAGGTGAGCCGCCTGGTGCGCATCGCGGTGGAGCGGCTCGGCGTGACCGAGGTGCGCTTCACCGGAGGCGAGCCGCTGCTGCGCCCGGGTCTGGCCGGCATCGTGGCCGCCGCCGCGGCGCTCGACCCGCGTCCGAGACTGTCGCTGACGACGAACGGCATCGGGCTGCAGCGGCTGGCCCGACCGCTCGCCGAAGCCGGCCTTGACCGCGTGAACGTGTCGCTCGACACCCTAGACGAGTCGCGGTTCACCCAGATCTCCTACCGGCGACGGCTCCCCGACGTGCTGGGCGGGCTGGCCGCGGCCGCCGACGCCGGGCTCATCCCGGTCAAAATCAACACTGTGTTGCTGCGCGGGATCAACGACGATGAGGCGGTTCCGCTGCTGCGGTTCGCCCTCACCCACGGGTACGAGCTGCGGTTCATCGAGCAGATGCCGCTCGACGCGCAGCACTCGTGGCAACGCGACGCGATGGTGACCGCCGAGGAGATACTCGGCGCGCTGCGTACGGTGTTCACGCTGCTGCCCGACCCCGCCGAGCGGGGCGGCGCGCCGGCCGAGACGTGGCTGGTCGACGGTTCGCACGACGCCGAGGGGCGCCCGGCCCGGGTGGGAGTCATTGCGAGCGTGACCCGGCCGTTCTGCGGCGACTGCGACCGCACGAGGCTGACCGCAGACGGGCAGGTGCGTAACTGTCTGTTCGCCCGGGAGGAGTCCGACCTGCGCCGCCCGATGCGCGCCGGGGCGGACGACGAGGAGCTGGCTCGCCGCTGGCGCGTGGCCATGTACGGCAAGCGGCCGGGGCACGGCATCGACGACCCCACGTTCCTGCAGCCGGCCCGTCCGATGTCGGCGATCGGCGGATGAGCGTGGCCGCGCAGACCGTCACCGTGCGGTACTTCGCCGGGGCGCGCGCGGCGGCCGGGACCGGCCAGGAGGACGCACCGGGTGGACTGTCGCTCGACGAACTGCTCGTGGAGCTCGAGACCAGGCACGGCGGGCCGCTGGTCCGCGTGCTGAAGGCGTCGAGCTTTCTGGTCGACGGCGTCGCCTGCCACGATCGGGGCGTCGAGCTGCGCCCCGGCACCACCATCGACATCCTGCCGCCGTTCGCCGGCGGGTGACGGAGCCGTGGCGGAGCTGCTGGGGTTCGTAGCGACCGCGGCGGTCGTCACGGGCCTGATCCACTTCTACCTGTGGCGGCGGCTGGTCGGCGACACCACCCGGCCGGGTCGGTGGCGCCGGGCCGGCGGGTTGGCCATGCTCGGGCTGGCGCTGCTCGTACCCGTCACGCTGCTCTTCGCCCGCCCGGGGCGGGCGTTTCTGGCCTGGCCCGGGTACCTGTGGCTCGCGGTGATGTTCTACCTGCTGGTGACGCTGCTGCTGCTCGAGGTTCCGCTCCTCGCGGCCCGGCTGTGGCTGCGCCGCCGGTCGGGCCGAACGGCGGCGGCGCCGGCAGCCCAGACCGTGGTCGCCGCATCCCTTCCCCCCATTCCCGCCCCAATTTCCGCGGCCTCCCGCCCAACTCCGTCGAAGTTGGCCGATCGGCGTCCAGTTGATCACCCAACTTCGACGGAGTTGGGCGGGGTGGATCCGAGCCGGCGCCTACTGCTGGCCCGCGGTGCAGCGATCTTCGCCGGGTTGACCGCCGCGGGCGTGACAGGCCTGGGCGTGCGGACCGCGCTCGGACCGCCGACGCTGAACCGCATACAGATCCCGCTCAGCAGGCTGGACCGTAGGCTCGACGGGTTCCGGATAGCACTCGTGGCCGACATCCACTTAGGCCCGCTCGCCGGGCGGGCGCACACCGAGCGCGTCGCCGCCGCGATCAACCGGCTCGACGCGGACATCGTGGCCGTCGTTGGGGACCTCGTCGACGGCAGCGTCGCCGAGCTCGGCCCGGCCGCCGCGCCGCTTCGCGATGTGCACTCCCGCCTCGGCGCCTACTTCGTTACGGGTAACCACGAGTACTACTCCGGTGTAGACGAGTGGGTGGCCGAGGTCCGGCGATTGGGGCTGCGACCGCTGCGGAACGAACGGCTGGAGATCACGTCGCGGGGCGGTGTCTTCGAGCTGGCCGGCGTCGACGATCCGACCGGCGCCCGGTTGGGATCCGGCGGCGGCCCGGACTATGACCAGGCGCTCGGCGGCCGGGATCCCGGCCGGGCGGTCGTGCTGCTGGCCCACCAGCCGGTGCAGGCGCACGAGGCGGCGAAGCGCGGCGTTGACCTGCAGCTGTCCGGCCACACGCACGGCGGCCAGATCGTGCCGTTCAACCTGGTGGTGGCGCTGCAGCAGCCGGTGATCTCCGGGTACGGCGTGGTCGACGGCATGAAGGTGTACGTCACCAACGGGGCCGGCTTCTGGGGTCCGCCCGTCCGGGTCGGGGCGCCGCCGCAGGTCACGCTCGTGCAGTTGCGCGCACTCTGACCTCGACGCCCCGCGTCGCGAGGTGCACTCAGGCCTCGCCGCGGACGTCGGCGTGGGTGGCCGGGATCGTCCCGAGCCGGCCGGCCTGGTAGTCCTCGAACGCCTGCACCAGCTCCTCGCGGGTGTTCATCACGAACGGCCCGTACGCCGCGATCGGCTCGCGGATCGGTCGGCCCCCGAGCACCAGCACGTCCATGGACGGGCTGCGGCTCTCCTGTGACTGCGCGGCGGTCACCGTGATCGCCTCCCCGGGGCCGAAGACCGCCAGCTGACCGAGCTGGACCGACCGTCGCTGCTCCTCACGCGGGCTACCCACGGTGCCGCGACCCGCCAGCGTGTAGACGAGCGCGTTGAAGTCCTGGCGCCACGGCAGCGTCAGCGAGGCGCCCGGAGTCAGCGTGGCGTGCACGAGCGTGATCGGGGTGTAGGTGACGCCCGGCCCGGCGTGCCCGGCGACGTCGCCGGCGATGACGCGGACGAGCGCACCGCCGTCGTTCGACGACAACAGCGCGACGCTGCCGCCCCGGATGTCCTGGTAGCGCGGCGGCGCGAACTTCAGCTCCTTGGGCAGGTTCACCCACAGTTGGAAGCCGTGGAACAGGCCGCCGCTCGTGACGAGGTGCTCCGGCGGGGTCTCGATGTGCAGGATGCCAGCGCCGGCAGTCATCCACTGGGTATCGCCGTTGGTGATCAGCCCGCCGCCGCCGTTGGAGTCCGAGTGCTGGAACTCACCGTCGATCATGTATGTGACCGTCTCGAACCCGCGGTGCGGGTGCCATGGCGTGCCCTTGGGCTCGCCCGGGGCGTACTCGACCTCGCCCATCTGGTCCATGTGGACGAACGGGTCGAGCGCGCGCAGGTCGACACCGGCGAACGCCCGCCGCACCGGGAAGCCCTCGCCTTCGAGACCGCGGGGCGCGGTCGTCACGGATACGACCGGGCGCTCGCGGGTGGTGGCCGGGTCGGGTTGCGGGATACGCGGTAGCGCGAGGTTGTTCTCGGCGGTTACGGCGGGCATGACGCCAAACTCCTTCGCTCCTGGCGGGCGTACTCCTCGAGCGTACTCCCGGAGTACTTGCCATGCGGGTTTTCCTCTCGTCAACAATCGTGTTGGTCAAGTATTCCGGAACTTCTGGGGCGCGTGTCGCCACGCGTGGCGCGGTTGGTGGCGCCTCGTGACGTGACAGGATGCGGCGTGCCCCCGTTCCGCACCGCCTCCCCCGGCGGTCCGTCCGATGCCGCGCGCGCCTGGGTCGCCGACCTGCACATCCACTCCCGCTACTCGATGGCTTGCAGCCGGGATCTCGACCTGCCGAACCTGACCTGGTGGGCGCGGCGCAAGGGCATCGCGCTGCTCGGCACCGGCGACGTCACGCACCCCGCCTGGCGTGATCACCTCCGCGAGCACCTGGTTCCCGCCGCGCCGGGGGTCTACCGGCTCCGCCACGACGTCCAGGCCGACGTCGACCGCAGGCTCCCGCCGCGACTGGCGACCGACGGTCGGGTGCCCCGGTTCATGCTCTCGGTGGAGATTTCCACCATCTACAAACGGGACGACCGCACCCGCAAGGTGCATCATCTGATCTACCTGCCCGACCTGGACGCCGTGGACCGCCTCACCGCCCGGCTCGGCCGGATCGGGAACCTCGGCTCGGACGGACGGCCCATCCTCGGGCTCGACTCCCGTGACCTGCTGGAGATCACCCTGGAGGCCAGCCCGAACGCCTACCTGGTGCCAGCGCACATCTGGACTCCGTGGTTCTCGGCCCTCGGCTCGAAGTCCGGCTTCGACGCGATCGCCGAATGCTATGGCGACCTCGCCGACCACATCGTCGCCGTCGAAACCGGCCTGAGCTCGGATCCGGCGATGAACTGGCGGGTGTCCTCCCTCGACCGCTACCGCCTGGTCTCCAACTCGGACGCGCACTCACCGCGTGCGCTCGCCCGCGAGGCCACGTTCTTCACCACCGATGTGGACTACTACGCCGTCCGGAACGCACTGCGCACGGGCGACGGCCTCGACGGCACGATCGAGTTCTTCCCGGAGGAGGGCAAGTATCACGCCGATGGCCACCGAGCGTGCGGCGTCAACTGGACGCCCGACCGGACCCGGGCCACCGGCGGGGGCTGTCCGGAGTGCGGCAAGCCGCTGACCGTGGGTGTGCTGTCCAGGGTCGAGGACCTCGCCGACCGGCCCGCCGGCGTGCCTCCCGCGCGACCCAAGCGGGTCACCCATCTGGTCGCGTTGCACCAGGTCCTCGGTGAGATCAACGGGGTCGGCGCCGCCTCCAAGACCGTGACCGGCCGGCTGAACGACCTGGTCGCCTCGCTCGGGCCCGAGCTGTCGATCCTCACCGAGGTCCCGCTCGCGGAGATCACCAAAGTGGGCGGCGAGCTGCTGGGCGAGGCCGTCGCCCGGCTACGCCGCGGGCAGGTGCACCGGATCGCGGGCTACGACGGCGAATACGGGGTGATCAGCCTGTTCGCACCCGGCGAGCTGCGCGGCACCGCTGGTAGCGCCGGACCCGCCGGCGCGCTCTTCGACGCGCCGGCGACGGCGACTGCGGCACGCGGGCCCACCCGGCGTCGACCGGTCCGGAGACCTTCATCGGCCGCGGCGGTCGAGCCCCGGCAAGCCGCGGCGCCGTCGCCGCACGAGCCGCTCGAGCCCGTGCTCGCCGGCATGGAGGAGGTCGGCACCGGGCTGCTCGACCGGCTCGACGCCATGCAACGGGTGGCCGCGTCCGCGCCCGGCGGGCCTCTGCTGATCGTGGCCGGCCCGGGGACGGGCAAGACCCGTACGCTCACCCATCGCCTCGCGTACCTGTGCGCCGACCTCGGCGTCGCACCCGACCGCTGCCTGGCAATCACGTTCACCCGCCGGGCCGCGGAGGAGCTGCGCGCCCGCCTGGACACCCTGCTCGGTCCGGTCGCGAAGGACGTCACGGTGGCCACGTTCCACTCGCTCGGCCTCGCCATCCTCCGCGAACACGCCACCCACGTGGGCCTGACCGAACGGTTCCGGGTGGCCGACGAGAGCGAGCGCGCGGCGGCGCGGGCCGAGGCCGGGCAGGACGAGCAGCGCTACCTGAAGCTGCTGCGCGCGCAGGACCTCGTCGACGTCGACGAGCTCGTGAGCCTCCCGCTGACGTTGCTGGCAGACGACCCGGCGCTCGCCACGGCGTACCGGACGCGTTGGGCCTGGGTGTTCGTCGACGAGTACCAGGATGTGGACGCGGACCAGTACGCGCTGCTGCGCCACCTTGTCCCGCCGGATGGGAACCTGTGCGCCATCGGCGACCCCGATCAGGCCATCTATTCGTTCCGCGGGGCCGACGTGTCGTACTTCCTGCGGTTTTCCGGTGACTTCGTGGACGCCCGACTCGTCCGGCTGACCCGCAACTACCGGTCCTCCGCGCCGATCCTGGCCGCCGCGGTGCAGGCGATCGCGCCGTCGTCGCTCGTCCGCGGGCGACGGCTCGACCCGGCACGGCTTGACCCCGAAGCTCCGCTCGTCGGTCGGTACGCCGCGGGTTCGGCCGCCGACGAGGCCGAGTTCGTGGCCCGCAGCATCGACGAGCTCGTCGGCGGGGTGTCGCACCGATCGCTCGACTCCGGCCGCGTGGACGGCCGGGCCACGCCGGCGGCCGGCCGCTCGTTCGGCGACATCGCCGTGCTGTATCGGACCGACGCCCAGGCCGCCCCGATCGTGGACGCTTTATCCCGCGCGGGCATCCCGGTGCAGAAGAGGTCGCACGACCGGTTGCGAGATCGCGCCGGTGTGGCCGCGATCGTGCGCGAGCTGCGGCTCGTGGACGCCGAGGGCGACGAGCAGCTTGAGTCACGCATCCGGGCCGTGGCCCAGGCGCTGGTCCGGCGGTACGCGGTGCCGACGCTCGACGGCGCCGATCCGGGCGACGTGTGGGCGGCGGTCGACCTGCTCACGCCACTGGTCCGCCGGTGCGGCGACGACCTCGTCCGGTTCCTGACCGAGATTTCGACCGGCGCCGAGGTCGACGCGTTGGACCCGCGGGCCGAGGCGGTCACGCTGCTCACGCTGCACGCCGCGAAGGGCCTGGAGTTCCCGGTCGTATTCGTCGTCGGCTGCGAGGACGGTCTTCTGCCATTGCGGCTGCCCGGCGCCGGCGCGGGGCTGGACGACGACGCCGTGGCCGAGGAGCGCCGGCTGTTCTTCGTCGGCCTGACCCGGGCGCAGGACCGGGTCTACGTCAGCCACGCCAGGCGTCGGTTCCGGCACGGCGCGGAGCGGCAGTACTCGCCGAGCCCGTTCCTCGACGTGATCGACGCCCGCCTCTTCGAGGTCTTGGGCGACGCCGGGCCGCGGCGGCCGAAGGCCCGACAACTTCGCCTGATCTGAGAGTCCGTGTCAGATGCCCGATACCGTTTCGTCGATCGGCGGGACACACTCCGCCAATGACGATGACCGTCGTGGCGATCGCCGACTCCGCGTTGGTGCGCGCCGGGATCGCCGCGGTGGTCGCGCCACAGGCCGACCTGAGGCTCGTTGCGACCGCGTCCTCGGCCGCTGAGGGGGACCCGCTGATCGAGCAGGTACGCCCCGATATCGCGCTGATCGACCATGACCTCGGCGACTCCGACGGTCTGGCGTACGCCGCGCGCCTGCGCCACGCGCGGCCATCGCTGGGCGTGGTGCTGATCGCGCCGTGCGAGGACGCGTTGCTGATCCGCGCGCTGGAGGCCGGCATCTCGGCGTACGTGCCGCGGTCGGCACCCGTGGACGCGGTGCTCGCGGCGGCCCGGCACGCCGCGGCCGCACCCGGGTCGTTCGCGGCCACCGGCCTCGCCGAGGCGCTCGCCCGGCACCAGCAGCGCAACGGCGTGCTGAGCCCGCGCGAGGCGGAGGTGCTGCGACTGATGACCGACGGCTGGTCCGCGGGACGGATCTCGTCGGAACTGCGCGTCAGCGAGTCGACCGTGCGGACCTATCTCGCGCGCCTCTACGACAAGCTCGGCGTGCGTACCCGCGGCGAGGCGCTCATCGCCGCCGAACGGCTGGGGCTCGCGACCGACCGCTAGCCGGATCGACCGCTAGCCGGATGGGCCTCAGCGGAGCAGCGTGTCCATGAGGCGCAGGACGCCCGGCCCGACGATCACGATGAACAGCGCCGGCAACAGGCAGAAGATCAGCGGAAACAGCACCTTGACCGGGACCTTGCGGGCCTTCTCCTCGGCGTGCTGCCGGCGGCGTACGCGCATCGTCTGCGCCTGCTCCCGGAGCACCTGCGCGATCGGGATGCCCAGCTCGGTCGCCTGGACGATGGCGATCGCGACCGTCTTCAGCTCGGGCACGGTCGTCCGGTCGGCGAGCGCCCGCATCGCGTCCGCGCGCCGCTTGCCCATCTGCATCTCCTGCAGCGCCCGCCCGATCTCACCGGCGAGCGCGCCCTGCGTCCCGTACGCGACCTGCGCCATGGCGGCGTCGAACGCGAGGCCGGCCTCCACCGACAGCGTGAGCATGTCCAGCGCGTCGGGCAGGCGGGTCCGCATCTCCTCCTGCCGCTTCTGCCCGACATGCAACACGACGACGTACGGCAGCCACAGCCCACCCACGCCGCCGAGCAGCATCCCGACGAGCACGGGGAGGACCGAGAACGAACCGTCCCGGAACCCGAGGCCCAGCCCCACGAGTCCGCCCAGCACACCCAGGGAAAGCAGCCCCAGGCCCTGCGTTTCGAGGATCCGCTCGGGTGGCCAGTCCGGCGGGTTGCCGGCGTAGTCCAGCCAGCGGCGCGCCCACACCTCGCCCCGGCGTGGCGTCAACCGGCGGCCGATCGCCACGAGCAGGTGCTGGATCGGCCGCATCGCGCGGTCGGTCAGCGTTCCGCCCTGCCTCGGCCCGCCGGGGGCGTAGAGCCGGTCGATGTCCGCGAGCGCTCGCGCGGGACCGGTCCGGCCGGTCGTGGCGAGCACCACTGTGACGACGGCGATGAGCACCGCGAGGAACAGCGCGCCGAGCCCGATCCGGAGTGCGAGCCCGTCCACGTCAGACCTCCACCCGAACTGCGCGCGACAGCCAGATCACGCCGACGCAGAGCAGCGAGAAGGCCACGAGCAGCATCAGGATTCCCCGCGAGTCGGTGAAGAGCGGATGCATGTACGCCGGCCGCATCACGAACATCAGGCCGGCGGCGACGATCGGCAACGCGACGAGGATCAACGCGGACAGCCGGCCCTCCGCCGAGAGCGACCGGACGTGCCCGCGCAGCAGCTCCCGCTCCCGGATTGTGGCGACCGTGGTCGAGAGCACCTCAGCCAGGTTCCCCCCGACCTCCCGTTGGACGCGGATGGCCATGACGGTCCAGGCGAGGTCGGGGTTCTCGGTGCGCCGGGCGAGGCGGTCGAGCGCGTCCTCCAGCTCCATGCCGAGCCTGGTCTCGGCGAGCATCCGACCGAACTCGGTGGCAACCTGCTCGTCCGCCTCCCGCGTCATGCCCTCGATCGCCTGCATCAACGAGAAGCCGGAACGCAGCGAGCCGATCACGAGCTGGAGTGCCTCGGGGAGTGCCGCCGCGAACTGGTCCGCGCGCCGCCGCGCCCGGGAGCGGTGGTACGCCGCCGTGGCGAGCCATCCGAAGACGAGTCCGAACGGCAGCGCGATCGGTCCAAACGCGAGCGTGAGCGCACCCACGGTGCCCACCACGACCACGACCCGGAGCAGCACCCACTCGTGCGGTCGCATCTTCATCCCGGCCCGGTCGAGCTGCGTGGCGAAATGGCCCTCCCATCCGCCCGAACGCACGACATGCTCGGTGACGCTCAGCGCGGTACGCGTGATGGCGCCGCCCGGGATCGTGTGCTCGTCCGCGACCTCGGCCGTCCGGTACCGCTGGAGCTCGGCGAGGCGTCGACGCTTGTCGCCGCCCGTGAGCACGGGCAGCAGAACCGCGAGCAAGACCACGAGCAGGGAGACGAAGACGAGGCCGGCGATGGCGTACCGCCACATCGGCTCGTTCATCGGACCTAGATCGATCATTGAGCCACCCTCAGCTCGGGTCGGAAGTGTTCCTGCGACAGCTCGATCGCCTGGTCGGCGAGGTGTTCGAGGAACTTCGGCCGGCGGCCGGTGGGCTTGAGCGTGCCCTGGTAGCGGCCGTAGCTGTCACGCCCCGACCGGAAGTCGAACAGGAACAGATCCTGCAGGCGCACCTCGCCGTCCTCGAGGCCGAGGACCTCCGATATCTGGGTGACCCGGCGCGATCCATCGCGCAGCCGTCCGAGGTGGACGATCAGGTCCACCGCCGACGCGACCTGGTCGCGGATCGCGCGGACCGGCAGATCCATGCCGGCCATCAGCACCATGGTCTCCAGGCGGGACAACGAGTCCCGCGGCGAATTGGCGTGGATCGTTGTCAGCGAGCCGTCGTGACCGGTGTTCATCGCCTGCAGCATGTCCAGCGCGGCGCCGTCCCGAACCTCGCCGACCACGATCCGGTCCGGGCGCATCCGCAGCGCATTGCGCACGAGGTCCCGGATCGTGACCTCGCCCCTGCCCTCGATATTCGGTGGGCGGGACTCCATGCGGACGACGTGCTCCTGGCCTAGTCGGAGTTCGGCTGCGTCCTCGATCGTGATGATCCGCTCGTTCGGGGGCAGCATCTGGGAGATCACGTTGAGCAGCGTGGTCTTGCCGGTGCCGGTGCCGCCGCTGACCACGACGTCGAGCCTTCCCTGGATGCAGGCCGACAGCACCGCCGCGACCGACGGAGTCAGCGTGCCGAACGCGATGAGGTCGTCGACGGTGTACGGGTTGGCGGCGAACTTCCGGATCGTCATCGCGGCGCCGTCCAGCGACACGGGCGGTACGACCGCGTTGACCCGACTGCCGTCGGGCAGCCGGGCGTCGACCATCGGGCTGCCCTCGTCGACCCGGCGACCGACCCGCGAAACGATCTTGTCGATGACTCGACGCAGGTGCGCCTCGTCAAGGAACGCGGTCTCCACCGACTGGATGCGGCCGAACCGCTCCACGTAGATCCGGTCCCACGAGTTCACCATGATTTCGGTGACGTCGGTCGCCCGGAGGAGCGGTTCGATGGGCCCGTGCCCGACAATCTCGTCGAGGATCTGCCGAAACGCGATGCCGCGGTCGCCCGCGGTGAGCTGCTCCTCCTTCGCGAGCACCCCAGGGAGTACCTCACGGACCCGCTTCTCCAGGTCCTCCGCCTCGTCACCGGACTCGTACATCTGCGGCCCGAGCTGCTCCAGCAAGGCCTGGTGAGCGCGGCGGCGGACGTCGGCGAGTGGGTCGTAGGCGCGCCGGGTCGTGCGCCGGGCGAACTGCGGGGCCGGCGACACCGACGGGCCGGTGACCGGGAACGCGGTCGTGGGTACGGCCGTGACGGGGATCGCGGTGACCGGATACGGCGAGTCCGCCTGGGTCGCGAGCAGCTCGGCCGCGCTGTACCCGGTGCCGGCGCGCGGAATCTCGTCGGCCTTGCGCGCGAAGCGATCGGGCATGGCGCTCACCTCTTCCCGCGCCGGGCCAGCATGGACTTGAGGCCGCGCGGGGTGGCCACGTCCGTGCCGATCCGCAAGCCGGCCAGCTCCCGGATCGCCGCGCTAACCGGGTGGGTGGGGCTCTCCAGCACGATCGGTATGCCACGGTTGAGCGATACGGACACGTCGCGACTCGCCGGGACGCTCGCGGTCAGCGGCATGCGGAGCACCCGCTCCATGTCGGCGGGGGTGAGTCCGAGCCGCGAGTCCGAGCGGTTGAGCACGATGAGCCGGCTCTCCTTGCGGTAGTCGAGCACGTCGAACGTGTCGAGCAGCACCCGCATGTTCTTCATCGACGTGACGGTGGGCGTGGCGACGAGCAGGTACTGGTGCGACGAGTCGAGCGCCGCCACCACGTGGTCATTGAAGACGGGCGGGCTGTCCACGACCACGTAGTCGTAGATGCTGCGCGCCAGGTAGAGGATCTCGGTGACCAGGTCGCGGCTGATCTGCTCGGCCACCGTCGGCATGACCGGGGCCAGCAGCACGTCCACCCCGGGGCAGTACGCCGTCACCATCGTCCGCAGGCCGGTCTCGTCGATCCGGTCGGCGACCGGCACCGCGTCGGCGATTGTCCGCTCGGGGTTGAGCTGGAGGCTGATCGCGACGTCACCGAGCGTGAGATCCAGGTCGATCAGACACACCCGCTTGCTGCCGCCGGCGGCGAGGGCGATCGCCAGGTTCGTGGCGAGCATCGTCTTCCCGCAGCCGCCCTTCGCGGCGTACACGGTCACGACCTTGCCGTCCTTCAGGCTGGCGTGGTCGCTTGAGCCGTGCCGGCCGTGCCCACCGTGCAGCCGCCGCGACAGGTCCTGCGACCGCGCGCACGCGGCCAGGATGCTGGTCGGGTCGTTGACGTCGGCGACCTCCCGTACGCCGGACCGGATCGCCTCGGCGAGCACGCCCACGTCGAGCTGGTGCCGGAGCAGGACGACGCCGAGCGTCGGCCGGGCCAGCCGCTGCCGGGCCGCCATGCTGACCGCCTCGGGCACCGGCGTGTTGGGGCCGAAGAGCACAAGCTGCTCGTCCGGATCCTCGTCGAGCAGCGCGTAAACCTCGTCGAGGGTGCCCGCCGTGCGCACGTCACCGCCGACCAGCATCGCGAAATGCTGCGCGACCTGTCGCGACGGTTCGTAGAGGATCGTCATCGCGGGCCTCCCCCGGTTCGGGCGTGCTCAGCCGGACGTCGACTCGGCGCTGGTGTCGATTCCGGCGCGCAGTGGGCCGGAGTCCTCGGTCACCAGCGCGAGGTGGATCGCGTCGGCCTGGGCCGCGTGGATCAGCGTCGCCGCGTCGTCCGGCGACACCGCGACGGTCACCAGCACACCTTCCCTGCTTGGCTGGTTGCCCGTCGAGGACTGCTGCTGGGTGTTCAGCGGCGTCGTTGTGGTCGCACCCTCCCCGTACGGGCCGACCGCGATGACATCGACCCTGGGCAGCAGGATCCCGGTGCTGTCGTGATCGCCTTTGCCCTCGCCGATGATCTGCCTCTTGCCGTCGTCCGACAGGTGGTACTCGGCGTACACGGCCACCTGGGACCCCGGCCGGACATAGCCGGCCACCTGCCCCGCGGCGGTGACCAAGAACGAGACCGCGACCTTACCCGACGGGATCGCCAGCCCGCCCGAGCTGCGGGTGGATTGGCTGAACATCCCGCGCAGCAGCAGCTGGCGAGGCTGGAGATCGGAGGTGATCACGAGCTTGTCGAGCTCCGGGGGGATGTCGGTGAGCGCCTCGTCCTTCGGCACGCTGCCCGCCGGCAGCCGCATGAGCTCGACGAGCTTGCGCTTCCGGATGCTCTCACCGGTGGTGCCCGCGGGCACGCGCTGCTTCGCGACGAGCACCTCGACGGCGGTCGTTTCGGCGACCGCTCGGTCGTCGGCCCGTTTCACGTAGAACAGGACCGCGAGCGTGCCGATGGCGGCGAGGACGGTCGCGAGCAGGATGGCGAGGATCCGACGGGTCATGAGCTTTGGTCCTATCCGATGGTCTTGAGGTAGACGGCGCCGTAGTGCGGATCACCGAGCGTGCCGATGCCGGTAGGCAGCACGCCGGTGGTGAAGTAACCGAAGACGCAGAACTGGTCGCCACTGCCGGAGCACGTCGCGGCGCCAGTGAGCGGAGAAGGCTGATCGGAGGATGGCCCGCCGATCCATCCCACGGTGCTGGCCCATCCGGTGACGACGAAGCGGGCGATGCCAGCGACCCGATATTCCCCAGGATGGGCAGGATCATTCGCCTGGTCGATAATCGCCACCGAGACCGGGCTGCGGTTGGAAAACGCGTCCATCAGGTCGTCTGCGCAGCCGGGTGGTGTGTGGGCCATCGCCCTGCCGTCATACCAGTTCTGCGCCTCCACCTCCCGCCGGCATGTGCCGCCGGTGTTCGTGAACCACCCGAACCCATCGGGCAGCCCACCGCAGGCTGGCGACGGGTCGTCCGGCGCGTGCCAATGCAGGACGACCTCGCGGCTCGGGTCGGCACTTCCGTACGAGGTCGCGGTCGGCTTCGGTTGGTAGACGGTGCCGTTGCTCGTCGCCGTCTCCCAGTAGCAGCGGGAGATGGCCATCGCCGGCTCCACGTCCGCCACTCCGGCCGGACCCCAGCTCACCCGCGAGCACGCCCCGATGGTCGTGCCGTCGTACCCGGTGAACGTGCCCGCGAACACGGGCGGCAACGCGGTCGCGCCCCCCGCCACCTCGGTGGTCGTTCGCACTTCCACGTACGGGGCACCGGCCGGGACCGAGGACGGCAGCGCGAGGCAGTCCGTCAGGTTGCCGACCCCGGGAGTGCAGGCGCCCAATGGCAATCCCTGCCCGCAGACCTCCGCGTCCGCGAGTCCGTCCGGCGAGTTGGCGTCGGCGTACCCGGCCTCGGCCAGGGTGCCCATGTCCGACTCGGTGCACTCGGCCGGCCTCTGCGCACACACGGCGGCCACCGCCGTGGCGCCCGCGTCGGCCCCGCTCTGCAGCTGCTCCCGCTCGGCGTAGAGCAGTCCGACGTCGACGACCAGCGCACCCATGCCGGTCAGGACGCCGCCGGCCAGTAGCACCGAGACCAGAGCCACGACCGCGCCGCGGTCGCGGCGCGGTCGCCGGCGTCCGGCACGTCGAAGGATCAGGCCCGACACGGCATGACCCCCGTGGCGCTGAGCGAGACCGTACCGCCGAATCCGTTGCCGAAGAACCCGGCCAGCGCACCGACCGGGGTGATGAAACTGAAGGCGTCGTTGACGACGACCGTCGCGTCATCGCCCGGCGGCGGGTTGCTCGCACAGCCGTCGGAGGCGTCGACCGTATATCCGGTCGTACCGCCCATCACGGCGGCGACTCGGCCGCTGGCGCTCTCGTTCAGCGAAAGGGCCCGGGCCCCCTCCCGGGCCGCTTCGCTGATCTTGACTTGCGTGTTGAGCATTCGGCCGAAGTCGATTATCCCGAACATGAGGAGCAGCAACAGCGGGAACACGAGGGCGGCCTCGACCACTGCCGCGCCCCGGTCCGGCGCGCGCGTAGTCCGTTCCCGCCGTCGCATCGCCGTCCCTCGAGCCTGTCGGAAGTGGGCGCAGCCCCTGCCCGTCAGCAGGCAGCCGATGCGCCGTTGGACACGCTGTTGCAGGTCGTGTCGAACTGGCCGGAGATGATGACTCCGAGGCCCCACACAAGAGCCGCGACCGCGGCGGCGATGCCGACGACGAGTAGCGCGTACTCGACGGAGCTCGCACCCCGGTCCCGGGTGGCCCACAGGGCCTTGGCCTTGCAATAGAGGCTGATCATGAGCATGGGCGGTTGCACCCCCCTGTCGACGGCCCGCGTGCCACGGCACCGCACTGTTTGCGACGGCCGACTAGCCGTCGCAGGAGAGCCTGCCGAGCCACCTCCCGTAGCAACAGTCAGGCGACCGGCTACACACCTCCCCCGGAAGTCGGCGTGGTGAAGCCGTTGCGACATGGTGGCGCTACACGACCTCACATGATCGGCCGATGTCATTAAGGGACGGAGAGGGACGTATCCGGCGCGCAACCGGATCCGGATCGCGACCGCGTGTACTCACCGTGATGTGTCGGATCGCTGACTGCGAAGGGTGTCATCCGGGCAGGAGCCGTGCCACGACAACCGCGAGCAGCGCGCCGGCCAGCAGCGCCGGGCCGAGCGGCAGGTCGGTGCGCCGGCCAGCCCGGCCGGAGAGGAGCAGTACGAGCGCGATCGGGCCGTTGATGAAGTGGGGCAACACCAGTCCGGACACGACGGCGGGCCAACCGAGCCAGCCGAGCATGAGGCCGAGCACGCCGGCCAGCTTCACGTCGCCGAACCCGAGATTCGACCCGGGCAGCAGGGCCAGCACGAGGTACGCCGCGGCCGACACGAGCGCGGCGAGGCCGGCCCGCGCCAACGCGTCCGTCGCACCGTCCACGATGGACAAGCCGACCAGCCACCCACCCCCGGCCAGGAAGGCGGCCCCGACGAGCGGGTCCGGCAGCCGCAGGCACGCCACGTCGATGAACCCGAGCACGACGCCGAACGCGGCGACCGCGAGAAAGCCGGGCAGCGCGGCCGAGCCGCCCAGCGCCCAGGCCAGCGTGCCGAAGGACACCGCCCCCACCGGCACGGTCAGCCAGAGCGGTGGCCCGAGCCGGCGTCCACACCCGCGACAGCGCGTAGTTGGGCGTACCCACCCGGGAAGCCCCGGCGGAAGCGGACGCCCGCAGTGTGCGCAGGCCGACCTCGACGGCGTTCCGTACTCCACCGCGAGCCGGTGGGCGACCGCCGGGGTGACCGCGCCGACCGCCGCACCGAGCGCGGCACACCCCACGACCAGCACGAGAGCGCATGCTAGCGACGCGCCGGGGCGCACCGCGACGCGGGCAACGCCAATTTGTCGGGACGGTTCGGGCAAAGCGGACGTCCGTGGGTTGCCGGCCGCGATCGGGGAGTCGGGCTCGTCACGGGTCACGCTACGGTGACCAGAGCACCGCGGAGGCCGGCGCCTGGCCAACGCCGCACCCCAGAGCTGGAGGACATGCATGTCGAACTACGGGCCGCCGGGCGGGCCGTACCCGGACCCACCGCAGGAGCCGTGGTACGACCAACGGCCCGGGTACGGGCAGCAGCCCGGGTCCGGCCAGCAGCCCGGCTACGACCAGGCTGGGCAGCCGCAAGGGTACGCCGGCAGCTACGGTCAGACCGGCTACGACCAGGGGTACGGGCGGACCGGATACGGCGACTTCCAGCCGGAGCCGCCCAAGAAGAACAGGACGACCGCTCTGATCATCGCGGTCGTGGCGGTTCTCGTGCTGCTCGTGTGTGGCGGTGGCGGGCTGGCACTGTGGCTCGTCGGCCGCGACCAGGGCGAGCCCGCGGCCGAGAACTCGCCGGCGGCCCAGGGCGGACCGAACGCCTCGAGCAGCGCCCAGCCGACCCGCGCCCAGAGCGCCACCCCGGCCCCAGCGAATTCGACCGACGCCCGGTTCGCCGCGAAGGGCCAGTGCCTGACCAACGACGGCACCGAGAAGGCACCCGAGATGCGGATCATCAAGTGCGCGAGCGGCAGCTACGAGGTGCTGGCCCGGTTCGAGGGCACGACCGACTGGAGGAACAAGTGCGGCGGCGGCAAGGTCCCCGGCTACCAGTACTACTACTTCTACGACAGCGAGCTGAACACGCTGGACTTCGTGCTCTGCCTGAAGAAGCGGTAGGCGACACGCCGATAGCCGCTTCTACCCGGTTCTAGGCTCAACGCTAGATAGCCCGATACGGTGCGAGACGTGGATCCGGTCCGCAACCCGTACGCACCGGGCGCCGGCCAGCGCCCACCCGAGCTCGCCGGCCGCGACCGCGAGCTCGAGGTCTTCGACGTCGTGCTGGAGCGGGTCGCCCGCGCCCGCCCCGAGCGCAGCCTCGTGCTCACCGGCCTCCGCGGCGTGGGCAAGACCGTCCTGCTCAACACGCTGCGCTCGCAGGCCATCGGCCGCCTCTGGGGCACCGGCAAGATCGAGGCTCGCCCGGACCAGTCGCTGCGCCGCCCCGTCGCGGCGGCCCTGCACATGGCGGTCCGGGAGCTGGCGCCCCGACATCGGGCACCGCACCGGATCGATGAGTTCCTGGCCGTGCTCAAGGCGTTCGCGCTGCGCGCCAACCCTCCCAACGCCAAGCTCCGGGACCGGTGGCAGCCGGGCATCGACCTGCCCGCGGCGAGCGGGCGCGCCGACTCCGGCGACATCGAGATCGACCTGGTGGAGCTGTTCGCCGATGCGGCCGCGGTGGCGACCGACGTCGGCACCGGCGTCGCCCTGTTCATCGATGAGATGCAGGACGTCGGCCCGGACGACGTGTCGGCGCTCTGCGCCGCCTGCCACGAGCTGTCCCAGCTTGGCGCGCCGCTGATCGTGGTGGGCGCCGGACTTCCGCACCTGCCGGCCGTGCTGTCCGCCGCGAAGTCGTACTCCGAACGGCTGTTCCGCTACCAGCGCATCGACCGGCTGGACCGGATCGCCGCCGACCAGGCGTTGTGCGCGCCGGCCGAGCGGGAGGGCGTGGAGTATGAGTCGAAGGCCCTGGACCTCCTGTACGAGCAGTCCGGCGGCTACCCGTACTTCGTCCAGGCGTACGGCAAGGCGACCTGGGACCACGCCCCGCGGTCGCCGATCGCGGCCGCCGACGTCCGGGTCGCCGCGCCCGAGGCCGAGGCCGAGCTGGCCGTCGGCTTCTTCGGCTCCCGGTTCGAGCGGGCCACCCCGGCCGAGCGCGAGTACATGCGCACGATGGCGGCACTGTCCGGTGTGGATGACCCGCCGGCCGGCGCCGGATCGAGCGAGGTGGACGCCGCCGTACCCACGGCGGAGATCGCACGGGCGCTCGGTCGCCGGCCGGCCAGCCTGTCGCCGGCCCGCGACGCCCTCATCAAGAAGGGCCTGATCTACTCCGGCGAGCGCGGGACGGTCGCCTTCACCGTGCCGCACTTCGGCCGCTATCTGCGCACCCAGCCGGCCTGAGCAACCGGCGAACGCTTTCGCCCGATCCCTGCGTTGATCTTCGCGATGCGGGTATGACTAGCACATGAGACCCGTACGCGCGGCCGCCCACGCGATGCTCGGCGCCATCTTCATCGCCAGCGGTGCCCGGACTCTGGCCAACCCGGACCCCCTGGTGCCCAGGGCGAAGCGGGTCACCGACCGGATCGGACCGCTGCTCGAGCGGACCGATCCCCGGCTTCCCAGCTCACCCCGCGCCCTCACCCAAATCAACGCAGCGGTGCAGCTCGGTGGCGGACTGCTGCTCGCCACCGGCCACCTCACTCGCCCGGCGGCGGCCGTCCTCGCCGGCACCGTGATCCCCACGACAATCGCCGGGCACTCGTTCTGGACGTACGACGACCCGGCCGAACGGCACAGCCAACGCATCCATTTCATGAAGAACCTCGGCCTCCTCGGTGGCCTGCTGCTCGCGGCGGCGGACACCGAGGGACAGCCGAGCCTGCGATGGCGGGCCGGCCGGTTCGTCGCCGGGCGACGGCGTGACGTGCGGCGGACCGCGAGGATCGCCCGACGCGAGGCGAGGATCGCCGTGAAGGCTGCCCATGTCGGACGGCGACTGCCCGGCCGATAAGAACGTCGCGCCTCGGAGTGGTGGTGCCCGGCCGGCGCTGAGCCGTTACGGGCAGTTCACCCACTCCTCGGTGCCGTCGTCGAAGACCTGCCGCTTCCACACGGGAAGCCGCGACTTCACCTCGTCGACGAGCCGAGCACACGCCACGAACGCGGCGGCGCGGTGCGTGGTCGAGACGGCGGCCGCCAGGGCGACGTCGCCGACCGCGAGACGGCCGACACGGTGCGAGACCGCCACCGCGTACACGTCCGGGTCCATCGCGACCTCGTCCGCGACCTCGCGCAGTACATCGTGCGCGCTGGGGTGGCCCTCGTACTCCAGCAGCGCCACCCCGCGGCCGGCGTCGTGGTCGCGCACCACGCCCAGGAACGACACGACGGCGCCGGCCTGGCGGTCGGCCACGGCCGCCTCATGCGCGGCGACGTCGAGCGGCTCGGCGCTCACGGCGACGATCTTGACCTCCGCGCGGCGAGATGCGGTCGGCGAGCTCATGGCCGTTCTCCGGTCATCAGTGGCAGCGGTACGAGGGTTACCCGGTCACCCGGTGACCCCGACGTACCCGGTTCGATCACCGCGAAGCCGTCCGCGGCGGTCAGGCCCCGGAGCATCGCGGAGCCGACGTGTCGCACCGGGTGCGCGGCGCCGTCCGCGTCCACCCGCACGAGGGCGAGATGGGTGTCCTGGCCGCGGCCGGGGACCGGCGCGGTGAGGGTGACCCTGCGCAGTGTCGGCAGCGGCCGGCCGTGCAGCCCAGCGAGCAGCGGACCGACGAGCGAGACGAGTGCGACCACGGCCGACTGCGGGTTGCCCGGCAGGCCGGCGAGAAACCGCGTCCGGCCGGCCGCGCCCGGCACGCGGGCCAGGAGCATGGGGAACCCCGGGCGTACGCCGACCGTGTTCACGACGTACTCGGCGCCCAGCTCGGCCAACGCGGGGTGCAGGTGGTCGACCGGACCGTGCATGGTGCCGCCGGTCGTGCAGATGAGATCAGCGCCGGGCAATGCGTCCCGGATCGCGGCGAGGTGAGCGTCCAACGTGTCCCGAACGGGGTCGTGGACGGCTTCGGGCGGCGTCAGCGCGCCGAGGCGGCGGAGCCAGGCCGGCACGGTGGGTCCGAGCGCGTCGCGGACCCGCCCGGCGCCGGGCGGTCCCGCCGTGAGCAGCTCGTCGCCGAACACGCGCAGCGCCGCCCGCGGCGGCCGGCGCACCCGCAGCCGGTCGTAGCCGCACGAGGCGGCCAACCCGATCACCCCCGGGGTGACCGGGGTCCCGGCCGGAAGCAGCTGCTCGCCGCGGGCCGCCTCCTCGCCCGGCAGCCGCCACTCCGGCTGGCTGCGCGCGACTCCGGTGACCCGGCCATCGGCGGACGCGCTCGAGTCCTCGACGCGGACGATGGCCGACGTGCCGCTCGGCACCATCGCGCCGGTCGCGACCTCCATCGCGGTGCCGTCGTCGGTCAGGTCGGGCGCGATCCCGCCGGCGAGCACCCGGCCGACGACGCGCCACGGTGCCGGACCGCGCACCGCCCAGCCGTCCACGCTGGACGTTGGGAAGGCGGGCAGATCGGTGAGCGTGAGCAGCGGCTCGGCGAGCGTGGCACCGTCCGTCTCGGCCAGGGGCGCATCCTCCGGCTCGGGCACGGCCGCCAGACCGGCGGCATACGCGAGCTCCCGCGCCCGCGCCCAGGCCACGGCGGTTGTCGCGGGCGCGGTCTCGGTGCTCATACAGCGGAGCCTAGGCCGTGAAGTCGGCGGCCGCGCCGGTGCCTCCGGCGCGTGGGTGGACGCGGGCGTCTGCGACGCCGTGGTCACCTCCGCGCAGTTGGTCGACGGCATGACCGAGGATCGGACCGAGCACGGCCAGGCCGTCCCGTGCGCCACCGCGCGAACCGGGCAGGTTCACCACCAGGGTCCGCCCGGCCACCCCGGCCAGCCCGCGGGAGAGCGCCGAGGTGGGCACCGCGTCCCGCCCGTACGCCCGAATCGCCTCCGCGATGCCGGGAATCTCGTAGTCGAGCACCGCGCGGGTGAGGTCGGGTGTGCGATCGGTCGGGGTGATCCCGGTGCCGCCGCTGGTGAGCACCACGTCGACCCCGGCCGAGATCGCATCGCGCAGGGCCACCGCGACCGGCTCTCCGTCCGGCACGACGATCGGGTCGGGGACCTCGCAGCCGAGCTGGCGAAGCCCCTCGACGAGGAGTGGGCCGCTGGTGTCCGCGTACACCCCGGAGGCCGCCCGGTTGGACGCCACGATGACCCGTGCGCTGATCATTCCGGCCGTACCCAGAGGCCGGTCTTCCCGCCCTCCTTGCGCAGCACGCGTACGCCCTCGATGGACGCCGCCGGATCCACGGCCTTGACCATGTCCATGAGGGCGAGCCCGGCGGCCGCGACGGCGGTCATGGCCTCCATCTCGACGCCCGTCCGGTCCGCGGTGGTGGCCACCGCGGTGATCTCCACCGTCGACTCGGTGAGTTCGAAATCGACGGTGACCGCGTGCAGCGCGATTGGGTGGCAGAGCGGCACGAGATCCGGAGTCCGCTTGGCGCCCATGATCCCGGCGATCCGGGCCACCGCGAGCGCGTCGCCCTTGGGCAGGCCGTCGCGGCGCAGCAGCTCGATGACGTCGGCCGTCGTGTGGACCAGACCGGCCGCGACCGCGCGGCGCACCGTCACCGGCTTGCTCGACACGTCCACCATGCGCGCGGCGCCCGCCGCGTCGACGTGGGTCAGCTCCCGCCCCTCGCTCACGCTGCCTCCTCGCTCACGCTGCCTCCTCGCGTTCCGCTCGGGGGCCACGTTCGCGGACGCTACTGAGCCAGCCGGTTCGCTCGCTTCGCTCGCTCACGTTGCGAGCCTATATTCGCGGCGAGGTACGCACGGCGACGGCGTGGAGTTGCCCACACCAGGGAGCACGCGGCGATCGGATTCGGGAGAATTGCCGCGATGCCCGTACTCCTGGCCGCATTCGTGATCGTCCTGGTCGCCGCCGCGACGCAGGCGACGACCGGCTTCGGTTTCGCGCTCGTCGCAGTGCCGCTGCTCGCGATGGCGACCGACGCGCACACCGCGATCGTGACGGTCTCGCTGATCGGCCTGGTGCTGACGGTGATGATCGCGCTGCGGGAACGGGCGCATGTCCGCTGGCGTCCGGTCGCCGGCCTGCTGGCCGCGACCGCCCTGGGCATGCCGGTGGGCCTGCTCGTCCTGGCCGTGGCGCCGGAGAGGATGCTCGGCATCCTGATCGCGATCGTGGTGCTGGCGTGCACCGCGATGGTGTGGCGTGGCGTGCGCGTCGGCACCGGCCCGGCGGCCGTCGCCGGGGCCGGCCTGGTTGCCGGCGTGCTCGCGACCGCGACCGGGGTCAACGGCCCGCCGGTGGTGGCCGCGTTCCGTGGAATGGACTTCGACCCGCGTACCTTCCGAGCCAGCCTCGCCGCGTTCTTCGTCGGCAGCGGCGCGGTGGGTCTGGCGGGTTTCGGGTTGACGGGGCAGATTCACGGCGTCGCTATCGCACTCGCAGCGGCCGGCGTGCCCGGCGTGGCGTTCGGCTGGTGGGCCGGAAATCGGGCCTTCGCACGGTTGGATCCGAACCGGTTCCGTCGGATGGTGCTCTGTGCGCTGATTGTCACGTCGATTGTGACGTTGGTGCGGGCCGCGTCCATGTGACCCGAACTTGGCGCTTCAGGTAGGCGTCTAACTATTGTGGTCGCACAAAACACGGACAGGCGGTCCGTGGGCGAGTTCGGGACACCGACCCAAAGTGAGTGTGTTCGGCCCCACGTTCGGGGTATTGCAGAAACCGTCCCCACCGAGCCCGATAAACGCGCTACGTTGCCGAATGCGGACTCCGAGTGACAAAATATTTCGGAGTTATCGAATCGCGCATATATGGACAGCTATCGGTACGAAGCCCGCTCTCCGACACGTAAGCTCCACCTCGTCGCACAACGAGAGTCCTCGACTCGACCTCTCGTTCAAGACCCGACGAGGAGACCGACATGCGTAGCAATGAGTGGGGCTGATCGGCCCTGACAGGCGGTTGAATACCGCCTAGGCTTGCGAGCACGTCCTTTCGCAACCGGACGTTCGGTGAGGACTGACGTTGGCTCGCGGTACGTACGATGACGCGACCGACCGGCGCTTGCGGCTGCTGGTCGGTCTTGTCGTGTCGCTCGCGGCGCCCGCCGTGGTGCTGGCCGCCGTGGCGACAGTGACCGATAACGTGCCGCAGCGCAATTCGCTCGCGACCATCGGGGCGCTGGTCTTCCTGATCGCGGTGGCCCGACTCGCCGTCGTCAACGTGCGCATCCGGTCGAATCGGCACGGCACGGCGTGGACCGACGCCGCCATTCTCATCGGGCTCGCGGTGGCGCCGGCGTCCTGGGTGGTGCTGTGCACGGCGATCGGCAGCGCCGTCGCCTCGTCGATCCTGCGCGTGTCCCCGGAGAAGGCCTTCTTCGGTATAGCCAAGAGCGTCCTCGTGGCCGCCACCGGCGCGCTGGTTGTCATATCGCTCGGTGCGACGGCACACCCCGGTCACCCGCTGGACCACGTCGGCGCACTCATCATCGCGTACCTCGCGATGAACGTGGTGGATGAGGTGTTGTCCATCCCGATCATCGCGATCGCGTCGCGTACGAAGATCCGCGTCCGGTTTGCGGCCCACCCGGACATCCGCATCGCCTCATTCGTCGCCCGATTCGCGGTCAGCGCGATTGCGCTCGCGCTGCTCGAGGCCGATGGACGTCTGGTCGTGGCGGTGCCGCCAATCGTGCTCTGCCTCCACCTCTGGTATTCCAACCGGCTCCGCTCCGTGGCCGAGCGCGAGGCGTGGCAACGGCTGGCCGAGGCCACGGACGCGCTCAACGATGTCAGCCTGGATCATGTTCTGCGCGCCGCCACGAGGAGCGCGGCGGCCCTCTTCTCCGCGGACGAGGTGGAGGTCGAGATCTGGTTGGAGGGACGCCGACGGCTCGTTCGCGGCGACGGTCTCGACATCCTGTACGACGGCCAGCCCGATCACGCCCCGGTCGACGCGACCAGGGTGATGGCGGTTTCCCTCGAGGGCTACGAGGGCGCCGATGACATCGGCGTACTGCGGCTGAGGTTCCGCGCCTCGGTCACGCTCTCCGAGCGGGAGCTGTACACGCTGAAGACCTTTGCGTCCGCGCTGTGCACCGCGATCCGCAACGCGTCCGCCTACGCCGAGCTCGAGCGCGCCGCCGAGGAACACGCTCACGCGGCGGCTCACGACTCCCTAACCGGCCTGCCCAACCGCCGCCGGCTGCTGGATCACGGCGCGGACCTGCTGGGCCGCCGGCACGCGGACGGTGTGATCGCCCTGCTGCTGATCGACCTCAACCACTTCAAGGAGGTCAACGACACGCTCGGGCACGCGGCCGGAGATCAGGTCCTGATCGCCGTCGCCGACCGGCTGCGTGCCGTGGTCGGGCCGGGGGACCTGGTGGCCAGGCTCGGCGGTGACGAGTTCGCGGTGCTGTACGCCGGGTTGCCGGCGCCGGCGATCGCGGCGCACCGGGCCGAGCTGGCGCTCACCGGGCTGAACGAGCCGATCGAGATCGACGGCATGCGGATCAGCGTCGAGGCGAGCGGCGGGATAGCGGTCGCGCCCGGCGCCGGCGGGGTCGTCGAGCTGCTCCGGCGCGCGGACGTCGCCATGTACCAGGCGAAGCGCACCGGCCAACCGATCGCGGTGTACGCCCGCGCCCGGGACACCGCCGACGTCGGGCGGCTGGCGCTCGGCGGCGACCTGCCCCGGGCGGTCGCGGAACACGAGTTCACCGTCAACTTCCAGCCGATCGTCGATCTGGCCAGCGGCGAGGTGATCGCGGCGGAGGCGCTGGCCCGGTGGCATCACCCGGACCGCGGCGACCTGGACCCGCGCCGGTTCCTGGACGCGGTCGAGCGGTCCGGCCTGCTACCCGCGTTCGCGGACGCGGTGCTCGAGCAGGCGCTGGTCGCGGCCGTGACCTGGCGAGACGCCGGCTTCGACCTGCCGGTGGCGGTGAACGTGTCCCCGCGCAGCCTGCTCGATCCGCGCTTCCCGAGCAGCGTGGCGGCCCGGCTGCGGGCGCACAACCTGCCCGCCGACCGACTCTTCCTGGAGCTCACCGAGACGTTGACGATCAGCCAGCTCGAGGTCGTCGACCGGGTGCTCGGTCAGCTCCGCGACGAGGGCGTCCGGCTGGCGCTGGACGATTTTGGCACCGGCTACTCGTCGCTATCGGTGCTCTCCCGCGTCCCGGTGAACGAGCTGAAGATCGACCGCGCGTTCATCGGCGCCATGGAGTCGTCCGCCGAGGCGGCCGCCGTCGTCCGTTCGACCGTCGAACTCGCCCGCAGCCTCGACCTCGTCGTCGTTGCCGAGGGCGTCGAAAGCGAACCGCAGCGCCGCACCCTGTGGGAGCTGGGCTGCGGCGCCGGCCAGGGTCACCTGTTCGCCCGGCCGATGCCACAGACGCGGCTCCTCGCCGCGCTGCACCGGGGGACCGGTGGACGGCCGGGGGCGTTCGCGCCGGCGCTGCACGAGGACGGTGCCGTGGTCCGGATCCCCAAGCGGCGTATGGTCGGGCGTAGCCGCGAGGAGCGTCTGCCGGACCTGCCCGCGTGATTTCATCCGCGCCCGGGCCGGCCGCGCGGCGTTGGGCCGCGATGGACGGCGCCGCCGGCGGCCTCGCGGTCGACCTCGCCCTCTACGGGCTGTCGGCCGCGTTCGCCGCGATCACCGCTGGCACGTCGACGCTCGCACCGCACCGGGCATGGGGCACTATCGCCACGATCGGGTACGCCGTGGCCGCGACCGTCGTCGTTGGCCAGCTGATCTCGCGCCGCCGGGGCGACGGCTCCACGTTGGCCGGTACGCCGGCGCGAGCCGCCCTGACCGTGCTGACGTGGGCGGCGACCGCGCTGCTGCCGATGCTGATCCAGTCGATCCAGCGCGCCGGGGGCAGCGTCGACCGGGCGCAGGAGGAGGTCGTGGTCGTCGAGAACGGTGGGGCGCGCCTGCTCCACCACGGGACGCCGTACCTGGGGCACGACGCCATCGCCGCGCTGCCCGAATCCGAACGGCTGCTCGGCTACCTGCCGTACCAGCCCGGCATGGCACTGTTCGGCCTGCCGCGCGCGGTGTTCGGCACCGCCTGGTGGACCGACGCGCGGCTCTGGTTCGCGGTGGTGGCCGCCGTCGCACTCGCCCTCGCGGTCGGTGTGCTCCGGCGTTCCGCGACGCCGGCGGTGCTGGTGCGCGCGGTGCAGGCCGTCACCGTGCTGCCGCTGTGGGCGCTGACGCTCGCCACCGGTGGCGACGACCTTCCGGTGCTCGCACTGTGCCTGCTCGCGCTCGCGCTGTGCGCCCGGTCCCGGTTCGGTGCGGCCGGAGTCGCGGTGGGAGTCGCGGGTGCGCTCAAGCTATTCGCCTGGCCGGTCGCCCTGGTGCTGCTCGTGCACGTGGCCTGGCGGCAACGGTGGCGCGGGTTCGCGACATTCGCGGCGGGCGCGATCGGCATCCCCGTCGCGACGATCGTGCCGGCGGTGGTCGTCGACCCCGACGCGGCCACGGAGAACGTGGTGCGCTTCCCGCTCGGTCGCGGACTGGTCGAAAGCCCCGCCCAGTCCCCGTTCCCTGGTCACGCGATCGCGACCGGGCTGCCCGACGGGCGGGTGATCGCCGCGGCGCTGCTGGTCGCCGCGGGGGTGGCCATCGCGGGGACTCTCGTGCGCCGGCCGCCGCGTACGGCCGCGTCGACGGCACTGTTCTGTGCGTACGGCCTACTCGCCGCCATCCTGTTGATGCCGTCCACCCGCTTCGGGTACCTGCTCTACCCGGTGGCGTTCCTGGCTTGGGCACCGGCGCTCCGGGTCGAGCCCCTCGGTGAACCGCCATCGACGGTACGTAATCCGGGGGCGGGCAGGCGGCCGGCGCTCGAATCGCGTACACCTAAGGGATGACCCGGGGCTACCGCAACCGCGCCGACGCCGGAGGTGTGCTCGCCCGGCGTCTCACCGGCTATGCCGGACGCCACGACGTGGTCGTGCTCGGCCTGGTTCGGGGTGGCGTACCGGTGGCGGCGGCCGTCGCTCAGGCGTTGGGCGTACCGCTGGATGTGCTCGTGGTCCGCAAGCTCGGCGTGCCGTGGGCGCCGGAGGTCGCGTTCGGTGCGCTGGGTCCCGACGGTGTACGCGTGCTCAACCCGGACATCGCGTACCGGCTCGAGCCGGCGCAGATCGCCGAGGTCACCGACGCGGAGGCGGTCGAGCTGCGGCGCCGCGAGGAGCGCTACCGGGGCGGACGGGGGCCGGTGGAGCTCTCCGGCCGTACCGCGATCGTCGTCGATGACGGATTGGCCACCGGCGCCACGGCCCGCGCCGCGGTGGCGGTCGCCCGCCGGATGGGCGCGGAGCGCGTCGTCGTCGCGGTCCCGGTCGGTGCGCCCGACGCGTACGAGGCGGTCGCCCGCACCGCGGACGAGGTGGTATGTCCCCTCACGCCGCCCGACTTCGGCGCGGTCAGCCGGTACTACGGCGACTTCCACCAGGTGACCGATGCCGAGGTGACCGAGCTGCTCACCAGCGCACCCGACGCCGCCGGCTGACGGTTGCGACCGGGCTGCGCGGCGCACCCGTCGGTGTGACCATCGAGGGGTGCGGCCGACCTACGAGACGGCGCTGACGGGACTGCGTGGCGCGTACGGCGGCGTCACCGAGTTCGCGATCGGGCTCACCGACGACGACCTGATGCGGCCCACCCGCTGCCGCGGGTGGGCCGTCGCGGACGTGCTCTTCCACCTGCTGTGCGACGCGCAGCGGGCACTGGTCGCGCTGGCCACCCCGGCGGCCGGCCCGCCGGATGTGGACCACGTCAGCTACTGGGCGCCGTTCCACCCCGACCGGCGCGGATCCGTCGAGCACGCCTGGTGGGTGCGGCGATCGGCGGCGGCCTTCGTGCGGCCGTCCGGCATCGTCGGGGTGTGGAGGGAGACAGCGCCGGCCGCGCAACGGGCCGCGGCGCTCGCGAGCCCGCACGGCTACGTGGCAACCCAGGGGCACGTGCTCACGGTGCCGGACTTCCTGGCGACGCTCGTCACCGAGGCCGTCGTGCACCACCTCGACATGACCGTCGACCTGCCGGGGTCGACGCCACCGCGGCGGAACGCGATCGGCCTGGCGCTGTGCACGATGGACGGTCTGCTGAACGCGGGCCGGCCGGGGCTCTGGATGCCCGAGGACTACCTGCTCAAGGCGACCGGGAGGGTCGAGCTCGACGCGCGGGACCGCGCGGCGCTCGGCGACGTCGCCGACCGCTTCCCGCTGCTGGCCTGACCCGGACGGGATGGGCGATGGGTTTGCGGATGCCGCGGCGCGGAAAGGAGGCAAGCTGAGTGGATTCTGTGGTCGAGCGAACCGAGCGGTGGTTCGTTTCCCAGGGCGTACCTCAACTGATCGAGGATTACCGGTTTCGCTCCCACGTCCTGCCGCGCATGCTCCCGTTCCTGACCACGGTGATCGTGGTCAGCGTCGGCCTCCCGGTGCTGCTCGCCCGCACCGGCCCCGGAGTGGTCGCGCTCGTCGGCGCGGCGGTGCTGGTGGTAATGCTGCTCGGGCTGCCTGCCGCGCTCGCCCGGTTGGCCCGCCGGACGCCGCGGTTGTCACGCACCAGCGCGATGGCCGTCCTCATCGCCTTCGCGGCAGCCCCGGTCCTCATTCCCCTGCTCCTCATCGGCTCGTACGGCCGGGCCGACAGGGCACTGATCATCGGCCGCCCCGGCGCATCAACGCTCCAGTTGGTCGTCGTGACCGGCCTCGTTCTCGCGGCCGCGTTCGTCGCGATCTTCGCACTGGCCTGGCTCGCGACCGCCTACGGCCTGGTTGCACTCGCCGCCCGGGCGATAGCGCACGCCGCCAGCGATATGCGCGGCGGGGTGCACCTGCAGGGTCGGGCGATGCCGACCCTGCTGTTCGTGACGTTCTTCCTGTTCTTCACGAGCGAGTTGTGGCAACTCATGAACCATCTGGCGTGGGGGCGGCTCGTGCTGGTCCTGGGGCTGTTCGCGGCCGTGACCGTGTTGGCAACCGCGACCAGGCTGCGCGGCGAGATTGACCGGGTCGAGCAGGATCTCAGCCCGGCACGGCTCGCCGCTGCCTGCGCGGGAACGCCGCTCGCCGCCGTCGCTCCGTCCTCGGCTTCCCCGCCCCCGCCCCTGACCGCCCGACAGGAGACCAATGTGCTGCTGGTGCTCACGACGCGGCAGCTCATCCAGGCCGCGGTCGTGGGTCTCGGGCTCTTCGCATTCTTCGTCCTTCTAGGCTTGATCACTGTCGACCACACAACGGCCTCGTCCTGGATCGGCGGCGAGCCGCAGCGCTCGGTGTGGGTTCCATTCATGCCGGTGGCGTTGTTCCGCTCGGCGGCCCTCCTGGCCGGCTTCGGCAGCATGTACTTCGCCGTCACGACGATGACCCGGGAGGAGTACCGGCGAGAATTCTTCGAGCGGGTGATCGGAGACGTTGAGCGCGCCCTAGCGGTGCGGGCGGTCTACCTCCGCCTGCGGCCGGCTCAGGCCTCGGGCGCGCCGGCGGCGGACTGACCACCAATCCCGCGGCCCCGATATGGTGCGTCGATGGGGCGCTCGACGGTAGTGATCGGCGGTGGCCAGGCCGGACTATCCGTGAGCCGCGAGCTGCGGGCCGCCGGCGTTGCCCACGTCGTCCTGGAACGCGCCGCGGTGGCTCAGGCCTGGCGTGAGCGGTGGGACAGCTTCACGCTGGTAACGCCTAACTGGACGCTCGACCTGCCCGGCAGCCCGTACGCCGGTAACGATCCCGAGGGACACGTCGGCCGGGATGAGATCGTCGCCTACCTTGAGGCGTACGCCAGGCAGCAGGCGGGCGAGATTCGGGAAGGTGTCCGGGTAGACGCCCTCGAGCCGGGAGGTCCGCGTCGGTTCCGGCTCGACACCAGCGACGGCCCGATCGACGCCGACGACGTTGTGGTGTGCACCGGTGCCTACCAGCGGCCACACCGCTCGGCCGTCGCAATGGACCTGCCAGCGGGCCTCCTGGCCATCGACGCCGCGGACTACCGCAACCCCGCGGCCCTCCCGGATGGTGAGGTCCTCGTCGTGGGCAGCGGCCAGACCGGAATCCAGATCGCCGAGGAGCTCCATCTGGACGGCCGCGGCGTGACCCTGGCGTGCGGTCGGGCGCCGTGGTCACCGCGACGGCTCGGTGACCTCGACATCGTCACCTGGCTCGACCGTGCGGGGTTCTACGACCAGCCACGGTCTGCCCTTCCCAGCCCGACGGAACGGCTGGTCGCGAACGTCCAGACGACCGGCGCCAACGGCGGCCACGACCTGCACTACCGGGTACTGCACGATATGGGCGTGCGGTTGGCCGGACGGCTGGCCCGAGTGGCCGGACACCGGGTCGAGTTCGCCGATGACCTCGCGGCGTCGGTGGCATTCGGCGACGCGCGGTACGCCAGCATTCGCAAGCTCCTGGCCGATCGACTCAGCGGCGAGGGCGTCGCCGTACCCGAGATGCCGGATCCGCCGCCGTTCCGTTGCCAACCAGTGCTCGAGGCGGACCTTCGCGGCGTCGGCGCGGTCATCTTCACCTCCGGATTCCGTCCCGATTACGCGGGCTGGATCCGCTTCCCGGTGTTCGACCAGCTCGGGTTCCCAGTCGTCGGCGACGACCTGAGTACCGCGGTGTCGGGGCTCTACTTCTGCGGGGTTCACTTCCTCCGCACACGCAGGTCGTCGCTGCTCTTCGGCGTCGGGACGGACGCGGCTCTGCTCGCCAAGACGATCGCGGGCCGCTAGACGATCGCCATGTCGACGAAGCGCGACAGGTGCAGCTGGGCCGCGACGGTCACCGTGTCGGTGGGGCCGTTGCGGTGCTTGGCGACGATGAAGTCGGCCTCGCCGGCCCGGGGCGACTCCTTGTCGTAGTAATCGTCGCGGTGCAGAAGTATGACAACGTCCGCATCCTGCTCAATACTCCCAGACTCGCGTAAATCGGACAGCTGGGGTCGCTTGTCGGTGCGTTGCTCGGGACCGCGGTTGAGCTGGCTCACGGCGACGACGGGGCAATCGACCTCCTTGGCCAGCAGCTTGAGGCCCCGGGAGAGCTCAGCCACCTCCTGTTGCCGGCTCTCGACCCGCTTCGGCGACGTCATCAGCTGCAGATAGTCGACAATGATCAGCTTCAGGTCGTGACGCTGGCGGAGCCGGCGGGCCTTGGCCCGGATCTCCATGAGTGTCATGTTCGGGGTGTCATCCACGAACAGTGGGGCTTCGCTGATTTCGCCCATCCTGCGAGCCAGCTTGGTCCAGTCGTCGTCGGATAACTGCCCCGAGCGCAGCACGTGCAACGGGACCCTCGATTCGGCGGCCAGGAGTCGCATCACAATCTCCACTTTGGACATTTCCAGCGAGAAGACCGCACTGGCGAGGTTGTTCTTGACCGACGCGGAGCGGGCGAAATCCATCGCGGCCGTCGAGTTGTGCGTCGGGATCATCGCTCGGCCAGCGAGATAGAGGTGATCGCCGTTGTCCACCGTCACGCAACGAACGGGCACGCTCGGGACCGGGCGGACGTCGACGATGAACCGTGAGGCGGACCGCACGTCGCTGCGTGCCCGTCGGCGCTGTCTGTGGGCCGCCACTTTGCGCTGCAGCCGAAACACGTCGTCGGCGGTCGAGAAGTTGAGTGTGTGAGCCGTCGAGGTCGACGCGCTACTACCGCGAACAGCTTTCTGCGCGATGCTGCACCGGTATCCCAGGCTGACGATGAGCTCGTAGGCGTCATCTGCGAGCTGCCTTGACGTCGTTATGAGCTGAACGTTGCCGCCCGCACCGATCGTCCCGTCCGTGTCCAGGAGCCCGGCAAGCAGCGCCCGCCGTTGTTCTTCGGAGGCGCGCAGGTAGTTCACCGGGATGTGCTTGTTGTTCAGGAGTCCAGCCGCGCGCAGGTACCCGACGAACGAGCCGTACCGATAGTGACACTCGGCGCATCGTCGACTACCCGTCGAGGCGCCGTCGGTGACCTTCCCACACGAGGCGCATCCTTCCCGGGAGGCCGGATCGACAAGGCCACGCGACCTGCCGCCGCAGGTTCTCCCGCAGGTGCGCACGCTCGGACCGCGGGGGGTGAACCGGCTGCCGCACACGACACAGTCCCGATCCGGGATGGGGTGCAACGCGGGCGGCTTGATCGCATACAGGAGAGGTCCGCCGGAACGGCGGACGACAAAGCCGTCGGATTCGACGTACGTCGCGATCTCTGGGTCGGCTGTCGTGAACCTCGCGGCCGCCGAGTGTCCGTCACCAAGCCACACCCCTAGGGTGTACGGCGGAATCGGCAGGTCCTCGCGCGGCGGAAGCGACAACGGCCGACAATTCTCTATCGCGTGGTTGAGCCGGCCGTCCGTGGGATTCCGCACCGACTCCGCCAACTCGGCCGTTGTGACGACCTCCGCGTGCCGCGCGGTCGTTTCGGCGTTAATCAGCCTGTCCACCCGACGCGACAGAGCTATGAGGAGCGACCGGCGGGAGTACGCCCCGATTTGCCTTCGCCATGGCTTACCGGCCCGCATGTAATCGCGGTCGACCCGGCCCGCTCGGCCCACTTCCTTTCCCACGACGTGGAGCACATTGCGAAATTCATCGCCGACCAGTGCCACGGCCTCGCCGTACGTGATGAGCGTGTCCGGGTCTGCCATCGCCGCTGCGGCATGGGCGGCGGCAGCCACCCTGGATCGGTGTGGCCATTGTGGAGAACGCTTTCCTTCTGCCCGCTGGCGCCGACTGGCTCTGGTCGTGGTTCTCCACAAATGCTCGGCATCAGCAGTGATCACTGAGGCGTCCGAGAATTCGACCTCGTAGCAGGGACGGTTGCGCATGACGTGCGACGTGGCCACGACGGTCGTTGGTCGGCCGTCTGCGCCGATCAGGCGATCGCCGACAGCCACCTCGCCCATGGTCGTCCACCCGCCAGCGGTCGGAAGGGGGGTGTCCAGGGCGAGTGCCTTGCCGAGGCCGGGTCTTCCGGCTACCACGATCAACTGGCCAGGGTGCAGGCCGTGGAGGAGCCGGTCGAGGTCGCTGAAACCGGTCGGCACGCCGGTCATCAGGCCGCCCTGGGCGCCGACCGCCTCGATCTCGTCGAGCGTCGGCTGCAGCATGTCGGCGAGGATCGCGAAGTCTTCGCTGATCCGTCGCTCAGTCACGTCGTAGACAGCCTGCTGGGCCAGGTCCACCACGTCGTCGACGTCGCGCCCGCCGCCGGCCGCAACCCCGTAGCCGAGCTGCACGATCCGCGTGCCGGCCTCCACGAGCCGGCGCAGCACCGCCCGCTCCGACACGATCCGCGCGTAGTAGGCGGCGTTCGCGGCGGTGGGCACGCTCGCCATCAGCGTGTGCAGGTACGGTGCGCCACCGACCCGCGCCAGGTCGCCCGAGTCGGCCAGCGCGGCCGCCACGGTGATCGCGTCGGCCGGCTCGCCGCGGCCGTACAGGTCGAGAATGGCCTCGAAGATGGTCACGTGGAGCGGCCGGTAGAAGTCGCCGGATCGGAGGATCTCCACGACGTCGGCGATCGCGTCCTTGGACAGCAACATGCCGCCGAGCACCGACTGCTCGGCGGCGATGTCCTGCGGCGGGCTCCGGTCGAACTGACCGTCACGCGGGCCGGGGCCGCCCTGCGACGGCGGACTGGGGGTGACGCCCTCGGCGCGCACGTCGTCGGCGATCGACACCGGACACCACCCCTCGTCACGCCCGGACGTCGACCCTCGCGCCCCCCGCGCTCGACCCGCCGCCCGAACCCGCCTCCATGACACCCGCCTGGTACGACAGTTCTCCGCCGCGGCGCGAAGGCCACGCGACCGAGAGGACGCCGCGGCGACCGGAGACTGTCGAATGGCAACCGTACGAAGGGCGATGGACGCTTTCAAACAGCCCGGTGGATGTGCCTCGGGACAACGCTGTGGACGGCCGGTCCCGGCGTGTGCGGACCTTGTGCACAGGCTGTGGGCCGCGACGGCGCGGTGCCTTCGACGCACCGGCTGACCTGGGCCAGCGCGGTCCACACGGTGTGGAGGAAAGAAAGTCCGGTCCGAAATCGCGACCGAGGGAGTCGCGGATTGGTCGATTTGACCTGTACGGGGGATTGCAATCTGATATCGAAACGGACACGATATGGATCCGTGGATTACCGCGACTGGGGGAGTAAGTCCGGCTCTCGCGGGCCGTACGCCCCATCCTGGTCACGCGGTGAGCCACCGTGGGACGGGGAGCAGCGCCGACAAGGGCCGGCGCGCGACGAGCTCGATCCGGCGCCGCAGTGGAACGAGCGCGAGTCGCCGTGGGTGCCACGTCCACGACCGGGCTGGCACGACCAGGACGCGCGGCCCGCGGACCAGCAGTGGTACGACCCGGCGCCGCGACCGGACCAACCACCGTGGGACGACGAACAACCGTGGCGCGACGAACCGGCGCTACCGGCACCGCCATCGTCACGAGGCTGGCAGCGGCCGGCGCCCTGGTCGGCACCCGACGATCCGTCGCCGGTGCGGCCGGCGTTCTCAGGCCGGGAACGGCATCTGGCCCGGGTGTACCAACCGGGCCACGCCGCGGCCCGGTCGGAAGTCTCACGCCGCCGGGACATTCCGACGGACGACGACGTCGGGCCGATCGAGGGCGGGTACGCGAGCGCGATGGCCGCCGCGGCCGGTTGGTTCGCCGTACCGCTGGTTCTGTATCTGCTCTGGGCGCTGACGCTGGGATCAACCCCGGAGGCCGGCTGCATCGACGCCGCCGGCCGGGCCTGCCCCGCCGACCGCGCCGCCGCGATCGCCGACCTGATCAACGCGCTGCCGCGACTCGCGGCAGCGTTGACGATCAGCCTCGCCGCGGCCGCCGTACTCCGTTGGGCCAGCGCGACCTGGCGGCCGATCACGATCGGCTTTGCCGGGGCCGTGGTCGGCGCGGGTGCCGCCACCGTGCTGTTCTCGGTGCTCGGCGGCGCGCCGCTCGGTTGACGCGACGACCACCGTCCACAAGGGTCACTGCCACCACGTGGCGGCAATCACGGCGTCGCGGCCGTCGGGACGGCGAAAGGGTGCCGGCGCGGGCCGGCACCCCTTCGACGCATCGTCTGTGCTATTTGGACGGAACCACGCTGACCGCGATCTTCGCAGTGACCTCGGGGTGCAGCTTGACCTGCACCTGGTACGCGCCGGTCGACTTGATGTGGCCGGGCAGCTCCAGCCGACGCCGGTCCAGGGTCGGGCCGCCGGCGGCCTTGACCGCGTCGACGACCTCGGCCGCGGTGACCGAGCCGAAGAGCCGGCCGCCCTCGCCGGCACGGGCCGACAGGAGAACCGTGAGGTCCTCGAGCTGGGCCTTCACCTCGTTGGCGCGATCGAGATCCTTGATGTCACGCACCTCGCGGGCACGCTTGATGACGGAGACCTGCTTCTCGCCACCCTTGGTCCAGGCGATCGCGAAGCCCTGCGGCAGCAGGTAGTTCCGGCCGTAGCCGTCCTTGACCTCGACGACGTCGCCCGGCGACCCGAGGCCGGACACCTCCTGAGTGAGGATGACCTTCACGTCAGAGCCTCCCCTCAGCGGGCCGTCGTCGTGTACGGCAGGAGCGCCATCTCGCGGGCGTTCTTGACCGCACGGGCGATCTGCCGCTGCTGCTGGGACGTCACTCCCGTCACCCGCCGAGCGCGAATCTTGCCGCGGTCGGAGATGAACTTGCGCAGCAGCGCCGTGTCCTTGTAATCGATGTAGGTGATCCCCTCCTTGTCGAGCGGATTCACCTTCTTCTTCGGCTTGCGCAGAGCCGCAGCCTTTGCCATGTCTCGTTACTCCGTATTGCTCGTGAATGGGTGCCCGTTAGAAGGGCGGCTCGTCGTCGAAGTTGCCGCCCGCACCAGCAGTGCCGCCGGAGCCACCGGTCGGCGTCGCGGTCGCCCAGGGGTCGTCGAAGTTGCCTCCGCCGCCCTGGCCGCCGCCGGAGGCACCAAACCCGCCGCCACCGCTGGACCGAGACATCTTCTGCACCTTCGCCGTGGCGTACCGCAGCGACGGGCCGATCTCATCGACCTCGAGCTCGATGACGGTGCGCTTCTCGCCCTCGCGCGTCTCGTACGACCGCTGACGCAGCCGCCCCGAGACGATCACGCGGGCGCCCCGCTGCAGCGACTCGGCGACGTTCTCCGCCGCCTGCCGCCACACCGTGCAGGACAGGAACAGCGGTTCGCCGTCCTTCCACTCACCGGACGCGCGGTCGAGGAACCGCGGCGTCGAGGCGACCCGGAACTTGGCGACCGCCGCACCCGACGGGGTGAAGCGCAACTCTGGATCATCGGTCAGGTTACCGACGATCGTGATGGTGGTATCTCCTGCCATGACCTACTCCTCGGGCGCTCATTGTTGTCTGCCGGTCAGGCTGCCACAGCCGTCCGACAGAGAGAATGAGGTTGGTCCGGGCGAGCCGAGAAACTCGCGGTTAACGCGCTTCCGGCCGGATGACCTTGGTACGCAGCACCGACTCGTTCAGTCGCAGCTGCCGGTCGAGCTCGGCCACCGCCTCAGGCGTCGCCTGCAGGTCGATGACGGCGTAGATGCCCTCGGCCTTCTTCTCGATCTCGTACGCGAGGCGCCGACGGCCCCACACGTCGAGCTTCTCCACCGAGCCACCCGCGGTCCGAATCACGTTCAGGTACGTGTCGAGCGACGGGGCAACGGTGCGCTCCTCGAGGCTTGGGTCGAGGATCACCATGATCTCGTAATGACGCAAGACGTACTCCACCTCCTCTGGGCTGGGCGGCCACGGTCCATCCGTGGCAGGAGGTCTGGCGTCGTTCGGCACTCGTGCGCCGTGGGCCACCGCCCACAGCGTCGCGTCGAACCGGACCAGGATACCGGGCGTGACGCCGCGGCGACGGGCGGGGTTCGGGAGTCGGCGGGGGCAGGTCCTGGGCGGAGCGCGATGCGAGCGAAGGACCTCCACCCCGCCGAACCGGCAGGAGGAGGCCCTTCGATCGGACCGCGGGGCACCCTATCCGCTTCTTTGGGTGGGACCTGGGGAGGAACGACCACACCGACGAGGTTGGATATGAGGCGCCCCGCGGAGCCTGTTTGGTTGTGTTGTATCTTACGCGGCTCGCGTCCGGATTGCACGTTCAGCGATAATAGCCCGGATTAGTCTGATCGTCGTATTGATACCTCGCTGTCCAGCCCGCACCACCCGCGAGATGATCGCGAACCGGAACATCTGTGGTAACGACCGCCCGCCGCACGGGTGACGCGGGCCGGCCCAGGGGATTGCGAGCACCCGCGAACACCTACGAAGGTCCGGGCCGTTCCGTCACACCGAAGTCGTAGGCTCGCGAGCATGCGTATCGGAGCCCATGTCGACTTCGCCGACCCGCTCGCCGAGGCGGCCACTCGGGACGCCGAGGTCGTGCAGTTCTTCCTCACCGACCCGCAGGGTTGGGTGACGCCCTCCGGGCGGCCCGACGCCGCGGCGCTGCGCGCGAGTGGGCTCGAGCTCTACGTCCACGCGCCGTACCGCATCAACGTGGCGACGCTCAACAATCGCATCCGCATCCCGAGCCGCAAGCTGCTCCTCGAACACGCCACCGCAGCGGCGGACATCGGAGCCCGCGGCATCATCGTGCACGGCGGCCACGTCGACCGGGGTGGGGACCTGGCGACGGGCTTCGACAACTGGCGCAAGACCTTTGAGTACGCCGCCAAGGCCGGCGGGTTCCCGCTGCCCCTCCTGATAGAGAACACCGCCGGTGGCGACAACGCCTGTGCCCGCCGGTTCGATGCGCTGGCCCGGCTGTGGGATGTCATCGGGGAACACGGCGCCGGCTTCTGCCTCGACACCTGCCACGCCCACGCCGGCGGCGAGGACCTGCTCGACGTCGTCGACCGAGTCAAGGCGATCACCGGTCGCATCGACCTCGTTCACGCGAACGATTCCAAGGATCCGTTCGACTCGGGACGGGATCGACACGACAACCTCGGGCGCGGATCGATCGACCCAGAATTGCTGGTCGCCGTCGTCCGGTCCGCCGGTGCCCCCGTCGTCGTGGAGACGCCGGGGGGCGCCCAGGGCCAGGCCGCCGACATCGCGTTCCTTCGCGACCGCCTGTAGGCCAGCGCATGAGCACGGAGCAGGCGCCGCCCGCCGGCGTCACCGAGGAAGCCGCCGCCAGCCCGGCCGACGCCGCCGCCAGCCCGGCCGACGCCACCGCCAGCCCGGCCGACGCAGCCACCACCGACAACGTGACCACCACGGAGGCCGCTGCCACGGACGCGGGCGTCGGCGAGGACGAACGCTGGACGGCCTTCGCCCCCCAACCGGAGCGCCCGCCCGGCCGGCCGCGCAAGGTCGTGACTGCGCTCGGCCGGGGTCTGGTGCACGAGTGGACGGTCGCGAGCATCGGCGGCTTGGTGCTCGCCGTGGTCATGACATGGCCGACGCTGCGTTACCCGCTGTACACCATCCCGCAGGACGTATGGGATCCGACGCTGCAGGCCTGGCAGATGGCGTGGGCCGGGCACGCGCTGATCACCGACCCGGCCCAGCTCTGGCACGCCGACGCGTTCTTTCCCGATCGGTACAGCTACGCGTTCTCCGACAGCCTGCTGGGTTACGCACCGGCCGGCATGATCGGCAGTGGGCCGGTAGCGGCGGTCCTCCGCTACAACATCATGTACGTCTTACTCCACGCGCTCGCCTTTGTCGGGGCGTACGCCCTCGTCCGCCAGTTGGGTGCGGGCCGGACCGGCGCCGCGATCGCCGGGGTGGCCTTCGCGTACGCACCGTGGCGCCTCGCTCAGGCCGGCCACATGCATGTGCTGTCGACCGGCGGCATCGCTCTCTCCCTCGCGATGTTGGCGCGGGGCCACGGCTGGTCGCTGCGCCACGGCTACCGACCGGAGCGGCGACGCCTCGGATGGGCGGTCGCCGGGTGGCTCGTGGCGGCCTGGCAGATCAGCCTCGGCTTTGGTATCGGTCTGTCGTTCGCGTACGCCCTCGGGTTGATCGTCGTGGTCGTGGCCGTCGTGTGGCTGGTCGCCCGCGTCCAGGGTCGCCGTCACGCGATCGGCGGCCGGCTCCTCGTCGCAGACCTGCTCGGCGGCATGGTTCTCGTGGCGACCGGCGCACTGCTCGCCGTGCCGTACTTCAAGGTCGCCAACCTGCACCCGTACGCGAAACGCACCGTGGCGGATGTCAAGTTCTTCTCCCCACCGCTCAAGGCGTTCTTCATCGCACCGGCCGAATCCCGGCTCTGGGGCGGGGCGCACGCGGCGGCGCGTGGCGGCCTGCGCTGGGAGGCCGAGATGACGCTGCTGCCAGGGTTCGTGCTGTACGGCCTCGCGGTGGCCGGTCTCGTGTTCTCGATCTGGACGCTCCGGCAGCGCCTGTTGCTGCTCGCCGGCGTGGTGCTGACCGTCGCGCTCGGCATGGGCAGCCAGTTCTTCGGCGGCAACCCGGGCTACCTGACCCTGTTCACCCACTTGCCGGGGTGGGACGGCATCCGGACGCCGGGCCGCCTGGTGCTGTGGACGACGCTGCTGCTCGCCGTGCTCGCCGCGGGCGCGGTGTGCGCGCTCGTCGAGCGGGCCAGGGAGGTCGCGGTGGAGCGTGGTCGCCGGCAGCCCGGTCCGTGGCTGCGACTCGCGACGCTGATCCCGCTCGCCCTCGCGACGCTGATCCCGCTCGCCCTCGTGGTGGTCGAGGGGCTCAACACCACGCCACACCCCATCGTGCCGCAGCAGCCGGCCGCGATTCGGGTGGCCGACGGCCCGATCCTTGTCCTGCCGAGCCGCGACCCCACGGATGCGGATGTCATGCTCTGGTCCACGGACCGGTTCGTGCCACTCGTCAACGGCACGAGCGGGTTCACGCCGGCTCGGCTGGCCGAGATCAGGCAGACGACCGCGGCCTTCCCCGACACCGCCAGCGTGGACTACCTGCAACAGCTCGGCGTCCGCAGCGTCATCGTGCTCCGTGATCAGGTGGCCGGCACGCCGTGGGCGGGTGCGCTGGACCGGCCGACCGACGGGCTCGGCGTGGAGCGCGAGGACGTGGGCGACGCGGTCGTGTTCCGCATCCCGTAGGGCGCCAGCCGTCGGGTCAGCCAATCTGCGTCCGGTGCGCCGTCGAGTACGCCGCCGTCAGGGTCGTCGTCGTAGGTCTGCCGGACCGCGTCCTGTTCGGGCCGCAAGATGTCCCGGACGACGAGCCCACAGAGCACCGCGACGGTCACCAGGCGCAGCCCCGCCGCGAGCACGAACACGCCCTCCGGAAAGACCTGCCGGCCCGAGGCTCCCATGAGCTCGCCGTAGAACGCGAAGAAGTAGCAGACCTCGGCGGCCTGCCAGGCGAGGAACGCCCCCCACCGCGGCCGGGCGAGCACGATCAGTGGCAGCAGCCAGAGCACGAACTGCTGCGACCACACCTTATTGAAGATCAGGAAGGTGGCGACCACCAGGAAGGCGAGCTGACCGAACCGCGGCCGGCGCGGCGCCATCAGCGTCAACACTCCGATGCCGAGCCAGGCGAGCAGGATCAGCGCGTACGTGAGGTAGTTCAGCTGCGGGTCGATGTGCGCGCCGAGCCAATGAAAGGCCTCGAAGCCGTACCGGCCGCCGCCGCGGGGGAAGTGGTCACCGACGTACCAGAGCGTGCCCCAGTCGATACCCCGAGTGGTGTTCAGCTCGATGAACCGGTGCCAGCTGTCCCAGTTCGCCAGCATCACTGGCAGGTTGACGGCAGCCCACGTGAGGACGGCAACACCGACCGACCGCCAGACCGGGCGCGATCGTCCGGCCCGCAGGCCGAGCAGGATCAGCGGTACGAACAAGAACCCGGGCCAGAGTTTGGTGGCCGTGCCGAGTCCGAGCAGGACACCGGCGAGCACGGGTCTCTTCCGAGCCCACGCGTAGATGCCGAACACCGCGAGCGCGATCGCGAGCAGGTCCCAGTTCACCGTCGCGGTCAGCAGGAGGGCAGGCGACAGCGCAAACAGGGCCGCGTCCCACGGTCTGCGCCGGCGCAGCGCGAGGATGGTCGCCGCGCTGGCGACGGCCAGGCCGCCGAGGACGAGCGCGTTCACGTCGTAGAACCACATGCCCTGGTTGAAGCCCTCGCGGCCGGCGCCGATCGCGTACACCGGCAGGCCGATCGCACCCATGAAGAGCCCGGTGACGACCGGGTACTCGACGGGGTGGTCCAGATACGGGATCTTGCCGTCGTTCAGACCCTCGGCGTAGTAGAGCGCCAGCACGTCCGTGTAGCAGAACTTCTTGTACTGCATCAGATCCCGCCAGGCGCCGTCCTGGCACGGCGATTTCTCCACCCAGTGGAGGGCCAGCGTGAGACAGGTCAGGGCGAGGATGATCCGGGCCGCGGTCCAGAAGCGCCGCGACCCACCGCCGTCCGACGCGTCCCGGTCGACGGCGTGGTCGCCGAGCGGTCCGCCAATCGCCTCGGACAAGCCGCGCACGAAACCGTCGGACCGGCTCGGCGCGTCGACGGGCCCCGGCTCCTCGACGCTGGCCGCCGAGTCCACGCTCATGAAAGGCATCTTGCCGCATCAACCCGGCCGGCGTGCCCGGTGCCGTCGGGTGCCCGGCGCCCGGTCGCCTACTGGCGGCGGGTAGGGCTTGGTGACACCTGGATCCCACCGCCGATGCCGCCGGCGGGCGGCGGCGGGGTGGGGTTGGGGAAGCGGTGGCCGCCACCGCCGTTGCCGTTGCCATTGCCGTCGCCGGGGCAGAACAGCGGGATGATGCAGGGGCTCTTCTGCCCGTCGGGGCTCGGCGAGACGCCGTTGCCGCTGTCCACATCGCCGGTACCCTTGCGGTCCGGGAAGGCCTTCTCGGGCAGCCCGCGATTGGCCTCGTCCATGAACTGCTGCCAGATGTCACCGGGCAGCCCCGAACCACCGACCTTGACATGGTTCTTGTCCCGGATCGGCAGCCGGTCCTTGACGTTGCCGACCCAGACGGCGGCGGCGATCTGCCGGGTCGCGCCGATCATCCATGCGTCGCCGTTCTCCTTGCTCTTCGAGTTGAGCTCCCACGTACCGGTCTTGCCGAGCGCCGGCCGGCCGTCCTCGAGCCGGTGGCCCCAATGCGCAGGAATCTTCTCCAGCACCGAGGTTTCGTCGTCGACCTGCTCCGGGACGAACCGCTGTTCTCCCTTGACCTTCTCGCTGTCGATGGCCTTCCACTTGCCGGTGTCGTGGTCGTTCTGCTCCACCTTCACGATGAAGTGGGCCTTGTGGTAGACGCCCCGGTTCGCGAACGTTGCGATCCCATTCGCGTGGTCGAGCACGGTGATCCAGTACTGCCCGTACCCGACCTGCGTACCGAACTTCGACGGCGCCACCTCGTCGCCACTCTTAATCTTGGTGAGGTCCACCGGGTTGAACGGCTTCTCCTGGTTCCACAGGTGGGTGACTCCGGCGGCCTTGGCCGCGTCGACCACCTTGCCCGCACCGATCTCCTTGGTGATCCAGTAGAACGGCACGTTGTAGGACTCGATCGCGGCCTGCTCCAGCGTGCACCACTTGCCGCCGTTGTCGCACTTGAGGTTCGTGCGACCGGCGTTGGAGATGACGAAGTCGTCGCGCTTGGTCGGCGTACCGTTGTCATCCACGGTCTTGGTGGCGTCCCAATGCGAGTCGACCGACTTGCCGGCCTGGAGCGCAGCCGCCAGCGTATAGATCTTGAAACTCGAGCCGGGCGCGTGGCCGCCGCTCCCGTCGTAGTTCAGCCCCGCGTAGTCGGTGCCCACGCCGGTCTCACCACCGTAGTACGCGAGCACCCGGCCGTTGCTCGGGTCGATCGCCACCAACGCGTCCATCAGGTTCTTCGGCTGGCCGTACATCGGCGAGCCCTTGACGCGTCGGGTCGCGTTCTCGGCCGCCTTCTGGATCCTCGGGTCGACCGTTGTAGTGATCTTGTAACCCTCGGTCTTCAGCGCCTGGCTGCATGCCTGGGGCGAGTCGCAGATCCCCATCTGCTGCATCTCGTCCTTCACATAGTTGATGACGTTGCCGACCGGCGTCTTCTGGCCACAGCCCTGGATGCAGCTGAGGTCCTCCTTGAGCACCTTCGGGTACACCATCTTCGCGCGCACCACGGCGTCCAGTTCGTGCTTCTGGACCATCCCGTCGAGCACGTAGTTCCAGCGGTCCTTGGCGAGTGCGGCCGCCTGCGGGCTGCGGGTCGGGTCGTAGCCGGGGTGACCGCCGGCGACGGGCTCCGGCTGCTTGATCACCGCGGCGAGCACCGCCGCCTCCGCCGGCGTCACCGCCTGCGGCGTTCCGGGCTTGGCGATCACCGACTTGTTCGGGCCGAAGTACGCCTTCGCGGCCGCCTCGATTCCGTACGCGCCGCGGCCAAACGGGATGGTGTTCAGGTAGAAGCCCAGGATCTCGTCCTTGGAGTACTGGGAGTTGAGCTTCGATGCGATGACGGCCTCGCGGACCTTCCGGGCGTACGTCACGCCGGTCAGGTTCGCCGCGTGTCGGGCGTACTGCTGGGTGATCGTGGATGCGCCCTGCGTCTCGCCGCCGGTGAAATTGTTCCACGCGGCTCGCGCGATGCCGGCGTAGTCGACGCCGCCGTGCTGGTAGAAGTTGCGATCCTCGGCCGAGATCACCGCCTGTTTGACGTACGGCAGGATCTGGCCGACCGGCACCTGGATGCGGTTCTCCTCGGCCAGCTTGGCCAGCTGCGTCTGCCCGTCGGTGTAGTAGAGCGTCGTCGTCTCCGGCAACTTCAGCTGGGCCGGCGTCGGAACGTTCTCGAAGTAATAGGTCCCGCCGACGACGGCACCGCCGGCGACCATGCTGAAGACGGCGAACCCGCCGGCCAGCCAGTTGATGAGCCGACGGCGCTTGGCCCGCTTGAGCGCGGCCGGATCGTTCCTGCCGCGACCGCCGGCACCACCCGGACCGCTGGGACCACCCGGACCGCCGGGCCGTCCCGGACCGCCCGGCCCGACCCCGCCCGGCCCAGCCACCCCGAACCCGCCACCGGGGACCACCGGCCGCACGGCGGCGCGGCCCACGGTCGCCCGGCCGCTGGCTACCCCGACGCCCGGGACCGAGGCCCGGCCGAGGCTCGTGGGCTGGGCGTGTCGGTTGTTTTCGGTGCCGATGCCGCCGACCGTGGCTCGACCCACCGACGCGCGGCCCACCGAGGCCCGCCCCGCGGGCACCGCCGCCCGGGGCGCGTACGCGCCGACGTTGGCCGGCCAGCCGCTCGAGGCCGCCGATCCGTTGCCGGCGTGGTCCGGTTCGCGGCCATCGGTCGCGCCCGGGACATGGGCCCGACCACGCGCGGAACTGGGGTCGCCGTGCGAATTCATTCCTCACACCCTGCCGGTCGCGGTGGTACGCCCCCGCGTCACCACCGGGTTGCCGTGAGCTGAGCCACGCTTCGGTCCTCGTTGCACCTCAGGCCGCCGCTCGCCGCGCTCACGATCACGCGGGGTCTCCGCGCCGGGGCGGCACGAGAGGGACCTGCCTGAAATAACTGGACTTTTCCGATTAAGGACTTGCCGCCCAGCCGGCCGAATCGGGGATTCATCGGGTCGGGCCGGGCCATCGTTCACCGTCGGGCCTCTCGCCTTCTCGGATTGCTCGCCGCGGCGGCCGCGCTGGCGGTCGCCGCCAGCGGGCCCGTGCGCTGCGCCGCGCCGTCGGGGCGCCCCTCGGACAGCCCGTCGCGCCCGAGCAGAAACTGCTCCACTAGGTGATTCCATCCACAGCCGCGGCAGACCTCCACCACGTACACCTGGAACTCACGCAGCGTCATCGCCAGAACGGGCAACTCCGCCCGGGTCCGGGCCTGTCCGGCGGACTGCTTGAGTTCATCGCCGTAAATGTAATGGACCAGGGTCAGGTTCTCCCGGCGGCACACCGGACAGCGCACGTCGGTCGGTTCACCATGGAACCGCGCGGCGCTCTTGAGGTAGGGCGAGGCGTCACACACCTCGTAAGTCCCGATCCGCCCGGCGTACAGGTCGCGCAGCAGGGCTCGCCTCCGGAGCGAGTAATCCACCACCTGCCGCTGCGTACGCATGCGGAAGAGGGTACGCGGTTCGACGGCACCGGGCTACCGGCGCTTGCTTCCCTCCCGCGACCCTCGCGGCTCCCGCGCTGAGCCCCCCACCCTGGTCGATCTAGGGCGAATACTGGTCAGTCGATCTCTAGCCACCAGTATTCGGCCTAGATCGACCCTCCGCCGCGCGGGCGCCCGCGACGATCACTGTGTGTGATCGAAGCCATCCGTCCGGCGGTATTGCCTATCAGCCCAACGGCCGTCTAACGTTGCGATGTATCGGTGCGATACATCGACGCTCTGATTGGGCGAGATCTTGGGGAGGAGGCGGCGACCGTGCTCGACCTCGCGATCCTCGGTCTCCTCCACGAATCCCCGATGCACGGCTATGAGCTGCGTAAACAACTCGCTACGAAGCTCGGTGCCATCCGGGCGGCGATCAGCTACGGCTCGTTGTATCCCACCCTCCGCCGCCTCCAGGTGGCGGGCTGGATCATCGAGGCCGGCGAGACCGCCGCGGGTGCGGAGGAGATCCCACCGCTGACCAGCCGGCGCGGTCGTGTGGTCTACAAGATCACCGCCGAAGGCAAGGAGCGGTTCCAGGAGCTGCTCGCGCAGGCCGGGCCGGAGACGTACGACGACACCGGGTTCGGCGTCCACTTCGCGTTCTTCGCCCGCACCGACCAGGCGACCCGCCTGCGGATCCTGGAGGGTCGTCGACGCAAAGTCGAGGAGCGCCGGGAGGGCCTCCGAGACGTACTCGGCCGCGCCGCGGAGCGCCTCGACGCGTACACCCTCGAACTTCAACGCCACGGCCTCGACGCCTGCGAGCGCGAGGTTCGGTGGCTGGAGGAGCTCATCGCCAACGAGCGCTCCGGCCGTGCACCACAAGCTGCTACCCCGCCTCCGGACACGCCGGAGCGGCCGTGATGAAAGAAGGAGGCACGATGGGCTCCGTCCGCGTCGCCATCGTCGGTGTCGGCAACTGCGCCTCGTCCCTGGTTCAGGGCGTGGAGTACTACCGCGACGCCGACCCGAACGACCGCGTCCCGGGTCTCATGCACGTCACCTTCGGCGACTACCACGTATCCGATGTGGAGTTCGTCGCGGCGTTCGACGTGGACGCCAAGAAGGTCGGTCGTGATCTCGCGGAGGCGATCGTCGCCAGCGAGAACAACACCATCAAGATCTACGATGTGCCGCCGACCGGCGTGACCGTTCAGCGCGGTCCGACCCTGGACGGCTTGGGAAAGTACTACCTGGAGACGATCACCGAGTCGGACGAGACCCCGGTCGACATCGTCAAGGCGCTCCGCGACGCGCGGGTGGACGTGCTGGTGTCCTACCTACCGGTGGGCTCCGAGGACGCCGACAAGTTCTACGCCCAGTGCGCGATCGACGCCGGGGTGGCGTTCGTCAACGCGCTGCCGGTCTTCATCGCCTCCGACCCGGCGTGGGCCGCGAAGTTCGAGGCGGCGGGCGTGCCGATCGTCGGCGACGACATCAAGTCCCAGGTCGGCGCCACCATCACGCACCGCGTCATGGCGAAGCTCTTCGAGGACCGTGGCGTCCGGCTGGAGCGCACGTACCAGCTCAACGTCGGCGGGAACATGGACTTCAAGAACATGCTCGAGCGCGACCGGCTGGAGTCCAAGAAGGTCTCCAAGACCCGGGCTGTGACGAGCAATCTCGAGCAGGAGCTGGGCGCCCGCAACGTGCACATCGGCCCGAGCGACTACGTGCAGTGGCTCGACGATCGCAAGTGGGCGTACGTCCGTCTCGAGGGCCGTGCCTTCGGCGACGTGCCGCTGAACCTGGAGTACAAGCTCGAGGTCTGGGACTCGCCGAACTCGGCCGGCATTATCATCGACGCGATCCGGGCGGCCAAGATCGCCAAGGACCGCGGCATCGGCGGCCCGATTCTGTCCGCGTCGTCATACCTGATGAAGTCGCCGCCGGAGCAGCGTGAGGACACCAAGGCCCGCGCGTGGCTCGAGGCGTTCATCCGCGGCGAGGTCGATCGCTGACGACCAGGCGCCACGAGGGCCGGGTCCCGCACGGGAGCCGGCCCTCGCCGTTCGGTCAGCGCCATGCGTGCTCGAGCGCGACGCGCGCCTCGAGCTCGAGCAGGTGCCGTTTGCGGGCCAGCCCACCGCCGAACCCGACCAGCTTGCCGCCCGCACCGACCACCCGGTGGCAGGGCACGACGATGGGCAGCGGGTTCCGGTTGCAGGCGGTCCCGACCGCCCGGGCACCGGTGGGATCGGTCGGCCGATCGCGCCGCGCGCTAACCGCGGTCGCGATCTCGCCATAGGTACGCATCGCGCCGTACGGAATGGCGGCCAGCTGCGCCCAGACCGCGCGCTCGAAGTCGCCGCCTCGCTGGACCGACAGCGGCAGGTCGAACTCTGTGAGATCACCGGCGAAGTAGGACCGCAGCTGCTCGGCCGCACGGGTCAGCAGCGCGTCGTCGCCGCACGCACCGTCTGCGGGGACGCCGTCGAAGCTGACCTCGCAGATGCCGGCCGAGTCGACGGCCACCCCCAGGTCGCCGATCGGGCTGGACACCACACGCCATCGCACCCGGCCAGTGTGCCCCACCCCTCCGACACAATGCCGCGCCGACAGCTCGCGCCCGCGGCGCGTCCGTCGCTAGCCCGGCGGGAGGATGCCCTGCTCGCGTGCCCAGCGCCGCAGCTCGGCCTCGGCCCGCTCGCGGCCTAGGGGTCCACGGTCGAGCCGCAATTCCTTCAGGTACCGCCATGCCTTGCCCACGACCGGACCCGGCGGGATCCCCAGGATCTCCATGATCGCGTTGCCGTCGAGGTCCGGGCGCACCCGGGCGAGATCCTCCTCGGCCTGGATCCGCGCGATCCGCGCCTCGAGCGCGTCGTAGTCGGCGGCGAGCTGTGCGGCCTTGCGGCGGTTGCGGGTCGTGCAGTCCGATCGGGTGAGAACGTGCAGCCGGTCCAGGAGCGGGCCGGCGTCGGTGACGTACCGCCGCACCGCCGAGTCGGTCCACTCGCCGCGGCCGTAACCGTAGAAGCGCAGGTGCAGCGCGACCAGTTGCGCCACATCGGCGGTCACGTCCTTGGGGTACCTCAGTGCTCGCATGCGGTTGCGGGTCATCCGCGCGCCCACCAGCTCGTGATGGTGAAAGCTGACCCGACCGTCCGGCCCGACAGCCTTCGTCGCCGGCTTGCCGACGTCGTGCATGAGAGCGGCCATGCGCAGCACGAAGTCCGGCTGGTCGGTCTCGAGCCCCGTCACGTTCTGCACGACGGTCAGCGTGTGCTCGTAGACATCCTTGTGCTGTGCGTGCTCATCGATCTCCAGCTTCAGCGCGGACAGTTCTGGCAGGAACTGGTCGGCCAGCCCGGTGTCGACGATCAGCCGCAGCGCCGGGACCGGCACGGCGCCGCACAGCAGCTTGGTGAACTCGTCCCGGATCCGCTCCGCCGCGATCCTGGACAGGTCCCGGGCCATCGCTCGCAGGGCCGACTCCACGGCCGGGTCCAGCGCGAACCGCAGCTGGGCGACGAAGCGCGCGGCGCGCAGCATCCGCAGGGGATCGTCTGAGAACGATTCCTCCGGAGCGCCCGGCGTGCGGATCGCCTTGGCCGCCAGGTCGGCCAGGCCGCCGTACGGGTCGGTGAACTCGTGCGCCGGCAGGCTCACCGCCATCGCATTGATCGTGAAGTCGCGCCGCCGGAGGTCGTCGAGCAGGTTCGTGCCGTACGCCACGCTCGGGCGCCGGCTGACCCCGTCGTACGCCTCCGCCCGGAACGTGGTGATCTCCAGCCGGAGCCCGCCGCGCTGGGCGCCGATGGTGCCGAACTCGCGACCGGTCTCCCACGTCGCATCCGCCCACCCGCGCAGCACCCGAAGCGTCTTGTGAGGGCGTGCGTCGGTGGCGAAGTCGAGGTCGTCGCCGAGCCGGCCGAGCAGCGCATCGCGCACCGAGCCACCGACGAGGTGCAGCTCGTGGCCGGCCTTGGCGAACCGGCGGCCCAGCTCGTCCGCGATGGGCGATATGCGAAGCAGTTCGGCAACCGCCTTTCGCTGCGCGGCGGTCAGGTCACGCCGGGTCGAACCGGACGGTGGAGTGGATGTTTCGGGCATGGGAGGGCCAGACTATCGGGCGGCTCGGCCCGTACGCGCGTGAGTATCGACTCGGGGCCGTCGACGGCGCTCGGCTCGTTTCCTGGTCGGCGGATAGGGTCTGGGCCATGGCGGAGGGCGAGCGCTGGACCCCGGACGTCGTTCACGACGGCCGACACCGGGCCGGCCGTGGCACCGTCTACCGCAGCGCCGCCGCCCGCCGGTTCGGACCGTCGCAGGGCGTACCCCTGGATGAGCTCGGCGCCGCCGCGGTGTCCGCGCCCGAGGAGTTCGACCCGGCGGCCGTCGCCGGGCCGGGCGAGCCCGGCGCGGTGGGCCCCTCCCGCGAGGACGGCGGCAGCGCCGCCGGACACAGCGCAGTCATGGCGATGGGCAGCCTCGCCAGCCGGGGTACGGGGTTCCTGCGGACCGTGGCGATCGGGGCGGCCGTCGGCGCGGTCGGGGTCGGCAACGCGTACACCACCGCGCAGCTGTTTCCCGGGATGATCTACGAGCTTCTCCTGGGCGGGATCCTCACGAGCGTGGTCGTGCCGGTGCTCGTGCGGCGGCGCAAGGCGGACAACGACCGCGGCGAGGCGTACACCCAGCGGTTGCTCAGCCTCGCGGTGCTCGCGCTCGCGGTCGCCGCGCTGCTGGCGGTGGCGGCCGCGCCGCTGCTCGCATTGGTGTACGCCGGCGCCGACGACGCCGCGTTCCGATCGCTGGTGACCGCGTTCTCCTTCCTGATCCTGCCGACCATCTTCTTCTACGGCTTGTCGGCGCTGCTCGGCGCGGTGCTGAACACGCGCGGCCACTTCGCGGCGCCGACCTGGACGCCGATCCTCAACAACCTCGTGGTCATCGCCACGGCCGGGCTCTACATCGTGTTGTTCGGCGCGAAAGAGATCCGCCCGGAGGACATGACCCCGGCCCGCGTGCTTGTGCTCGGCGGCGGCACGCTGCTCGGCATCGCCATCCAGTCGGCCGGCCTGTGGCCCGCGCTGCGCCGCGTCGGCTTCCGCTGGAAGTGGCGGTTCGACTTCGGCGCCCTCGGCCTGCGCGAGCTCGGCCGGCTCGGTGGCTGGATGTTCTGCTACGTGGCGGTCAGCCAGGTCGGCGTCGTCGTGCTGTTGAACCTGCTGAACCGGGCGAGCGAGTCGGGACCCGGAGGCAAGGCCGGCGTGCTGATCTACAACAACGTGTACCTGCTGCTGATGATGGCGCACGGCATCATCGCCGTTTCGATCATCGTGGCGCTGATGCCGAGGATGAGCGCCGCCGCGGCCGACGGGCGGTACGCCGACCTGACAGCCGACCTGTCCCGCGGCACCCGGATGGCCACCGCCGTGCTGGCGCCGGTCGCCGTTGCCTACGCGGTGCTGGCGGCACCGATCGCGGTGACGTTGTTCCGGTGGGGCGCCTTTTCGAGCAGGAGCGCCGCTGCCACCACGCTCGTCCTGTTGATGGCGGCGCTCGCCCTGGTGCCGTTCGCGATCAGCCAGCTCTTCACGTTCGCGTTCTACGCGCTGCCGGACACGAAGACCCCGGCGCTGATCAACATTCCGATCGTTGTGCTGCGCGTCGCCGTCCAGGTCGGTCTGTTCTTCGCGCTCGCGGCGCAGTTCGCGGCCGCCGGACTCATGATCGGAAACGGCGTATCCTATGTCGCCGCGGTCGTGGTCTCCGCGTGGCTGCTGCGCCGTCGGGTCGGGCGGCTCGGGCTGCGGGAGATGTCGGTGACGTTCGCCAAGGTGCTCGCCGCGGCGCTCTGCTCCGCGCTGGTCGGTGCCCTCGTCGTCAACCTGCTGCCGGGCAACGACACGCCGACGAAGCTCGAGGCGATCGCGCGGCTGCTCGTCGGCGGGGGTGCGATCGTCGCCAGCTACGTGGGACTCGCGATGGCGCTGCGGATCCGCGAGATCAATGAGGTGATCGGCTTGGTCCGGCGCAAGCTCGGCCGCTGAGCCTCGGGCGACACCGCAAGTCGGACACCGGCCGGCGCCCGACAACCAACCTTCGCGAAGTTGCCATTCGAGCAAAGCGGACGCGGACAATGCGGGATGGTAGAGCGTGGAGCGTCGCACGGTCCGGCACGTGCCCGGCTGAGTGCCCAGCCACACTGGCGTGTCGTATCGCCCGCTCCGCCCGGGTAAGGTCGCTCTCGACGGGCGGCCGATGCGCCTACGCTTAGACAGGTTCATGGCGTGCACGGGTCCGTTGATCAGCGTGATCACCGAGGGAGGACGGGGTGACCCAGGTCGGCGAGGGTCAGGACGCGCCCCAACAGGACGCGTCCCTGATGACCTTCGGTGCACCCGCCGTCGGTGAAATCTTGGCCGAACGGTACGAACTACTAGAGCACATCAACGACGACAGCGTCGGGCGACAGGTGTGGCGGGGCATGGACGTGGTGCTTCGGCGGCCGGTCGCGATCGTGCTGCGCTACCCCGGCGGCGAATCAGCGGAGGAGATGCTGCAAGCGGCGGTCGCCGCGAGCCGGGTCATCCATCCGAACCTCGTCGGGGTCTACGACGCCATCGACGAAGGCGAGCGCGCATACGTCGTCCGCGAGTGGATCGAGGGTTCCGCGCTGCGGGAGCACGTCGCGTCGGGTCCGTTCGATGCGGAGCGGGCCACCACCGTCGCCCACGCGGTCGCGGCCGCCGTGGCCGCGGTCCACGCGACGGGCATGGCGCACGGCAACGTCCATCCTGGAACCGTCCTGATCGCCACGGACGGCCGGGTCGTGCTGGCCGACGCGCGCGCCGACGCCGATGCGACGATGGAGCAGGACATCCGGGCGATCGGTGGGCTGCTCTACTTCTCGCTGACCGGCCACTGGGCGCACGCCGAGGTGGGCCCGTCGACCCTGCCCGACGCGGTCCGCGACTCCTCGGGCACGCCGGCCGCGCCACGCCAGATCCGCGCCGGGGTTCCCACGTACCTGGACGAGCTGACGATGGATCTGCTCGACGCCCGCCTCGCGGTGCCGTCCGCCGATGTGCTCGAGGCGGAGTTGGCCCGCCTCGACCAGGAGGCGTCACCGTTATTCGATGACCCGGTTCCGCTGCGGTTTACCGAGGAGGCGCCGGCCGAGCCGGGCACGCCGGTCGGCCGCAAGATCGCCTTGGGTGTTGCCGGGCTGTTGGCCATCTCGGTCGCGGGCGTTCTCGTTGGGACGCAGGCGTTCTCGGGCGGCGGCAACGCGAGTCCCGGGCGTACGGCGGGGTCGAACGTGGCGAGCGCCGCGCCCGACGCGAGCGGCCCAGCCGTGCAGCCCGTGACGCTGACACCGGCCAACGTCCGGATCGTCGACCCCGACGGCAAGCGGGACGAGCTGGCCGGTGCCCGCAAGGCGATCGACGGCGATCCAAACACGGGCTGGGAGCCGGACCACTACAACTCCGCGAAGTTCGGCAACATCAAGTCGGGCATGGGGATTCTCATCGACCTCGGCGCGCCGCACACGGTCACGTCGGTCAAGGTTGACCTCTCCACCGCGGGGGCCACCGCGCAGCTGCGATACGGCGCCGCCGACCCGGGCGACACCAGGGCCGGCGACCAGCAGATCAACCAGACGTACCCGAAGATCGCGGAGTTCGCGCACCACGACGGCACGACGATGGCATTCGGCGGCTTCGACCCGGACGCGAGGTACCAGTACCTGCTGTTGTGGATCACCGAGATGCCGCCCGACGGAGCGGGCCGGTACTTCGTCGCGGTCCAGGAGATCACGGTGCAGGGACACTGACCGGGGTCGAACGGGCTCGATAGTCTGCTGCCGTGGGCGATGGCCAGGAGCGCACCGACTCCGAGCTGCTCCACGCCCATGTCGGTGGTGACCCGGACGCCTTCGCCGAGCTCGTGGCGCGCCACCGCGACCGGCTCTGGGCGGTCGCGCTGCGTACGCTCGGCGACCGCGAAGAGGCCGCGGACGCGGTCCAGGACGCGCTGCTGTCGGCGTACCGGGCGGCCGACCGGTTCCGCGGGGACGCCGCCGTGACGACGTGGCTGCACCGGATAGTCGTCAACGCCTGCCTGGACCGGGTACGGCGCCGCCAGGCCCATCCGACCGTGCCGCTACCGGACGGCAGCCGCGACCGGGACGCCGGGGGCCGCGGCGCCGGGATCGAGCCGGCCAGTCCCGAGGTCGACCACGACACGGTTTTGGTGGTGCGGGAGGCGCTCGGGCGGCTGCCGGCCGAGCAGCGCGCGGCGCTGGTCCTCGTCGACATCCAGGGCTACTCGGTCGGCGAGGTCGCGCACATCCTGGGCATCGCCGAGGGCACGGTCAAGAGCCGCTGCGCACGCGGTCGGCTCCGGCTGGCCACTCTGCTCGGCCACCTCCGGCCCGCGCCGGCCGGCCGGGCCGCCCCAGTGAACACGGACACGTCGGGGAACCCGGCCGCGCCGGGCGACGTCCCAACGGGATCGGGCGGAGGCCAGAGCGGCCAGAGAAGGATCTTGTAGTGACCGGCAACGAGTTCAACGGGGTCGACCTCGACCGACTCGCCGACTATGTCGGTGGGGCGCTGGACGGCACCCCCGACGCCGTCGAGATCGAACGGCTGGTCGCCGACGACCCCGACTGGCGAGCGGCGTACGCGGCGCTCGGCCTGGCGGCCGGCCAGGTTCGGGCCGATCTCGCCGCGCTCGGCGCCGCCTCCGAGCCGATGCCGCCCGATATCGCGGACCGTCTGGACGCGGCGCTGCGCTCGGCCGCGGGTGCCCCGCCTCCGCACCGCCGCCGGGCCGGAACGCCAGTGCCGGCGCGCGGCGTACCCCCATCCGGGCCGGCACGTGGCGGGAAGGCGAGCGGCAGGCCCGCATCCGGTCGGCCCCCACGGCGGCGGAACGCGCCGCGACGGTGGGTGCGGTGGGGCAGCGCGGCGGCGGTGGCGGTCGCCGTGTTGGCGCTCGGCGGCATCGGTGCGAACGTCCTGCGGGGCGGTGGAGCGGGCGACAACGCGGCCTCGACGGCCGGTCGCGGGGCCGAAGGCGACCAGAGCGCGGCGCCGGCCGCCGGCCAGGCGCTGCCAGGTGGTGCGCAGACGCTACCCGGTGGCGCGCAGGCCCTGGCCAGCGGGACCGACTACCGGCCGGAGACCCTCGCCGGCGTGGTCTCCTTCGCCGGCTCCGGCGCGACGGCCACCCGCGCCAACGAGGGCACCAGGCAGCCCGACTTCACCGGGCCGAGGAAGACCGCAGCGGACTCATCGGCGCTGGCGAGCGCGGCGCCCGCGGAGCTGCGCCGGCTGATCAACCCCGCCGACCAGCAGGCGTGCCTGGACGCGCTCGGCGCCGGAAGCACGCTGTACGCCGGGTACGTCGGGCCGGCGACCGTCCAGGTCGTGGACTACGCACGGTTCAAGGGTGAGCCGGCGCTCGTGGTGTATTTCGTCGATGGCCGCGGCGTGCGGCGGGTCGCCGTGGCCGGCCCGAGGTGCGGCGAGCCATCGGCCGGCGCGGATGTCAAGTACGCCACGCAGGTAGGCTGAGGGCGCGGCCGTTCGCGAGCACGTGACCTGCCGCACCGCCTGCACCACTCGGGAATCACTGGTCCGTACTATGACGTTCTCTCCTGCGCGGCCGACGGCGATGCATCTGTCGGAGGGCGCGCAACAAACGCAGAGGGAGACGGCGTGGACGAGGTCCGCAATCTGATCATCATCGGCTCGGGCCCGGCGGGCTACACCGCCGCGGTGTATGCCGCGCGGGCGAACCTGGCGCCCCTCGTGATCGAGGGCGTGGAGTCGGGCGGTGCGCTGATGACGACGACCGACGTCGAGAACTTTCCCGGTTTCCCGGACGGCATCATGGGCCCGGAGCTGATGGACGCCATGCGCAAGCAGGCGGAGCGCTTCGGTGCCGAGTTCCTCACCGACAACGTCACGCGGGTCGAGTTCGCCGGTACGGGCGGCACTCCCGGTCGGCACGAGGCGAAGACGGTGTACGTGGGGGAGACCGCGTACCGGGCGAAGGCCGTGGTCCTGGCCACCGGCTCGGCGTGGCGGCCGCTGCGCGTACCCGGCGAGCAGGAGCTGCTCGGCCACGGCGTGTCCTCCTGTGCGACCTGTGACGGGTTCTTCTTCCGCGGTCAGAACATCGCGGTCGTCGGTGGTGGCGACTCGGCGATGGAGGAGGCCACGTTCCTCACCCGGTTCGCCGATAGCGTCACGATCATTCACCGGCGCGGTGAGTTCCGCGCCAGCAAGATCATGGCGGAGCGTGCGCTATCCAACCCGCAGATCAAGGTCGAGTGGAACACGGTCGTCGACGAGATCCTCGGTGCGGACGGCAAGGTCGTCGGCGTACGCGTACGCAACGTCCACACCGGCGACACCCGGGTGCTGGATGTGACCGGCGTGTTCGTCGCCATCGGCCACGACCCGCGCAGCGAGATGTTCAAGGGCCAGATCGACCTCGACGGGTCGGGCTACGTCATCGTCGACGGCCAGAGCACCAGGACCAGCGTTCCCGGCGTGTTCGCGGCCGGCGACCTGGTTGACCACACGTACCGACAGGCGGTCACGGCGGCGGGCACCGGCTGCGCCGCGGCCCTGGACGCCGAGCGGTTCATCGCGTCGCTGCCCGAGTAAACGAGTGACAACGCCGACTGGCACCGACCCCCGGCACCGCCGGTGGGCCCAACAGAGGAGGGTCCTTTTCGTGGGAGCAACCAGGGCGGTCACGGACGCCAACTTCGTCAGTGACGTACTGCAGTCCGACATTCCGGTGCTGGTGGACTTCTGGGCCGAGTGGTGCGCACCGTGCCGCAAGGTCGAGCCGGTGCTCGAAGAGATCGCCAACGAGCTGGGTGACAAGGTCAGCATCGTGAAGCTCAACATCGACGAGAACCCCGAGACCGCCCGCGCGTACCGCGTCATGTCGGTGCCGACACTCACCGTCTTCAAGGCCGGCCAGCCCGTGCAGTCGGTAGCCGGCGCCCGCCCGAAGGGCGACCTGGTCCGCCTGATCGAGTCCGCGTTCTAGGTCACCGGCTCACGGAGCCTGACGGCCGCGCGCCCCGCATCCGATGCAGATGCGGGGCGCACGGCTTTTCTGGGTACTGTCGTCCGCGCCACGGTACGCTCCGCGCTGGTGCAGGCAACCGCCGCGGGCGCAGAGGGAGGTCGTACGTTGCGTCCATTCCGACGAGGTGATCACGGACCCGCGGTGAGGGAGATCCGGGGCATTCTCGTGGGACTCGGCCTGCTCGCCCGCAACGATCACAACGAACGCGAGATGTTCGATGCCGCGACGGAGCGGGCCGTGCGGGGCTTCCAGCAGGGCCGAGGTCTGGTCGTTGACGGCGCGGTGGGCGACGAGACCTGGCGTGCGCTGGATGCCGCCCGCTGGCGTCTCGGGGCGCGGACCCTCTACCAAGCCGTCACGGAGCCGCTCGTGGGCGAGGACGTCCGGACGCTGCAGGAGCGCCTGCTCGAGATGGGGTACGACGTGGGCCGCGCCGACGGAGTGTACGGCGCCCACACGGCCCGCGCGGTGGCACAGTTCCAGCGGGAGGTCGGCCTGCCCCCGGACGGTTCGTGCGGCCCGCAGACGATGAACGCGTTGCGGCGTCTCGGGCGCAAGGTGGTCGGCGGGCGGCCACAGTGGCTACGCGAGACCGAGCGCTTCCGACAGTCCGGGCCCAACCTCGTTGGCAAGACGATCGTGATCGACGCGGGCCACGGGGGGTCGGATCCCGGCGTCGTCGTGCCGGACGGACGGCTGCGCTGGACCGAGGCCGACCTCGCCTTCGACCTTTCCGCCCGGCTGGAGGGCCGGCTCGGCGCTCTCGGCATGCGGGTGCATCTGACCCGAGGTCCGGCGCCCGTCGAACCGTTGTCCGACCGTGCGCGGGCGGAGTTCGCCAATGACCTCGGCGCCGACCTGCTTATTTCGATCCATATCGATGGTCACGCCAACCCGGCCGCCGACGGCGTCGCGACGTATCACTACGGCACGGACAACGGCGTCGCGTCGACGGTCGGCGAGCGCCTCGCCGGCCTCGTTCAGCGCGAGATCGTCGCCCGCACGGGGATGCGCAGCTGCCAGACCCACGCGAAGAGCTGGGATCTGCTCAGGCTGACCCGAATGCCCGCGGTCCGGGTGGATGTGGGCTACCTGACCTCGCCGGTCGACCGGGGCCGCTTGATCGATCCGCTCGTGCGCGAACGCGTCGTCGAGGGGATCGTCGCCGCGGTGCAGCGCATGTACTTCCCGGTCGAGCAGGACGTGCCGACCGGATCCATCGACGTGCGGCGGCTGCGAGCGGTCATCGCGGCGGGCGCCGCCGACGTGGCGTAGCCGGCCTCAGAGCATCGACCGGGTCGCCGGGCGAACCGGACGCAGCAGGCTCTCCGGGCTCATCGAGCCGAGCAGCTTCTCGAGCGCGTACTCCACATCGGACTTCCAGGACAGCGCCGTACGGAGCTCGAGCCGGAGTCGCGGATAGCGCGGATGCGGGCGGATGGTCTTAAATCCGATAGATAGGAAGAAATCGGCAGGAGCCAGACATCCATCGAGCTCGCCCGCCTCACCGAACTTGGCATCCCCAAACGCCTCGATCGCCTTGATGCCCCGCTTTGTCAGGTCTCGCGCGACGCCCTGCACGAGCATGCGGCCGAGCCCACCACCCGCGAACGCGGTGACGACATGGGCGTTCATGAGCAGCACCGCGTCGGCCGAGACCGGCGAGGTCGGGAAGGCGCTCGACCGCGGAACATAAGCCGGCGGCGCGTACAGCACGAAGCCCGCGGGCATGCCGTCCACGTACGCGAGCTTGCCGCACGAGCCCCACTCGAGCAGCGTCTGCGAGACCCAGGCCTCCTTCTCGAGTCCCGGGTCGCCGGCCGCGCACGCACGCTCGGCGGCAACCGGGTCGAGCTCCCAGAACACGCATTGCCGGCATGGCCGGGGCAGATCTTCAAGAGTGTCGAGTGTCAGGTTGACCAGGCGTCGCGACATTGACCGATCCAAGCTAGGCAAGACCTAGGTGGGCCCGGAAGCTGCACGGTCGCCCTTCCGCGCCTCCCGGCCACACGATCTTACGCCGGAACCTCGCGTCAGGGGAGGGGTCGGACAGGTCGACCCGGAGGTGACCCGCGCGTGGACCGCATGGTGGACACCGTCGGATTACCGTCCGTGCCGATCGATGGCACCGATTACGCTCAACGAACCACCGCCGCGCCGCGAAGGAGGGCCGAATGAGCGGCACGACGCTCGACGACTACACCGACCGGTACGCCGCGCGCGTCGGCGGCATGACGGCTTCCGAGATCCGTGCCCTCTTCGCCGTGGCCAGCCGGCCCGAGGTCGTCTCGCTCGCCGGCGGCGCACCGTACGTCGCCGCGCTGCCGCTCGACGCGGTCGGGGAGATGCTCGCGCGGCTCGGCAGCGAGCACGGCTTGAGCACTCTGCAGTACGGCATCGGGCAGGGCACCCTCGAGCTGCGGGAGCGGATCTGCGAGGTGATGGCACTCTCCGGCATCGACGTGTCGACCGGCGCCTCCGTCGACGACGTCGTGGTCACGGTCGGCGGCCAGCAGGCCCTGGATCTCATCGCCCGGCTGTTCCTCGACCCCGGTGACGTCGTGCTGGCCGAGGGCCCGACCTACGTCGGGGCGCTCGGGGTCTTCCAGGCCGCCGAGGCCCGGGTTGTGCACGTGGCGATGGACGACGAGGGGCTCATTCCGGAGGCGCTCGAGCAGGCGATCGGCGAGGTGGTGCGGGCCGGTCGGCGGGCGAAGTTCCTCTACACGATCCCCACCTATCAGAACCCGGCCGGCGTCACGCTCTCCGACGAGCGGCGCGAGCGCGTGCTGGACATCTGCGAGCGCGCCGGTCTCCTCGTGGTCGAGGACGACCCGTACGGCCAGCTGGGCTTCGACGGCGACGCACCGGCACCGCTGCGGGCGCGCCGCCGGGACGGCGTGTTCTACCTGAGCACGTTCTCCAAGACCTTCGCGCCGGGCTTCCGCGTCGGGTGGATCCTGGCCCCGCACGCGGTACGCGAGAAGCTGGTCATCGCGACCGAGGCGCAGATCCTCTGCCCGAGCGCGTTCGCCCAGGCGGCGGTGACCGCGTACCTCACCACGATGCCGTGGCAGGAGCAGCTCAAGGCGTACCGCGAGATCTATCACCAGCGGCGCGACGCCCTGCTCGGTGCGCTCGCGGACCTCATGCCCGTCGGCACGACGTGGACTCGGCCGAGCGGTGGGCTGTTCGTCTGGGCGACCCTGCCCGCCGGGGTCGACGCGAAGGCGATGATGCCGCGGGCGATCGCGGCGCGCGTGGCGTACGTGCCGGGGACGGGCTTCTACGCCGACGGCTCCGGTGCGGAGCACCTCCGCCTGAACTTCTCGTTCCCGCCCCCGGAGCGCATCCGCGAGGGCGTGCGACGGCTCGCCGGTGTCGTCGAGCAGGAAATGACGCTGCGGTCGGTGTTCGGCGAGCTCGGCGCCGCGACTCCCGGTGCACGTCCGGGGCGGCCGGGTGCCGACGCTCCCGGGCCAGACTTGGCATGATCTCCCCCATGGGTACGCGGACGCGTTTGGGCCGAGCCGCCGTCGAGCCGCGGGTGCTCGTACTCGCCGGCGGGCTCTCCTACGAACGCGACGTCTCGCTGCGCTCCGGTCGGCGGGTGCTCGACGCGCTGCGCGCCGCCGGGATCGAGGCGGAGATCCGCGATGCGGACGTGGCGCTATTGCCGGCGTTGCTCACGGACCCGCCCGACGCAGTGGTGATCGCACTGCACGGTGCGACCGGCGAGGATGGCTCGCTACGCGGCGTCCTGGACCTTTGCGACGTGCCCTACGTCGGCTGCGACGCGCGATCGGCGCGGCTGGCGTGGGACAAGCCGTCGGCGAAGGCGGTCCTGCGCGAGGCTGGCCTCCGCACACCGGACTGGGTGGCGCTGCCACACGACCGGTTCTCCGAACTCGGCGCGGTCGCGGTGCTCGATCGCATCGTGGACCGGCTCGGCCTGCCAGTGATGGTCAAGCCGGCGCAGGGTGGGTCGGGGTTGGGCGCCGCCGTCGTCCGCGACGCGTCGGCGCTGCCCGCCGCGATGGTCGGCTGCTTCGCGTACGACTCGACCGCACTCGTCGAGCGCTACGTCGCCGGGGTTGACGTAGCGGTGTCGATCGTCGACCTCGGGGACGGGTCACAGGCGCTGCCCGCCGTCGAGATCGTCCCTCGAAACGGGGTGTACGACTACGCGGCCCGTTACACCGCCGGCCTGACCACCTGGCACACCCCGGCTCGGTTGGCTCCGGAGGTCGGGGCCCGGGTCGCGGGGACCGCGCTCGCCGCACACACGGCGCTCGGGCTGCGCGACCTGTCCCGCGTCGACCTCATCGTCGATGCCGATGGCGCTCCGCATGTGCTCGAGGTGAACGTCGCCCCGGGCATGACCGAGACCTCGCTGTTGCCGCTGGCCGTGCAGGCGGCCGGAATGGACCTCGGCAAGGTGTTGGCGACGCTCGTCGCCCGGGCCGCCGCCCGGCGCCCGGTCGCGAGCTGAGCCGATCGTCCTATGGGTTCTCCGCCGCGACCACGGACGCCTCGACGTCCTCGTCCGCCTGCCCATCCGTCGCGTGCGTGGCGGCCGTGTTGAACCGTGCCGGCGCCTTCCACTCGATGCGAGGTGGCTCGGCGAGCGGGCGACCGCCGAACTCCGCCAGCCACGCCGCGATCAGCGCCAGGTTCTCCCGCCACTGCGCCTCGGGGACCGGCGGGAGAATGTCGTCCCACAGCGACAGGAACGTGCCGCGCAGCTGCAGCCGGCCGCGCGGCCGGGCGAGGAACCAGACATGCAGGTGGGCCGAGCCGTCGCCCCATCGGTTGACGTGGACCCGCGCCACGCCGTCGAGAGACCGGGTGGCGCGCTCCAGTCGCACCGTCATGACACCGAGCTCGGCGGCGAGCAAGTTCGGCAGGTCGCCGAGGTCCAGGTGTGACCGCGACTCCAGAATCAGCACCATCGGCAACCCCGTTGGGCGGTCCATGGCGCGGACGCGCCACCGCTCGCTCACCCAGATATAGGCATCGTCCGGCGCGCCGCAGGCCGTGCAGTCGGCGGCGTCCTGGCCGGCGCGCGGTGGCTCCTCGTCCACCGGATCATCGAGTTTCTTGACTCGGAGGTCGCCCTCGAAGGGGAACGAGGGCCATCGCGTGAAGTCCGGGAGCGACGTGGGGGTGTCGGGCACGGCAACGACCCTAACGCCCGCTCGGCCCCCATGTCGTCCCCGGTTCGGACCCCATCCGCGGACGGCGCGCCCGACCCCCGTTGCGCGTCCGCGAGAGGTCGCGACCGGTGCCCGAAAACCATCGGCGGCTGTCCACAGCTGTTGTCCACAGTCGGTCGTCGCAGGGGCCGATCCCGCTGTCAGGCAGGCGGTTCGGGCTGTGGATAACATGGTCGGGACCGGCGCCGCGCGGCCGCTGGGAGGGGCTCGGGATGATGTTTCACGTGAAACAAGGGCACCTCCGGGACGGATCCCGGAGGCGTCCTCGAGCGGCAGACCGGCTACTCGGTGACGCTCCGCGGGGCGTCCAGACCGATGATTCCGACGATGCGTTCGAGGTCGTCGACCGTCGCGAACTCGATCGTGATCTTTCCCTTGCTCCGGCCAATGTCGACCTTGACGCGCGTGTCAAAGCGGTCCGACAGTCGGTCGGCGAGATCGGCCAAGCCCGGCGCGTGGGCCTTGGCCCGCCGCCGCGCTCCGCTCGGCGTTCGCATGGGGCCGTCGGTGGCGGCCAACGCGACGAGCTCCTCCGTCGCCCGGACCGAGAGCCCTTCGGCGACGATCCGGTGGGCGAGCTCCTCCTGCGACTCGGCGTCCTCGAGGCCGAGCAGCGCACGGGCGTGACCCGCCGAGAGCACCCCCGCAGCCACCCGACGTTGTACCTGTGCCGGAAGGTTCAGCAGCCGGATCGTGTTGGAGATCTGCGGGCGACTGCGTCCGATGCGGCGGGCAAGCTCGTCGTGCGTGGCGCCGAACTCCTCCAACAGCTGCTGGTACGCGGCCGCCTCCTCCAGCGGATTGAGATCCGCGCGGTGGATGTTCTCCATGAGCGCGTCGCGCAGCATCGCGTCGTCGCGCGTGTCGCGGATGATGGCCGGGATCGTCTCCCGGTCAACGGTCTGGGCTGCGCGCCAGCGTCGCTCGCCCATCACGAGCTCGTATTTGTCCCTCCCGAGCTCGCGTACGACGATCGGCTGGAGGAGGCCGACCTCGCGGATGGACGAGGTCAGCTCCTCCATCGAGTCCTCGTCAAAGGCCTGACGCGGCTGCTTCGGGTTGGGGACGATCGCCGAGACCGGGATCTCCGCGAAGCGGGCGCCGGGCACCGGAGCGAGCTCCATGCTCGCGTGCACCGCCGCCGCCTCGGCGGCCGCGGCGACCATGGCGACCGGCGTATGCCTCTCGGCGGCGATCGCCCCGTCTGCGGGCGCGGTCGGGATCAGCGCCCCGAGCCCCCGGCCCAGGCCGCCCCGTGGACGGCTCTTCATGTCACGCCTCCCGCCTTCGCGCCACGCACCGCAATCTCCTGAGCGGCCTCGAAATAGCTCGTTGCTCCCCGGGAACCGGGATCGTAGGTCATCACCGACTGCCCGTAGCTCGGCGCCTCGGATACCCGTACGTTGCGGGGAATGACCGCGTGCAGGACCTTCTCGCCGAAATGGTTGCGGACGTCCTGCTCGACCGCGTCCGCCAGGCGGGTGCGCCGGTCATACATCGTCAGCACGATCGTGGACACGTCCAGCGTCGGGTTGAGGTGCGCCTTCACCAAGTTGATGTTGTTGAGGAGTTGGTTGAGGCCCTCCAGCGCGTAGTACTCACACTGGATCGGAATGAGCACCTCCTGTGCCGCAACGAGTGCGTTCACGGTTAGCAGCCCGAGCGACGGTGGGCAGTCGATGAACACGTAGTCGTGCCCCTCGGGGTTTGCGGTGAGCGCGCGGCCGAGGCGCGATTCCCGGGCCACCACCGAGACGAGCTCGATCTCGGCACCCGCCAGGTCGATCGTCGCCGGCACACAGGAAAGGTTCGGGATGCCCTCGACCGGCTGGATCACGTCGGTGAGCGGCACGCCGTCGATCAGACAGTCGTAGACGTCGGGGATGCCGGCGTGGTGCGGAACATTCAGACCAGTCGATGCATTGCCCTGCGGATCAAGGTCCACCACGAGCACGCGATTGCCGTGCAGGGCGAGCGCCACCGCCAGGTTCACCGCCGTGGTTGTCTTGCCCACGCCGCCCTTCTGGTTGGCGACGCAGATGATCCGCTGGCGGGCCGGGCGAGGCATCGTGATCTCGCCGCTCGGGTTCAAGATCTGCACGGCGCGCTTCGCTTCCATGGCCAACGGTGGGTCGTCGTCCTCCCGCGATGGTGTTTCACGTGAAACGCGGGTGTCGGTTGACTTGTCCTGGGTCGAGCCGGCGCGGGTCGGCGGCGGCGGCCCGGTGGCGGGAACGCGCGCCGTCCCGACAGCCGCCGTGGGCGGGACGGGCCGCGGGACGCCGAGGTCGGCCGCGGGCTCCGTGCGCGGCTTGGGCACCGGGGACTCGGCGGACGGGGCCGTCTGCGCCAACTCAAGGTCGGCCGGGTGGCCACTCGGATCCGTCTCGCCTGCGACCGGAGAACCCGTCGCCCGCGTCGTGGCCGCGAAGGTCAACCCTTGGTCGGCGTATCTACCGTGACCCTGCACCGTGTCATCCCTGCCCGCTCGGATGGATACGCCGCCGGCGTTGCGTGCGGCTCACTATCGACGCGCGGCCAGCCTACGGCCGATGTACGGGCGAGGCTACCGATGCACGTCGGCCGCGTCGCATTCGACACCACGCGCGGTCCGGGCAAACCGGGGAATCCGGCCAACTCGCGCTCGGCCGTGGCCGCGGCCCGGCGTACCCGAATCAACGCGAGCGGGAGCCTCCACGCCCGGCGCGACCGTCCGAAGTGGACTTTCCCGACGGTCGCGCCGCGCCGCTTGCCCGACTCGGCCGCGCCGTGGGCACCTCCCGCTCCCGGACGATCTCCACGACCGTTGTCGGCGGTTCGACCAAGCCGACACCACACCGGCGGACAACCGGGGTCGCGCCGCCGAGCCGCCGGATGGCGTCGTGGTGGGCGATTACCTCCTCAGCGGCACTCGCGCCCTTCAGTGCGAGTAGGCGTCCGCCCCGTGCGACCAGGGGCAGGCACCAGCCGGCCAGCCGGTCGAGGGGTGCGACGGCTCGGGCGGTGACGACATCCGCGGGCGTGACGGCACCACCCGGCAGCTCCTCGGCGCGGGCCCGGAGGACGCTCACCCGGGACGCCAGGCCGAGCACCGCCACCACCTCGAGGAGGAATGCGATCCGTCGTGCCATCGGCTCGACCAGGAGGACCGCGAGGTCCGGCCGCGCGATCGCGAGCACGATACCCGGCAAACCAGCCCCGGCACCCACGTCGACGACGGAAGCGTCTGTCGGGATGAGTTCGCTTACGACCGCGCAGTTCAACAGGTGGCGATCCCAGATCCGCGGCGCCTCGCGAGGGCCGATCAGTCCCCGAACGACGCCATCCGTGGCCAACAGGTCGGCATACGCGGTGGCGACCGGGAGCGCGGGCCCGAACAGGCGCCGCGCGGCCGCGGCCAGCTCGGGTGGCGGCGTCGGTCCGGCCGCCGGATCGGGGGAAACGTTCACGCGCCCAGGGATCAGTCCGTCGGTCGGACCACGATCCGTCGGTTGGGCTCGACGCCCTCCGACTCGCTTTCCACGCCGCTTATCGCGTTGACGACGTCGTGGACGCACTTGCGCTCGAACGCGGACATCGGCTCGAGCCGCACCGACTCACCGTACTGCTTCACCTTCTCGACCGCGTTCTTCGCGACGGCCGCCAGTTCCCGGCGCCGTGTCGCCCGGTAGCCGCCAACGTCCAGCAAGAGCCGGCTCGGGGTGCCGGTCTGCCGAAACACGGCGAGGCGGGTCAGCTCCTGCAGCGCCTCGAGCGTGGCACCACGCTGGCCAACCAGCGACTGCAGCCGCGCGCCCACGACCTCGACGACGGGGCGACCACTGGAGACCAGCTCATCGATGTCGCCGTCGTAGTCCAGGATGTCGAGCAGCCCCTCGACGTAGTCCGCAGCGATCTCGCTCTCCCGGAACAGATCCGAATCATTTCCGCCGGGCGCCTTCTCCTCGTCCACCTTCGCCTCGCCGGGTTCGTCGCCGAACTCGCCGCCGGCGTCTACTTCGGCCGCCTCGTGGGTGGGGTCCTGGGGAGTGCTCGTATCGGTCACCGTCTCATCTCCGTACTAGCTCAGCCGGACACGCGGTCCGAGGTTTCCCGCTGGCGTCGAAGCCCGCGGGTAGGTCACAGGGGCCGTCACCCGGCCCGTGGCGGGGAGCGCCACGGCCGGGGCCCGTCGCAGCTTCCGATCGGACCCCGGCCGGTCGCGTCAACCCGACCGCCGCTTGGCGGTGCCGCCCTTCTTCGGGTTCACCGGCTTGGCGCCCGGCTTCGGGGCCAGCGCCTTACCGTCTATCACCGGCGCACCGCTGCCGTTCTTCGCGGCCGACTTGGCCGCACCCGGCTTCCCGGCCGACCGCGCTGCACCCGGCTTCGCGGCCGCGGCCCTACCCGGGGTGGCCTTTCCCGGAATGGCCTTGGTCGGGATCACCGGCGGGGGGTACTTGTGCAACACCCACTGTTGCTGGCCGAGCGTGAACAGGTTGTTCGTGACCCAGTAGACGATCACACCGATGGGGAAGATACCGCCGGAGATCAGCAGCGAGAACGGGATGCCGTACAGCATCAGCCGCTGGATCATCTTCTGCTGCGGGTCCTCGGCCCAGCCGGTCTTCAGGATCATCTGCCGGCTGGTCAGGTACGTGGTCACCATCATGATCACCACAAGTACGCCGGCGACGATCTTCGTGTTGGTGCCGCCAGTATTGAAGCTCTGGTAGATCGGCGCACCGAGCAGCTTCGCGCCGACCGCGCTGTTGAACTGATCTGCCGTCCAGCCGTACAGCGTTCGCATGCCCTCCGGCATTGTCGGCTTGATGTGCCGCAGAGTGTGGAACAGGCCGAGGAACACCGGGATCTGCAGGAACATCGGCAGGCAGCCCATCAGCGGGTTGGCCTTCTCGCGCCGATAGAGCTCCATCATCTCCTTCTGGAGCGTCTCCCGGTCACCCTTGTGCTTCTCCTGCAGCTCCTTGACCTTGGGCTGCAGGGCCTGCATGGCCCGCTGCGACTTGATCTGCTTGACGAAGATCGGGAACAGGATGATCCGTACGGTCACGACGAGGAAGAAGATCGCGAGGATCCAGTCCCAGTTCGTCGCGAGGAAGGCCCGGCCGGGCAGGATCGAATCCCAGACCCCGTGCCAGGTGAGCAGGATCCACGAGATCGCCCAGTAGATCCAGTCGAGACTCAATTCGGGGCTCCAGTCACATCAGCGCCATGACGGCTATGTCCGGTTGGGGGCACCGGGTCGTACCCACCGGGGTGGAAGGGGTTGCAGCGCAACACCCGCCAGACCGCCATCAGGAACCCCCGGAGGGCGCCGTGCGTCGAGATCGCCTCAAGGGCGTACGCGCTGCACGACGGGTAGAACCGACAGCGAGCCGGCAGTGCCGGGCCTATCCAACGACGGTACGCGATGATGGGAAGTGCCAGCAGGCGACCACCGACCGTGGTGGGCTGCGGCACGCCGGGGACGCCGCCGCGGGGGCCGATCACGACGCCACCGTCCAGCTCCGGCCGGGCGCAAGGGCCGCGCCGACCGCCGCATCCAGATCGCTGGCGAGCCGAGCGTACGACGCGTTCGCGGCGGTGGGCAGCGCCCGCACGACGAGGGTCGAGCCGGGCGGCAGCGAGGCCAGCCGCCCGCGCGCGAGGTGCCGGAGCCGCCGGCGGACCGTGTTGCGGGTCACGGCGCCGCCGACCGACTTCGACACGACGAAGCCGGCGCGCGGGGGGAGCGTCGCGGTCGCCGCGAGCGCCGAACCGGGCGGTCCATCGGAGTGGACGCGCAGGTGGACGACGACGGCGCCGCGGGCCGCGCGCCGACCGGCACGCACCGCCGCGGCGAAGTCGGAACTCCGCCGCAGTCGCTGCGTCGGCGCCAGCACGCCTGCCACATTCCCGCGAGGGTGCGAGAGGCCTCAGGCCGACAGACGGGTACGGCCCTTGGCGCGGCGCGCCGAGATGATCGCCCGGCCGGCCCGGGTGCGCATGCGCAGCCGGAAGCCGTGGGTCTTCGCGCGCCGGCGGTTGTTCGGCTGGTAGGTGCGCTTGCTCACGTCAGGCTCTCCGTCTTCGTACGCCGCTAGGCGACTCCCGCGCCCTCGGTCGTGGTCTGGCGTCGGCCGCCGCGCACCGACATGGACCACCGACGCAACAGGGCGACTCTTTGATGCTATTGCGCCGGTGACAATCGCGAGGCGACCGGCCGACCGGCGAACAGCAAACACCCGCCACCCTATCAGCGTCATGTCTGCCGATGCGTTCGGGACGGACGCGACAGGGCGACGAAGTAACCGCTCCACGATACGGACGCCGGTAATGATCGTCAAACGGCCATATCGGGACGGCCCCGGCGGATCCTCCGGGCCCGGCCCGGACGAACCGGGGGGATTCGCACCCACCGACAACGTCCACATGTGGACAGCGGTTGAACGGGTGTGGACAACGCTGTTAGCGTGCCCGATTGCCGGTCGACAACCAGGCACGCAGCAGTGCCACGATTCCGGGCAAAACCGGGCGACATGGCTAATCGTTCGGCACGGTCAACCACGCGCACGCCGTCGCATCAATCGCGAGGTCCGGCGAACGTGCAGCGGAAGGCCAACGATCGGCCGGTACACAGGCTGTGGACAACCTGTGGATAGCGATCGGTCAAGCGGGGACATGGCGCGGGTCGGTTACGCGGGTGGGGGCGTAGGCATCGGCCCAGAGGGTGGGTTCGGTCCCACGTGGGGTCGGACGACGGAGGGTGCTCGGACAAAGGGGGGTGGCGCGGCGATGGCGGAGACGATCGACCTGGCCGCTGTGTGGACGGCGGCGACGGACGACCTCGCCGACGAGATCGTCTCCGCCCAGCAGCGGGCGTACCTTCGGCTGACCCGGCTGCGCGCGATCGTCGAGGACACCGCGCTGCTCGCGGTGCCGGACCCTTTTACCCGGGACGTGATCGAGTCCCGGCTGCGCCCGGCGATCACCGAGGCCTTGTCCCGACGGCTCGGCCGACCGATACAGGTGGCGGTGACTGTGCGCCCGCCCGACGACGGCGGGTCGGCCATCGCGCCGCAGCCTCCGGGCGCACCACCCGCCATGGCCGGGCCCGATGGACCCGACGGCGACGATCTGCCCACCGGCTCCGCGCAGCACGGCTACCCCACCCCGGTGGTGCCGTCCGCCCGCAGCGCGCAGGACGGATTGTTCACCGCACCCGCAGCCGGCCCGTCGCGCGACGACCGGCGTCCGACCGGCGACTCGAGCGGCGGCAACCGGCTGAACCCGAAATACATGTTCGAGACGTTCGTGATCGGCTCGTCCAACCGGTTCGCGCACGCCGCCGCGGTAGCGGTCGCCGAGTCGCCGGCCAAGGCGTACAACCCGTTGTTCATCTACGGCAGCTCCGGGCTCGGCAAGACCCACCTGCTGCACGCGATCGGGCATTACGCGACAACGCTCGGCAACGCGCGCTCGGTGCGGTATGTCTCCACTGAGGAGTTCACCAACGACTTCATCAACTCGCTGCGGGATGACAAGACGAGCGCGTTCCAGCGGCGCTATCGCGACGTGGACATCCTCCTCATCGACGACATCCAGTTCCTGGAGAACCGGGAGCGCACTCAGGAGGAGTTCTTCCACACGTTCAACACGCTTCACAACGCGAACAAACAGATCGTGATCACGTCCGACCGGTCGCCGAAGCAGCTGGCGACGCTCGAGGATCGGCTGCGTACCCGGTTCGAATGGGGCCTGCTCGCGGACATTCAGCCGCCCGACCTCGAGACCCGTATCGCGATCCTCCAGAAGAAGGCCGCCCAGGAGCGGATGTTCGCACCGCCGGACGTGCTGGAGTTCATCGCCTCCCGGATCTCCAACTCGATCCGTGAGCTCGAGGGCGCGCTGATCCGGATCACGGCGTTCGCATCGCTCACCCGCTCACCGATCGAGCTGGCGCTCGCCGAGGAGGTGCTGCGCGATTTCATCCCGGACGGCTCCGGTCCGGAGATCACGGCTGACCAGATCATGGCGTCGACCGCCGATTACTTCGGAGTCAGCCTGGAGGACCTGCGCGGCCACTCCCGCTCACGCGTACTCGTCAACGCGCGCCAAGTGGCCATGTACCTGTGCCGGGAGCTCACCGACCTGTCGCTGCCCCGGATCGGGCAGGCGTTCGGCGGCCGCGACCACACGACGGTCATGCACGCCGACCGGAAGATCCGGCAACAGATGGCCGAGCGGCGCTCGCTCTACAACCAGATCGCCGAGCTCACCAACCGCATCAAGCAGATGTAGTGCGACACCGGGTCACCGCGGTATCCACAATCTGTGGACAGTGGCTGGGGAAACATGTGTGGACGCCGGCCGGTCATCCACCGTTCACCCGTACGGTACGTAGCCGATGACCTCACAGCCCTGCGGACGAAACCCGGGAATGGCCGGTGGACGACCGGTGCACGACCGGGGACAACCGGACCGGCGCCACGGGCTGTGGAACGCGCGACCGGTCACCGGCCGGGTTGTCCACACCCCACACGCCCACCGACCGCCGCACGGCCTGCGCGAACGCCGACTCTCCACAGTTCACACAGCACCGACGAAGACGATGAAGTTCTCCCTAACACAACAAGACCCAATCACCGGACGGTCGGTACTTGGGTGGATGGCCTACGGTGCGACCGACGCGGTGGCACTCGGCCGCCGATCGTGCCAACGCGCCGGGTCGCGCGCATGTCGCGGCCGGGCTCGCAATAAGGTTCGATAGGGCATTGCTCCCCGACGAGTCGACTCGGAGGTCGTTTCGATGAAGTTCCGCGTGGAGCGCGACGCGCTCGCCGACGCCGTCGCGTGGACCGCGAAGAGCCTGCCCAGCCGGCCGTCCGTGCCGGTGCTCGCCGGCGTACTGCTCCGCGTCGAGGACGGCCGGCTCGAGGTCTCCGGTTTCGACTACGAGGTCTCCAGTCAGGTGACCATCGACGTCCAGGCCGACGCCGACGGCGCGGCACTGGTCTCGGGCCGGCTGCTCGCCGAGATCACGAAGGCGCTCCCGGCGAAGCCGGTCGACATCGCCGCCGTGGGTGCCCATCTGGAGCTCGTCTGCGGCAGTGCCCGGTTCACGCTGCCGACGATGCCCGTCGAGGACTACCCGACGCTCCCTGAGATGCCGACCGGCGCGGGCACAATCGACGCCCTCGCGTTCGCCGCGGCCGTGTCCCAGGTCGCGGTCGCCGCCGGCCGGGACGAGACGCTGCCGATGATGACCGGCGTGCGGGTGGAGCTCAACGGGTCGACGCTGGCCATGCTGGCCACCGACCGTTACCGGCTGGCGATGCGCGAGATGCAGTGGCGCCCCGACGACCCGGACGTCAGCCTGAACGCGCTTGTCCCGGCCCGCACCCTCGCCGACACCGCCAAGACGCTCGGCCCAACCGGTGGCGAGGTCACGCTCGCCCTCGCGCACGGTGCCGCCGGGGAGGGATTGATCGGGTTCGCCGGCGGCACCCGCCGCACCACCAGCCGACTGCTGGACGGCGCGAACTATCCCCCGGTTCGGTCGCTGTTCCCGGCCAGCCACAACGCGGAGGCGAGGGTCGCCGTGCCGGCGCTGACCGAGGTCGTCCGCCGGGTGGCACTCGTCGCCGAGCGCGCCACCCCGGTGCGGCTCAGCTTCAGCGAGGAGGGCCTCGTTGTCGAGGCGGGCGGAACCGAGGAGGCCCGGGCGAGCGAGGCAATGGAGGCGACCTTCACCGGCGAGCCACTGATGATCGCCTTCAACCCGCAGTACCTACTCGACGGGTTGTCCGCGCTGTCCGCTCCGACCGCCGTGCTGTCGTTCGTCGACGCGTTCAAGCCGGCCGTGATCTCACCCGCCGACGACGACGGGGAGATCATCCCCGGGTACCGCTATCTGATCATGCCAATCCGCATCGCGCGCTAGGGGCTGCCGGCCCCGCGCGTGATCTACGACGCAGAGGGGGACGCCATGCAGATGGGCCTCGTGGGTCTGGGCCGGATGGGTGGCAACATGCGCGAGCGGCTGCGCGCGGCCGGGCATGAGGTGGTCGGGTTTGACCATCACCCGGAACGGTCCGACGCGGCTAGCCTCGCCGAGATGGTCGACAAGTTGTCGGCACCGCGCGTCGTCTGGGTGATGGTGCCGGTCGGCGTGACCGAGTCGACCATCGACGAGCTCGCCGCCCTGCTGGGCTCGGGGGACATCGTGATCGACGGCGGGAACTCGCGGTTCAGCGACGACCCGCCCCGGTCGACCCGGCTCGCCGAGCGCGGCCTGGGTTACTTGGACGTCGGGGTCTCCGGCGGGGTGTGGGGCCGGCAGAACGGGTACGCGTTGATGGTCGGCGGCGACGAGGAGCACGTCCAGCGGTGCATGCCGATCTTCGAAGCACTGAAGCCCGCGGGCGAGTTCGGCTTCGTACACGCCGGCCCGTCCGGCGCCGGTCACTACGCGAAGATGGTGCACAACGGCATCGAATACGGCCTGATGCACGCGTACGCCGAGGGGTACGAGCTGCTCGCCGCGTCGGATCACGTCACAAACGTTCCCGGTGTGATCAAGTCCTGGCGCGAGGGGACGGTCGTGCGCTCGTGGCTGCTCGACCTGCTCGATCGGGCGCTCGACGAGGACCCGGAGCTCGCTGGCCTGCGTGGCTACGCCGAGGACACCGGCGAGGGACGCTGGACGGTCGAGGAGGCGATCCGTCTCGCGGTGCCGATGAACGTCATCGCGGCGTCGCTGTTCGCCCGGTTCGCGTCGCGCCAGGACGACTCGCCAGCGATGAAGGCCGTCGCCGCTCTGCGGAACCAGTTCGGCGGCCACGCCACGCGCAAGCGCTAGCCGTGTACGTCCGGCGGCTCGAGCTGGTCGACTTCCGTTCGTACGAGCGGATCGGCGTGGACTTCGAGGCGGGGGTCAACGTGCTGGTTGGCCCGAACGGCCTCGGTAAGACCAACCTCGTCGAGGCGCTGGGCTACGTCGCCAGGCTCAGCAGCCACCGGGTCGCCACCGACGCGCCGCTGGTGCGCGACGGCGCGGCCGCGGCGGTGATCCGATGTTTGATTGTCCACGATGGACGCGAGCTGCTGGTGGAGCTTGAGATCGTACCCGGCAAAGCGAACCGGGCACGAATCGGCCGGGCGCCCGCCCGCCGGCCGCGCGACGTGCTCGGCGCGCTGCGATTGGTGATGTTCGCACCGGAGGATCTGCAGTTGGTGCGGGGAGACCCGGCCGAGCGCCGGCGGTATCTCGACGACTTGCTGGTCGCGCGGTTGCCCCGGTACGGCGGCGTCCGCGCCGATTACGAGCGGGTCGTCAAGCAACGCAACGCGCTGCTACGAACGGCCTACCTGGCGAGAAAGGTCGGCAGTGGGCGCGGCGCCGCCGAACTGTCCACACTGGACGTCTGGGACACGCACCTCGCCAGGCACGGTGCCGAGCTGCTCGCCGGCCGGCTGGAGCTCGTTGCCGCGCTGGCGCCGCACGTTGGCAAGGCGTACGACGCGGTCGCCGCGGGTCAGGGCGCCGCGGCGATCGGGTACCGCTCGACGCTCGGCGACGCGCTGACACCCGACCGATCGGCATTGCACGACGCGCTCGTCGAAGCCCTCACCGCGGGACGGACGTCCGAAGTGGAGCGTGGCGTCACGCTCGTCGGTCCGCACCGCGACGACCTGGTGCTCAGCCTCGCCGAACGACCCGCTCGGGGGTACGCGAGCCACGGCGAGTCCTGGTCATTCGCGCTGGCGCTGCGGCTCGCGGCGTACGACCTGTTGCGTGCGGACGGCATCGAACCGGTCCTCGTGCTCGACGATGTGTTCGCCGAACTCGACGCCGGGCGCCGGGACCGGCTGGCCGACCGCGTCGGGCGGGCCAGCCAGCTGCTCGTGACGTGTGCCGTCCCGGATGATGTGCCGGCCATCCTGCGCGGGGTTCGCTACGAGGTGACCGAGGACGGGGTGCATCGTGTCCACTGAGGACGTCGAGCCGCCGACGGGGACCCACGGCGGGCAGCCGGCCGGCATCGAGCCGACCGAATTGCCGCCGACCGGGCCGGAGCTCGCCCGCGCGGTGCTCGACGCCGCGAAGGCCCGGCGCGGCACGCCGCGCTCGCCGCGGCGTACACCGGCCGGGTCTTCCGCCGGTGACAAGACGGCGGCCGCCGCCGGTGGACCGGCACGGCGCGGGCTGCGCGGGTACACCGGTCCGGGGCCGGACCCGCGGGACCCGCAACCGCTCGGCGCCGTGCTGGCCCGGCTCATCCAGGCGCGAGGCTGGCAGCGCCAGGCGGCGGAGGCGACCGTCTTCGCCGCGTGGGAGCGGGTGGTCGGGCCCGACGTCGCCCAGCACAGCCGCCCGATGACGCTCGAGGGCGGCGAGCTGACCATCGAGGCGGAGTCCACCGCGTGGGCCACCCAGCTCCGGCTGCTGGCCGCGTCACTGCTCCAACGGATCGCCGCCGAGGTCGGCCACAATGTGGTCACCCGACTCCGCATCCACGGCCCGGCCGCCCCCAACTGGTCGCGCGGGCCGCGTCGGGTCCGCGGCCGCGGGCCCCGCGACACGTACGGCTGAGCGCGCTCAGAAGTCCGCGTAGACGGCGAAGCCACGGTCGGCGCAGCGCCGGTAGAAGCTCGCCAGCACCGCGAGCTCGCCTCGGCTGAAGGTCCACTGCGGGGCGCCGCCCGACTCGTCGCGCAGCGCGTCGAGGCGGCTCTCCAGCCAGCGCAGCTGCTGGTCGGCGAGCCGGCTGCCCGTGAGCGCCTCCCGGAGCACCGCGCCGACGGTCTCGAAGGTCACCTGCTCGCCGTGTCCGGCGTGGCCGTCGACGAAGCGCTCCAGGCCACCGGCGATCCACGCGCATCCGTCGGGGTCGATCACGGGATCCTCGTCCTCGGCCGCGGCATCGGTGGCGTAGAGCACGCCGTTCAGGCCGAGCAGGAGGTCGACGAGTTCGGTGTACGCCGTCGCCCGAACGGTGCCTGTCTTGGCGATATGTCCGGCCAACGCTGCGGTCGGGGCACTCACGTCCGGCCCGTCCGCCAGTTCGGAAAAGTCCACGAACTCCGCCGGGGCGACCGGATCGTAGAACCGGCCGGTACGCGGCCACTGCACGGCGACGTTGTCCAGCCCCATCGCGGGTCACCCTCTCTCGGCCGGGACAGTCCACCGCCATGCCCGGCGCCAGTTCGGTTCGCGCCGGGAGGTTACGACACTGGAAGGCGTCTTCGCGACCCCCGAACCGCCAATCCGCACCGATCGCGCTCCGACCCGGCCGATCGCCCCCAACCCGGTCTATCTACGCCCGGCCCGGTCGATCTAGGGCGAATACTGGTCAGTCGATCTTCATCTGCCAGTATTCGCCCTAGATCGACGCACCGAGGGGTGCCTGGCGACGCGACCGGATGTGGGGCGCGTTCGTCGGTCATCCGCCCCCTCGTGTGTGTGGGGAGTTGCGGCCCGAGCATTTCGTGGCGCTGTGACCAACTCAGGTGCCTCATCGGGGGTGCCGCGCACCCGTTTCGTCGTCCGCGCACAGTAGGATTGGGCGAGACAAAGGAACACCGCGCGGAGCGACCTCACGGGGGGCAGCCCCCGTCCCCGATGCCGGTCTGCGCGATGTTCAGCCGATCACGACCCGCGGGTGTCCGCGGTGGTCGGCACGCTCCGGCCGCCTCGGTTCGGTGCCAGGGTGCGCGCTCCGGCGCGGCGCCCGGTGTCGGTCCCCCGGGTGTGGTTGCGTGCCGGCCGCCGGTGACGCCCACCAACCCCGTACCCCTCGCGCCGCGCGCGACCGGGTGCGAGAAAGCGACCGAGGGTGGCAGCACAGAAGAGGCAGGATTACACCGCTGGCTCGATCACCGTTCTCGAGGGCCTCGAGGCGGTCCGCAAGCGTCCCGGCATGTACATCGGCACCACCGGCGAGCGCGGCCTGCACCACCTGGTCTGGGAGGTCGTGAACAACGCCGTCGACGAGGCGCTCGCCGGCTATGCCGACACGATCGACGTCGTCCTCATGGCGAGCGGCGGCGTCCGGGTTGTGGACAACGGGCGGGGCTTCCCGGTCGACATGCATCCGAAGCTTCGCAAACCGGGCGTCGAGGTGGCGCTCACCCTGCTGCACGCCGGCGGCAAGTTCGACGGCAAGGCGTATGCGATCTCCGGCGGCCTGCACGGCGTCGGCGTGTCGGTCGTCAACGCGCTGTCCAACCGGATGGAGATCGAGATCCACAAGGACGGGTACGTCTGGCGGCAGCAGTACCACCACTCCAAGCCGACGCCGCTGGAGAAGGGCGAGACGACCCGCCGTACGGGCTCGTCGGTCGCGTTCTGGCCGGACCCGACCGTCTTCGAGACCACCGAGTTCTCGTTCGAAACGATCTCCCGCCGGCTGCAGGAGATGGCCTTCCTCAACCGCGGTCTGACCATCCACCTGCGTGATGAGCGGGAGACCGACGAGTCCGGCAAGCCGCGCGAGGTGACCTACCTCTACAAGGGCGGCATCGCGGACTTCGTACGCCACCTCAACCAGACCAAGAGCCCGATCCACCGGTCGGTGATCGAGTTCGGCGCGGACGGGGAGGGCACGGCGGTCGAGATCGCGATGCAGTGGAACGAGTCGTACGGCGAGTCGGTCTATACGTTCGCGAACACCATCAACACACACGAGGGTGGCACCCACGAGGAGGGGTTCCGCGCGGCGCTCACCGGTGTCATCAACAAGTACGGCAGCGATAAGAAGATCCTTAAGGGCGACGACAAGCTGTCCGGCGAGGACATCCGGGAGGGGCTGGCCGCGATCATCTCGGTCAAGCTGACCAATCCCCAGTTCGAGGGCCAGACCAAGACCAAGCTCGGGAACACCGACGTCCGCAGCTTCGTGCAGAAGGTTTGCAATGAGTGGCTCACCGACTGGCTCGAGCGGAACCCGGCCGAGGCGAAGGTGATCATCTCGAAGGCGTCGGCCGCCGCCCGGGCCCGGATCGCGGCCGCGCAGGCGCGTCGGCTGGCCCGCCGCAAGTCGCTGCTGGAGTCCGGGTCGATGCCGGGCAAGCTGGCCGACTGTCAGTCCACCGACCCGCGGGTCAGCGAGCTGTTCATCGTCGAGGGCGACTCCGCGGGTGGCTCGGCCAAGCAGGGGCGCGACCCTCGGACGCAGGCGATCCTGCCCATCCGGGGCAAGATCCTCAACGTTGAGAAGGCCCGCATCGACCGCATCCTCAAGAACAACGAGGTGCAGGCGCTGATCACCGCGCTCGGCACCGGCATCCACGACGAGTTCGACATCGACAAGCTGCGGTACCACAAGATCATCCTGATGGCGGACGCCGACATCGACGGGAAGCACATCCAGACCCTGCTGCTCACGCTCTTGTTCCGGTTCATGCGTCCGCTGGTGGAGCTCGGCCACGTCTACCTGGCTTCACCCCCGCTCTACAAGATCAAGTGGAACAAGAAGGGCGACGACGCGCAGTACGCCTACTCCGATCGGGAGCGCGACGGGCTGATCGCCCTGCGCCAGGAGCGCAAGCCGAACGCGAAGCCGGATGACGTCCAGCGGTTCAAGGGTCTGGGCGAGATGAACTACCCCGAGCTGTGGGAGACCACGATGAACCCGGCGACGCGCACCCTGCTGCAGGTGACGCTCGACGACGCGGCAACCGCGGACGAGCTGTTCAGCGTGCTGATGGGTGAGGACGTCGAGGCGCGACGGTCGTTCATCCAGCGCAATGCGAAGGACGTGCGGTTCCTGGACATCTAGGTTGTCGGTGCGCCCGGCCGGTTGCCGGTCGGGTGGGTCTTTGGGTTGTCCGGTAAGGGTTCCGGTCGTGCATGTGACCGGACCGAACGCTGATGAGGGTTGACTGTGACGGATACGAACGAACCTGCGGGCGACGAGCCAATCGAGTCCGACGACTCCTTCGAGACCTCGGTCGAGGCTGGCCTGCGCAGCCGGGTCGAACCCGTGGGCCTCGAGGTCGAGATGCAGCGTTCGTACCTCGACTACGCGATGAGCGTGATCGTCGGCCGCGCGCTGCCGGACGTGCGGGACGGCCTCAAGCCGGTGCACCGCAAGATCTTGTACGCCATGTTCGACTCCGGCTACCGGCCGGACCGTGGCTATGTGAAGTGCTCCCGTGTCGTCGGTGACGTCATGGGTCAGTTCCACCCGCACGGCGACTCCGCCATCTACGACACGCTCGTCCGGATGGCCCAGAACTGGTCCCTCCGCTACCCCCTCGTCGACGGCAACGGCAACTTCGGTTCGCCCGGCAATGATCCAGCCGCCGCCATGCGCTACACCGAGTGCCGGCTCGACCCGCTCGCCATGGAGATGCTGCGGGACATCGACGAGGACACCGTCGATCTGGTGCCGAACTATGACGGCCGGGCTCAGGAGCCAACGATCCTCCCGTCGCGGTTCCCGAACCTGCTCGTCAACGGCTCCGAGGGCATCGCGGTCGGCATGGCCACGAAGATCCCGCCGCACAACCTGCGGGAGATCGCGACGGCCGTGCGGTGGTGCCTGGACAATCCCGACGCGGACGAGGCGACGACCCTGGACGAGGCCGTCAAGCTCGTCAAGGGGCCGGACTTCCCGACACACGGCCTGATCGTCGGCACCGCGGCCATCCAGGACGCGTATCGAACCGGTCGCGGGTCGATCCGCATGCGGGCGGTGGTCGAGGTCGAGGAGGACCGCAAGGGCCGGTCCTGCCTCATCGTCACCGAGCTGCCCTACCAGGTGAACCCGGACAATCTCGCCGAGCGGATCGCGGAGCTCGTCAAGGAGGGCAAGCTCGGGGGCATCGCGGACATCCGCGACGAGTCGTCTGGGCGTACCGGTCTGCGCCTGGTCATCGTGCTAAAGCGGGACGCGGTCGCCAAGGTCGTGCTGAACAACCTCTACAAGCACACGCAGCTGCAGGAGACGTTCGGCGCGAACATGCTCGCGCTCGTCGACGGGGTTCCGCGCACGTTGAATCTGGCTCAGTTCCTGCGGTTCTACGTCGCGCACCAGCTCGACGTGATCGTCCGCCGGGCGGCGTACCGCCTGCGCAAGGCCGAGGAGCGGGCGCACGTCCTGCGCGGCCTGGTCAAGGCGCTCGACGCCCTCGATGAGGTCATCGCGCTGATCCGGCGCTCGCCAACGGTCGAGGAGGCCCGGGCCGGGCTGATCCGGTTGCTGGACATCGACGAGATCCAGGCGACCGCCATCCTCGACATGCAGCTTCGCCGGCTCGCCGCGCTGGAGCGCCAGAAGATCATCGACGAGCTCGCCAAGATCGAGGTCGACATCGCCGACCTCAAGGACATCCTGGCCAAGCCGGCCCGGCAACGCCGGATCATCTCCGACGAGCTGACCGAGATCGCCAACCGATGGGGCGATGATCGGCGTACGCGCATCATTCCCTTCGACGGCGAGGTGTCCGTCGAGGACCTCATCCAGCGCGAGGACGTCGTCGTCACGATCACCCGCACGGGATACGCGAAACGGACCAAGGTGGACCTCTACCGGTCGCAGCGTCGGGGCGGGAAGGGAGTCAGCGGCGCAGGCCTGCGGCAGGACGACATCGTCAGCCACTTCTTCGTCTGCTCCACCCATGACTGGATCTTGTTCTTCACGAACAAGGGCAGGGTGTACCGGGCCAAGGCGTACGAGCTGCCAGAGGCCAGCCGCGTCGCCCGTGGCCAGCACGTCGCGAACCTGCTCGCGTTCCAGCCGGACGAGCGCATCGCACAGGTGATCGAGATCCCGAACTACCAAGTGGCCCCTTACCTCGTGCTCGCCACCAAGAACGGCCTGGTCAAGAAGACCCGGCTGGAGGAGTTCGACTCACCGCGCAGCGGCGGGATCATCGCGATCAACCTGCGCGACGAGGACGAGCTGGTGGGCGCAGCGCTGATCGGCTCGAGCGACGACCTGCTGCTCGTGTCGAAGCGCGCCCAGGCGATCCGCTTCAACGCCACCGACGAGGCTCTGCGGCCGATGGGGCGGGCCACGTCCGGCGTGATCGGGATGCGGTTCGGCGACGGCGACGAACTGCTCGCGATGGAGGTCGTCCGAAGCGGCATGGATGTCCTCGTCGCCACCAATGGGGGGTACGCCAAGCGGACCCCGATCGAGGAGTATCCGGTCCAGGGCCGGGGCGGGAAGGGCGTGCTGACAGCTAAGATCACCGAACGCCGCGGCGGCCTCGTCGGCGCGGTGGTGATCAGCCCGGATGATGAGTTGTTTGCCATCACCAGCAATGGGGGAGTTATCCGTACTCCGGTGAAGCCTGTACGCCGCACGCGCGATCGGAACACAATGGGGGTCAAGCTCATGGACCTCCCAGAGGGTGTGACCCTCGTGGCCATTGCTCGCAACGCCGACGAGCCTGACGAACAGGACTAGTTAATGACGGAGACACAGGCGACGTCGGGGGCTGCGGGGACCTCGACGAACCCGGTCGAGCAGGACGCCGCCGAGGGCGGCACACCCGCGACCGGTCGAGCGGCCGTCGGCCGCGCGACAGTCCCCGCCGAACCTGGGTCCCCGAAGTTCACCCGGGCCCCCGGCATGCTTCCACCGCCGGACGAACCGCCCGCTGAGCCAGCCGAGAAGGACAGACGCGCCGCGCGTGGCGCCGGTGACGGCAGGGCGAAGGGTGGCGGTGTCGCCACGGCTACCACGCCGATCGTGGGTGCGATCCCGATCGGGCCCGCGCCCGGTACGCACCCGCCCGGCGGGCCGACTCCGGGCCGCGTGCCCGGCCGCGGGCCGGCCGGCGCGGGCGTACGCGGCGCCACCGCCGTCGGTGCCGCGCGAGTCACGGAGGCCGTCCGGGCCGCGCGCAGCACGGTGTCCGCCGCGGCCTCGCGGGGACCGCGCCGGGCCCGTCTGAACGTGAAGCGCATCGACCCTTGGTCGGTGATGAAGTTCTCGTTCGCGGTGTCCCTCGTGTTGTTCATCGTGGTGATCGTCGCAACCTCGGTGCTGTACCTCGCGCTGGACGCGATGGGCGTCTTCGACACGGTCAACCAGTCGCTCGGCGACATGCTGAGCGCCACCGGGGGCGCGTCGGCGGCCACCTTCAAGATCACCGCGAAGGGCGTGATCGGCACGGCGGCGCTTGTCGGCGCGGTCAACGTCGTGCTCTTCACGGCGCTCGCGACGCTCGCGGCGTTCATCTACAACGTCTGCGCCGACCTAGTCGGCGGCATCGAGGTCACGCTCTCCGAGCGCGACTGAGCCGCCTGAAACCGCTGGTGGGCACCCTGCTCAAGGGGTACGGTCCACGCGTACCCGAGTTGGGATGGCCCGGCCGCGTACGGTAGCCTTGCTCGTCGCGCGCGGGGGGCTATAGCTCAGTCGGTTAGAGCGCAGAGCTGATAACTCTGAAGTCGCTGGTTCGATTCCAGCTAGCCCCACTCCCGTGCCCAGCCTCGCCAGGCCGCCTACGGAGGGAAGCCGCTCCATGTGGAAGAAGCTCCTGATCGTCGCGGGGGTCATCGGCACCGCCGCGTTGCTCGCACGAAAGATGAAGAGCGCAAACGACGAGCGGGCGCTGTGGCACGAGGCGACCACTGCACCGGATCTGCGGTAGACGCCGTTCGTCCGACGCCAGCACCCCGGCGGCACCGCCCGTCCGCGGGGCCGTAGCTCAACTGGCAGAGCACCGCCTTTGCAAGGCGGGGGTTAGGGGTTCGAGTCCCCTCGGCTCCACCAGCACAAACGTCTGTTGACCTAGGACGCGAGTACAGCCATCCGTACAGCCAAGCCTCACGCCGGCTCCTCCCCGAGCACGCGATCGATAGCCGTGGCCGCTTGCCGAGCCCGAGCCGGCAGCACGTGCCCGTAGGTGTCCGCGGTGAGCCGGATGGTCGAATGACCAAGTAGCTCCATCACCGTCCGCAGATCCTCGCCCTGGTCGAGAAGGAACGTCGCGAAGGCATGCCGTAGGTCATGCAGATGCAGCCACTCCAGGCCGGCCGCCTTCCGCAGCTCCTCAAACCGCCGATTGACGTTGCGTGGCTCCAACGGAGTGCCGATGGTGGTGGCGAACACGAGCCCGTGGTCCTGCCACATTTCACCAGCGGCTAGCCGCTCCTCCACCTGCCGCACTCGTTGCTTCGAACACAGCTGGTACTTGGTGGGAGCGGACGTACACCGCGACGGGTTCACCATGCCGTACCGGCTTGTACGCCGGTTGGCCGTGGGCTTCGATGACCGGCTCGACTCGATCAAGGTAGAAGTCCGCGACGGCGGAGGCGCTCTCCCATACGTTGACGTTGATGATAGTCGAACCATCTGCTGACCACGCGATGCTACTCACGAGGGCCGGCGGCGGGTCCGCGAACAGACGGAGCCGGTCTGTCCACGTCTGCCACTCCACCCGCGGGGCGGACACGGTCTCCACAAACATCTCGACCTCCGCAATCTATCGCCTTGGTGGTGGCGCCCACTAGCGAGTCTCACTAGTGAACAACTCATGATAGCCTCACCGATGTCATGACCGATGTCAAGCAGTCCCGCAAGCAGCGTGCGGCGGCCACCCGGAAGCGGATCCTCGCCGCCGCCTACGAGCTGTTCGCCGACCAGGGCTATCTGTCCACCACCATGCCTGAGGTAGCGAAGGCGGCCGACGTCGCTGTGCAGACGGTATACCTCGCCTTCCGTACCAAGGCGGCCCTATTGGAGCAGGTTTACGCGGCCGCCGTCCTCGGCCCGGACAGGGTGCGTCCCCGCGACTCGGACTGGTTCCGGCGCGCGGTCAAGGAAACCGATCCGGGCCGGAGTCTGGCGACAATGGTGGCCGGCGTCCTTACCGTTGCGGCGCGTCTGGCGCCGCTCGCCGCGACGATGGACACAATCGACGACACCGACGTGCGGGCACTTTGGGCACAGAAGGAAGCCCTGAGGCGAGAACTGCACCGAAGCTACGTCGAGCACATGAAGAAGTCCGGCGCCCTGCGGTCCGGACTGTCGGTCGATCGCGCGACCGATCTCTTTCTCGGGCTGTCGTCACCCGCGCTCTACCAGTCCATGACTGCCGGGCATAGATGGAGTCATCGCCAATGGGCTCACACGCTGACCGATCTGCTCGCGCACTCCCTCCTTCGAGACCGTAGCGCCAGCCCCAAAGATCCGGGAGACACGCTCTAGTGCTGCCCGGACGGCTCTTCCGACGCCCGGCGATCCACAAGGTGGTCATGACCACGCGCAACGCGAAGAGCGCTCTGGCCAGCAAGTCGTCGTTCCGCTGGTCATTCCACGTGACCGCTTCCACCGGCCGGTCCGACTCGGCAGCGAGCGAGTTGTGATGCTGCGCGTAACCCGACAGTGGCGCGTTTGTCACGACGAAAGCGCCGATGAAGTCCGTCCCAGACAAGCGGCCGACGACCTCGTACACGATGGGGCGTATCAGTACGCCGGAGCGGATGTACTTGACTTCCACGCCGATGAGTCCATCGGGACCTCCGAGAAATCCCAGCCGCGCTCTCGCGGCTGTGCGACGACGACGTGGCCAGTCACTCGGGGCCCTGGACCACGACGACCCAAGAACACCTATCACCTGATGACCCGGCGATATCGCTAGACCCGTGCCAGATCCAGAGGTGAGCCACGGGGAGCAGCGGAGTGTCAAAGCAGGTTTCGGCGGTGGCGTGGTGGCAGCGCGATGGAACAAACCGTCTGACGCGGCGATCACGAGCAACCCTCGGCGGTACCCCGGACATGGCGTGCAGACGCCGCGCCGCTCCGTACGGATTGACCCCCAGAGATGGCCATGCTCGAGGTCGTCGCCCAGGGCTGACCAACACCGAGATCGGCCGCCGGCTGTTCATCAGCGAGAGCACCGTCAGCGTCCACGTCACCAACATCCCGCGCAAGCTAGCCTTGAACAACAGGGCTCAAGCGGTCGCACTCGCCTAACGAACCGGACTCCCGCCATCAGACTTGCCCTGACATCACCCGGCCCGCGACGACTGACTCGTGCGTCAAACGCCAGCCCGGCCACGCTCCTGCCCCGTACAGCAGCCGAGCACAGCAAGGAGAGCATCCGGACGACACCTTCCCGAGCCGAGTACTTCGTTGTGGCCTCGCAGCAATCCCACCTAGCCGAGTTGCCAGGAGCTACGGATCAGAAGGTTGGGGGTTCGAGTCGCTTCGGGCGCGCAAGAAGAGCAGCAAGTCAGAGCATATGTAGGGGCGTCGGGAGATCGACGCCCTTCACTGTGCCCGGGCTTGTGTAGGGGTCCGGTGTAGGGGAGTGGCAGCGGGCGTTCATGCGTGGCGCTCCCTGGGGACCAAGCCAGCCGCTCGCTCGCTTAGCTCCGCCGACGCCTGCTCGAACAGGCCACCGTAGATGTCGCTGGTGATCGCGATCGAGCTGTGCCCGAGCAGCTTAGACACGGCCGCGATGTCTGCTCCGGTGCTGATCAGCGCGGCGGCGTGGTATTGCCGCAACGCGTGCAGCTTGGCCGCCGGCAGGCCAGCCCGGGTCACCAGCCGACGGAACACCTTCGAGACGTGGTCCGGGTGCAGCGGCCGGCCGTCCTCGTGGGTGAACAGCAGGCCGCCGCGGTCCTGGTAGGCCGCGCCCCAGGCCAGCCGCTCCTCAAGCTGGGTCTTGCGCCAGGCTCGCAGGGCCGCGACCGTGCCGGCATCGAGCACCACGACGCGCTGCCCGGCGTCGGTCTTGGTGTTGTCGCCTTCCCGCACCTGGTAGCCGACCGAGATCCGCTGGCGGGCGACCACGAGTCGGCCGGTGCTCGAGTCCAGGTCCGACCAGCGTAGGCCAAGCAATTCGCCGCGCCGCAGCCCGGAGTGTCCGGCCAGCAACACGAACGGGTACCAGCGCGGCGCGGTGCGCTCGACGTAATCCAGGAACCGGCCATACTCGGCCGGCGTCCAGGGCCGCACCTTGTGCTTGGTCGCCTTCGGCAGCTCGACATCGGGCGCGACCGACCTTGGCACCAGCCCAGCCTTGACCGCGCTCTTGAGTGCGCCGAACTCCACCGCGTGGATGCGGCGGACCGTTACGGGTGAGACCGTCGGCGGGATCGCGACCTGGTGTGGTGCCTTCGGCCGGCTGCCCGGATGCGCGGCGTTCCACTCGTTTGCCGCACGGCGGTGCTGCTCGTTGCGTGCCTGCGCCTGCTCGATCGCGGCTCGGCGCTCGGCCATGACCTCGGCGTACGCCCGGGTGATGTGCTGACCGCGCAGGTCGCCCAGCCGCAGCGTTCCGAGCTTCGGATCCAGGTACATCCGCCATGTCTCGGTAGCCACGCGTGGTGCTGTCCCTCAGCTCCCCACGCTGGATCTTCGCCTCCAACCACTCGGACAGCCACGAGCCGAAGGTCCGCTTGCGGTCGGGCGGCAGGGCCCTGGGCGGTGCGTCCATGAGCGGGCCAGTGGATCACTCAACGAAGGCGGCGCAGACCCGTATTTCGCACCGCTCGGTATCGTGTCCGCGCCGCGAAGCGCGATCGCCTCACCCAGCGGAGGCTGGCGAAGGTGGCCATTAGGACGAGCACCCGGAACATCCGGTCGCGCATCGAATTTCGCAGGCGCAAGACCTGGTCCCCCGACGCACCACGCCGCCGAGGACGCTCGCCAACCGCCTGAGCATGAACAGAAAGGGGAGTGCGAGAATGGCTGCCGCAGAACATGGTCGCCGGCGGGGCGAAGCGCCGCCCGTCCCGTGCTGTGAGGGGAGGTGCGAGCGTGATTGCGGTGGTCGTTCCCGCCTTCAATGAGGCGGGCAGGCTCCGGACTCTTCTCCGGCGTATCCCGGCGTGCCTCTTCGGCGTGCCGGTTCAGGTCATCGTAGTGAGCGACGGCTCGACCGACGGGACGGACGCGGTCGCGCTCGACTACGGCGCTGTCCTCGTCCACCTTCCCAAGCACCGGGGCAAAGGGTCCGCCCTCCGGGCAGGCTTCGCCCAGGCGATGGAACTGGATCCGTCCCAGCTGGTGACGATGGACGCCGACGGCCAGCACGACCCGGCCGACATGGAGCGCTTAGTCCAGCCCGTGATGGCCGAGGAGTGCGCGCTGGCGATCGGCAGCCGGTTCCTGTCGGACTCCTCCCGCGGGCACACACCTCTCAACCGCTACCTGGTGCGGAAGGTCCTCGTCGCGGCCTTGCAGGCCACCCTCGGCCGTACCTACACCGATCCGTGCTGTGGCTACCGGTGCTTCTCCTTCCAGGCGCTCCAGGCCATCCGGTTACAGGGAAACCGCTACCAGAGCGAACTGGAGGCGCTCTTCGAGGCGGCCATCCACGGCCTGAGCGTGGTGGAGGTGCCCGTGCGCGGAGACTACCCCCCTGGCTCCTCCAAGATGGGCGCCCAATTCGGCCGCCTGGCGGGCCGGGTTTGGGTCATCAGCCAGTATGTCTCGACGATCGCGAGGAAGAGCCGGGAACTCCGACGGGCTCACGCCATGGCGTGACCCTCGGTGGGCCCATCGATCTGGGGCGGACAGTGGGGAGACTCATGAACTGGAGCGCGGAGACGGAGCTCCTCGCGGAGTTCGAAGAGCTGGTCCGGACCGACCGCCTGCCGGAGCAGGGGTCTCAGTTCTTCGGCAGTGTCTCGAAGCTGGCCGACGACTTCTTGAGTACCGGTCGGTTCGAGCTGCCAGTCGACCCTTTCCGAGGGCGGGACCGCGAGATGGCGCTGGAGTCCGACCTGTACTACGTCATGTTCTGGCGGATGTTCGACCGGACACCCGCCGCCATGCTGCAGGATTTCGCCATCAAGCTCCGCCGCATCCTGGCCAAGCGTGTCTTCATGAGGTGCGGCGAAGATGTGGTGATTCACCACAATGTCTTGTTCAACTCCGGCCGGAACATCGAGCTAGGCGACGGCGTGTTTCTGAACCGGGACGTAATGCTGGACGACCGGGCGGCGCTCACCATCGGCGAGCACACGATGATCGCAGCCGGCGTGGTCATCGAGACCCACAGCCACGCCTACGACGATTTCTCGGTGCCCCTTCCGCACGGCGGGCGGATCCCCGCCCCGGTCCACATCGGGTCAAACACCCTCCTCGGGTACAAGGTCGCCGTGATGGCGGGCGTCAGCATCGGGAATCGCTGCATCGTGGCCGCCAATTCGGTGGTGACCAAGGACGTGCCCGACCAGACCATCGTGGGGGGCGTGCCGGCTAGGGCCATCAAGACGATCCTGCCCCGTGCCGGGGACTTTGGGCCTAGTGGGTCGTCCTGATCAGTCTCGTTTCGCCGCCCCCGGCCTGCTACGCGCTCCACGAGACTGCTTTCCTACGAGCCGGAGCGGTGTCGTTCAGCCCATCGCCAGTACTCTCGTACTCCTACCGAACCCCGCAGCCGCCAGTCGGTGCGGCACGGACGGTTTGCCAGCGGCTGGTCCGAGTGAGCTAGGCCGCCACTTGCCGCCGCAGCCGCGGGTCTTGTGCACCGCGCCGATCCGCGGCCGCGTCAGTGCCAGCCTCTGCCGGGTCGGTCGTGCTGCGGGTGAGATGACGGCCCTCGCCCTGGGGCCGGCGGTCATCCCCGCATGGATTGATGGTGGGTTCGTCCCTCACCCACTCACGCACGAGGCCCCGGCCAGAGTTTGATATTTCGGTCAGGGCCTCTCGCGTCGTCGACCGTAAGTCAGTGCGCCGGCTTGAAGGCGACCTGGATTTGGTAGGCCACCCCGGGCGCGGTGAAGCCGAGGAGTTCCGCCGTCGAGTAATGCCCCGCCACCGCGGGGATTCCGGTGTCGAATGGGTTGTCAGGCGTGGTCAGAGTGCCATCATCGTTCGTGAGTGGCACAGTCTGTGGCGTCCCATGACCCCTGAACGTCATCGTCCCTCCCGTGAGGAAGAACGTCTGTGGGCCCGCGCTTCCTGGCGCGATGATCCACTCTCCCTCCACCGCGAAGTGGTCGGCGCCCGCCAGTCCCGGTCCGCCGGCCCGAACCATGTGCCCGCACCCGGTCAGCTCGGCGTCCACATCGGTCTCGCCTGTCGCGGGGTCGCTGGTGAATACCACCCAGCCCCAGAAGCCGCCGAGCTCGGGGCCGCAGACCGACGGGTTGTTGCAGTTGGCCGACAGCCCGATCTGCCACACGTCAAGACTGCCGTTGTGCCCGTACGCCGTGGCAGGAGCCGCTGCTGCTCCGAGCACCGCCAGAGTTGTCCCCGCCGTAATGGCCACCGCGGCGAGCAGACGAGCCATTCGGATCTTCATATACTTTCACCTCTCTTCGGTTGCCACTAATCATCGACCACTCGCGTGCTACATGACTGACAATCCTGTCTGCGATAGATGTGTCCGCTTTCCGACAATCAGGGTTTGGACAACTCACGAGTCGGGCGAGCGGGTCCAAGGTGGTGAGCTATCAGTGGGAGGGGCAAGTCGGCAGCGATTGGGCTCCCCGAGCCGGCCCTCGATGCCATGCACCGGGTCAACACGATCGCCAGCAAGGTCCCGCTTCAACGTCTGACAAGCCGTTGGAGTCTGTCGATCAACGGCAGCCGGCGCGATGGCCGTACCATGAGGAGATCGCTGCGGTGCCTGCTCGGGATGCACCGCTGCCGCATCAACCACAACGAGTGAGACGCCTGCTCGACCTCGCTGCCGTTGCACCAGTCACATTGTCCAAGGTGGACAACTGCGAGTTTGTCGGCCGACGGCGCCGAGCCCGTGTGATCCTTGATACTCCAAACGACACCGCACCAGGCACCGAATCGCCAAAGCGGATCATCGGATTCGGACCCATACGGCCTCACTACAAGGGAACGAGGCCTGGCAGTGGAGCTGGCCCCGCGCCGGTAAGGGGCCGAGACTGGCAGGCTCCGTTGATCGAGTACTCGGAATTCCCCTCATCAACGCTGCTCAACCGGAACGGCGGGTTCGAGATCGCCCTGCGACTTTTGATCCGCAGCTTCTGGTGTCGGTCCGTTTCGGATCTCTCGCACGGCTTTATCGCAGCGCGGCCTGAGTGAATGATCCCAACTTCCTTGCGAACGATCATTCGGGATGGGACAGTCGCCGCAGAATCTGGGAAAGGCGAGTGGCGGCGTCGGGCGGAGGTCCGCCATGGCAGACGACAGTGACAGCGGCAATTCCTCCCTACCCGACGTGGCGAAACTCGCCGTTGCCGGCATCGCGGTGATCTCTGCCGTGACTGGCATAGTCGGCGGGCTTACCGGCGGGGTGGCTCGGCTAGCGCGTAACAGCCCGACGGTCCTGCCCTGGGCGACCGCTCTGGTCTTCGCCGCAGTCGGACTAGCGTTGCTCGCCGCTCTCATCGGGCTGATTCAGCCCAGCCGACCAGCCGGCCAGCCCAGGCCCGACCGTCCAACGAAGGGTTGGACCGCATCCGACAAACCCGCGGTCCGCAATGCAGTGCGGGACCAGACGCCAGCGGGCGGACAGGCACCGAACGAGCGCTCCCACCGCCTCCACAAGTGGCAAGCAAGTTTGCTGCTCGCGAGCGTGATGGTTTCGGCATCGCCGCCACGCTGGTCGCCGGCGCACTATCGGGCTCCCTGGCTACTCCCGACCGACCGGTAGTCAGTGCGAAGTGGGTGCCAGTCGGCGGGCGATGGCTGTTGAGCGGAATCGTCAAGGCCTCCGGTCTGAAGACCGATGACCAGCTCGCCGTCGGGGTGTTCCGTCTCGTGGACAACGGCGAGCCGCCGCCGCCATCGCCGAAGCCCACCACGGTGTACACCGCGCCAGCCACGCCCTGGTGGAGCCCCCCTGAGCACTACGTCTACACGAAAAGCCTGGTTTACGAACAGACGGTCGGAGCAGACATTGACGGGAACGCGACGGTCAACTTCGAGGTGCCGCTACCAGATGGCTACGGCGGCCTTCAGGTGGTGGCAACCCTGGGGACCAGGTACGACTGCGCGCTCAGGCAATCGAGTGCACCGACCATTCCAACGCCGAAGTTCGCCTGCCTCACCCTGGACGCACCCGACACCACGCCTAAGGGCGCGGCTTCCCCGTCCGGGTAACGACGGCCACGAGCACTCCCAACAAGCATGGCTCCCACGACCACGTCACTGATCACCGCCTCGACCGTACTGATCCTGAAAGGCGCTACGTCAACGTGTCCCCCACATTGGCATGGCATCTCCCCGAAGCTGACCTAGCTCTGTCCGCTTCGACGAGACCGTCTTGTCCCGGCTGGACCACTACGGGCAAGGCGCACCCCGGCACGTCCTCGTCGTCGGTGGCCAACATGTTCATCGACGAGTCACTGCGCGCTGACGAACACCCCGGGATCGTGTTCCGGCCTGGACCGACCGGCCGGCGTGCCGCGCTTTCCGGGGGCCCGGACGTGTGGGAAGTGATCGCAGCGTTGAACGCCATCCGAAACGAGGAGCCCGACCTCGACGGCGATGACCTCGCCAACGAACTGGCCACCGTCATCGGCTTGAGCATCGCCCGGGTAAACGCTGCCCTGCGCTACTACGCGGCCTACCCGAACGAGATCGACGAGCGCATCGCCAACAACGCCGACGTCGCCGAGCGAGAGGAGCGGCTGTGGGCGGACCAGCAGACCCTGCTACGGCGACGGACGAACTGACCTGCGTGCTGCTCGACGAGATGTACCCGCCGGCACTGGCCAATCGAGTGCGCGACAACGGCCACGACGTGCTCGCGGTACTGGACGTCGAAGTCGGCCTCACCTCCCGATCTGACGAGGACGTTCTGGCCTGGGCCGTGCGGACCAACCGCTGCGCGGTCACCGAAAACGTCGCCGACTTCGCCCGGCTGGCCGCCCAAGGCGCCACCCATCGCAGCCTGATCTTCGTCTCCGCACAACGATTCCCACGCACCAGCGCCGGACTCGCCAAACTCGGCGACGCGCTCAACGCGTTGCTCGACGCCAAACAACTCCCCGGCCCAGACGGCGTCATCTGGCTTGCGCCGAGCCGATGACGACCTGCCGCCACTGGCAGTGTGGGGGTCAGGGGTTCGAGTCCCCTCGTCTCCACCTGCAGGGCATTTCGTCGGGGCCTGCGCCGAGGAATGGTCGAGCCCTGTGGACCGGCGCTCCACGCTCTCTTCTTCCTGCCCGCCGTGTTGCCGACCACGCTGATCTTCACCGTCCAACGGCGATGAGTTTCGCCGTGGCTTCCAGTCTCTATCCACAGACTCGGAAACCGCACTGGAGGAGAGCATCATGACCGCTACCTACACCTTCGACGTCTTTTCCAGCCTCGACGGCTTCGGCGCCGCCGGCGGCAACTGGACCGGCTACTGGGGCAAGCAGGGCCCCGAGTTGCTGGCCCACCGCCTCGCCTTGTACGACACGGAGCAGCGGATGGTCTTCGGGGCCAACACGTATCGGGCATTCGCGCGAATGCTGGCTTCGAGCACCGAGGAGTCCGAGGTGCGTGACCCATGGGTTACCCGGATGAGGAGCCTGCCGGCAACGGTGGTGTCGACCACACTGGAAGAGGCCCTCGACTGGCCGAACGCGACCGTCGTGCGCGGTGACGCCGTCGACGTCGTCGCCCGGCTCAAGGAGGAGTCCGAGGTGCCGTTGCGCTCGCACGGCAGCCTGTCGCTGAACCGGGCGCTGATGGCCGCCGGCCTGGTCGACCGCGTACAGGTCACGCTCTTCCCCGTCATCACCGGTCAGACCGGGCT
>DASXRQ010000114.1:0-3251 GCA_036506495.1 Micromonosporaceae bacterium | reverse complement strand
GGAACGCCCGAAGGCTGATTTCCCGAGCTGAACGTGACCGGGCGCTGCGTGGCGTAGAGAACCAACGCCTTGCGTTCCGGAATTCCGTTCGCGAACGATTCCAGGAACACGGTTTGCTTGAGGTAGAGATCGACGTCGCCGGTTGGCGCTCCGGGATAGGGAACGAAGTCGAATACGGTCGTCGGGTCTACCGCAAGGGCGGAGTCGGCACCGGCCAGCGGGAAGACGGTTTCGCCCTGCTCCGGTGCGAAGGCGTCGACGTATACGAGCGCCTTGACGGCGGCGTTGCCGGTGGCGGCGTTCGTGATCACGGCACCGCCGTAAGAATGGCCGACGAGCACGATCGGGCCTGTGAGAGTGGACAGGAAGTCCGCCACGGTGGCGGAGTCGCCGGGCAGGCTGCGCAGCGGGTTGGGCGGTACGCGGACCGGGTAGCCTCGGCGCTGCAGACGCTCGACGACCCCGCTCCAGCCCGATCCATCCGCCCAGGCTCCATGCACGAGGACGATGGTGGGCTTGGTCCTGCCGGGCCCGCCGGAGGAGCCTGCGGCGGAGGCGACCTGCGTGGGAATCAGCAAGGAGAGCAGGACGATCGCGATCATGACAATGCGGGCCCGGACGCGGCCCACGATGGAAGACACGGGCATTTCTTGTCACTCCTGACGCGCGGCGAACTCACCTGTACGACGAACTCGGCGGTGCGCCCGGGACGGACCGCAATCGGCGGAAATCCCCGGACATAGTGCGCTTACGCGGCCGGCTACGCGCTCGTCGTCATACTTCTCCCAGCCCGCGCGGCTGTAAAGCTCCTGAAAGGACGGCGCCACAGACTCTCAGAGCACGGCGTCGGCGAGCCGGTCCACCTCGTTCAGGTCGGGAACCGTGGGGTCGAAGATCAGCTCATGGACGCCGACCTCCTCGAACGCCTTGACCGCGTCCCGCAGGCTCTGCGGCGTCCTGAGGGCCGACTCCACCACCGCATCAGTCCAGTCGCCCAGGAAGCCGTAGTACGACCGCAGCGACGCCCGCGACACCGCCTCGTCGCCCAGCCCGAAGTAGGCCAGCGAGGCGAAGCGCGGCTCGCCCTCGCGACCGGCGTCGCGCCACGCCCGCCGCACCTTGTCGATCATCGGTGCGGCCGACTCGGGCGGGCCGCCGCCCGCGATCCAGCCGCGCCCGTACTCGACGGTACGCCGCACGGCCGCGTCGCTCGTGCCGCCGATGAGGATCTTCACGCCGTCCGGGGCGGCTGGCGCGGGACACACCGGGAAGTCCCCACCGGCGATCCTCTCCCCCGACCACGCCCGGCGCATGATGTCGAGAGCCTGGTCCATGGCCCGCCCGCGCTCGCTCATCGACGTGCCCATCGCCTCGAAGTCCTCGGCGCGACCGCCGACGCCCAATCCAAGCGTGAGCCGCCCACCCGACATCGCGTCCAGGCTGGCGGCCGCCTTCGCGAGCCACACCGGCTGATACAGCGGGGCCAGCAAGACGCCGCTCATCAGGCCGATCCGGGACGTCGCTCCGGCCGCCACCGCCAGGGAGGTCATCGTGTCGTAGTTCGGATACACGATCCGGTCGATGGTGCCCAGGGACGTGAACCCGCGCTCCTCCGCCCGGCGCGCCCACTCGATCATCAAGGGCCCCGGATGAGCCAGGGTGTTCGGCAAACCGATGCTGATATCCACGGCGTATCTCCTTCGCAGGCTCCGTTCGGCGCGCGGCAACCAAGGCCGCGGCCGTCCCCGCGGCGGGCTATCCGCGCGCCCCACGCGAAACGTCAGAACAGAACCATTAGGGATACCGGGTGGCCCGGCGCAGGATCCCGTCGGCCACGAGCTCCACTGTAATCGCGACGGCGACGGCCTCCACTGCCAGCAACGCCACCAGGACCAGCAGCTGGGTCGCGCCGGCCTGGACCGCGGAACCGCCGCCGAGCAACACGCCGACGAACGCGCCCGGCAGGGTGACCAGGCCGACGGTACGGGTCTGGTCCAGGGCCGGCACCAGCGCCCCTCCGGACGTGGGCCGGCAGACCTCGAGCGCCGCGTCGCGCGGAAGGAAGCCGAGTGCCAGCGCCGCCTCGTACTCGCCGTGCCGCTGACGCAGCTCGTCGAGGGCGCGGCGGCCGGCGAGCGAGGTGGCGGTCATCGCTCCCCCGATGAGGATCCCGGCGATGGGCAGCACCGCGACGGTCGTCAGCGGCGTCGTACCCGCGGCGACGATGCCGGCGCCTATCGGCAACGCACCTGCGGCGATGGGCACTACCACCGGCCAGCCCAGCCGCAGCGAGGTGACCCGGCGCGCCGACGTGGCCACCGCGACGCCCAGCATCAACGCGATGAAGCAGGCCGTCGCCCACCAGGTACGCAGCACCGCGGTGATCAACAGCGAGACGACCGCCAGTTGCACCGTGGCCCGTACCGACGCCATGCCGATCGCGCGGGTCACGCCCACCTGGCCGATCCACGCGGCTGCCATGGCAACGGCGACCAGCCCGATCAGCACGACGGCGAACACGGGTCCTATCGAGACCGCACCTTGGCCCATGAACCCGCATCCAACCGGATGCGTTGTCGGCACGGTTCGACCGGGACTGCTCGAGGAGATCCTCAACCGCACCGGCCGGCGGGCGAAACGCTCGCGGCGAACCCCGGCGTTACCCTGGCTGTCGGAGGTCAGCGACTCTGACTGCGCGAGACGGCCGATGCCGTTGACTCAGTACCAGTCGGATCGGCAGCACTAGGGCTTGACCGCGATCCCTCCGCTCATCAGTACATGGTCGTCGTTGAACGTCTCCCCGCCGAGGTCGGGACGCCAGCGGTTCACCAGGGTCACGCCGGGTTCCAGCAACTCCAGCCCGCGAAAGAGATCTTCCACTTCCGAGTCGGTCCGCGGCTTCGCCGGAATTCCCCGCGCCACGTATGCCTTGGCGCCGCGGACCGCCTCCGGGTTGTGGGCCGTGACGGTGGAGATGGCCAACGCGCTGCCCGACGCCAGCGGCGCCATCAGCTCGTCCAGGATGCGATGCGCCTCGGCCTCGTCCGTGACGAACTGAAGGATCGCGATGAGGCTGACCGCGATCGGCTGGCTGAAATCCAACGTCTCCTGCACCGCGTCGGCATGCAGAATGGCCTGCACGTCGCGCAGATCCGCGTCGACGTAGGCCGTCGCACCCTCCGGCGCCGTCGTCAGGAGGGCACGCGCGTGGACCAACACGATCGGATCGTTGTCCACGTAGACCACCCGCG
>DASXRQ010000113.1:0-38887 GCA_036506495.1 Micromonosporaceae bacterium | reverse complement strand
CGGTGCTTTGCCCGGTGAGATTCGCGACCTGCTGCTTCCGGTCAGAGACGTGTGCCGTAGATGTTCTGGTCGAGGCCTCCTTGCGACAGGCAGGGGTCGTCGATGGTCGGTGAGGTGTACGAGGGCGCGTTGATGTCGTTGGGCACGTAGGTGCACGGCTGGTAGACGTCGAACAAGTCCTGGTCGTCGTCCGCGCCGGTCTCCCGGGGGTCGGCACCCGGCACCAGGTCCTGCGAGCTCGTCCACACCGCGTGCACGCCACCGGGCACGGCGGAGATGTAGTTGTAGTCGCCCCAGAACCCGAGCCGTCGCGAACTGTGCGTCTCCCAGCCGAAGTTGCTGCCGACGTTGGATACGACCTGCTCGGTCCAGCTGTGCCCGCCGTCGCTCGACTGCGCGACACGTGTATTCACGACGTCGCCGGAGTTCACGCCGTCAGCGGTGTCGCCGGGTGGCACGCCAGGTGCGTACGACGGGTCCTCCCGCGAGTCGTAGAACACAACGCTGATCACGCCAGCGGCCGAGGCCACGTCCGGGAACCACTGATGGCCCGTGGGTGCGGCATCCAACGTGGCCGGTGCGCTCCACAGGGCACCGTCGGACGAGTTGCTGACGAAGATCTTTCCCTGCCCAGCGCCGGTGCGCCCACTCCACACGATGTGCACGCCGGCTTCGTCGGCGGCAACAGCGGACAGCGATGAGAAGCGGGAGTAGGTGAACCCGGTGGGGCAGGCGAACGGCCCGTCCCCGCACCCAGCGCTGGAGCCGTAGTCCCTGTCATCGAACGGAGTGAAGCCCGCGACCCGGACCGGCGGCCCGAAGCTCGCCCCGCCGTCGGTCGACTTTGCGATGTAGATCGCGTTCGTGGTGGACGGCTGATGCGAGATCGTTCGGTAGGTGAGGTAGACAGCACCGTCAGGTCCCACCGCCAGGTCGGCGAACTGCTTCTCACTCAGACCCTTGTCCACGGCGATCGGCTTGGAGTAGGTCGCGCCATGGTCGGTCGAGCGCGCGAACATCATCCGGTTGTTGTCCGACTGCCCGGGATAGGTCGCCCACGCCACGTAGACGTTGTCGCTGTGCGGCCCGTCCGTCTGGTCCGTCGCCACGTTGATCTTGTCCTGGAACAGGCCCCATGTCGAAGGGGTGCCCCGGTCGACGCGCACCGTGCGCACGTACGTCGCGCCATCGTTCGTGTAGGTCGCCACGTAAACCGAGCCGTTTGTCGGCTGGGCACGGTTGAAGCAGATAAACCCGTAGAACAGCCGGCCTTCGGTGTCGAACGACTGCGTCGGGTCACCGGCGGCGGAGCAGACCCCATGCGTGGGCGACGCGGCTCCGGCCGCCGACGTGTCCTTCGGATAACCGGGAACTAGGCTGTTCGCCCAGGTGGCGCCGCCGTCGGTCGAGCGGTAATAACCGGCCCACACGTCGCCGTTGACGATCTGAGTGCAGTAGTCGTTCGACCCGGCCACGACGATGTCGGGGTCGCTCGGGTTGACCGCGACAGTCGGTTCATTTTGCGAGCGCCGACCGCTGCTACATGCGGTCGTGGTGGCGTCGCTCGTGCCGTCGTACCGCAGGTAGCTGATCGTGCCGTCGTTGTCATTGGTGACCAGCGTCGGTGCCGCTGCGGTCGCGGCAGCCGAGTGCAGCCCGACCGATCCGGTGAGTACAAGAGTAAGCAGAACAATCCCGATTCGAGCATTCGAACGCATGAGCCCTCCATGGGCCGGCTTTGGACCGCATCAACCCTGATCCCCCGAGCGATACGCCTTTCCACAGCAACAAACCACGAAACGGTCGGCTTGTGAAGCCCCAAGTACATCCACGCGGATTGCCAGCGTGATGCGTCAGGGCGTCCCCGTGCCTACTACTCCAGCCGTAGTCGGTGTGCCCGCAGCTCCTCGGTGCGCGCACCGGTGAGAAGCGAGAGTACGACATAAGCCCCAAGCACTGTTCCTCTGCGGCATCGAGAAGATCCCTCGCCGGCTTCGCGGGATGGTGGCGACACCGGGGCATTTCAGACGGCGTGCTCGACGTATAGCTCTCAACTTGGTGCGACCCTGAGCTACCGGCTCGGGCAGGCGGGGTCACTCGGAACATGGACGTCAATCATTTCAAAAGGCCTTAAACTCCACCAATTTTGCGGCCAGTAACAAATCTGCCGGAACTCCAAAGCCCGGGACGGCACGAGCCGCGCCTGACGAGGGTGGTGGAGGAGCAGGGTGACCGTTTCTCCGTCGTCCTCCAGCACAAATGCCGTAACCGGCGCCGGTTCGCCGGCGATCTTTACCGCCTCGGGCGGCAGCCAAATCACGCCGGCGCCGAAAAGGGGAAGGATAGCGGTCCAGGCGAGGAGGGCTAAGAGGGCAATACGGGTAATCCCGGGTGTGCCACGCTCCATGGCCGCCACACCTAGCCCGGCGACCGCAATGATGATCGAGAACACGATCAGACCTACCGGTGTAACCAGGTAGATCAACACCGCGCCCGTAATCCAGAACCACGACGTCCACGACCACCACGAACGTCGCCGGTTGCGAATCGCCTGGTACGGCACGACCGCTAACCCCATGGCAGCGGCGACCGCGAGGAAGAAGGGTGCGTACACCAGCAGTGCTCCGACAACAAGCTCCCCGGTTCCGAGAGCTTGCAGGATCACGAGCGCGGTCGTGGTGTTCCACTCGGCGGCGGCACCCAGCAACTGGGTCGTGACCAAACCGCCAAGAACCGTGGCGATCGAGAGCCCCACGTGATCAAGCCACTGCCACGTCCTATCACGGCCCTGCCCCGGTCCATTACCTAACGCCTCATTTGACATACCGGCGTCAACCCGAGGCCAACGGGAGCAGAGTCATATCACGATCCTAAGGACAAGCATGGACAACTCCAGATCCCCCGCCGACTCGTCGCCTGACGTGGAGCGATCGGCCACTTCCTCGCGCGGATCGCGATGGCAATTTGTGCCGCGCGGTTCTGGACGGCAACATCCCCCGCCGCATCGACGGTTGGAACGATGGATATGGACACGCGGACAGGGTCGTGGCGCAACGGCGACACGCCCAACCCTGGAACGCATGGCGGCGCGGCCACGCCGTGCCCGGAGCGGGTCACAACGGCGGGTAAGGATCACGCAGCCGCTTCGCGACTGCCCTCAATCGCCCGGCCGCCTAGTGGCCTTGCAAGGTTGTGCCGGGTGGCCAGGGTGTCGGGTGCCTGCTGCCGAGCACCCAGCACTGGATGGCGAACACCGCCCGGAACTCAGCCTCCGACGCGGCCAACTCGCCGCGGGCGCGTGGCAACACGGCGAAGCTGTCACGGGAGGCCAGGGTGTCGGGGGTGTTCCTCGCCGAATGCCTGAACGTCAAAGCACTGTGTAAAGCTGCGACGAGCGCGTTGGCGTCGCCTGGTAGGACTTCTCCACATCGTGTTCGGGAACGTCGAGTAATGCCGGAACGCTCCTCTGCGACGTCGAACGGCGACGAGCAGGAGTATGCCGATCACCAGGAGAGCTGTGCCGCCACCCGCGGTGGTACCTGGCCTGGTTCCGGTGATGGGCAGGGAGCTGGTGGCGACCTCGACGTCGAGCGTCGCCGTGTTGTTGGCCGGGTTCGCGTCGGCGAAGGACGTCTCGATGGTGACGCGTCCGTCGTGGCCCACCTGATCGGAATTTATCTTCAGACGGAAGTCGAACAAGAGCACGGCGCCGACAGAAAGCACCTCCGAATGCTCGCAGCGGTATGTCCTGCCGGCGGTGACTGTGGCGCAGGCGGCTGGCGTGGACACGACCGTGGTGCCGGACGGCGCGGTCATTGTCACGCGCAGCGCCGGTTCCGGTCCGGGATTCGGGGTGTCGGCCGGCCCGAGGTTGCGCGCGCCGACGTGGACGGGAACGGTGTCGCCGACCCGGCCGACAACCTTCGGGGCGACAGCGGCGGGGTCTGGTCGGTTTGTCGCTGTCGTGAACAGAGCGAACCAGGTGGAGTTGTCCCACCCGTCGGCGTCGACATCAGGCTCGCTGATCGGGTGTACCTCGAGCATTCCGAGACCAAATGACCCAGGGCCGGGTGCGGTCTTGGCGAGTTGGATGGTCAGCGACGTGGCCGTGCTGAACTGGAAGACATCGCCCGGCGCGAGCCGCACCTCTGGGAAGGTGCACACGACGGGGATATCCGGCAGGTACTGACAGTTGGCGTGCCGCTTGGCGACCGTGACGTAGCCCGGCAGGTTGATGATGAGCCTCAGGCCCGGCGCTGTAACGTCGCCGAAGTTGGTCACCCGGCCGGGAAGCCTAGCCGTGCCACCGGGCACCATGTCGAGGTCGTCCGCCTCCATGGCCAGATCGACCTGGCTGGCGACGACCTGTATTGGGATGGTGAGGCGGTTGTCCGTGGTGCTCGCGTCCTGGTTCGCCGCCGTCACCGTGACCGTTACGGTGCCGGCGCTCCCGGTGGCCAGTCCCTTGAGCCAAACGTAGGCGTACACGTTGTGCACGGAGGGCGCAACGTCCGGTAGCGGACACGCGTATTCCGTGACGCTATCCACCGTGCAGCCTGCATCGGCCGGCGGACGGACGAGCGCGGCCCGCGACGCGTTCAACGCTCCTGCGTCGACGCGTATCGTCACGTCGGTGGCGGTCGCCGGTCCGCTGTTGAAGAGGTTGAGCCGCAACGGTTTGCCCGTCGCAGCGGTCGTCAGGGCACCACTGCCCGGGTACCTCACGTCGAGGTGGGCGAGCAGGTCCGGGGCCGCAATGTCGAGCCCGGTCGCTGCGGGCGACGGGCTCACGACTGCCGCAGAGGTGTCCGACTTGTCGACCGACGCAGCCACGGTCGGCGAATTGCCGGGAGACGGGGTGGGCGACTCGGCAAAGGCGACGGGTCCGACCATACCGGTGGCCACGGTCGTGACCACGGCGATACCTAACCAATGCCACAGACGACTCATCGGGACCTCTTCCCGGAAGGGGGGTCCATGGCGCCAGGTGTGAGGGGGCGAATCGCGCGTCCTGGCCTGACCCTCCCCGACTGCGTTTCGAGACACCTAACTACACTCGGAACGTCGCTCAAGTGCAACCACGAGCTCGAGATTGAAGACGCAGCTGCTCGGAAAGGCGAACTGGAAACTCGGCGGTTCGACCCTTTGTAGCCGTCAAGCCTCTCACCGAGGTCAGCTCACCGACCAGCGCAACGCATGTCGGCGTACAGCAGCGAGGTGCAGCAACCAGAGCACCCCGAAGGCGCCTATCCCCGGTTGCGGGGCAGTTGCCGTCACAGGTAGGCGTCAAGGAATTCCTGTGCGGCCGGGGCGTCCACGCGGTACTCCAGGTTCGGCCCGTCGCATCGGTAGCTGAACGTCCACGTGTTCAGCGCCACGATCGTGTCCCCATGGAACAGCGGTCCGCCCGAGTCTCCGAAGCAGACACTCTCGGTGATCTTCAAGAACCGGTCGGGGAATGCGTCGTGGTTGGTGATGACGGAGACGTCGCGGTAGCTGCGTACGCCGTCGAAGATCGTGATGGCGTGCGGCGACGCGGCGCTGCCGGTGATGAACGCGTCGGTGCCGTAGCCCACGACCGTGAACGTCTCATGGGTCAGGTCGAGGCCGTCGAGGTAGCCGGCACTGGCGATCAGTGCCGGCGAGACGTTCGACACCGCCTGCTTGAGGAACACCAGCCCGATGTCCTCGGCCGGTGGCGCGAGGCAGAGATGCTTGGAGTTGCCAAGGCAGGCCGGCGCGGTCAGCCAGTCCGGGTGCACCACAACATGGTCGGCGACGTAGTACGTCGAGCTCTCGTCCGGGGCTACGGCGAACGAGACGCGCAGGTCGTCCGGGCCGAGGCCGGGCTGGCCCACCCCGGCGGTGAAGAAGTCCGTGCAGTGCGCGGCCGTCAGTACAACGTTCTCCGCGACCAGCGTGCCGGAGCAGAAGGCGAACCAGTCATCTCCGATTCGAAGCTGCAACATGCCGACGTTCTGGTAATGGTTAGCCGTGTCGTCGGTTCCGCCGATCACCGCCTGGGCCGGTGTTGCGGTGAAGGCCAGAGCGAGCATCGCCGCGGTGGCGGCCGTCAGCGCGAACCATCGGTGTCTTGACAGCATGATCCCTCCCGTTGTGCCGGATAACTGAAGGACCACCCGGCCGCCGGGGCGGGTTGTCATCCACGGCGGCCAATCATCGACAATGATCACATCGCCGCTCCGGGGGTGATCCGACGTGTCGAGCGGGGCAACGCCGACCGATGACGTCGTCGCGTCCGGCTTGCGGGCATTGCCGAGACGTGGCACAACGAGCGACGTGAGCAAGGCTGCCCGGCCTCACCGCGCGGTGCGGTCCTTCCGAGTTGCGATGGATGGTGCCCTTCGCGGTGGCCTTCGCCACCCTGTCGTGGTGGGAAGGGCATGGCTTCTGGGACTCGCTGCTGGGACTCGGCGACGTCCTCGTCCTCTTCATGCCGTTGATGTGGACGCGCTGGTTTCCGAGCGAGGCAGATTTACGCAGCCGGCGTGGCCTGGTCATGTACGACCTGTCACGCAATGACGGTGGATCCGGCGCTCGCCGCGTGCCCGCCGCGGATGGCCAGTCACTCATAGTCAGACCAGTCCGGTCCGCTATAACTCGCCTCGCCCTGCGCCGTTTCGGCGTGTCGTCCACGATGGAGGCGAGAGCGCCTGGCAATAATGGAGTGGATAGCAGGGGAGAGGCCCCTTCCATGTATGAGATGGAAGGGGCCTCTCAGTCCCACGGTTCCAACGGTCCGATCGCTCGGCCCGCGAATCCGCGGAACCCGCCACCATCGTCCGGCGAAGCCTCGGCGAACTCCGGTCGACACGGTGCCCGCCTCCCCAGAAGGCGCCTTCCGGGGTGGCTCGCCAGTGGGTGGACCCTGTCGCAAACTCCGGCCTCCAAGTGCTCGCTGCCGCGAACTCCTGGTGCCTGGTGCTCGCTGACTCTGAGGTTTCCCTCTGAGCCGGGTCACCATCTCTGGTGGCGTGGGAAATTTCTATCGCCGCTGAAAGACCTGCGCAAGAGGCTGGAGGAACCTATTTCAAGATTCTTTGCGATGGCTCGGCTCATCCACAGAAGCGGCTACGTTACCCCCAGACCGAGGCGCGTTGTCCACCACTTGTCCACCAGTTCATCCACACACGCGCCTACGTCCCGGTTGGGAAAACCGTGAACCGCCCCGGATCTTGAAGAGACTTCCCCTCTTTGGGTGGACCGAGAGATGCCGAAGCAATATCCGAGCGGCGCAGCAGCACCTCGTACCCGCCGACCTTGGTTGTCGGGACCCCGACGCCTGCTTCTGTTTGCCGTACACCCGGCGCAGCAGCAAGTCCACGTCGATGAACGCCAGCACCTCGGCGTCGGACAGCAACCCGGTGCGCTGCGCCAGCGCGGCCAGGAACTGGCGGGACGCGGCCTGAAGCTGGCGTGCGTGACACCATGGCGGGCCACACCCCAGTCGTCTATGCAGTCCGCGCGTTAGCCTGCCGAGCCCCTTCACGCCTCATTTCGAGGCGACTCAGCGACCCCGGATGCGGTCGACTACGTGGCGTAGGTCGTCGGAGGCGAGGTCCGGGAACGTGGCAAGCCGCTCGCGGACGGCGGCGAGGACCGGCAGATCGGCGGCGGAGGTCGCGAGCGCGACGTCCTTAGCCGCCAGCGCGACCGGGAAGTGGCTGGACTGGCTAAACGCACGCGCTGTGGCGCCGGCAAGCGGCCCGCGGGACAGCGCATCGACCACGGGCTGTTCGGCAAGCCCCAGCGCGTCCGCGAGCGCAAGCACCTCGCCGATCAGCACGACCCCGCCAATCCCGGCGTTGATGCGCACCAGCTTCGTCGCGGCGCCGGTGCCGAGCTCGCCGGTAAAGGTCACCGAGCCGAGCTGGGAAAGCAGCGCCTCGAGCGGCTTCGCGTCACCCCCCGCGAGCACGGAGAGCTTGCCCGCCGAGGCGGCGTCCACGCTGCCCATCACCGGCGCGTCGATCAGCGTCACGCCTTCGGGCATTAGTTTGGCCAGCTCGTGTACGGCGTCCGGCCCGATCGTGGACATCTCGACCAGCGTCATTCCCGGCCGCAGCGCTGGCGCCAGTTGTACGGCCACGTCGTGAACGGCAGCCGGATCGGCGAGCATGGTGATCACAACGTCGGCGCCACTGACCGTCTCCGCCGGGGTGCCGCCCACCCGGGCGCCCGCCTCGGCCAGCGGCACGGTGCGTGCGCTGGTCCGGTTCCACACGGTCACCGGATAGCCTGCCTCAATCAGCCGCCGCGCCATGGGCGCGCCCATGTTGCCCAGCCCCAGAAACGCGATCTTGTCCATGCTTCAGACGCTACGGGCAAGCCGGCCGATGCGGCAAATGAACGTTCGGCATGCGTGCCATGCCCGGTCCGAATAGGCGAGCACCGTAAGCAGAACAAATTAACAGCCAGGATTTCCGGCGCGGGACACCAGTTAAGCGCCGCCCGGGCCCTCTGGCCTGAGCCGGCCGTCCATGCCGACCGAGGCTGAGGTCAGCGTAGGCCCGGCTCTGAGAGTGTCAGCCGGTCAGCTCGGCCTGCGTGCCTTGATGAGGAAGCGCTGGGCGTACGCGACAAAGGGGCCCTCCGTTCCGATTCGGGCGTGCAACTCGGCGAGCCGATCGCGGTAGCGGTCGACCGTGAAACCGGGAACGATCCAGACGACCTTCCGCAGGAAGTGCACCACCGCGGCGATGTCATAGAACACCGTGCGCAGAGCCTCGTCTCGCAGGTCCATTACCACCAGTCCCGCAGCTTCGGCCGACGCAACGGCACGCGGCGAGCTTCGGACATCGCCCACCGGCTGAGGACCCATGATGAAGTCCGTGAGCTCGCGTACCGAGCCCGCGCCCACCTGCTGCGACAGATAGAAGCCCCTTGGCTGCAGGACGCGGGCGACCTCGTTCCACCGGACGACGGTGGGGTGGCGGCTGACGACCAGGTCGAACGAGCCGGCTGGGAAGGGCAGGTCGGCGTCGTCGGCAACCTGGACAACGGTGCCGCCCAGCGGGCGTAGATTGCGTCGCGCTATCTCAACGTTCGGCGGCCAGGACTCGGTTGCCATCACCGCCGCTGGCGGTGCGGGAATATGCGCGAGCGCTCCCGCGAGGACCTCGCCGCCGCCAGTTTGGACGTCGAGCGCGGCCGAGGCCGTAGCCAAGTGCTGAGCGAGGAGTCGGGAGTACCCCCACGACGGCCGTTCCTCCGTTGCCCGCCCCTCGAACCAGGAGAAGTCCCAGCCATCCACGGGAACGGCCGCGCCCTCGGCGAGCAGCGCTTCGAAGGACGGTGCGTTCATGTCTTTCGCTCGTCGATGATGCGGCGCATCTTGCCGAGGGACCGCTCGATTGAGTCCGGTTCGACCACTTCCACGAGCACGCTGACCCCGATGGTGTCCTTGACCCGCTGGCGGACGCGCTCGCCGGCGGCCCGACCGGCGTCGGGCCCGGCCTCGGCACGACGCTCGACCCGCACCGTCAGGGTGTCGAGCTGTCCCTCCCGGCGCAGCACGCATTGGAAGTGCGGGCTCAGTGCGGTGGTACTCAGCACGACTTCCTCGATCTGGGTGGGGAACACGTTCACGCCACGGACGATCATCATGTCGTCGGTGCGGCCGGTGATCTTTTCGATCCGGCGCATCGTCCGGGCGGTGCCGGGCAGCAGCCTGGTCAGGTCGCGCGTCCGGTACCGGATCACGGGCATGGCCTGCTTGGTCAGGGACGTGAACACCAGCTCGCCGTACTCCCCGTCAGGAAGAACCGCGCCGGTTTCCGGGTCGACGATCTCCGGATAGAAGTGGTCCTCCCACACGTGCAGGCCGTCCTTGGTCTCAACGCACTCCTGCGCCACGCCGGGTCCGATCACCTCAGACAGGCCGTAGATGTCGACCGCGTGCATGTCGAGGCGCTCCTCCAGGGCGACGCGCATCTCGTTGGTCCACGGTTCGGCGCCGAAGATGCCGACCTTGAGGGAGGTCGCCCGGGGGTCGATGCCCTGGCGCCGCATCTCGTCGACGATGGCGAGCATGTAGGACGGGGTGACCATGATGATGTCGGGTCGGAAGTCGCGGATCAGCAGCACCTGGCGTTCGGTCATACCACCAGAGACCGGCACGACGGTGCAGCCGAGCCTCTCGGCACCGGCGTGTGCGCCAAGACCACCGGTGAACAGCCCATAGCCGTAGGCGTTGTGCAGCACGTGGCCCGGACGACCGCCGGCGGCCCGGATGCTGCGCGCCATCACGCTTGCCCACATGTCGAGGTCGTCGTGGGTGTAGCCGACCACGGTCGGCTGGCCCGTGGTCCCCGATGACGCGTGTACCCGTACCACCTGTTCGCGCGGCACGGCGAACATGCCGAACGGGTAGTTCTGCCGCAGGTCGGCCTTGGTGGTGAAGGGCAGCTTCGCCAGGTCCGCGAGATCGGTGACATCTTCCGGGTGTACGCCCGCCGCCTCGAACGCCGCGCGGTAGTGCGCCACGTTCGCGTACGCGTGCCGCACGGTCCACCGCAACCGCTCGAGCTGCAGCGCGTGCAGTTCGTCGACGGACGCGGTCTCGATCGCCTCCAGCTCGCCTGCGCGGGGTTCGAGGTCTTCCATGGTCACTCCCTTAGTGCCCCAAACTGGCGATTGCGGCGTGACCGACTCGAACCCACACTAAGCCCCGCCTCAACATCGTTGACGAGCCGTTTCTCCCCTCGATGCCGTCCGGCCGGCTACGCTCCGTGAAGGAACCGCCCATCGAAGGAGGGATACGTGGCTTCACGACTCAACCCGTACATCACCTTCAACGGCAACGCGCGCGAGGCGATGCAGTTCTACGAACGCGTGTTCGGCGGAACGCTGACGCTGCGCACCTTCGGCGAGTACGGCGCGCCGGAGGGGGTCAACCCCGACCAGATCATGCACGGCCAGCTCGAGACCCCCGGCGGTTACACCATCATGGGCGCCGACCCGGCGCCCGGCACGGCGTACCGGGGCGGCGACAACGTCGCGGTCAGCCTCAGCGGCGATGACGCCGACGAACTGCGCCGCTACTGGCAACAGCTCTCCGATGGCGGCACCGTCACGGTTCCGCTGGAGAAGCAGATGTGGGGCGACGAGTTCGGGATGTGCGTCGATCGTTTCGGCACCACCTGGCTGGTGGACATCGGCGAGCCGCTGGGCTGAACCCGGGCTCGGCTCGCAGGCCTCGGCCCGGGAGGTCCGACGCCGGCGCCCTACTCTGGGGACGGTCGCCGACGCGAGCGTGAGGACCACTCGAGCATGAACCCGGATGGATATCGCGTCCTCATCGTGGGGGCAGGCATCGCCGGGCTTGCCGTGGCCCGGACGTTGCGATCCTGGGGTGCCTCGCCCGAGATCGTCGAGCGGGCGCCGGCGGGCCGACCCGATGGGTTGGGCATCTACCTGCCGGGCAACGCGGCCGCGGCCCTCGACGTGCTCGGCGTGGCTGGCACGGTGTCGGCCGCCGCCGTGCACATCCGGCGTCAGCGCTTCCTGGACCACCGCGGTCGGGCGCTGGCGGACATCGCCACCGAGCCTGTGTGGCGGGGTGTCGGGCCATGCCTCGCCATGCCCCGCGGGGTGCTGCTAAGCACGCTCCTCGGCGGCGTCGGTGACGTCCCCGTCCGGTGGGCGACGACGCCGATCGCGATCGCCGCCGCCGATGCCGGCGCGCTGGTGGACTTCGACGATGGCAGTTCGGCCACTTACGACCTGGTAATAGGCGCCGACGGCGTGCACTCCGCGGTGCGTCGCATGGTGTTCGGGACCGGCGCCCGCGCGGTCGGCCAGCACGCGTGGCGGTTCCTCGTGCCCTGGCCGACGCCGAGCCGGTGTGGACGGCCCGACTCGGCCGTGGCACCGCGTTCCTGACCATCCCGATCGGCGACCGTACCCTGTACTGCTACTGCGACGCGCCCGCGGCCGCATCACCGCCGCCCTTGTACACCCTCCTTTCCGAGTACGCCGAACCGGTCCCGGAACTTCTGGACTCGCTGGACGCCGCCGGCGTGCACGCCGGTCCGGTCGAGGAGGTGGAGCTGCCCACGTGGTCCCATGGGTCGGTCGTGCTCATCGGCGACGCCGCCCACGCCACCTCCCCGAACATGGCTCAGGGTGCCGCGATGGCCCTCGAGGACGCCATCGTGCTCGCCGCGAGCCTCGCGGAGCGGGCCTCTACCACCACCGCCTTGCAGCACTTCGAGGCCCGCCGCCGGCCGAGCACGGACTGGGTTCTGGCTCAGACCCACCGCCGGGACCGGACCCGGTCTCTGCCGCCACTCGTGCGCAACCTCGTGCTGCGGCGGGCGGGGCAGTGGATCTACCGCGGCAATTACCGCCCCTTTCTCGCCGACCCGGAATCGGCTGGCACGTCCGGACCGCCACGACCACCGTGATGCGGCCGCACGACGGCCGCGGACGACGCCGTTGGACAGCCGTGCACGACAATGTGATTCGGAAGGTCGCAAGGGTGAGGAGTCGCGATGCCAGTCCAGCTGAACCACACCATCGTGTCGGTCCGTGACAAACGTGAGTCGGCGACGTTCCTGACGGAGATCCTGGGCCTCAACGAGCCAATCGCCTACGGCCCGTTCTTGGTCGTGCAGGTCGACAACGACGTCTCTCTCGACTTCGCCGACGACCATGGCCCGGTCAATCCGCAGCACTACGCGTTCCTGGTCAGCGAGCCCGAATTCGACGAAATCTTCGGCCGGATCCGATCGCGCGGCCTGTCGTACTGGGCCGACCCGGGGCGGCACCGGCCTGGCGAGATCAACACCAACGACGGCGGTCGAGGCGTGTACTGGGAGGATCCGAGCGGCCATTTCCTTGAGATCATCACGCGCCCCTACGGCAGCGGACGCTGAGCGGAACACCTCCGTCACGCTGCGAGGAGGGCGGCGAGTCTAGGTTCTAGGCCATGGCGACCGTAGTGCTGCGCGTCCGGCTCATCGGCGGTGATCGGATGGACATCGCGTATGAGGAACCCGACGTCGACAAAGACGAGCTGATTGAGCACGTCATCTCAACGCTTGCCCAAGACGCCGGAGTGCTCCGTAGCCGGCATGGTGACCGACTCGTAGTGCTCTACGGCCGGGGCGTTGCCGCCATCGAAGTGGCGCCACGCGGCGCCGTCCTGTAGGAGGCACCGGCCTTGGGTTCAGCCGCCGTGATGGAACCATCGTGGGACCGCTAAACCCCGCCCTGATCCGCTTCCCTCTCAAGGGCGTCGAAGTCGCTCTCGGCCACGATCGCCTGTTCGGGGCTCAGGGTGCCGTGCCTCATGCCGGTGATCCAGGTCCGTAACCGCCGCACCGAGATGCCCTGATTTCGCTGCAGGCTGGTGAGGATGCGCCCGACGCCGTCCGGGTGGGTGTCGCTGCCAGGTTCCTCGGCCCCATCGAGCCGGGCGTCGAGCTCGTCTAGTCGGGCGCGCTGTTCCGGATCAGGTTTCAGCCCGCGTCGATAGTTCACGACGGCGGCCGCCCCCGCGGCCGCAAGAGCGGCGACGGCAACGCCGGCGATCACCTTCGTGGTTGTCTTGGTCACGACGACTCCTCTCAGCGAGCATGAGGCCACGTGGCAGGTCCCCGATCAAGTGAACCACCGGGTCAGCGCGCGTGAAGCAGGGTGTCCCAGAGCCTGCGCAAAGCGCGACGGTCTTCGGCTGGGAGGACTGATCTGCCGACCGCCTCCATCAGGGCCATCTCACCCGCGGCTAGGTACACGCCGAGCTGGGCACCCGCGTCGGGGAGGCGCTCCTTGAGCGTCGTGTGCAGGGTGCCGAGGTCCCCGCGGTAATGCTTGCGGACCATCTCGCGCAGGTTCACGAGGTGTTCGGGAGGCCAGACGTCGGGCACGCCGCGGGCAAGGGAGAGCGACGCTGGTGGCATGCGACGGGCCTCGTCGAGCAAGCGGTGCATTTCGATTCCATCCATCCGACTTGGCTTCGACTGCAGGCTATGGCGGGGGTACGACACTTCCGTTGCCATCGCCCACCGGAGCCGCGCCAGACGATCATGACCCCCCGTCATACCGTCAGGGCGTCACATCGGTGGTGAGCATGCGTGGCAAACGGTACGGCGCGGTGGACGTCCATTACCCGGCGGGTAGTGGCGCGTGGGCAGCGCTGGCCGTCGCCGAGGAGCCGACCTTCGCTCGCGTGTCGGCCACGTACACCGGATGGCTGGGTGAGGTGGCCCCGTACCAGCCTGGCCGCTTCTACCTGCGGGAGCTTCCGGTCATCCGAGCCGTCCTCGCTGACGCAGGGATCGCCCGCGGCCTTGGCTTGCTCGTTGTCGATGGTTATGTCGACCTGGACCCGGGCGGTAGCCCGGGCCTCGGCGCCCACCTGTATGGCGACCAAGGGTTCCCGGTGGTGGGTGTGGCCAAGACGCGATTCCGCGGCGCGGACCACGCGATCGCGGTGCGCCGTGGCGGTGCGGACCGTCCGCTGTACGTGACCGCGGTGGGGATGCCGATCCATGACGCGGCGGCGATGGTCGCCGCGATGGCTGGCACGTCCCGGCTGCCCGACGTGCTGCGCCTTGTCGATCGGCTGGCGCGGACCGCCGAGGTCAGCGCTGGTCGTGGTGGCCTTTGTCGATGAGGCCGGGGCGACCACCACGCAGGGCGTCGGCGCCGGACGGGTTTGCTGGCGGGGGTGTCCAGCACGTCGGCCCTGCGTGGTGGGTCTGCGCGTCGGTCACGGCCGGCCGTGCGGGCAGGTCCGCGACCAACGGCGAATCATGCAGATGCCGCAGCACACTAGCGAGAAGCGGGAGAACTTGCTAGCCCCAAGCCCACTTAGGTGTCGAAAGTGCGAGGGGCTAGAGTGGTGCAGTGGCGGTATTCCGGATCGGTGAGGCGGCCGAGCTGCTCGGGGTCAGCCCAGACACGGTGCGCCGATGGGTCGACGGTGGCAGGGTCGCCGCGGCACGCGACGAGCACGGCCATCGGGTGATCGCCGGGGTGGACCTCGCCGGGTTCGCGCGGTCGCTCGCGGCCGAGCCGGATGAGCGGGGCGAGGAGTCCTCCGCCCGCAACCGTCTCCGCGGCATCGTGACCGCGGTGGTCAAGGACACCGTGATGGCCCAGGTGGACCTCCAGGCCGGCCCGTTCCGGATCGTGTCGTTGATGAGCCGTGAGGCCGTGGACGAGTTGGACCTTCAGGTCGGGTCGATCGCGATAGCGGTGATCAAATCCACCACAGTCGTGGTGGAGAAGGCCACGGCGAGCGCTAGTAGCAGGGGGAGGAGCGGCGGTTGAGCACGAGATGGATGCGCACGGCCGTGGTCGCGCTGACCGTAGTGGCGACGGTGGCCGCGGCCGCCGCGTGCGCCAACGACGAGGGCGCCGGCAACGCCAAGCCCGGCACCGCCTCGGGCCGGGTAACTGGCGACGTCATCGTGTTCGCGGCCGCGTCGCTGACCGAGTCGTTCACCCGGATCGGCAAGGACTTCGAGGCGGCCAATCCCGGCACGAAGGTCACCTTCAACTTCGCCGGCAGCTCCGCGCTCGCCGCGCAGATCAATCAGGGCGCGCCGGCCGACGTGTTCGCCTCGGCCAGTCCGACGACGATGAAGACCGTCACCGACGCCGGCGGTGGCGATGGTGCCCCGACCACCTTCGTGACGAATCAGCTCGTCATCGCCGTGCCTAAGGGCAACCCCAAGGGGATCACCGGTCTGGCCGGTCTCGCCAGGCCCGGGGTGAAGGTCGCCCTCTGCGCCGAGCAGGTCCCCTGCGGCGCGGCGGCGAACAAGGCCCTGGCCGCCGCCAAGGTCACCCTCACCCCCGTGACGTTGGAGCAGGACGTGAAGGCGGCGTTGTCCAAGGTCAAGCTCGGCGAAGTCGACGCGGCCCTGGTCTACCGTACGGACGTGAAGACCGCGGCGTCCGATGTGGACGGTGTCGACTTTCCCGAGTCTGCGGGTGCGATCAACGAGTACCCGGTCGTCGTGGTAAAGGACGCTCCCAACAAGACCGCGGCGCGGGCGTTCGTCGAGTACGTCCTGTCCGACAAGGCCACCGCGGTGCTCACCGGGGCCGGGTTCCAAGCGCCATAAGAGGAAACGTGTCCCCGATAGACGACATCGAGGTGCAGGTGGCGGGGCCGCAACCGGCAACGCCGGCGCAGCGTCGGCGCGTCACGACCCGCGTACCATTCCTGCTGCTCGTGCCGGCAGCGCTGGGCCTGGCCTTCCTCGTGCTGCCGCTGGCCGGACTGCTCATCCGAGCACCGTGGGCCACCCTGCCACAGCGGCTGACCGCGCCCGGGGTGCTCACCGCGTTGAGATTGTCATTGCAGACCGCCACCATCGCCACCCTGCTGTGCCTGCTGCTTGGCGTACCCCTGGCATGGCTCCTGGCGCGGGTCACGTTTCCCGGCCGCCGCCTGGTCCGCGCGCTGGTGACCGTGCCCCTTGTGCTGCCACCGGTGGTCGGCGGGGTGGCGCTATTACTCGTGTTCGGCCGTCGCGGCATCGTCGGGGCGTGGCTCGACCGGGCGGTCGGTCTCACCCTGCCGTTCACCACCGCGGGTGTCGTCGTCGCCGAAGCCTTCGTGGCCATGCCGTTTCTGGTCATCGCCGTCGAGGGTGCGTTGCGGGGCGCCGACACCCGCTACGAGGAAGCGGCCGCCACGCTGGGCGCCAACCGGTGGACCACGTTCCATCGGGTCACCCTGCCCCTGGTGGCTCCGGGCGTCGCCGCCGGGGCGGTCCTGTGCTGGGCCCGTGCCCTCGGCGAGTTCGGAGCCACGATCACGTTCGCCGGCAACTTCCCCGGCCGCACCCAGACCATGCCGCTGGCGGTCTACCTCGCCTTGGAGACCGACCTGCCAGCCGCCATCGTGCTCAGCCTCGTCCTGCTGACCGTCTCCGTCGTCATCCTGGCCAGCCTGCGCGACCGGTGGATCGCGAGCCCATGACCGAACCCGGCTCAGTCAGCGCCGCGCCGCTGCTCGACGCCCGCCTGGTCATCGACCGCGACGGCTTCCGACTCGACATCGCCTTGTCAATCCAGGCCGGCGAGGTGGTGGCGCTGCTCGGACCCAACGGCGCCGGCAAGACCACCGCCGTGCGTTCGCTGGCCGGCCTCACCCCGCTCACCGCCGGGCACATCCGGATCGCCAACCGCGTCCTCGACGACCCTCACGGGCGACTGTGGACACCGAGCGAACACCGGCCGATCGGCGTGGTGTTCCAGGACTACCTGCTGTTTCCGCACCTGACCGCCCTGGACAACGCGGCGTTCGGACCGCGTAGCCACGGCGCCACGCGACACGAGGCTCGGGCAGAGGCCGCCGCCTGGCTGGCCCGGGTCGGCATGGCCGAGTACGCCCGCCGCAAGCCCCGACAGCTCTCCGGCGGACAGGCCCAACGCATTGCGCTCGCGCGTGCACTCGCCGTCGCCCCCGCTCTGCTTCTGCTCGACGAACCACTGGCCGCGCTCGACGCGCGCACCCGGCTGGACACCCGCGCCGAACTGCACCGCCATCTGGCGCAACATCCCGGAGCGACCCTGCTGGTCACACACGATCCGCTCGACGCCCTCGTGCTCGCGGACCGCCTGGTCATCGTCGAGCACGGCCGCATCGTCCAGGAAGGCGACGCAGCCGCGATCACCGCACAGCCCCGGACCGACTACGTCGCCCGCCTCGTGGGCCTCAACCTCTACCAGGGACGAGCCTCGGCCCATACCGTGCGCGTGACCGACGGCTTCGCTCTCACCGTCGCCGAGACCATCGACGGTGACGTCTTCGTCGCGTTTCCACCGGCCGCCGTCGCGGTGCACCCCGACCAACCCGGCGGCAGCCCCCGGAACACCTGGCCGGCCACGATCGCTGGCATCCAGCGCCACGGTGACAATCTGCGTATCCAACTCGAAGGGCCGATCACCGCCGCGGCCGACATCACCCCGGCCGCCGCCGCCCAACTCCACCTCGAGCCGGGCCAGCGCGTGTGGGCCGCCGTAAAGGCCGCGGAGACCCGCGCCTATCCCGCCTAGTCACCCAACCCACCAGACCCGCGTCGGCGACGGGTGGTCAGACGGTCGCACACAATAGGTGTCGGGCGGTGCCGCGTGGAGTCACGCCCAGACTCAACCGACGAGACATGGAGCGAACCATGGCCGAGCTTCCGGATCAGGTCCGAGCCCTTTTCGACGGCCCCAACTACGCGCACGTCGCGACCGTGTTGCCGGACGGCAGCCCGCACAGCGTCCCCACCTGGGTGGCGGTCGAGGGCGATCGGATCGCGTTCCTCACCGGGCCGACGTCACGAAAGGCCCGAAACCTCGAGCGTGATCCGCGCGTCGCCATCTCGGTCACCGACCACACGAACCCGTTCGTGATGGCAACCGTCCGCGGTCGCGTCGTCGAGCGCATGGAGGGCGACGCGGCGTGGGAGGTCATCGACAGGATCTCGCACAAGTACATCGGCCGGCCGTACCCCGTGCGAGAGGGCCGGATCGTCTACCTGATCAGCCCGGACCACGCCGGGGCACACACATTCGGATAAATCCAGATAGACCAGCGTAGAAGGCCTCGAGGATTCCGATCAATCATTAGCCGGGCTAAGGTCCAGAGTTGTCCAGCTGATCCACGCGGCGTCCAATGCGGACCGACGTCCGGGCGTCGAGGAGAGGAGGGCCACCGAGCTGCTGCCCGGCGATCGCGGCCGCCGTTACGGCTGGAATAGCTCTTCCGCCTTACCCACGGCGGTGAGGAGTCCCAGAGGAAAGAGGACCGCGATGAGGCGTTCCATCGTGCTGCTCTCTCTCGGAGCGGCAGCAGTACTCACGTTCCCCGTATTGGTCCCGGTGGCATCGGCCTCGCAAAACGAGGCGAGCCGCCTCTTCTACTGCGCCGACAACGGGCCGCTCTGTGCCGAGCCGGCCGAACCGCTGAACTACGAGGGCAACTACATCGGACACGACGAGCCGTCCCTGCTCTTCTACTCGAACACTCCGGGCGCGGGCAACAACCAGCAGTACCGGATCACGCTGCCCACCGAGCCTCCGACCCAGCCATTGCAAGACGGCAGCGGCGGGACGTTCAACTTCCAGTTGCATCCGGCCTTCTGGTTCGGCATGGCACTGTGCGACGACCAGTCCGCTCCGAATCCCGGGGGGTCGGCACTCGCGGGTGCCACGATCCCGTGCACCCCGGACAGCGACGCCAACATCTTCACCTCGACGAACCCCGCAGATCCGAAGTACATCGGAAAGCACCCCGGCACGGCGTTCCTGGAGCTCCAGTTCTACCCGCCGGGCTGGGTCCAACAGCCCGTCGGGTTCAGCTGCGACCCTCAGCGGTGGTGCGCGGCCATGGCGATCTTCTCACTCAACCAGAACCAGAACACGGGCGAGGTGAACAACACCGACTGCCTGAACCGGGTGGGAGTGGAGCCGGCGAACTACGCGTTCATCACCAAGAGTGGGATCCCCACGGACCGCACCGATCCGCTCGGAATCAACTTCCGCGTTGACGCGTCGAAGGACCTGATGATGCACGGCGGAGACGTCATCGTCACGGACATCCACGACACCAGCGCCGGACTCCAGATCGTGCTTCACGACCTCACCACCGGCCAGTCGGGTTCGATGACGGCGAGCGCGGCCAACGGCTTCAAGGCCGTCAACTTCGACCCGGCGGCATCGACCTGCACCGAGACCCCGTGGGACTTCCACCCGATGTACTCGACGTCGAGTGAGGACACCCGCGTCGTCTGGGCGGCGCACAGCTACAACGTCGCGGCCTCGGACGAGATCGGTCACTTCGAGTACTGCAACGCCGTCGATGGTCAGGGCGGCAACTGTACGCAGGCGGGAGCAAACGATCCCGACGGTCTCGACAGCGATGACACCTTCTGCTTCGCCCCGCCGTTCCAGAGGCCGTTCAACGGGACGAAGGTCAAGGTGGGGGGCTGCCTCGCCACGGACGGTGACTTCGACGGCGTCAGCTACCAGACGACCTGGCCCGGGACGCTATCCAACGCCGCCCAGGACGCGGCGATCCACCCGGCGCCGTTCCGATTCACCAGCCCGGTCTTCAACGGAACGCGCAACTACGAGCGCATCGCGTTCGAGGCTGATCTGCCCCGGATCGAGGTACCGGCGATCTCCCCGAACAACAACTGCAACCGCTCGACGGGCGCGGGCTGCGTCAACCCGCCGAACGGCGCCAGCTTCTACCCGATCTACTCGACGACCACGATCGGCGGGCAGTGCGTCTGGCAGTTTGGCGGGCCGCTGATTCCCGGCACAACGAACCGGTTCGGCGGCACCTCCACCGCGGAGTACGGGCCACTGCTGCTGTCGGACTACCCGGGTGTCGGGGGGCCCATCACCCGCTACAACAACTTCCGCAACGTACTGTCCTCGAACCCCTGCCCCGGCTGAGCTGAACCCCCGCGGTGGCCCGGCGACGCGCCGGGCCACCGCGGCACTCACTTGGCCGACAGGACGACCTCTCGCGCCGGCATGGCCACGCTCACGGTGGACCGCCGGCGCACCGCTAGGGCGGTGACCGCGCCGACCGCCGACAGGCCGGCGGCGAGTGTCAGCGCCGGCCGGAAGCCGGCCGCGAAGCTCGCCGGCGTGCCGAGCCCTCCGTACGCCGCGAAGACCGAGGTGGCCGCCGCGACACCGAAGGCCGAGCCGAACCGCTGCAGGGTGTTGGCGGTGCCCGCCGCCTTGCCCAGGTCGGCCGGTGGCACGGCGGACAGGGCCGCGGCCGCGGTGGTCGGCAGCGCCATCGACACGCCGACCCCGGCGACCAGTAGCGGCAGCACCAGTCGGCCGTATCCGCTGTGGACGGTGGCGAGCGCGCCGAACCAGCCCAGCCCCACGGCTTGCAGCGCCATGCCCGTAGCGAGCACGGGCCGCGGCCCGACCCGGTCCGACAGCGCGCCGGCCGCCGGCGCGATCAGCAACGGGGTGGCCGTCCACGGCAGGAGGCGCAGGCCGGTGTCCAACGGCGAGTTGCCGAGGACGAGCTGAAAGTACTGCGCCGTGAGGAACGCCGCCGCGAACAGGGCCGACGTCATGAGGAAGGCCGTCGCGTTCGCGGCCCGGAAGCTACGGCTGCGGAACAGCCGCAGCGGCAACATGGGTGCGACCGCCCGTCGCTCCCAGGCGAGGAATCCACCGATCAGTGCGACGCCGATGCCCAGCACCTCCAGGGTCGCGCCGAGGCCGACGTCGCTGGCGCGGACCAACGCCCAGATGACGGCGACGGCGCCGAGGCTGATCATCGCCACCGCGGGCAGGTCGAGCCGAGTGTCCGGGCCGTAGCTCTCGACCAGCCGTACGCGGGCGAGCAGGGTTGCCGCCACGCCGATCGGTACGTTCAGCCAGAAGATCCAATGCCAGTCCAGCCCCTGGACCACGGTGCCGCCGATCAGCGGCCCGCTGGCCACCCCCAGCCCCGCGATGCCGCCCCAGATGCCGACGATGGCGCCGCGGCTCGACGGTGGGAAGGCCTTCGTGAGGATGGTCAGGCTCAGCGGCATGATGACCGCCGCACCGAGGCCCTGGACCGCGCGCGCCGCGATGAGCAGCCCTGCGGTGGGTGCCAGCGCGCACGCGGCCGATGCCGCCGTGAACAGGCCGAGGCCGGTGGCGAACAAGCGGCGTCGCCCGTACCGATCCCCCAGGGCCGCGGCCGTGATGATCCCCGCCGCGCAGGTCAGCGTGTACGCGTTGACGGTCCACTCCAAGGTGGATATCCCCGCCCCGAGGTTCCGGCCGACGGCGGGCAGCGCGGTGATCACGACGAGCGCATCAAGCGTGACCATGAAGAACGAGACGCCAGTGAGTGCAAGTGCCCAGCGGCGCATGGCAACCTCCCAGAATCGGTGACGGCGATGACGTCGCCGTCACCTCTCCTACGGGCGGGAGGTTCGGGAATCGACACGGCGGCGCAACTCGTCACGGAGCGCCGCGTTGGGCGTGGCGTCGATGGCCCGTTGCCAGGCCGCCGCCGCCCCAGCCGTGTCGCCGGCCCGCTCCAGCAGGTCGGCGTGCGCGGCGTGCAGCGGGGCATATCCGCCCAGGTCGGGGAGCGCCAGGACCGGCGTGAGCACGGCGAGGCCGGCGGCGGGGCCGTCCGCCATCCCCACCGCCACGGCTCGATTGATCTCGACAACGGGAGACGGTGAATACCGAGCTAACTGGGCGTAGAGCCGCGCGATGCGTACCCAATCGGTGTCGTCGGGGCCCGGCGCCTCCGCGTGGACGGCCGCGATCGCCGCTTGCAACTGATACGGGCCGGGGGAGCGCAGCGCGACGACGGCGTCGAGCAGCGACGAGCCCTCCGCGATCATTTCCCGGTTCCACCGCTGTCGGTCCTGCTCGGCGAGCGGCACCGGCCGCCCGCCAGGGGCCACCCGAGCGGCCGCCCGGGAATGCTGCAGCAGCATCAGAGCGAGCAGACCGGCTGTCTCCGCGTCGGCCGGCAGGAGCCTATGCAGCATCCGGCCCAACCAGATCGCCTCGTCGCACAGCTCCGCGCGGAGCAGGTCGTCGCCGTCGCTCGCGGCGTACCCCTCGTTGAACACCAGGTACACGACGCTCTGCACGCCGGCCAGTCGCTGCGGCAAGGCCTCCGAGCCGGGTACCTCGAAACGGATTCCGGCCTCGCGGATCTTGCGCTTCGCGCGGACCAGGCGTTGTGCCATGGTCGGTTCGGGCAGCAGGAACGCCGCGGCGATCTCTCGGGTGGTCAACCCGGCGACGTACCGCAGGGTGAGTGCCACCCGGACCGGCATCGCGAGAGCCGGATGGCAGCAGGTGAAGATCAGCTGGAGGCGGTCGTCCGGCATGTCCTCGCCCACCTCCTCCACGACCTCCGGCGGCTGGACCAGCTCCGCCGCGTGCTCCATGAAGAGCCGCTCATGGCGGAGTCGGTCCAGGGCCTTGTGCCAGGCGGTCACCGTCAGCCACGCGCCGGGCTTGGGAGGTACGCCGTCGCGTCGCCAGGCCACGGCGGCGGCGGCGAAGGCGTCCTGCGTCGCGTCCTCGGCGGCCTGGAGGTCGCCCAGTCGGCGGGCCAGGGTGGCGACCACGGCGCCCCAGTCCCGCCGGAACACGCTCTCCAGGGCGTCACTCATTCAGCACAGCCTGCCAGGCCATGCCCTCCATCACGGGCCGGACCTCCACCGTGCCGCGCCCGACATGGGGCATCTTGCCCGCCCAGTCGAGGGCGGTGTCCAGATCCGGCACGTCGATGAGGTAGAAGCCGAGCAGATGCTCCTTCGTCTCGGCGAATGGGCCGTCGGTGAGCATCAGCTCGCCGTCGCGGCGGCGCACCGCCGTGGCGGTGTCCACCTCATGGAGCTGCTGCGCGTCGAGCAACGCGCCGGAATGCTTGATGGCCCGCGTGTAGGCGATCCAGTCGGCCATTATCTGTGGGTTGGTGGCGGACCTCTGCTCGGCCGGCCGGTCGGGATCGAAGTAGAGCAGCAGTGCGTACTTCACGATGTCCTCCTTCTGTTACCCATCCAACGGCCGGGTTCGCCCGATCTCGACAGGCGCAGTCCGCCATTTGTCGATCGTCGCCTCCCGAGATAGCATGATCTCCAGCGACCCAGGCGCAGGCGTGTAGCTCCGCCGCCCAGGGGAGTTTCTCCAGATCCGAGGTTCACGGCGTTCGTCATCGCTGGCCTCGGCTTCGGCCACCGTCAGCCAAACGCGACGGCTGGCCTTCATCCACCGTGCGGCCTGTCGCGGCGGGCGGACCACCGCGGGCACACCTCGCACATCCTCTCCGCTCACTCTGTAACCAGGAGGAACAAATGACCGACCTCGTCGAACGGCGGCCCGCACGGGTCGCCCCGGCGAAGCCTTATCCCAAGCAGCCCGTCGACGAACTGATCCCGGTGGCGGGAGTCGTCGACGTTCGCGACATCCACGGATTCGTCCGCACCGACGGCTACCTGCCGGGGCCCGATGACCTGTACCTGCCACCGGCTCTGATCCAGCGCCACGGCCTGCGCCGTGGAGACCTCATCACAGGCGCAGCGCGCGCGGCCGCCCCGGACGACCGGCGCCGCGGCCGAGACAAGCGAGATCCGGTCGTACGCCTGGACAGCATCAACGGTCTCGACGTTCAGGAGGCGGCCCGCCGCCCCGACTTCTACCAGATGACGCCGCTGCACCCGCAGGAACGACTGCTGCTGGAGACCGAGCCGGCGATCCTCACCACCCGGGTCATGGATCTGATGACTCCGATCGGCAAGGGACAGCGGGCGCTCATCGTGTCCCCGCCCAAGGCCGGTAAGACGATGGTGCTCCAGGCGATCGCGCACGCCGTCGCCACCAACCATCCCGACTGCCATCTGATGGCCGTCCTCGTCGACGAGCGTCCCGAGGAGGTCACCGACATGCAGCGCACGGTCAAGGGTGAGGTCATTGCCTCGACCTTCGACCGTCCACCCCAGGACCACACGGCCGTGGCCGAACTGGCGATCGAGCGCGCCAAGCGCCTCGTCGAGCTCGGCCAGGACGTCGTCGTGCTGCTGGACTCGATCACGCGGCTCGGCCGGGCATACAACCTCGCTGCCCCGGCGGGCGGTCGGACCATGTCGGGCGGCATCGACTCCACGGCACTGCAGGCGCCCAAACGCCTGCTCGGCGCGGCTCGCAACATCGAGGGTGGCGGCTCGCTGACCATCATCGCCACCGCCCTGGTGGAGACGGGTTCCGCCATGGACGCGGTCATCTTCGAGGAGTTCAAGAGCACCGGCAACGCCGAGCTGCGGCTGATTCGGAGCATGGCCGACCGTCGAATCTTCCCGGCTGTCGACGTCGACGCGTCCGGCACCCGCAAGGAGGAGCTCCTCCTGAGCCACGACGAGCTGGCGTTGGTGCGCCGGCTCCGGAAGGCGCTCGGCACCGCAGACCCGCAGCGGGCCATCGAGCAGCTCCTCGAGCGGATGCGGACCACGAGGAGCAACGCCGAGTTCCTCCGCACCCTCTCGCCGCGCCTGGATCGAGCTTCTTAGTTATAGTGATCGACGCAGTTTCTATCGCCGGGCCCGTACCCAGTGGCACCTTGCGCAGTGCACGGCGGCTAGTTCCATAGGCGTTCCATCAGCTGTTTCAGTCCCGCGCTCCATCCCCCATCAGCGTCGAGGTGAACAATGCTGGAGCAGTTCAAGATCGTCACCGACCCCGTCGGTGACTCACTCGCCCTTTCGGCGATCTTCGCGGCTCTGCCGCTGCTGACCCTGTTCGTCCTGCTCGGTGTCCTGCGCATGAAGGCGTGGCTTGCCGGGCTCATCTCGCTGGCCGTCGCGCTCGTGGTGGCGATCGTCGTGTACTCGATGCCGGTCGGGCAGGCCTTCCTGTCCGCCTCCGAGGGCGCGGCATTCGGCTTCTTCCCGATCCTCTGGATCGTGCTCAACGCGATCTGGGTCTACAACCTCACGGTCGTGAGCGGGCACTTCGATGTGCTGCGACGATCCTTCGAACGGGTCAGTCCCGACATGCGCGTCCAGGCCATCATCATCGCGTTCTGCTTCGGCGCGCTGCTCGAGGCGCTGGCCGGCTTCGGTACGCCCGTGGCGATCACCGTCGTGATGCTCATGGCGCTGGGCTTCCGGCCGATCCATGCCGCGTCGCTGTCGCTGATCGCCAACACCGCACCCGTCGCGTACGGCGCGCTCGCCACCCCGATCGTGACGCTCGCGGCGACTTCCAGCGGAGCGAACGACGACCCCCGACTCACGGTCGACACGCTCGGCGCCATGGTCGGCCGTCAGACGCCCATCCTGGCCCTCGTCGTGCCGCTCGTGCTCGTCGCCGTCGTCGACGGGCGGCGCGGCGTCCGCCAGACCTGGCCGGCCGCCGTCGTCGCCGGCGTCGGTTTCGCCATCGGGCAGTTCGTCGCCTCGAACTACGTCTCCGTGCCGCTTACGGACATCATCGCCTCGCTCGCGTCCGCCGCCGCCGTCGTCGCGCTTGTCCGCGTATGGCGGCCGGTCGAGTCGCCGGACCTGCACGCCGAACGGGCCGCGATCGCCGCCCAGCGTGCGCCCGTCGACGACTCGACCTCGCCGCTTGCCGCCGAGCAAGCGGCGCTCGCGACCGAGGGCACGTCGACGGCGACCGCCACCGTCCCGCCCGGCCCGTCCGGCCCGTCCGGCCCGTCCGGCCCGTCCGGCCCGTCCGACCAGTCTGGCGGTGGTGGCGGCGGAGGCAGCGGCGGCGAGGGCGGACCTGTCGGTGGGAACGGCGGCGGTGCGCGCGACAGCGCCGCCGACGTAGCGAAGGCGTACGCGCCGTACCTCATCATCGTCGCGATCTTCTCGATCGCCAACATCGGCGCCATCAAGGACGCGCTGGCGGAGAAGCCGTGGACGACGAAGTTCCAGTGGCCCGGCCTCGACATCCTGTCGGCCGCCGGCAAGCCGCTCGCGTCGATGACGTTCACGTTCAACTGGCTGCCGGCGGCGGGGACGTTGATGATCCTCGCCGGCATCCTGACCGCCATCGTGCTGCGCATCGGCCCGGCGCGGGCGCTCAAGGCGTACGCCGACACCTACGTCCAGCTGAGGTACGCGATCGTCACGGTGATGGCCGTGCTGGCGCTGGCGTACGTCCTCAACCAGTCCGGCCAGACCAACACCCTGGGCGCCCTGTTCGCGGAGGCCGGAGCGGTGTTCGTGTTCCTGTCGTCGATTCTCGGCTGGATCGGTGTCGCGGTGACCGGCTCCGACACGTCGTCGAACGCGCTCTTTGGCGCGTTGCAGGTGCAGACGGCGGCGCGGGCCAACCTCGATCCGCTGCTGCTCGCGGCCGCCAACTCGTCCGGCGGTGTGATGGGCAAGATGATCAGTCCGCAGAACCTCGCCATCGCGGCCGCGGCCGTCGGATTGGCGGGCCGCGAGGGCGACATCTTCCGCAAGGTACTGGGGTGGAGCCTGGTGCTCCTCCTGTTCATGTGCGTCATCGTCACGCTGCAGGGCACGCCCGTGCTCGGCTGGATGGTGCCGTAGCAACCGACCGCACACGCGGCCCGGAGGCCTCTGCGCGGAGGCTTCCGGGCCGCGCTGCGCCGGGGGGTGTGGCTGGGCCGGCCGGTCGAGCGCACATCGGTACCATCGGGCCTCGTGCGCGTACTTCTCATCGGATCCGGCGGGCGCGAGCACGCGCTGGCGCTAGGCCTCGCCGCGGACCCGGCCCTCGCCCGGCTGATCGCGGCGCCCGGCAATCCGGGCATCGCCGAGCTGGCCGAGCTTCGCCCGGTCAACCCGAAAAGCCCCGACGAGGTCGCGGCCCTCGCCGTCGAGACCGGTGCCGACCTCGTCGTGATCGGCCCCGAGGCGCCACTGGTAGCCGGGGTCGCCGACGCGGTACGCGCGAAGGGCATCGCGTGCTTCGGCCCGTCCGCAGCCGCGGCCTGCTTGGAGGGCTCCAAGGCGTACGCGAAGGAGGTCATGGCCGCGGCCTGCGTGCCGACGGCCCGCGCGCGGATATGCACGGACGAGCGCGCGACGGCGGCGGCGCTGGACGAGTTCGGGCCGCCCTATGTGGTCAAGAACGACGGGCTGGCCGCCGGGAAGGGCGTGGTCGTCACCGAGGACCGGGCCGCCGCGCTGGCGCACGCCGCCGACTGCGGGCGGGTCGTCGTCGAGGAGTACCTCGATGGACCGGAGGTCTCGCTGTTCGCGGTCACCGATGGGGAGACCGCGGTGCCGCTGCTGCCGGCCCAGGACTTCAAGCGGGTCGGCGACGGCGACACCGGGCCCAACACCGGCGGCATGGGGGCGTACGCGCCGCTGCCGTGGGCGCCGCCCGGCCTCGTCGACGACGTGATGACGGCCGTGGTCACCCCGACGTTGGCCGAGATGCGCCGCCGGGGCACACCGTTCGCGGGCCTGCTCTACGTCGGGCTCGCCCTCACCGCCGCCGGACCGCGGGTCGTCGAGTTCAACGCCCGGTTCGGCGACCCGGAGACGCAGGTCGTGCTAGCCCTGCTCGAGACGCCGCTGGCCACCCTGCTGTCCGCCGCAGCCACGGGCACGCTCGCCCAGCACCCGCCGCTGCGCTGGCGCCCGGGCGCGGCGGTGACGGTCGTGCTCGCCTCGGACGGATACCCGACGAGTCCCCGGACCGGCGATGTGATCACGGGCGCGAACCACCCGGGGATCCTCCACTCGGGCACCGCACGCCGGGCCAGCGACCTCGCGTTGCTGTCCGCGGGTGGCCGGGTCCTCTGCGGCACGGCCACGGGTCCCGACCTCGCGGCCGCCCGCACGGCCGCGTACCGGTTGATTGAAGGCGTACGCCTCGAAGGCGGCCACTACCGCAGCGACATCGCGTTGGCCGCGGTCGAGGGCCGCGTTCGTCTCCCGGGCTCCGTGGGACCGCACCTGCCGGCACGCCATTCAGGTCATACGCCGCTGTACAGCTAATACAGCGCACGATACAGTCCTGCACATGGCAAAGCTCACCATCACCGTTCCGGACGCGGTGGCCGACGCGGCAAAGCGGCTGGCGCGCGAACGCGGCACGAGCGTGTCGGCGATGGCGGCCCGCGGACTTCGCGAACAGGTGGCCGCTGCGGCCGCGCTCGCATACGACGCATGGCTGGACGCGAACCCGACGGTCGCGATCGAAGTGGGCGATTGGCGGGCGATCACGCATGAGCATCGGCAACAGCGGTGGGCCCATCTCGGTGAGACGACGGCGTGACCCCAGCCCGTCGAGGTGAGGTTCGCACGCTGCGCGACGCTCGCAAGGTCGTTGTGGTGTCCGCCGACGCTCTGGGCGACGTCGGCCGCCCGTGGTGCGCCCCGATCGTCCGTCGCGTCGACGTTCCAGCCGAGTTGGCGGTCTTCGCTGTCACCACGCATGAGACCGACCCGGTGACCGGAGTGATCTTGTTACTGGAGACAGCCCCCTTGCCGGCCGAGGTTCTGGGCGACCCGGTGGGCACGGTAGTCGGCACGACGATCGCCCGGATCGAGGACGGCATCAGGGCGTTGTTCGACCTCGGCTAGGCCACGCCTAGGTCTAGGCAACCGGCCGGGCGGTGCACTCCGTTTGACTAGCGGGGACCGAGGAGGTGGCCGGGGTGCCGACGGACGTCGACGGCTACCGCGAGTACGCGATGTCGCGGCTCGACGGGCTGCGGCGCACGGCGTACCTGCTGTGCGGCGACTGGCACACCGCGGACGACCTGGCGTCGACCGCCCTGACCAGAGTGTTCCGTCACTGGCGGCGGGTGTCCGAGATGGACAATCCCGACGCGTACCTCCGGCGGACGCTGCTGCGGGCGTGGCTCGACGAACGGCGCCGGCCCTGGCGGCGGGAGCACGCCACCGACCTGCTGCCGGACCGGGCGGCCGCTGCCGACGCCGGCCCCGAGGCCGTCGCCGACCGGCTCACGATCCTCGCTCTCCTCGCCGAGTTGCCGCCACGCCGGCGGGCGGTCCTCGTGCTGCGGTACTTCTGCGACCTGTCGGTCGAGGAGACCGCCGAGGAACTCGGCTGCTCCACCGGAACCGTGAAGAGTCAGACCGCCCGGGCGATTCAGGCGCTGCGCGCGCGCCTCCTCGACCGATCGGTCGTCGCCGAGGAGGCCTGAGCACATGACCGACCTGCACGAACAGCTGCGCGCCGCGGCGGAGGCGCCGCCGCCCAGCCACGTCGACCTGGACGCCCTCATTGCCAAGGAGGTACGCCGACGGCGTACCCTCCGCTGGGCCGGCGCCGCCGGCACCTTCGCCGCGGTGGCGGCGCTGGCGATTGCCGTGCCGATCGCCCTCGGCGGCGGGCCGGCGTCGTACTCCGGTGCGGACGTTGCCGGCGCCCGGCCCTGTCCCACCGCGGGAGCGCCCGGCCCGCAGCAGTCACACGCCGCACCGCGCCCGACGGAGCATTGCGCGGACGCCGTGGCCCGGCTCGCCGCCGAGTTGTCGGCCGCCATCAAGACGGTCGTGCCGACGATGCAACCCGGTCCGGTCGAGTTCGCGTACGTCCCGGTGCGGCTCCGCTATGAGGCGACCGTCACGCTCACCGGACCGAAGAGCGAGGACGAGCTGCGGGTCGAGCTGATCGCGTCGCACGAGCACCCCGATCGGGCCGGCGCCGGATGCCTGGTGCGGTGCGACTACACCCGCGATCCCGACGGCACCATCGTCGCGGCGACCCAGGACATCCGGCAGCGGCAGGTCGTCGCGTACCACCCCGACGGCACCACCCTCCTGCTGCTCGCGTACCCGAGCTCGAGGGCGCAGGCGAGCGCGACCGTCACCCTCGCCCAGGTCGCGGCGATCGCGCGGACGCCGGGGCTGACGCTGTTCCCCAAGGCCCGGCCGCCGGCGATCGCCGCCCCGACCACGCCCGCGGTCGCGCCACAGGACTCCACGGCGGCCAAGCTCAGCCAAGCGCTCGGCGAGCAGTTGGCCGCCGCCGTACCCCGAGCGAAGCTCACCGACCCGAACGCGCCCGCCGGCGGGCCCGTGCCGTGGTTCACCGGCTCCCGGGACAGCGCCTACAAGGCGGGCGTCGACATCGCCGACGCCGAGGGCGTGTCGCACCTGTACGCGTCCCTGCTGGCGACGCGGCCGCCGTGTGCGGAGCCGCCGACCTGCGAGCGGCCTCCGACATGCCCGATGATGGCCGACGGCACCCGCTGCGAGGTCGCGCCGGACGGCACGAAGCAACTGGTCATATGGACCGATGACGGCGGCTTCCACACCTACCAGATCGAGCTGCACCGGCCGGACGGGTCGATCGTGCAACTCAGCCTGAACAACTTCGCGCCCGACTCGAGCGGCGATGCGACCGGTGTGATCGCCTGCGGCTCGGGAGGAGAGTGCAAGACGCAGCCCGAGATGACCGTCACCCGCAAGACGCTGCCGCTGACCACCGACGAGCTGGTCGAGATCGGCGACGCACTGCGGCTCTGACGCCGGCGTCAGCCACGGGGAAGGTCGCGCGGAACGACCTTCCCCGTCGCGTTGCGGGGCAGCTCGGCGACGAAGAACACATCGCGCGGCACGGAGAACCGGGCGAGGTTCCGTCGGACCTGCTGGCGGACCGCATCCGCGTCGAGACGCTCGCCGTCTCGCAGCACGAGGTACGCCGCGAGCCGCTGCCCGAACTCCTCATCCGGTACCCCGATGACCGCGACGTCGCGCACCTGGGGGAGCCCGGCGAGCAGGTCCTCGACCTCGCCCGGGAACACGTTCTCACCGCCGGACACGATCATGTCGTCCTCGCGACCGTCCACATAGACCAGACCGGCCGCGTCGACGTGGCCGACATCACCGGTGTCCAGCAGCCCGGCGCGCCGGTCCCGGATGGGACCGCCGGTGTACCCCTCGAAGAGCATGTCGTTGCCGACGAAGATGTGCCCGACCGCGCCGTTCGGCACGGACCGCCCGGCGTCGTCGAGGATCGCGACCCGGGTGCCGTGCGGTGGCCGGCCCGCTGTTCCGGGCACTCGGCGCAGCTCGGCCGGCGTGGCTATCGATGCCCACGACGCCTCGGTCGAGCCGTACAGGTTGTAAAGCACGTCTCCGTAGGCGTCCATGAACCGGGTGGCCAGGCCGCCCGGCAGCGCCGACCCGCTGACCGCCACGACTCTCAGGTCGCGCGATGCGGGCGGCGCCCCCGCGTCCAGCAGGCGCTGGATCATCACCGGCACGGCGAACAGCGCGGCGCACCGGTGCTCGACCATCGTCGTCACCGTGTCGGACGGGTCGAACCGGCGTCGCAGCACCGCCGTGCCGCGCAGCGCGATCGCGATCTGCAACGCGGCGTACCCCCAGGTGTGGAACAGTGGCGCGGCGATCAGCATGCGGTCGCCCGCGCGCATCGGGATCCGGTCGAGGATCGAGCACAGCGGGCCGAAACCGCCCGGCGTGGGCCGGCGGGCGCCCTTCGGCGTGCCCGTGGTGCCGGAGGTAAGCACGATCGTGTGCCCGTCGCGGCCGGGTCGGGGCAGCGCCCCGCCGGGCCCGCGCGTCGTCAGCGGGTCGAGCCGGGCCTCGTCGATCCGAGCCACGCCGGGCGGTAGTGCGGCGACGATGGACGCGAACTCGTCGTCGTGGACCAGCGCCCGCAGCGTCTGCTCCTTGGCGACGGCGGCCAGCTGGGTGGCGGACAGGCCGGTGTTGACGAGCACGGCGTCGGCGCCGAGCAGGTTCGCGGCGACCATCGCCTCGACCATCGCGGCGTGGTTGCGGCACAGCAGGCCGATGCGGTTTCCCTCGCGCAGCCTCACGGCATCCCGCAGCGAGCCGGCGAGCCGCTCGGACCGGCTAACCAGCTCGCCGTAGGTGACGACGCGGTCGTCGTCGATCAGCGCGACGCGGTCCGAGCCGCGGGCGGCCGCCGAGCGCAGCTCGCCCGAGAGGCCGAAGCCCCATCGGGCCAGCGCGTACAGCTGGGCGACCATCCGGTGCGGAGGGCCGGGGGTGAGCAGGCCGCGACGCGCCAGCGTTGCGACGACGAACGGCAGGTCGCGGATCAACGGATCGGTACGCCCGAGATCGCGCGCGCCACCACGAGGCGCTGGATCTCCGACGTGCCCTCGAAGATCGTGTAGATCTTCGCGTCCCGGTACCAGCGCTCGACCGGGTGCTCCCGCAGGAAGCCCGCACCGCCGAGGATCTGCACGGCCTTCTCGGTCACCGCGACGGCGACCTCGCCGGCCTTGAGCTTGGACATCGAACCCTCACCGGCGGTGAACGGCCGGTTGTTCTTGCCCATCCAGGCGGCTCGCCAGACGAGCAGCCGGGCGGCGTCGATCTCCGTCTTCATGTCCGCGAGGGCGAACGCGATCGCCTGGTTCTCGATGATCGGGCGGCCGAACTGGACGCGGGTCTTGGCGTACTCGAGGGCGTACTCGTACGCCGCGCGCGCGATCCCGATCGCCTGGGCGCCGACGGTCGGCCGGGACAGCTCGAACGTGCGCATCGCGGCCTGGGACGCGGCCGGCTGCCCGGACCGTGCGCGCTCGAGCCTGTCCAGCAGCGCCTCCCGACCGCCGAGCAGGCAGCGTCCGGCCACGCGCACCTCGTCGAGGAAGACATCCGCGGTGTGCGAGGCGCGCAGCCCGAGCTTGCGGAGCTTCTTCGTCGCGACCAGCCCGGTGGTGCCCGGCGGCACGACGAACGCCGCCTGGCCGCGGGTGCCGAGCGACGGGTCCACGCTCGCGGTCACGACGTGGACCGCGGCGATGCCGCCGTTCGTGGCGTACGCCTTCTGCCCGGTCAGCACCCACTCGTCGGCGGCTAGGTCGTACACCGCGCGGGTGCGCATCGCGCCGACGTCGGAGCCGGCTTCCGGCTCGGTGCTGCAGAACGCCGCGACGGCCGGCTCGTCGACGGTGCCGAAGCACGGCGGCACCCACTCGACCAGCTGGTCCGGCGTGCCCGCGCCGTAGATGGCGGCGACCGCGAGCCCGGTGCCCATGATGGACAGTCCGATCCCCGCGTCGCCCCAGAACAGCTCCTCGCTCGCGAGGCAGAGCGAGAGTCCGGACGGGTCGGCCCAGGCGGTGGCGAGGAACTCGAAGCCGTACAGCCCGACCTTCGCCGCCTCCTGAATGACCGGCCAGGGCGTCTCCTCGCGGGCGTCCCAGTCGGCGGCGGCCGGCCGCACCACCTCGGCCGCGAAGCCATGCACCCAGTCGCGGAGGTCCCGCTGTTCCTCGGTGAGGTCGAGCGAGAACTCGGGCATGTCAGGCCTTGGGGATGTCGAAGAGGTTCGCGATGTTCGCGGCCAGGCCGAGGTCACCCTTGGCCTTCAGCTTGCCGGTCATGAACATCATCACGGGGTTGCCGCTGCCAGAGACGACCTTGAGAAAGTCGACCGGGCCCAGCGTCAACGACAGCTTCGGATCCCGATCGGGCGACGGCGAGAGCACGCAGGTGCCATCCTCGATGACCAGCTGGTAGGTGTCGACACCGCCGTCCGGTCGGTCGGTGATGTTCCAGTGGATGACCGCGTTCGTCGCGCCCGCCCGGTCGGACCGGAACAGGGTTGGCATCCGGTCGAACACCGCCTCGAGAATCTTGCCGCGCTGTTCGCTCTGCATCACGCTCGTGAGCGTCTGGTCCGGCGTCGACTTGACGAGCTGGGCGAACTGCTTCGGGTCGACCGACGAGAAGTCGGACAGGTTGGGCTCGGTCATGGGCACGCCTTCCGGCTCGGCAACCTACTCGTGCGTAACCCTACGCGCGAGTAGGTATGCTCGCAAGGATGTCGACCCCGCCGACGTTTCGACGGCTGCCCCGCGCGGTGCGCGAGCGGCAGATGCTCGACTCCGCGCTGAAGGTGTTCTCCCGGCGCGGTTTCCACGCGGCCTCGGTGGATGAGATCGCCGAGGACGCCGGCATCTCGAAGCCCATGGTGTACGCGTACCTGGGGACCAAGGAGGAACTGTTCCTCGCCTGCCTGCGCCGCGAGGTCGACCGGCTCATGGAGGCGGTCGCGCGGGTGGTCGAGCCGGAGCTACCGCCGGACGAGCAGCTGTGGCGCGGGCTGCGGGCGTTCTTCGGTTTCGTGGGCGCGCACCGGGACGGGTGGTTGATGCTGTACCGCCAGGCGCGCGGGCAGGAGCCGTTCGCCGGTGAGACCGCCGCGATGCGGGCGCGCATCGTCGTGGTCGTCGCCGGCATGCTCGGCCGGGCGCTGCACGCGGAGGGCCGCGAGGTCCGCGACACCGAGCTCGAGGCGGTGGCGTACGCCCTGGTGGGCGCCACCGAGTCGCTCGCGGACTGGCTGGCCGAGCACCCCGACGCCGACCCGGACAAGACGGCGAACCAGATGATGAACCTCGCCTGGCTCGGCGCCGGCCAGCTCCTGCGCGGCGAGGTCTGGCGCCCGTCCCCCTGACCTCCAAGATCCCTTCACAACCTTGCCCAGGTTGGGGCATCGGCGTGCCCCGGATAGGCCAAACCCTGCAAGAGCGCGGGGATCTTAGTCAGGTGACGGTGCCCGACAGGTGTGGTTTGTCGGACTGCGCGTCGTGGAGCGCGAACTGATGGCCGCCCACCTCGCCCGGGGACGCCGAGAAGCCGACCTGCGCGGGCAGCAGGATGGGCGCCTTGAACTGGACGTCCACTGTGTACGCCTCGGGCAGCCGGCCCTCGAACGCCGCCAGGCAGCGGGCCTTGCTCCACATGCCGTGCGCGATCGTCCGCGGGAAGCCGAACAGGCGGGCGGCCAGCCGCGACGTGTGGATCGGGTTGTGGTCGCCGGACACGTCGGCGTACTCCCTGCCGATCCGGCGCTCGACCCGCCACACGGCCGATGCGGCCGGCGGCGCGGGCTGCTCACGGTCGCCGCGCCGCTCGCCGCCCCCGGGCGCCTTCGAGCGGCGCAGGTACGTCGAGGCCGAACGCCAGACCACCTCGCCGTCGACCGAGGCGGTGGCAACGAGGTCGACCTGCCGCCCCCGCTCGTGCGGTCGCACGCCGGCCGCGTGCATCGCGAGGTCCAGCGGCTCGGCTGCGCCGATCGGTCGGACCAGCTCGATGCGGTTCGCGACGTGCACGAGCCCCACGACGGGGAACGGGAAGTCCGGTGCCGTCATGAGTCGCATCGCCACGGGGAAGGCGAGGACGTGCGGGTACGTCGCGGGCAGCGTGTCGGAGAGCCGAAAACCACAGACGCGGTTGTACGCCGCGAGCCGCGCCCGATCCACCGCGACGCCGCGCAGGACGAGTTCGGTGTCGGGCACCGTGCTTGGCCGGCCGCCGCCGAGGCCGGGTACGGCGTCCCGGGCCGCGCGCCGGTAGAGCTGGGCGAGGCTAGGTGAGCCGTCAAGCTCCACAGTGAACATTCACGCCCCGATCAGGCTCTGGCCGCAGACACGGACGACGTTGCCGGTGACTCCGCCGGAGGCCGGGGAGGCGAACCAGGCGATGGTCTCCGCGACGTCGACCGGCAGGCCACCCTGCGCCATGCTGTTCATCCGCCGGCTGGCCTCCCGGAGCCCGGCGGGCATCCGCGCGGTCATCGCGGTCTCGATGTGCCCGGGCGCGACCGCGTTGACGGTGATGCCGCGCGGCGCCAGCACCGGGGCCATCGACTGCACCAGGCCGATGACTCCGGCCTTCGAGGTCGCGTAGTTGGTCTGACCGCGGTTGCCGGCGATCCCGGCGATCGACGACACCCCGACGACGCGGCCACCGGCGCCGACAATGCCGTCCGACAGCAGGCGGTCGGTGACCCGCTCGACGCTGGACAGGTTGACGTCGAGCACGGAGTCCCACGGGGCGGCGTCCATCTTCGCGAGCGTCCTGTCGCGGGTGATGCCCGCGTTGTGCACGACCACGTCCAGGCGGGCGTGCCGCGCGCCGAGGTGGTCGGCGAGCCGCGCCGGCGCGTCGGCGCCCGTCAGGTCGAGCTGCAGCGCCGAGCCGCCGACATCGTTCGCGACGAGGGCGAGCGCGTCGCCGGCGGCCGGCACATCGAGGCAGACCACGTGCGCACCGTCGCGGGCGAGCACCCGGGCGATGGCCTCGCCGATGCCGCGCGCCGCGCCGGTGACGAGCGCGACCCTCCCGTCGAGCGGACGGTCCCAGTCCGCGGGCGCGGTCACCGCGGCCGGCCCGATCCGGATGACCTGGCCGGAGACGTACGCCGACCTGGCCGACAACAGGAACCGAAGCGTGGACTCGATCGCCGCCTCCGCGCCGGGCGCCACGTAGAGGAGCTGAGACGTCGCGCCGCGGCCGAACTCCTTGCCGACGCTGCGGGTGAATCCCTCGAGCGCGCGCTGGGCGGTGGCCTCACGCGGGTCGTCGCACGCCTCGGGCGGGGTCCCGAGGACGATCACCCGGCCGGACGGGTACAGCGCGCGGGCGTGCGGGTGGAAGAAGTCGTACAGCGCGCGCAGGTGGCTGGAGTCGGCGATGCCGGTTGCGTCGAAGATCAGGGCGGCGTCCGGGGGAGGGTTCCGATCGCCGCCGAGCGGGCCGCCCTCGGCTGCCGGGTCGCGGCGTTCGACGCCGGCGCCGTCGAGCAGCTTGCCGACCGCCTCCACGAGCCGGCCGCCGGCCGCGCCGTCCACGAGGACGGGGCCGGGCACGAGCGGATCCCCGGGTCGGTAGCGGAAGAGGCGCGGCGGGTTTGGCAGGCCGAGGCGCTTGACGAGGGCCCGGCCGGGCCGGGAGCGCGCGAAGCTCGCGTACCGATCGGTCATAGGCGTAGCCTACCGGTGAGTAGCTTAGTGGCAAGGGGAGTTGAGGGACGTGCCGAAAGCCGCGCAGACCAGGCGCCGTGCCGCGATCATCGGCGGCAACCGGATCCCGTTCGCCCGCTCCAACGGCCCATACGCGACCGCGTCCAACCAGGACATGCTCACCGCCACGATCGATGGGCTCGTCGCGCGGTTCGGTCTGGCCGGGCAGCGGATGGGCGAGGTCGTGGCCGGCGCGGTGCTCAAGCACTCGCGTGACTACAACCTCACCCGCGAGTGCGTGCTCGGGTCCCGGCTCGACCCGCACACGCCGGCGTACGACGTGCAGCAGGCGTGCGGCACCGGGCTAGAGGCCGCCATCCTCGTTGCTAACAAGATTGCGCTCGGCCAGGTCGAGGCCGGCATCGCCGGCGGGGTCGATACGACGAGTGATGCACCGCTGCAGGTCAATGAGGACATGCGGCGGACGCTGTTGCAGATCAACGCGGCCCGGTCACTCGGCGGTCGGCTGCGCGCGGCAACCAGGCTGCGCCCGACCCAGCCATTCCGGCCCGAGGTCCCGCGCAACGCGGAACCGCGCACGGGTCTGTCGATGGGTGAGCACGCCGCGATCACCGCGAAGGAGTGGGGCATCGGCCGCGAGGACCAGGACGCCCTCGCTCTCGACTCACACGGCAACCTCGCGGCGGCGTACGACCGCGGGTTCTTCGACGACCTCCTCACGCCGTACCTCGGGCTGACCCGGGATCAGAACCTGCGCCCGGACACCTCACTGGAGAAGCTCGCGGCGCTCAAGCCGGTGTTCGACCGGGGCGAGGACGCCACGATGACGGCCGGCAATTCGTCGCCGCTCAGCGACGGCGCGGCCGTCGTGCTGCTGGGTTCGGAGGACTGGGCCGCGGAGCACCGGCTGCCGGTGCTGGCCTACCTTGTGGACGCCGAGACCGCCGCCGTGGACTTCGTGCACGGCGGGGAGGGGCTGCTCATGGCGCCCGCGTACGCCGTGCCGCGACTGCTCGCCCGCAACGGGCTGACCCTGCAGGACTTCGACTTCTACGAACTGCACGAGGCGTTCGCATCGCAGGTGCTGGCCACGCTGGCCGCGTGGGAGTCGCCCGAATTCTGCAAGGAGCGGCTGGGCCTGGACGGTCCCCTCGGATCGATCGACCGATCGAAGCTGAACGTGAACGGTTCGTCGCTCGCGGCTGGCCACCCGTTCGCGGCGACGGGCGGCCGGATCGTCGCCACGCTCGCCAAGCTGCTCGCGTCGCTCGGCCGGCCCGGCCGCGGGCTCATCTCGATCTGCGCGGCCGGCGGGCAGGGCGTGGTCGCCATCCTCGAACGAAGCTAGGTCCGGGCTCGGTTTCCGCGATCTTGCAGTTGTGGTGGACGGTCCGATCCTATTCGCGGCCTTTATGGCGCAGCACAACTGCAAGATCGACGGGGGGAGCGGCTCCGCTATGCTCCCCCCGTGGTGGACAGGGCGGCCGGGCGGTGAGCGCCCGCGCGGACGCGCTCGCGCCGCTGCGCTACACACCCTTTCGCTACCTCGCGGCCGGCCGGTTCATCACGATGCTCGGCAACTCCATCGCGCCGATCGCGCTCGCGTTCGCGGTGCTCGACCTGACCGGGTCGGTCCGTGACCTCGGCTTCGTCGTGGGCGCCCGCTCGCTGATGAACGTC
>DASXRQ010000112.1:0-6823 GCA_036506495.1 Micromonosporaceae bacterium | reverse complement strand
ACAACGTTACGGCGGCCATGGCGGAGGGGAAACGCCCGGCAACATTCCGAACCCGGAAGCTAAGCCCTCCAGCGCCGATGGTACTGCACCCGCCAGGGTGTGGGAGAGTAGGACGCCGCCGGACAAACACCCGCCGAGGGCGGCCCCGAAAGGGGCCGCCCTCGACGCGTTTCCGGGAGCGGTCGGTGCGCTCACGAGCGCGTCTGGACCGCTGCCCGGATCGACCGCAGTAGCCGCGCCGAATCGTCGGTCGAGCGGTTTTCGAATAGCGCGGCGGCGACACTGCCGTGGTCCGCCCAGCCGCACACGGCCATATCGCCACCGTCGTCCGGAGTCGCGGTCCGACCGCACCGCATGACGCCGCCGAGCCGCCCGGCCGGCACCTCGCGGATGCCGGCGACGCCGCCGTTCTCGTCTGCGAGCAGCCTGAACACCGTGTCGAGCTTCCGGCCCGGTGAGAGCAGCAACCCCGTCCCACCGAAGAACAGCACGCTGCGGTCCCGCGCCGCGGGGTCCTCGTACACCGCCCCGACCGAGCTGTCGAGGTTCACGCCCGCGGCGAGCGCGGCGCGCAGGTACTCGGCGGTCTCCTGCGCCTGCGTCGTCCGATCGCGCCGCATTCCGGCGACCTCCTCGGGCGTGCTGAGCCTCGCGTCCTTCTCCCGAACGACCCGCCAGCCGGCAGTGCCGAGAATCGCCGCTCCGACGAGGCCGACCACCAGCAACGCGGCCAGCACGACCATCCGGACTCGCGATCTCGGGGCGGGCTCGAGCGCCGGCACATCGTCTGCGACACCGATCGGCGCGGGCACCTGCTCGCGTACCGGCTCGTCGCCCATCGTGCGTCCTTCCCGCCTGCCGGCTAGGAGCGTAACAGGCATGTGCGTGCCGGTTTGTCGGCGCGAATCCGTAGACTCGCAGGGTGACCGAGACACCGGAGATCTTGCCCGCTCAGTACCAGCCGCGCGACGTGGAGCAGCGCAGGTACGAGCGGTGGGTATCGGCTGGGTACTTCCGGGCCGATGCCGCGAGTGACCGGCCGCCGTTCTCGATCGTCATCCCCCCGCCGAACGTGACCGGTTCGCTGCATATCGGGCACGCGCTGGACCACACGATCCAGGACACCCTCGTCCGGCGTCGCCGCATGCAGGGGTACGAGACCCTGTGGCTGCCCGGGATGGACCATGCCGGCATCGCCACCCAGAACGTCGTCGAGCGGCAGCTCGCCGCGCAGGGCATGTCCCGACATGACCTCGGCCGGGAGAAGTTCGTTGAGCGGGTGTGGCAATGGAAGGCGGAGTCCGGCGGAGCGATCCTGGGCCAGATGCGTCGGCTCGGCGACTCGGTCGACTGGAGCCGCGAGCGCTTCACCATGGACGACGGGCTGTCCCGCGCCGTACAGACGATCTTCAAGCGGCTGTACGACGACGGCCTCGTCTACCGCGCCGAGCGGATCATCAACTGGTGCCCACGCTGCCTCACCGCGCTCTCCGACATCGAGGTCGAGCACGCTGAGGTCGACGGCGAGCTCGTGTCGATGCGGTACGGCGACGGCGACACGGCTATCGTCGTGGCGACCACGCGGGCTGAGACCATGCTCGGCGACACCGCGGTCGCCGTACACCCGGACGACGACCGGTACCGGCACCTCGTCGGCGCCGAGGTCGAGCTGCCGCTGACCGGCCGGCGCATTCCGATCGTCGCCGATCCGCACGTCGACCCCGAGTTCGGCTCCGGCGCGGTGAAGGTGACCCCGGCGCACGATCCGAACGACTTCGAGATCGGCCAGCGGCACCACCTGCCGGGCCTGACCGTGCTGGACGAGCGCGGCGTCATCACCGCGCACGGCCCGTTCCAGGGCCTGGACAGGTTCGAGGCTCGCCCCGCGATCGTGGCTGCCCTGCGCGAGCAGGGCCGCATCGTCGCGGAGCGACGCCCGTACGTGCATGCGGTCGGGCACTGCTCCCGGTGCAAGACCACCGTCGAGCCGAGGCTGTCGCTGCAGTGGTTCGTCAACACCGGCCCGCTGGCCAAGGCCGCCGGGGACGCGGTGCGCGACGGCCGCATGCGGATCGAGCCAGTCGAACTCTCGAAGCGGTACTTCGGCTGGGTGGACAACATGCACGACTGGTGCATCTCGCGCCAGCTGTGGTGGGGGCATCGGATCCCGGTCTGGTACGGCCCGAGCGACGAGGTCGTCTGCCTCGGGCCGGACGAGCAGCCGCCGTCGGGCGAGGGCTGGCGGCAGGACGAAGACGTGCTGGACACCTGGTTCTCGAGCGCCCTGTGGCCGTTCTCGACGCTCGGCTGGCCGGAACAGACCCCGGACCTGGCCAAGTTCTACCCGACCAGCGTGCTCGTCACGGGGTACGACATCCTGTTCTTCTGGGTCGCCCGGATGATGATGTTCGGCCTGTACGCCATGGGCGGGCGCCAACCCTTCGACGTCGTCGCGCTGCACGGCATGGTCCGCGACCAGTACGGCAAGAAGATGTCGAAATCGTTCGGCAACGTCGTGGATCCGCTGGACTGGATCGACCGGTTCGGGGCGGATGCCACCCGATTCACGCTGGCCCGGGGAGCCAACCCCGGCGCGGACGTCCCCGTGAGCGAGGAGTGGTCCCAGGGCTCGCGGAACTTCTGCAACAAACTCTGGAACGCCACCCGGTTCGCTCTGATCAACGGTGCGGCGGCCGGCGGCGACCTGCCACCGACGGAGGAACTGTCCACGGTGGACCGGTGGATCCTGTCCCGGCTGCAGCACGTGACGGCCGAGGTGGACGAGGAATTCGAGGCGTACGAGCTGGCGAAGGTCTGCGAAACGCTCTACCACTTCGCGTGGGACGACGTCTGTGACTGGTACCTCGAGCTCAGCAAGCCCGTGCTCGCGACGGGCGGCGCGGACGCGGAGCGCACCCGGCGGGTGCTCGGGCACATGCTCGACCAGTTGCTGCGCCTGCTCCATCCGGTGGTTCCGTTCGTGACCGAGGAGTTGTGGACGGCGCTGACCGGCGGCGAGACCCTTGTCACCGCGGCGTGGCCGCAGGTCGACAAGGCGTATATCGACGATCCCGCCGAGGAGGAAGTTGCCGCGCTGCAGGCCGTGGTCACGGAGGTGCGCCGGTTCCGCTCCGAGCAGGGCCTCAGGCCCGGCCAGTGGGTCGCCGCCAGACTGAACGGCCTGGCCGAGGTGGGCATCGCCGCGCACGAGCCCCTGATCCGGTCACTGGTCCGCCTTGACGCGCCCGGCCCGGACTTCGCCGATACCGCGCAGCTGGCGGTCACCGGCGGTGTCCACGTCGCCGTCGACACGCGAGGCTCGATCGACGTCGCGGCCGAACGGGCGCGCCTGGAGAAGGACCGGGCCGCCGCCGAGAAGGAGGCAGCGCAGTGCCGCGCCAAGCTCGGTAATCCGTCCTTCGTGGACAGAGCGCCAGCAGACGTGGTAGGGAAGATCTCCGCCCGACTCGCGGCGGCCGAGGCCGACCTCGCCCGGATCGCCGCCGCCCTGGAGGCACTGCCGGCGGCATGAGCACCGTTCCCGCGCCCGGCCGCTCCGGGGATTTCGACGAGATCGAGGCTGCGCTGCTCGCGCGCGGCTTCACCCGGTACGTCTTCGACCTCGCCCGCATCGGTGAACTGCTGGATCTGCTGGGTAGCCCGCAGCGGGCGTACCCCTCGATCCACCTGACCGGGACGAACGGCAAGACGTCCACGGCGCGGATCGTGGATTCGCTGCTGCGCGCCCACGGGCTGCACACCGGACGGTATACGAGCCCGCACCTGGATACCGTGCGAGAGCGGATCAGCCTCGATGGGGAGCCGATCGACGAGGAACGGTTCGTCGCCACGTATCGAGAGGTGGAGCCCGTCGCCGCGCTCGTGGACCGGCGGTCGGATGAACCCCTGACGTACTTCGACATGACCACGACGCTGGCGTTCGCGGCGTTCGCGGACGCCCCGGTTGATGTGGCGATCGTCGAGGTCGGGCTCGGCGGGGCGGAGGACTCCACGAACGTCCTGCACGCGCCGATCTGCGTGATCACCCCGATCGGGCTGGACCACACCGAATGGCTCGGCGACACGATCGCCGACATCGCGTACGCCAAGTCGGGCATCATCCACCCGGGAGCGACAGTCGTCTCGGCGGCCCAGGACGAGGACGCCGCGCGCCCGATCCTGGAGCGGTGCGCGGAGGTCGGCGCGCCCATCGCCCGCGAAGGCAGCGAGTTCGGCGTGCTGCGCCGCTCCCTGGCCATCGGCGGTCAGGTGCTCACTCTGCAGGGCCTCGGCGGGGTGTACGAGGAGATCTTTCTGCCGCTGCACGGCGCCCATCAGGCGCAGAACGCGGTGGTCGCGCTCGCCGCCGTCGAGGCGTTCCTCGGCGCCGGCGCGAGCCGCCAGCTCGACGCGGAGGTCGTGCGCGAGGGGTTCGCCATGACGAGCTCCCCCGGTCGGCTGGAGCGGGTGCGCACGGCACCGACGATCCTCCTCGACGGTGCGCACAACCCGCACGGCATGACCGCGACGGTGGCCGCGCTGCAGGAGGAGTTCGCGTTCAGCCGCCTCATCGCGGTGCTCGCCGTGCTGGACGACAAGGATGCCCACGGGCTGCTCGAGCTGCTCGAACCGGTGGTCGACGCGGTCGTGGTCACCCGCAACACCTCGCCGCGCTCGATGTCCGCGGACAAGCTCGCGGCTCTGGCGGTGGAGGTCTTCGGCGAAGAGCGGGTACGCCTCGCGACGGACATGCCCGACGCGATCGAGGCGGCGGTGAATCTCGCCGAGGAGGACGTCGTGGGCGAGCTGAGCGGCGTCGGCGTGCTCATCACCGGCTCCATCGTCACGGTCGCCGACGCCCGCCGGCTGCTCAAACGATGAACGCCCCTGACGACCAGCGGCCGGACAGGCCGCGTTCGGGCCTGCGCAACCCCGGCGCGGCGATGCGCGGCCTGGGCGCCGGCGCGCTCGTCATCGAGGCGGTCGTCCTGCTGCTCGGCATACAACCGATCCGGGTGCTCGGCGGCGACCTGACGGGAGCGGCGATCGCCGCCATCGTCGCGCTCGCTGTGAGCGCGGTCGTGCTCGCCGGCCTGATCCGGCACCGCTGGGCGTGGTACGCCGCGACCGTCCTGCAGGGGCTGCTACTGCTCGCCGGGTTCCTGCACTGGTCGCTGGCGGCGATCGGCGTTGTCTTCAGCCTGGTCTGGGCGTACGTGCTGTACGTCCGGCGCACCATCCTCGGCTGAGCCGCCCCCCTCGGCCGAGGGACGTCGCCGGCGGGGGCGTGGGCTGGGCCTGCGCGGCTTGGGCGCGGCCCACGGGGCCGCGGGTCCGGCCCCGGTGTCGGCCGACGGCGCACCGGGGGACACCGGGACGGCCTCGACGATGGGCACGGCGACCGGCTCGGTGTGGATGACGCGTTCGTCGATGTCCACTGTGGCGGGTCGCCGTGGAGCGGGCGGTCGTGGCGCAGGCATCCGCAGCTCTTCTTGAAAGTCGAGGTCCTCGACCACGACGGCCGGCTCGCCGAACTCCTCGCGCATCGCGGCCTCGGCGTGGGTCAGCACGCCGTCCCACTGGATCCGCACCCGCCGGACGTCGTCGACCGACACGGTGATCGGCAGGGTCGTGCCCGCGTCGGGCCATTTCGCGACCGGTACGCGCGGGTCGATTATCTTCACGGCCGCCGCCGGTAGCCCGGGGGCGTTGATGACCACTTGTAGTTCGCACCGGCCGTACGTCGACGAGGCCGGTGGCTCGGATGCGCTGACGACGTGCGCGGTGCCCGCGATCCACGCCCGGGCGCCGCCGCGGACGGCGGAAACCACGACCAGGCTCACCGCGAGAACGAGCACCGCGACACCCAGTGCGGCGACGGACCAGCTCCCGGAGCCGGCGCCGAAGAAGGTGATGAAGACCGCGACGGTACCCAGGACCGTCGCGACCACCCTGCGCACGGTTGCCACCGGACTGCGGCGGCCGTTCGCCACTGTTGACCTCCCACGGTTACCGACAGGTTAGGCGGGCCACGCGGCCGTGGGAAGGCCCGAGCCGTTACGGCGCGCCGCCCGGTCGGTAGGCTGACTGCGCGTGACGAACAACCATCCTCGGGAGGCAACCCGTGTCCGAGCGGACGCTTGTATTGATCAAACCGGACGCGTTACGCCGCGGATTGTCGGGCGAGATCATCAGCCGGTTCGAGCGGAAGGGTCTCCTGATCGACGCCATGGTTCTGCGCACAATGGACGCCGACCTCGCGGACCGGCACTACGCCGAGCATGTGGAGAAGACGTTCTATCCGCCGCTGAAGACCTTCATGACCGGCGGTCCGCTGATCGCCATGATCGTCTCCGGCGACGAGGCGATCGAGGTCGTCCGGGGCCTCGTCGGCGTCACCGATGGTCGCAGGGCCGCCGCCGGCACCATCCGCGGTGACCTGTCGCTATCCAACCGCGAGAACCTGGTCCACGCGTCCGACTCGGCGGAGAGCGCGAAGCGCGAGATCGCCCTCTGGTTCCCCGAGCTCACGTGACCGCCCGGCTCCGGCAGCCCAACTTCGTCACAGTAGGGGTGTCGCGGGCCGGTTGGTCGCGTCCCGGGTTCGGTGTAAATGGCGGGCGTGGGTTCGCTTCGGGGGTCAGGTTACGCGGCGGTGTTGACGGTGTCGTGGTTGCCGATGGGTGTGCGGGCCGGTAGCTGGGTGGGTGGGTGGAGGAGTTGGCGGCGGAGGTCTTGCAGCAGGCGCAGCCCGGTCGGGGTCATGGTCAGTCCGCGCCAGCTGCGGCCGGCGCGGTCGAGGACGGCCCAGACCAGGGATAGG
>DASXRQ010000111.1:0-23154 GCA_036506495.1 Micromonosporaceae bacterium | reverse complement strand
TTGAACCACTTGACGGTGCCCTGAGCCATGCTGTGCCTTCTCTCTATCGGTGACGAAACATGTGCCGGTTCTGTAGCAGCGGCGTTGTTCGTCCTGATCGAGACGGCCTACGTGGGCACGTATCTCGCAAGCACGAAAAGCGGACCACCTGCGCAAAACTCCGGTCGAGCCTACACCGTCCGTTCGGGCAGCATGGCCCGGACGCCCATGCGAGAGGTGTGACCTGCGCGGCAGGCTCGTCGAAACGTCGATCAGTACGCTGGGGCCATGTGGCAGGCCGAGGTCAGGGTCGACCTGGACGTGATACGGGGCAACGTCGCGCGCCTGCGTGCCGGCACGTCCGCCGAGGTCATGGCCGTCGTGAAGGCCGACGGTTACGGGCACGGCATGGTGCCGGCGGCGCGGGCCGCCCTCGACGCCGGCGCCAGCTGGCTCGGCGCTGGCACCCTGGACGAGGCGCTGGAACTGCGTCACGCCGGCGTCGTTGCGCCGATCTTCGCGTGGCTGCTCGCGCCCGGACTGCCCCTCCACAACGGGGTGGCCGCCGACGTGGATCTCAGCGCCGCCAGCCTCCGGCAGCTCGACGAGCTGGTCGCCGCGGCACGGCTCGCCGGCCGGGCCGCCCGGGTGCATCTCAAGGTCGACACCGGGCTGTCCCGAGGCGGTGCGACCGTGGCCGACTGGCCCGCCCTCGTTGAGGCGGCCGCGAAGGCCGAGGCCGATGGCGCCATCGACGTGGTCGCCGTGTGGAGCCACTTCGCGTGCGCGGACGAGCCCGGTCACCCGTCGATCGACCGGCAGCTGGCCGCGTACGCCAAGGCCCTCGAGGTCGCCGCCAGGTTCGGCATCACACCGCGGTACCGGCACATGGCCAACTCGGCCGCCCTGCTCACCCGGCCGGACGCACACTTCGACCTGGTCCGGCCCGGCATCGCGGTGTACGGGTTATCGCCAATCGCGGGCGAGACCTACGGGCTGCGGCCGGCGATGACTGCCCGCGCCCGGGTGATCGTGGCCAAGCGGGTGCCGGCCGGTGCGGGCGTGTCGTACGGGCACACCTACACGACGCGGCGGGAGACGATGCTCGCCGTCGTCCCGCTGGGGTACGGCGACGGCGTACCGCGGGCGGCGTCCAACGTCGGGCCGATCGAGCTCGGCGGGCGGGTACGCACGATCGCCGGCCGCGTGTGCATGGACCAGGTCGTGCTCGACTGCGGCGACGACCCGGTCGTGGCCGGTGACGTCGCGACGCTGTTCGGCCCGGGTACGCACGGCGAGCCGACCGCGGATGACTGGGCCGTGGCTACCGGCACGATCAACTACGAGATCGTCACGCGGTTCGGCAGCGCCAGGGTCCCGCGAGTCTACGACGGGCTGCGGCCGTGAGTGAGCACAGCGCCGCCGGCGGCGCCTGGATCGAGGCGACGCGCCGGGCGCAGCCCGCTGCGTGGCGCGGAGGAAGGGCGTCACCCGTGGGCGGCGCGCGGCGAACGAACCGGGAAGCAAGGTGAGTCCGGCTTCGTCGCGCGCCAGGCGCGCTGGGCTTATCGGTGCGCTGGTCGGCGTGGCCGCGGCCGGGGTTGCCGCCGGCGTCGCCACCGAGCGCGCGTTCGTGCGACGGACCAAGCGAGGCGCCCCCGACCCGTACGCCGATGAAGACTTCGGAGAGCTGCCGTACGACGAGGCGCTCACCGTGGTTGGCCGCGACGGCACCGATCTGTACGTGGAGGTCGTTGAGCCGACCGACGGCGTGGAGCTCGATGGGGACCTGGCGGTGGATGTCGGCGGGCTGCCCCGGGCCGTGCCCGAGCCGACGATCGTGTTCGTGCACGGCTTCTGCCTCGACATGGGCACGTTCCACTTCCAGCGCAAGATGCTGACCCGGCAGGGGGACTACCGGTTGGTCTTCTACGACCAGCCCGGTCACGGGCGGTCGGGCAAGCTCGAGAACGGTGAGTACGAGCTGGCGGCGCTCGGTGAATCGCTGCGCGCGGTGCTCGACGAGACCGTGCCGAACGGACCGGCGGTCCTCGTCGGACACTCGATGGGCGGCATGACCATCATGGCGTTCGCCGAGCTGTTCCCCGAATACTTCAAGGAACGGGTGGCCGCGGTTGTGCTCATGGCCACGTCCGGCGGCCGGCTCGAGCAGGTGAAGTTCGGCCTGCCGGCGCTCATCGCGCGGGCGGGCGGGCCGCTGCTCCCGCTGGTGAACAACGCAACGCGCCTGACCGGCGGCATGATCGATCGAGCACGGCAGGCGTCATCGGACCTGGCCTGGCTGCTCACCCGGCGGTACGGCTTCGGTTCGCCGCTGCCGAGCCCGGCGCTCGTCTCGTTTGTCGAGCAGATGAACTCCCGGACCTCGGTCGAGACGGTCGCTCGATACCTGCGCACGCTCTCCACGCACGCGCGGTACCCGGCCCTCGTCGCCCTAAGTTCGACGCCGACCCTGGTCATCGTTGGGGACAAGGACATGATTACGCCGGTGACGCACTCCCAGGAGATCGTGCGGCACCTGCCCGACGCCGAGTTCGTCACGGTCCCCGACAGCGGACACGTGCTGATGCTCGAGCACGCCGACGAGGTGAACGCGGCCCTCCTGGACTTCCTCGAGAAGATCGGCCCGGCGACGGACGGCGGCAGGTGGCGGTGACGGAGCACAAGCTGTCCACGGTCGAGGAAACCCGTGCCTTCGGCCGGTCGCTCGCCGGCATGCTCCGCGCGGGCGACCTGGTGTTGCTCACCGGCCCGCTGGGGGCGGGCAAGACCGCGCTGGCCCAGGGCATCGGGGCCGGACTCGGTGTGGCCGGCGAGGTCACCTCCCCCACGTTCGTGATCGCCCGGGTGCACCGGCCGGATCCGGCCCGTGGCGGCCGGGTGCCGATGGTGCATGTCGACGCGTACCGGCTCGGCGCGGTTGCCGACCCGCGGGCCGAGGTGGACGACCTCGACCTGGACGCGTCGGTCGACGACTCGGTGACCGTCGTCGAGTGGGGCGAGGGCGTCGTGGAGCAGCTCGCCGACGCGTACCTCGAGGTGCGGATCGAGCGCCTCGACGACGACGCGCGGATCGTCGAACTCATCGGTCACGGCGGCGACTGGCACCGCCGCCTGCGGTAGTGCCGCAACATCCGCACCCTGTCAGCCGCCGCATTAGGGTGCATAACGTGCGCGTACTCGTGCTGGATTCGGCGACGCCGGCGGTCACGGCGGCGCTGGCGGAGATCTCCCTGGGCGGCGTCGCGCTGCTTGCCCAACGACGCACGGTGGACGCCCGGGCGCACGGCGAGCTGCTCGCACCGGAGGTGGAGGCCGTCCTGCGCGAGACGGGCGCGCGGGTCCGCGACCTCGTGGCGATCGTCGCTGGGCTCGGCCCGGGGCCGTTCACCGGGCTGCGCGTCGGGCTGGCGACCGCGGCGAGCATGGGCCAGGCGCTGGACGTCCCGACGTACGGCGTGTGCTCGCTCGACGCGATCGGGCTGGCCGCCACGTCCGCCGACGCCGACGCGGGTCCGGTCCTCGTCGCGACCGACGCGCGCCGCCGCGAGATCTATTGGGCGGTGTACGAGGTGGGCGGTGCACGCCTGTTCGGACCCGCGGTGGGCAGGCCGGACGACGTGCTCGACGCGGTGGCCCGGCTGGGCGTCCGGTGGGCGGTCGGCGAGGGCGCCCAACGGTACGCCGACCTCCTCGACCTGACCGTGGCGGACGAGCCGCGCTATCCGCCGCCGGCGGCGCTGGTCGCGCTGGCCTCGGACCGGGTGCTCGCCGCCGCGCCGAGCGAACGACTGACGCCGCTCTACCTGCGTCGCCCCGACGCGGTGGCGCCGCGTGCCCCGAAGGCCGTCTTGCGATGAGGACAGCGTGGTGAAGCTGGAACGCTTCCGGTGGTGGCACATCGAGCGCGTGCTCGCGATCGAGGCCGACCTGTTCGGCGCCGAGCAGTGGTCGCCGGCAATGTTCTGGAACGAGCTCGCCAACGGCCACCACTACTTGGTGGCGCTCGACGACGATGGGACCGTCGAAGGGTACGCCGGGCTCGCGGTCAACCCCCCGGACGAGGCGTGGGTGCAGAACATCGCGGTCCGGCGCGACGCCCAACGGCGGGGTGTCGGCCGGGCGCTGCTGGACGCCCTGCTCGACGAGGCCGCCCGGTGCGGTGCCCACAAGGTGCTGCTCGAGGTCGCCGCGGACAACGGCCCGGCGCAACGGCTGTACGCGAGCCGCGGATTCGACATCGTCGGCGTACGCCGCGGCTACTACCAACCCAGCAACACCGACGCTCTGGTGATGATGCGCGATGAGTGAACCCCTGATCCTGGGGATCGAGACGTCTTGCGACGAGACCGGCATCGGGATCGTCCGCGGTCGCACGCTGCTCGCGGACGCCCTGGCATCCAGTGTGGACGAACACGCGCGGTTCGGCGGGGTCGTTCCGGAGGTGGCGAGCCGCGCCCACCTCGAGGCGATCGTGCCCACCATGAGCCGGGCCCTCACCGACGCCGGGATCGCGCTCCGCGATGTCGACGCGATCGCCGTCACCGCTGGCCCGGGACTGGCGGGCGCTCTCCTCGTCGGGGTCGCGGCGGCCAAGGGGTACGCCGTGGCCATTGAGAAACCCATCTACGGGGTCAACCACCTGGCGGCGCACGTGGCCGTGGACACCCTCGAGCACGGCCCGCTGCCGGAGCCGGCCGTCGCCCTGCTCGTCTCCGGCGGCCACTCGTCGCTGTTGTTGGTCGACGACCTCGCCCGAGGCGTACGGCCGCTGGGCGGCACGATCGACGACGCGGCCGGCGAGGCGTTTGACAAGGTGGCCCGGCTGCTCGGCCTGCCGTTCCCGGGCGGGCCGCCTATCGACCGGGCGGCCCGCGACGGCGACCCCGCCTCGATCGCCTTTCCGCGTGGGCTGACGGCGCCGCGAGATCAGGCCGACCATCGGTTCGACTTCTCATTCTCCGGGCTCAAGACCGCGGTCGCCCGATGGGTCGAGGCGCGCGAGCGGGCCGGTGAGCCGGTCCCGGTGGCCCAGGTGGCAGCCAGCTTCCAGGAGGCGGTCTGCGACGTGCTGACCGCCAAGGCGGTCGCCGCCTGCGACGAGAACGGCGTCGACATGCTCGTCATCGGCGGCGGGGTAGCTGCCAACTCCCGACTCCGCGCGCTCGCCGTGCGGCGGTGCGCCCAGCGGGGCATCGCGCTGCGCATACCCCGGCCGAGGCTCTGCACCGACAACGGCGCGATGGTCGCGGCGCTCGGGTCCCATCTCGCCGCCGCAGGAGTGGCACCTAGCCGGCTGGATCTCCCCGCCGACTCGGCCATGCCTCTGGCCATGGTGAGCGTGCCGGGGTGAGTGTGTATTGTCCGGTCCCATGATCGTTCGGATGTGGGAGGTGCGGGCGAATCCGCAGCGCTTCACCGACCTGCTCTCGTGGGTGTGCGACACGGCGGTGCCGGCGATCGAGGTGCATCCGCTGCACGTGTCGTCCGAGGTGTTCGCGTCTACCGATCACCGGATCGTGGTGATCTCCAAGTGGCGCAGCGACGCGCAGTCGCTCGCCGACCCACCGGAGCACCTGGTGGCCCGCAGCCCGCACGTCTGGGATTTCACGCCGGTCGACCGCTGAGAGCGGCGATCACAATGGCAGTCGATCTAGGGCGAATTCTGCTTAGTTGATCTCCAAGCACCAGCATTGGCCCTAGATCGACCGGGAAGAGCGGCTTGCAGAGGAAGCTTTGCAGCGGTATCTTTGCAAACATGCCTAGGGATGTCGTCAAACTCGATCCCACATCGCTGCGCGGACTGGCCCACCCGCTGCGGGTGCGGCTGCTCGGAGTGCTCCGCGAGCACGGGCCGGCCACCGCCACCCAGCTCGCCGAGCGGCTTGGCCAGTCCAGCGGCGCCACGAGCTACCACCTGCGGCAGCTGGCGGCGCACGGGTTCATCGTCGAGGAGACGGGGCGCGGCGTGGGCCGGGAGCGCTGGTGGCGAGCCGCGCACCGGACTACCACGCTCGAGGACCCGGGCCCGCAGGGGTGGGCCGACGCCGAGACGTATATGCGGGCGGTCGCCACCCAGTACGCCGAGCGGGTCGACCGCTTTATCACGGAGCTGCCGAGCCTGCCGCGGGACTGGCAGGAGTGTGTAACGGTCAGCGACTGGCGACTGCGGCTGACCGCGGGCGAGGCAAAGGAGCTGCACGACGCCCTCTTCTCGCTGATCGCCCGGTACCGGCGCGCCGATGACCCCGACGCCGCGACCGATGCGCCGCCGGACGCCGCGCACGTTGTCGTGCAGGCCCAGATCATGCCGTTCCTGGAAGCCGCGGGTGAGGGGAGCGGGCGATGAGACGTGGCCTGGTGGCGCTGCTGACCGCCGAGGCGGTCTCGATGATCGGCACCCGGATGACCTCCCTGGCGCTGCCGTGGTTCGTGTTCGTGACCACCGGCAGCGCCGGCAGGACGGGCCTGGTCGCGTTCGCCGAGACGCTGCCGTACGTCCTCGCCTGCGCGCTCGGTGGCCCCCTGCTCGATCGCGTCGGCGCCCGCCGGGCCAGCGTCGCCGCCGATGCGACGAGCGCGCTCGTCGTCGGGGCCATCCCGGCGCTCCAGCACCGCGGCCTGACGTTCCCCGTGCTGCTCGTCCTCGTCGCGGTCGCCGGTGCTCTCCGCGGGTCCGGCGACACCGCCAAGCGAGTGGTCTTCCCGCGGACGGTCACGGCCTCGGGCATCGAGATGACTCGGGCGACCAGCCTCTACGACGGGCTCGCCCGGCTGGCGACACTGCTGGGCGCGCCGCTAGCGGGTGTGCTGATCTGGCGGTTCGACGCGCCGACCGTGCTGCTCATCGACGCGGCCACGTTCGCATTCGGCGCGCTCGTGGTCGGGTTTCTCGTCACCACGCCCCGCGTCGATCGGGACGCCGGCGAGCCGTACCTGCGCGCCCTGCACGGCGGGCTGGCGTTCCTGCGTCGCGACCGCCTTGTCGCCGCCATCGTCGCGATGCTGTTTTTCACGAACCTGTTCGACGCGGCGTACACCTCGGTGTTCCTGCCGGTATGGGCGCGCGAGATTGCCCGCTCGCCAGTGGCGCTCGGCGCGGTCATGGCCGTGTTCGCCGTCGGTGCGGTGCTGGGCAACGCCGTGTTCACGGCCTTCGCGCCGCGGGTCTCCCGATTCTGGGTCTTCGCGGTCGGCTTCGTCGTGGGCGGGGGGCCGCGCTACGTCGCGGCCGCGATGGCCCACGACCTCTGGGTCGTGTACGCAGTGTCGTTCGCGGCCGGCGTCGGCATCGCAGCGATCAACCCCATCCTCGGCGCGGTGGTGTATGAGCGGGTGCCCGAGGCGCTGATGGCCCGCGTGCAGGGACTTTCTACCGCGGTGGCCTGGGCGGGCATCCCGCTGGGCGGTCTGGTGGGCGGCTGGGCGATCGAACGGCTGGGCCTGGCCGGCGCGCTGCTTACCCTCGGCGGGCTCTATCTGACGGTCACCGTGGCGCCGTTCGTCCAGCCGACGTGGCGGCAGATGGATGTGGGCCGGAAAGCGTCCTCAGTCCACCGGATCGCAGATCAGCACGGTCGGTTCCCCGGCCACCCGCGTCAGCACGAGCGTCGCCGAGCCGTCCCCGGACAGGCGAAGGTCGCGGCGGAGGTGCTCGGGGTCCAGCGCCGACCCGCGTTTGAGGATCTCCACCCGGCCGATTCCGCGACCCCGTAGCAGCGCGCGCAGCCGCTTGAGGGAGAAGCGAAGCGCGTCGTGTACCCGGAATCGTCGGGCGAACGTCGTCAGGGCGTCCGCGTCGGCGTACACGTACGCGATCGTGGAGTCCGCCAGCACCCCGTCCACTGTGGCGGCGAATGCGGCGACGAGGTGGGCACGGACGACCGCACCGTCCGGGTCGTAGAGGAACCGACGCACGATTCCGACCGGCGCCGAGGCGTCCGCCGAGCCGACGAGTTCGTGTGGGGAGCCCCGCCGGGACAGCAGGGTCGCCCGGCGGGGAGTCCGGGCCATCGGCCCACACCACAGTGCCGCCTCGACGACGTCGCCGTCGACGCTGACCCACTCGGCCTCCGCGCCGGCCGGGATCAGCTCATGGTCGATGCCCGGGGCGACCTTCACGACCGTCCGCGGGACCCGGGTGGCCAGGCTCAGCACGAAATCCCAGGGTGGGGAGTAGTAGTACGGGTCGAACACCCGGCGGCCGGTGCCGACCCGCCGGCGGGCCGGATCGCAGAACACGGCGTCCACGCTCGACACATCGACGGTCGTGGCGTCCGCGACGGTCACGGTCACCCGATCGGACAGGCCGAGGGCCTCCGCGTTGGCCTCCGCGAGCGCGGCGGTGAACGGATCCGCCTCCACGGCGTACACCCGGATGCCAGCCCGTGCGGCCGCGAGCGCGTCGGCGCCCAGACCGCAACCCAGGTCGGCGAGGGCGCGAACGCCGTCGGCCGCGAGCCTGGCCGCGCGCCGGTCCGCGACCACCGTCCGGGTGGACTGCTCGAGCCCGGTCCGCGTGAAGAACATCCGGGCGGCGGCCGGGCCGAACTTGTCCGCCGCCCGCCGGCGCAGCGTCGCCTGGGTCAACGCCGCGGCCGCGAGCGCGGGATCATGGCCGCGCGCGCGTAGCGCCGAGGCCGCCGTCAGCGGGTCTGCTACGGCCAGCTCGGCCGCCGCGGCGAGCGCGGTCGTTCCTTCGGGGGTACGCAGGGCAGCCAGGCCCTCTATGGTCAGTCCGACCCGCCCTTGGCGGGCTCCACCACACAGTCGGGGCCGGGGTATACGAGGCTCTCGTGTCCGTCGGGGTACCGCACGAGGTACGGCGGGCCGCCGTTGCTCCCGCGAACCTCCACGATCTCCCCAACCCGGTCCTTGGCCCCGACAGTATTGCTGTGCACATGCAGCCGGTCACCGATTGTCGCCTGCATCGCCCATCCCCTCCGCGTGTGTTCGTGCGGATGCCTCTACCGAACGATGCCGCAATTTGGCGCCGAGCGCATCAAGTTCTTCGTGCCGTCGCGAGATCACACGGCCGGGTGTACGTCGCGACGTGGTTGGCACTCTCCTTGACGGAGTGCTAGCCGCCGGCATAATCTGCGGATTAGCACTCTCGACGTGAGGGTGCTAAGGACTGCCCGGCGGCGCCGGCACCCGCGACGACGGAGCCGACGGGCAATGAAGGACCGCAAACCAGATACCCCAGGAGGGTATGCCCGTGACTACCGCGACGAAGGTTGCGATCAAGCCGCTCGAGGACCGGATCCTGGTCCAGGCAAACGAGGCTGAGACGACCACGGCGTCGGGCATCGTGATTCCCGACACCGCCAAGGAGAAGCCGCAGGAGGGCACCGTCCTCGCTGTCGGGCCGGGCCGCGTTGACGACAACGGCAACCGGATCCCGATCGACGTGAAGGTCGGCGACACCGTTCTCTACTCCAAGTACGGCGGCACCGAGGTCAAGTGGGGTGGCGAGGAGTACCTGGTGCTCTCGGCCCGCGACGTCCTCGCGGTCATCGAGAAATGACCAGCTGACAAGGTGACGCTCAACTGACACTGCCCCGGACCGGCTCGCCGGGCTGGGGCAGTGCCGCGTGAAGGGACATACATTGGCGAAGATCCTTACCTTCTCGGACGACGCCCGACACCTGCTGGAAGACGGCGTCAACGCCCTCGCGGACACGGTCAAGGTCACCATCGGCCCCCGCGGGCGGAACGTCGTCCTGGACAACAAGTTCGGCCTTCCGACGATCACCAACGACGGCGTGACGATCGCCAAGGAGATCGAGCTCGCCAACCCGTACGAGAACCTCGGCGCGCAGCTGGTCAAGGAGGTGGCGACCAAGACCAACGACGTCGCCGGCGACGGAACCACGACCGCGACCGTCCTGGCCCAGGCGATGGTCCACGAGGGCCTGCGCAACGTCACGGCGGGCGCGAACCCGACCGCCCTCAAGCGGGGCATGGACGCCGCGGTCGAGGTCATCTCCTCGGCGTTGCTCGACCGGGCCGCCCCGGTGGCGACCGAGGCCGACGTCGCACACGTCGCCACGGTGTCCGCGCAGGACGCCACGATCGGCCGGCTGATCAGTGAGGCGATGGAGAAGGTCGGCCGCGACGGCGTCATCACCGTCGAAGAGGGCTCGACGCTTGCGACCGAGCTCGAGGTCACCGAGGGGCTGCAGTTCGACAAGGGCTTTATCTCCCCGTACTTCGTCACCGACCCGGAGACCGGCGAGTCGGTGCTGGAGGACGCGTACGTCCTCATCACCACGCAGAAGATCTCCTCCATCGAGGAGTTGGTGCCGCTCCTGGAGAAGGTGCTGCAGACCGGCAAGCCGCTGCTGATCGTTGCCGAGGACGTGGAGGGCCAGGCGCTCTCGACGCTCGTCGTGAACGCGATCCGCAAAACCCTCAAGGTGTGCGCCGTCAAGGCGCCTGGCTTCGGCGACCGCCGCAAGGCCATGCTGCAGGACATGGCGATCCTCACCGGTGGCGAGCTTGTCTCGCCGGACCTGGGCCACAAGCTCGACCTGGTCGGGCTCGAGGTCCTCGGCCACGCTCGGCGGGTGGTCGTCACCAAGGACACCACGACGATCGTCGAAGGCGGCGGCAAGGACGCCGAGGTCCAGGACCGGATCGCCCAGATCCGCAAGGAGATGGAGGTCACCGACTCCGACTGGGATCGCGAGAAGCTGGCCGAACGGCTCGCGAAGCTGTCCGGCGGAGTGGCGGTCATCAAGGTCGGCGCGGCCACCGAGGTCGAGATGAAGGAGCGCAAGCACCGCATCGAGGACGCGATCGCCGCGACCAAGGCCGCCGTCGAGGAGGGCATCGTGCCCGGCGGTGGGACGGCGCTCCTGCATGTCGTCCCGGCGCTGGACGGCGACCTCGGCCTGACCGGCGACGAGGCGACCGGGGTTTCCATCGTGCGCAAGGCGCTGGCCGAGCCGCTGCGCTGGATCGCGGAGAACGCCGGCGAGGACGGCCGGGTGGTCGCTCAGAGGGTCGCGGGCGGCAGTTGGGGCGAGGGCTTCGACGCGGCGACCGGGGAGTACGTCGACCTGGCCGCCAGGGGGATCGTTGACCCCGTCAAGGTCACCCGCAACGCCGTCATCAACGCCGCTTCGATCGCCGGTCTGCTCCTGACAACCGAGAGCCTGATCGTCGAGAAGCCGGCCAAGCCGGAGCCGGCCGGGAACGGCCACGGTCACGGTCACGGTCACGGCCACCAACACGGCCCGGGCTTCTAACCCGCGCCAAGACCGACGCAAGCTCGCACGGAGTGGGCGATCAACTGGCCGTTGACACCCCACTTCGTGCGAGGTTGTTGGGATCAAGTCTGTCGCCGAGACTTGGCTCATGCGGGTACGCGTTGCGGGAGCGCTCGCCGGGATCGCGGCGGCGGCCGTTGCGCTCGGCGTGGCGGAGCTGGTCGCGGTCTTCAGCGGTCCCCGGTCGTCGCCGCTGGTCGCGGTCGGCGGGGTCATCATCGACCACGTCCCCGAGCCGCTCAAGCAGCTGGCGATCGACCTGTTCGGCGTGCACGACAAGACGGCGCTGCTCACCGGCACGCTGGTGCTGCTCGCGGCGTTCGCGGCGCTGCTCGGGGTGCTCGCGCTGCGCTCCGTGTGGTACGGCGTCGCCGGCATAGCGCTCTTCGGCATCGTCGGGATCGCCTCGGCGATCACCCGGCCCGGCGCCGGGCCGGCTGCCGCCCTGCCGTCGCTCGTCGGTTCGGCCGCCGCGGCCGGCGTGCTGTGGCGGCTGGTCGCCGAGCGCCCCGCGCGTGCCGCCGGCTCGGAGCGCGGCGCCGAGCGGGCCGAACCGGATCGGCGGCGCATCCTTCGAGGCGTGGCGTACGCGCTGGGCGGCGCGGTCGTCGCCGGATTCGGTGGGCGGCTGCTGTCGACCCGCCGGGACGTTTCCGCCGCCCGCAGCGCGGTGTCGCTTCCCGCCGCGGCATCCGCCGCCCCGGCCGCGCCGGCGGATGCGGATCCACCCGTGAACGGCCTCAGCCGGTACGTGACCGGAAACCGCCAGTTCTACCGCATCGACACGGCGCTGGTCGTGCCGCAGGTCGACCCCCGGACCTGGCGCCTCCGGGTGCATGGGCGGGTCCGCCACCCGTTCACGATGACGTTTGACGAACTGTTGCGGCGTCCGATGGTCGAGCGGTACGTGACGCTCGCGTGCGTCTCGAACGAGGTCGGCGGCGACCTCATCGGCAACGCGCGCTGGCTCGGCGTACCGCTGAAGGACGTTCTCGACGAGGCCGCACCGCTCGACGGCGCCGACCAGGTCGTCGGCCGGTCGGCCGACGGGTGGACCTGCGGTACGCCGACGGCGGTGCTCCGCGACGGCCGCGACGCGATGCTGGCGGTCGGCATGAACGGCCGGCCGCTGCCGGTCGAACACGGCTTCCCGGTCCGGATGGTGGTGCCGGGTCTGTACGGCTACGTGTCGGCCTGCAAGTGGGTCGTCGAGCTGGAGCTGTCCAGCTTCGACGCCTTCGACGCGTACTGGGTGCCGCGAGGCTGGGCTCAGCAGGCGCCCATCAAGACCCAGTCACGGATCGACGTCCCACACGGCGGACGGGTATCGGCGGGCGGGGTTACGGTCGCGGGCGTGGCGTGGGCGCAACACCGCGGCGTCTCCAAGGTCGAGGTGCGGGTTGACGACGGGCCGTGGATGGAGGCCACCCTCGCCGGAACGGTCTCGATCGACACCTGGCGGCAGTGGTATTGGCGCTGGCAGGCAACGCCGGGCGAGCACAGGCTGACGGTGCGTGCGACCGACCGGACCGGCCAGACCCAGACGGAGGACCAAGAACCACCGGCGCCCGACGGCGCGACCGGATGGCACATGGTCAAGGTGACGGTCGAGGCTCGCTAGCGCTGCGCGGCGGCGAGGACGCGTCGCTGCGCCGGAACGGCCGACTTGTGGCCGCGACCGAGCCGGGCCTCGAGGCGTGCGATGTCGACCCGGGTGCGCCGCCGGTCAGCGAGGTCCTCCCACCCGGTCGCCAGCAGCCGCAGGCGTTCACCCTCGGTGAATCCGCCCCAGACGCCGTACGGCTCACGAACGGTCAGTGCGTGTGCGGCGCACTGCGCACGCACCGGGCATCGGGCGCATACTGCCTTGGCGTTGGCCTCCCGCCGGCTGCGGGAGGAGCCGCGCTCCCCGTCGGGGTGGAAGAACTGGGAGCTGTCCCGACCGCGACAGGCGCCCAGCCGTTGCCAATCCCAAATGTCCGCGATCGGCCCGGGCAGCCTGCGTACGTTGGACATCGCACCCTCCAACTCGACCCGTTCGACGGCTGTCCTCCTGTACCCGCGGGTCGGCCACCTCACACCACCGTCGCCCTTATGCGCGCACCGGTGAACCCTGGGGGCGAACTGTCCAGAAGTTTCCCGCTCTTTCATGCCGAAACAGCGCAAGCATCGGGGGATTTCGTGGTCTCCTCCTCTTCAGAAGAGGAGGAGACCAGTGCCTACCGTCCTCGTGTGCGTGCGGACGCTGCTCGCCGCGCAGACCATCGCGTCGTGCGCGGCGCGGCTCGGGGTTGCCGGAAGCGTCCGCACGGCGGTGTCCGAAGCCGAGGCCGTGACCCGGCTCGCGGAGCGCCCGGCCGACCTGGTGCTTGTCGATACGGCGCTGACCCGGCCGGACAGCGCCGGGTTCACCCGGCGGGTCCTGGCCCGCGCGCCCGAGGCGGTGATCGTACTGTTCGGCGCCGAAGACCACCGGAACGCGGCCGCCGCGGTGGCCGCCGGAGCACGGGGCCTCATCCGGGGCGCCGACAACGACCTTGTCAGCGGCGTCGCCAAGGCCCTGCTGCTGCTCGACATCACGGGCCTCCAGCTGGCCGCCCCGGGCGCGCCGAGCCGGCGCATCGCGGCCGGCGCGGCTCCGGCGGGCGCGGCTCCGGCGGGCGCGGCCCCCGCAGGTGCGGCTACCGCGGGTGCGGCCCCGGCCGGTGGCGTCGGCCTCGCCGCCGGTACCACCGTCGTGCCCGTCCAGCGGGGCGACCAGGCCGGCCCGCCGGAGGTGCCCGCCGACGCCGATCGCGGTCACGCAGTCGCGCCGTCGCCCGCGGCCGCGCGGGTGCGGCGCCGAACAGCCCTAACCGAGCGGGAATTGCAGGTTCTGCACCGGATGGCGGATGGCAAGAGCAACGCTGAGATCGGACGCGAGCTCTACGTCTCCGAGGACACCGTCAAGACACACGCCCGCCGGTTGTTCCGCAAGCTCGGCGCCCGGGACCGTGCGCACGCCGTCGCCGCCGGCTTCCGCGCCGGTCTGGTGACCTGACGAACAATCAGTCGTCGCCGGACTCGGTCGCCTCGGTCAGCGCGTCGTGGACCCCGTCGGCGTACCCGCGGGCGTACTCCCACGTCACGTAGTGGTCCGGGTCCGGGTCGTACGCCGGCTCGTGCACGCGGGGGCGGCCCGAGGTGAGCAGGTGGCGCAGGTTCCCGCGCAGCAGGTCCCAGTCGAAGTAGTGCGGCTCGTGGCAGTCGTCGCACTCAATGACGAGGCCGCGGATGCCGATCGGGCTCAGCAGCGCCTGGTAGATCTCCAGGTCTGCGAGATCCTCCATCACGTCCTGCCGCTCGGCATCGGTCAGCGGATCGAGGTCTGTCTCGTCCTCTTCCACACCCTCGAGGTCCGCGGACGGGTCCACGGGGTCGCCCGAGAAGGGGTCGATCGGCTCGTCGTGCACGCCTCCACGGTATCTCCGGCACTGCCACCGCGCCGGCCCGGCCTGTCGCAATGGGTACCATGAACGCCAACCCCGCCGAGGGAGATTACGCATGGAGTTCACGCCCCCACCGGCGCCCGCCCTGCCGCTCGGCCTGACGTTCGACGACGTGCTGCTGCTGCCCGCGGAATCGGACGTTGTGCCCAGCGCGGTCGATACATCGACCCGACTCACCCGGACAGTCGAGCTAGCGATCCCACTCGTCTCCAGCGCCATGGACACCGTGACCGAGGCGCGGCTGGCGATCGCGATGGCCCGGCAGGGTGGCATCGGGGTGCTGCACCGCAACCTCTCGATCGAGGATCAGGCACAGCAGGTCGACCTCGTGAAGCGGTCCGAGGCGGGCATGGTGACGAACCCGATCACCTGCGCGCCCGAGGACACACTGCGGGACGTGGACGCGCTGTGTGCGCGATACCGCATCTCGGGAGCTCCGGTGGTGGCGTCGGACGGCGCGCTGCTGGGCATTGTGACCAACCGTGACATGCGCTTCGTGACCGACAAGAACACGCCCGTGCGCGAGGTCATGACGCGGATGCCGCTCGTGACCGCACCAGTCGGCGTCGGCAAACAGGACGCCCTCGCGCTGCTGCGCCGGCACAAGGTCGAGAAGCTGCCGCTGGTCGACGACGCCGGCCGGCTGCGCGGCCTGATCACCGTCAAGGACTTCGCGAAGAGCGAGCAATTCCCGTACGCGACCAAAGACGCCGCCGGCCGGCTGCGAGTGGCCGCCGCCGTCGGCGTGGGCGAGGAGCAGTACAAGCGCGCCCGCGTCCTCGTCGACGCGGGCGTCGATGTGCTGATGGTGGACACCGCCCACGGCCACAACCGGCAGGTTCTCGAGACGGTCGCACGCCTCAAGCGCGAGGTGACCGGACTGGACGTGGTCGGCGGCAACGTCGCGACATACGACGGCGCGCGGGCCCTCGTCGAAGCCGGAGCGGACGCGGTCAAGGTGGGGGTCGGCCCCGGCTCGATCTGCACGACCCGCGTCGTGGCCGGCGTCGGCGTACCGCAGGTGACCGCCATCATGGAGGCAGTCCGGGCCACCCGGCCCGCCGGCGTACCGCTGATCGCCGACGGTGGCATGCAGTACTCCGGCGACATCGCCAAGGCGATCGTGGCCGGTGCGGACAGCGTGATGCTGGGCAGCCTGCTGGCCGGCTGTGAGGAAAGCCCGGGTGAGCTCATCTTCATCAACGGCAAGCAGTACAAGTCGTACCGCGGGATGGGGTCGCTCGCCGCGATGCAGTCGCGGGGGGCTGGCGGCACGGTGCGGTCGTTCTCTAGAGATCGATACTTCCAGGATGACGTCCTCTCCGACGACAAGCTGGTGCCGGAGGGCATCGAGGGTCAGGTGCCGTACCGCGGCCCGCTCTCGGCCGTGGCTCACCAGCTGGTCGGCGGGCTTCGCTCGGGTATGGGCTTCATCGGCGCGGCCACGGTCCCGGCGATGCACGAGCGCGGGCGGCTCATCCGGATCACCGCGGCCGGCCTCAAGGAGAGCCACCCGCACGACATCCAGATGACCGTCGAGGCACCCAACTACCACTCCCGCTGAACGGGCGGCGCCGTCCACGACAGGAGACACCAGTGCGTGACGTGGTCGAGATCGGGCACGGTAAGACCGCGCAGCGCGGCTACCACCTGGACGACATCGCGATCGTCCCCAGCCGCCGCACCCGCGACGTGGACGACGTGTCCACGGCGTGGCAGCTCGACGCGTACCCGTTCAAGATTCCCTGCGTGGCGCATCCGTCCGACGCGACGATGAGCCCGGCCACCGCGGTCGAGCTCGGCCGGCACGGCGGGCTCGGCGTGCTCAACGTCGAGGGGCTGTGGACGCGGTACGAGGACCCGACCAAGGTGCTCAATGAGCTCGCCGAGCTGGATGACGACGCGCCGGCTACCCGGCGGCTGCAGGAGGCGTACGCCGAGCCGATCCGCCCGGAGCTGGTCGGGGAGCGGGTACGCGAGATGCGCGAGGGCGGCGTGACCGTGGCCGTGCGGGTGTCCCCGCAGCACACGCTCGCGCTGGGGCCGGTGATCCTCGACGCCGGCGTGGACATCCTGGTCATCCAGGGCACGATCGTCTCCGCGGAGCACGTGTCCACGACGGACGAGCCGCTGAACCTCAAGGAGTTCATCGCGGACCTCGACCTCCCGGTGATCGCGGGTGGCTGCACCGACTACAAGACCGCGCTGCACCTGATGCGCACCGGCGCGGCCGGCGTGATCGTCGGCATCGGCGCGGACGAGTGGTCGACGACCGACACCGTGCTGGGCATCCGGGTCCCGATGGCCACGGCGATCGCGGACGCGGCCGCAGCCCGGCGCGACTACCTCGACGAGACCGGCGGCCGGTACGTGCACCTCGTGGCCGACGGTGACCTGCAGACCTCCGGCGACATCGCCAAGGCGTTGGGCTGCGGGGCGGACGCGGTGATGCTCGGCGAGCCACTCTCGCTCTGCGAGGGCGCACCCGCCGGTGGGTCCTGGTGGCACTCGGCGGCCAGCCATCCGAAGCTGCCGCGCGGGGCGTTCGCTCCCGCGAGCGAGCAGGTCGGCACCATGGAGACCCTGCTGTACGGCCCGGCCGACGAGCCCGACGGCCAGCTGAACCTGTTCGGCGGGCTGCGTCGCGCGATGGCCAAGTGCGGCTACCGCGACCTGAAGGAGTTCCAGAAGGTCGGCCTCGTGCTGGACCGCTGATGGCGCCCTCGCCCCGACTCCTCGTCGGCGCCGTTGTGGCGGCGGTGCTGGCCGCCTCCGGATGCACGGGCGGCGGGTCGCATGGCGACGGCTCGCACGGCGGCACTGCGTCCGACCCAACGACCGTCGCCACGAGCCGGAGCTACCACGCCGGTTCGGCAGGGATCGGCGACCCCTACGTCCCGACCTATGGAAACGGCGGGTACGACGTCGGGCACTATCTCGTGAAGGTGAGGTACGAGCCGGCGACCGATCGCCTCACCGGCGACGTCACGCTCTCCGCCCGAGCAACCGAGGATTTGTCCTCAATGGACCTCGACTTCGCCGGGCTGACCGTGCGCTCGGTGCGGATCAACGGCGCCGTGGCGGCGTACTCGCGGAAACAGAATGAGCTCGTGCTCCGGCCCGTGGCCGCGCTCCCGGCGGGCGGCGACTTCACCGTCGAGGTGGCCTACGACGGCGTACCCGCGGCCCTAAACAGCTCCGACCTCGGCAAGGGCGGCTTCCTGCACAGCTCCGACGGCGGATTCGCGCTCGGCGAGCCCGAGTCGGCGAGCACCTGGTTCCCGGTCAACGACCACCCGCTGGACAAGGCCACCTACGCCTTCGAGATCACGGTGCCGGATGGGCTGGCCGCGATCAGCAACGGGGTGCCGGGCGCGTCCACCCGGGCCGGCGGCTGGACCACGTGGCGCTGGTCCGAGGGCGCGCCGATGGCGAGCTATCTGGCGACGGTCGTGATCGGCCACTACCGGGTCAGGACGAGCGAGCACGCCGGCCGGCCGGTGGTCACCGCGGTAGCCGCGTCGCTGCCGGCCGGAGGCGTGGAGGACCGGACGATCGCACGGACCACCGAGGTCGCCGACTTCCTGGCCACACGGTTCGGGCCGTACCCCTTCGACGCGTACGGCGGGGTCGTCCTCAACGACGAACGGATCGGGTACGCCCTGGAGACGCAGAGCCGTCCGGTCTACTCCGACGCGTTCTTCGGCAATCCCGGCCGCGACGCCTCGTGGGTCCTCGCCCACGAGCTGGCCCATCAATGGTTCGGCGACAGCGTCTCGGTGCACCACTGGCAGGACATCTGGCTCAACGAGGGCTTCGCGAGCTACGCGGAGTGGCTCTGGGAGGAGCACACCGGCGGGCGTTCGGTCCAGCAGGCGTTCGAGGACGAGTACGCCAACGCGTCGAGCGACATCTGGCAGGTGCCGCCGGCCGCCCCCGGCCGCCGGGCGCTGTTCAGCGCATCGGTCTACCGTCGGGGAGCGATGGCGCTGCAGGCCCTGCGGGTGACCGTGGGCGACGACGCGTTCTTCCGGATCCTGCGCGGCTGGGCTGCGGAAAAGCGCGACGCGAACGCGACGACGGCCGAGTTCACGGCGTTCGCCGAGAAGATCTCCGGCAGGTCGCTCGACAAGCTCTTCGACGCCTGGCTGTACGCCATCGGCCGCCCGCCGCCGCCCCGCCCTCCTCGATGATCATGGCACTCGTGGGTCACGATGGCGGGGTGCGATACGAGGTCGTGGTGATCGGGTCTGGCTTCGGCGGCAGTGTGGCCGCCCTGCGGCTGGCCGAGAAGGGCTACTCGGTCGCCGTTCTGGAGGCCGGCCGGCGGTTCGCCGATGACGAGTTCCCAGAGACCTCCTGGCGGCTCCGCCGGTTCCTCTGGGCGCCCCGGCTGGGCTGCTTCGGCATCCAGCGCATCGACCTGCTGCGCGGCGCCCGCGGCTCCCGCGGCACGGGCTCGGGCGTCCTCGTGCTGTCCGGGGCGGGCGTGGGCGGCGGCAGCCTCGTCTATGCGAACACGCTCTACGAACCGCTGCCGGAGTTCTATGAGGATCCACAGTGGAGGGACATCGCCGACTGGCGCGCCGAGCTCGCGCCCCACTACGGCCAGGCGAAGCGAATGCTCGGTGTCACCGCGTACCCCCTCGACACCTCGGCGGACCGCGCCATGCGGGCGGTGGCCGAGGCGATGGGGGTTGGGCACACGTTCCACCCCACACCGGTCGGCGTCCACATCGGACGGCCGGGCGAGACGGTGCCCGACCCCTACTTCGGCGGCGCCGGGCCGGAGCGCACCGGCTGCCTGCACTGCGGATCGTGCATGACAGGTTGTCGGCACGGCGCGAAGAACACGCTTGTCAAGAACTACCTATGGCTGGCGGAGGGGTTGGGCGCCGAGATCCACGAGCGCACCACCGCCGTCGCCGTTCGTCCCGCGCCGCCGGGCGAGGGCTATGAGATCGATACGGTACGCACCGGAGCGTGGCTCCGGAGGCGCAGGCGCACCATCCACGCCGATCAGGTCGTCTTCGCGGCCGGTGCGCTCGGCACCCAGCGCCTCTTGCACCGGATGCGCGCCGCCGGCCGGCTGCCGGGGCTGTCCGGTCGGCTCGGCGCGCTGACGCGGACCAACTCGGAGTCGATCCTCGGCGCGACCGTGCCGCACGGCCAGGCACGACGTCGAGAGCTGGACTTCACCGATGGGGTCGCTATCACCAGCTCCTTCCACCCGGATCCGCAGACACATGTCGAGCCGGTCCGGTACGGCCGCGGCTCGAACGCGATGGGTCTGCTCCAGTCGGTGCTGACCGACGGCGGACCCCGCCGACCGCTGCGCCTGCTCGGCGCCGTGGCCGGTCACCCGCTGGAGTACCTCCGGGTCCTCTCGGTGCGCGACTGGTCCCGGCGAACGATCATCGCGTTGGTGATGCAGTCGCTGGACAACTCGCTGACGACGCGTTACCGCCGGACCTGGTATGGCCGGCGGCGCCTGGTCACGACCCAGGGACACGGCGCGCCGAACCCGACCTGGATACCCGCCGGGAACGCCGCGGCCCGGCTGCTCGCCCAGCAGATCGGCGGTACGCCCGGCGGTTCGATCACCGAGGCGTTCAACGTACCGGTCACCGCGCACATCCTCGGCGGCGCGGCGATCGGGGCGACGCCCGAGGAGGGCGTCATCGACGCGTACCACCGCGTCTTCGGCCATCCCGGGCTGCACGTCGTCGACGGCGCCGCGGTCAGCGCGAACCTCGGCGTGAACCCGGCGCTGACGATCACAACTCAGGCCGAGCGGGCGATGTCGTTCTGGCCGAACCGGGGCGACGCAGACCCGCGCCCACCGCTCGGCTCCGCGTACGTCCGCGTCGCGCCCGTCGCACCCCGGCGCCCGGCGGTGCCGGCGGACGCCCCGGCGGCCCTGCGCGTGCCGGCCTGACCCCTTCCACGCTGTGGCCCCGGTCGCCCGCAACTTCGTCGAAGTTGGGCGGTCGGCGGCTTCTAACACCCCAACTTCGACGGAGTTGGGCTGGCCCCGGCGGCGCTCCTGATCCTCGCCACCCTCGCGGGGTACCACGCCGACCACGGCCGGCCGTACCGCCCGTAGCCCGTGGCGGCCGGGACGGTTGGCACGTCGCGGTCGGTAGGCTTCCCGCATGACCGCGCCCCGCCCCGTCCTGGTCGTCGATTTCGGAGCCCAGTACGCCCAACTGATCGCCCGCCGGGTGCGCGAGGCGCGGGTGTACTCGGAGATCGTGCCGCACGCGATGCCGGTGACCGAGCTGCGCGCGAAAGACCCGGCCGCGATCATCCTGTCCGGCGGTCCGGCCAGCGTCTATGAACCGGGTGCCCCGCAGGTGGACCCGGCGCTGTTCGAGCTGGGCGTGCCGGTCTTAGGCATCTGCTACGGGTTCCAGGCGATGGCGCAGGCGTTGGGTGGCACTGTGGCGCATACCGGGCGACGGGAGTTCGGCGGCACCGCGCTGACCGCACGGCCGGACGCGGGCGCGCTGTTCGCCGGGCTGCCGGCCGATCAGGACGTGTGGATGAGCCACGGCGACTGCGTGACCGCCGCCCCGGCCGGGTTCACGGTCAACGCGGAATCGGCAGGCGCCCCGGTCGCCGCGTTCGAGGACCTCGCGCGACGCCGGGCCGGAGTGCAGTTCCACCCGGAAGTGGCGCACACCCCGAACGGCCAGGCGATTCTCGCGCGGTTCCTGCACGACATCGCCGGCATCGAGCCCAACTGGACGATGGGCAGCGTGATCGAGGACCAGGTCGCGGCGATTCGCGCCCGGGTGGGCGACGCGCAGGTCATCTGCGGGCTCTCCGGCGGCGTGGACAGCGCGGTCGCCGCGGCGCTCGTCCACCGCGCGGTGGGCAACCAACTGACCTGTGTGTTCGTCGACCATGGTCTGCTGCGGGCCGGCGAGGCCGAGCAGGTCGAGAAGGACTACGTGGCGGCCACCGGCATCCGCCTCAAGGTCGTGGACGCGCAGGACCGCTTTCTCGACGCGCTCGCGGGCGTGATCGATCCGGAGCAGAAGCGGAAGATCATCGGCCGCGAGTTCATCCGGGTCTTCGAGGCCGCCGCACGGGAGATCGATGCGGAGCGGCACGTCGAGTTCCTCGTGCAGGGCACGCTGTATCCCGATGTGGTCGAGTCCGGCGGCGGCTCGGGCACCGCGAACATCAAGTCGCACCACAACGTCGGCGGGTTGCCGGACGACCTGCGGTTCCGGCTGGTGGAGCCGCTCCGCACCCTGTTCAAGGACGAGGTCCGCGCGATCGGGCTCAAGCTCGGCCTGCCCGAGGCGATGGTGTGGCGCCACCCGTTCCCGGGCCCCGGGCTCGCCATCCGGATCATCGGTGAGGTGACCCGGGATCGGCTCGACGTGCTGCGCGCCGCGGATCTGATCGCGCGGTCCGAGCTGACGGTCGCCGGGCTCGACCGGAACGTCTGGCAGTTCCCGGTCGTCCTGCTTGCGGACGTACGCAGCGTCGGGGTGCAGGGCGACGGACGCACCTACGGGCACCCGATCGTACTGCGCCCGGTGTCCAGCGAGGACGCCATGACGGCCGACTGGTCGCGTCTGCCGTACGACGTCCTCGCCCGGATCTCCACCCGCATCACCAACGAGGTGCCCGAGGTCAACCGCGTTGTGCTCGACGTGACGAGCAAGCCGCCGGGCACGATCGAGTGGGAGTGACGCTCAGCCGACCGGCGCCGGCTCCTCGGGCATCAAGAACCACATGATGGGGTACGCCAGGAGCGCCGCACCCCAGGTCAGCACTGCGACCAGCGCGAAGGCGACCCGAATGGCGGTCGGATCCACGTTGAGGTAGCGGCCGATCCCGGCGCATACGCCCGCGATGATGCGGTCGTCGCGGTCGCGCCGAAGCGGCCGGTAGGGCGGCTGGGTGAGGCTGGGTTGGGGACTCTCGTTCATGCGCTCAACGGTCCGCGATGCGGGCGCTGCCAACCTCGGTGACCACCCGGATCCCAACCCTGATTCTCTGGCGGTCCCCGCCCGCCGCCGAGTGCCGTCGCAACTCCGTCAGAGTCGGGGCATCCCGCCAGTCTTGGTCGCCCAACTCTGACGGAGCTGGGCAGCGGGGTTGTCGTGGTCGCGTCCCGGGTTCGGTGTAAATGGCGGGCGTGGGTTCGCTTGGGGGGTCAGGTTGCGCGGCGGTGTTGACGGTGTCGTGGTTGCCGATGGGTGTGTCGGCTGGTGTGCGGGCCGGTAGCTGGGTGGGTGGGTGGGTGGAGGAGTTGGCGGCGGAGGTCTTGCAGCAGGCGCAGCCCGGTCGGGGTCATGGTCAGTCCGCGCCAGCTGCGGCCGGCGCGGTCGAGGACGGCCCAGACCAGGGATAGGCAGCTGGGTTCGCCGGGC
>DASXRQ010000110.1:0-2251 GCA_036506495.1 Micromonosporaceae bacterium | reverse complement strand
CCGACGGCTACGGGAACACGTGCGCCCCGAATGCGGCACGCCGGCAGCGCGGGCACGGTCAGGGAGATAGGGAATGACGACGACGGCAACGAGGCCGGATGCGGGGCGTACACGCGCTGCAATCACGGCGAGGACGTTGCGCACCGACCGGTGGTGGTTCCCGCCGCTGGTCACGTTCGTGGGCCTCGCAGCGTGGGTCATTTATGCGGTCGTCCGCGTGTATATGCACAAGTGGTATTTCGTCGACGACTACCACTACTTGACCCCGTTCTATTCACCCTGTCTCACCGACCGGTGCGTGGAGGGCGCGGCCGAGTTCGGCACGCCGCTGCCGTCGTTCTGGCTCATCCCGGAGGCGGCGTTCAGCCTGCCGTTCCTGCTGCTCTTCCGGTTGACGTGCTACTACTACCGCAAGGCGTACTACCGCGCGTTCTGGCTGTCGCCACCGGCCTGTGCGGTGCCCGACGCCCACGAGAAATACTCGGGCGAGACCCGGTTCCCCCTGGTTTTCCAGAACATCCATCGGTACGCGTTCTACGCCGCCTTGATCATCTCGCTGATCAACACCTGGGATGCCATCCGGGCGTTCCACAGCCCGAGCGGCTTCGGCTTCGGGCTGGGCAACCTGATCCTGGTCGGCAACGTGGTGCTGCTGTGGGCGTACACGCTGTCCTGCCACTCCTGCCGGCACATCGTGGGCGGCCGCCTCAAGCACTTCTCCCAGCACCCCCTGCGGTATCGCTTCTGGACCCTCGTGTCGAAGCTGAACACCCGGCACATGATGCTGGCCTGGACCACGCTCGGCACGCTCGCGCTGGCCGACTTCTACGTCATGGCGGTGTCCGCACATTGGTTCTCCGACCTGCGGTTCATCGGCTAGGAGACGCACATGACCACGCGAATCGAACGGCATTACTACGACGTCGTCGTGATCGGCGCGGGCGGCGCGGGACTACGGGCGGCGATCGAGGCCCGGCTGGCCGGCAAGCGCACGGCGATCATCTCGAAGTCGCTGTTCGGCAAGGCGCACACCGTCATGGCCGAGGGTGGCGCGGCCGCGGCGATGGGGAACGTCAACCCCCGTGACAACTGGATGGTGCACTTCGGTGACACCATGCGGGGCGGCAAGTTCCTCAACAACTACCGGATGGCCGAGCTGCACGCCCAGGAGGCGCCGGACCGGATCTGGGAGTTGGAAACGTACGGCGCGCTGTTCGACCGTACGAAGGATGGCAAGATCTCGCAGCGCAACTTCGGCGGCCACGAGTACCCGCGACTCGCGCACGTCGGCGACCGCACCGGTCTCGAGCTGATCCGTACGCTGCAGCAGAAGATCGTCTCGCTGCAGCAGGAGGATTACGCCGAGACCGGCAGCTACGAGTCGCGGATCCGGGTGTTCGGCGAGACCACGATCACCGAGCTGCTCCTCGACCGCGATGCGTCTGCCGACGGGAAAGCCGCCAGGATCGCCGGCGCATTCGGGTACTACCGCGAGTCGGGCGAGTTCCTCCTGCTCGAGGCGCCGGCCGTGGTGCTGGCGACCGGCGGTGTGGGCCGAAGCTACAAGGTCACCTCCAACTCCTGGGAGTACACCGGCGACGGCCACGCGCTCGCGCTACGGGCCGGCGGCACGCTGATCAACATGGAGTTCCTGCAGTTCCACCCGACCGGCATGGTGTGGCCGCCGAGTGTGAAGGGCATCCTCGTCACGGAGTCGGTCCGCGGCGACGGCGGCGTGCTGCGGAACTCCGAGGGCAAGCGATTCATGTTCGACTACGTCCCGGACGTCTTCCGCCGCCAGTACGCCGAGACGGAGGAGGAGGCGGACCGCTGGTACACCGACCCGGACCACAACCGCCGCCCGCCCGAGCTGCTTCCCCGCGACGAGGTCGCCCGCGCCATCAACAGCGAGGTCAAGGCCGGCCGGGGCACACCCGCCGGCGGTGTCTACCTCGACGTCTCCACCCGCATGCCGGCCGAGGTCATCAAGCGCCGCCTGCCGTCGATGTACCACCAGTTCAAGGAGCTGGCCGACGTCGACATCACCAAGGAGCCGATGGAGGTCGGTCCGACCTGCCACTACGTGATGGGTGGCGTCGAGGTCGACCCGGACTCGGCCGCCTCGTTCGGCAGCGTCGAGGGCCTGTTCGCCGCGGGCGAGGTGTCCGGCGGCATGCACGGCTCCAACCGGCTCGGCGGCAACTCGCTCTCCGACCTGCTGGTCTTCGGCAAGCGGGCGGGCGAGCACGCG
>DASXRQ010000109.1:0-1912 GCA_036506495.1 Micromonosporaceae bacterium | reverse complement strand
CGGCGAGGCGGATCTGGAGGCCGACCGGTCGGCGGGCTAGCCCGCGCGGGCGTATGCCGGGACCGAGCGGTCGGCCAGCAGGTCCAGCGACAGCGCCGCGGTCCAGCTGAACGACGGCGCGCCGATGCCCTCGCCGGTGTCGGGTGGAAGTACTCGAAGTGCCCCGCGTCACCGACCAGGCGCAGCATCGCGGCGCCCAGTTCCTCGTCCTGGTCCCGGTAGCCGTGCAGCAGCATGCCGCGGCGCAGCAACCAATTCACGTTGAGCCAGATCGGTCCGCGCCAGTAGCGCAAGGTGTCGAACTCCGGCGCCGTCCGGTCGTAGCTCGGCACCGGTAACGTGGTCTGCTCGGGCAGGCCGAATCGTGGCGACTCGGCCGCCGCCATGATGGCGGCCGCGTGCTCGGCGGGCAGCCCGGGCAGGATCAACGGGGTCAGCCCGCTGACGCACCGCGCCGGACTCAGCGTGCCGGAACGCACGTTCCGTACCTGGAATGTCCGGGTCTGCCCGTCGTAGAGCCGCTCCACGATCGCTTCCGTGATGCGCTGCGCCCGCCGCCGGTGCCCTTCGGGAACGGCGCCCACGACGCCGGCGATCTGCGACAGCGCCATCTCGGCCGCGCCCAGGAGGGCGTTGACGTTCGGGCACTCCACCACGAAGGCGTGCCGGCGGGCCAGGTCGGTATCGGAATAACCGCCGTCGCGGTAGGAGAGCGCCAGGCCGACGTACCGCGAATAGTCGACATCGGTCGGACGGTGCGCCACGTCCGCGACCTGGAGGTCGCGACGGTGATAGCGCTCCAGCAGCGAGGGATCGGCCGGCACGGCCGACATCGCCGCGTCCCAGGCCGGGCTGTTGTCCAGGCCGGACTCCCACGGATGCACGATGGCGGCCAGGCCGGCGCCGCCGGCGTCGCGGCGCAGCGTCAGGTACTCCTGCTCGGCGACCAGGCGCGGGTAGAGCCAGGCCAGTTCGGTGCGCGCCTCGTGCGCGCAGGCCGCGCCGTGGGCGGCCGCGTGACGGTAGACCGTCACCAGGCCGCGCCGTGGGCGGCCGCGTGACGGTAGACCTCCCACGCGGCGAGCGCGTGCAGCGGCGGTTGCACGAGGCCGGTGCTGCCCTGCGCGGGCCGATTCGCGTACGCGGGGACGTTCCAGAAGCCTGGCCCGGGGAAATAGTCGTCCTCGTCCGTGCCGGGATCGAAGACGATGTGCGGCACCCGGCCGTCGGGCCACTGTGCCTCGAACAGGCTGCGCAGGTCACGCCAGGTGCGGGTGGGGTCGATATAGGCCAGGCCGATCGCAATAAAGGCAGTGTCCCAACTCCGGTTCGTGGCCTGAGTCAGCGAACCTTTATCGCCCGCCAGAGGCGGCTGCGACGACCCGGCAGGTACGGGGAGTCCAGCCGCTTCGCCACGATCCCGTCCAGACCCTGCGCGGCGGCGGCTTCCAGCGCGAAGCCGGCGCCCCCGGGGAAGTACGGCGGTGTCTGCCAATGGTCGCCGGCCACTGCCAGCCCCTCGAGCAGGTCCCGCCGCTCGGCGTAGCCCACCGCCTCCACCGTGGCGTGCCCCTCCAGCCAGAGCAGGTCGTACGCCAGGAACTGCACCGGCGTCTGTTCCGCCGCGCGACGGGCGGCCGCGGTGTCCCGCGGCTGCTTGCGCTTGGCCAGCTTGGCGGGCGAGACGGCCGGCCCGTCGAACGCGACGATCTCGCCGTCGAGCACTGCCTCGGTGGGGGCGAGCGCGTCGCCGAGCGGGCGGATCTCCGGGTACCACGAGGTCACGTCGGTGCCGTCGGACGTGAGCCGGACCCGGCCACCGGAGACGTACGCCAGCGTGCGGCGGCCGCCCCAGCTCATCTCGTACCCCCAATCGGGGTCGTCCGGCGGCAGGCCGGCGGCCCCGGTCGCG
>DASXRQ010000108.1:0-55527 GCA_036506495.1 Micromonosporaceae bacterium | reverse complement strand
CGGCCAGGTGGTCGGCGGTAGCGACGTCGCCCACGGCACGGCCATGCACGCCTTCCTGTGGCGCCGCGGCGTGATGACCGACCTGGGCACGCTGGGTGGGAGCTTCAGCGTTGCCACCGCCATCAACAACCGCGGACAGGTGGTCGGCTACAGCGCGAACCGGTCCGGGGCCTGGCACGGCTTCCTGTGGCAGCAAGGCAGGATGACCGACCTCGGCGTGGACAACGCCCGCGGCATCAACGACCGCGGACAGGTCGTCGGCGGGACCAGCTTCGGGACCGGGTTCCACGCCTACCTGTGGCAGCGGGGGCACATCACCGACCTTGGCGTGCTGTCCCTGAACTACAGCGAGGCGTTCGCGATCAACAACCGCGGCTGGGTCGCCGGCAACGGCGCCTCGCCGACCAACTTCGTGAACGCGTTCCTGTGGCGACACGGCACGATGACCAGACTCACTGCGCCCCCCGGCGCCAGCTACAGCGAGGCCCGAGCGGTCAACGACCTCGGCCAGGTGCTCGGGGTCGGAGAGGACCTGCGCCCGGTGATCTGGCAGAACGGCACCCCGATCGACCTGACCACGCGCGGCATCGCCGCGGACAGCACCGTCCGCGACATCAACAACCGGCGGCACATCGCCGGGACCCGGATCATCACCCCGGGCCTGGAGTACCACGCAACCCTGTACGCCTGAGCCGGCGCGGCCGAAGGGGCTCCGTCACGCCCCTTCGGCCGACATAATCACCCGCGCGGGATGAGGTCGTTCGGGGCGGCACCGGCCATGATCTGCCGCATGGCTGTCGGCGTGGCCTCTCCGCGCACCTTGGTGCTGCCGCTGGCACTTGCCCAGTTCATCGCCAGCTACGCGGCGACCAACATGAACGTCGCGATCAGCGACATCGCCAAGGATCTCGGAACCACGGTGATCGGTCTGCAAACGGCGATCACGCTGTTCACGCTCACGATGGCCTCGTTGATGATCCCGGGCAGCAAGCTCACCGACGTTTGGGGGCGGAAGGTGTGCTTCGTCGCTGGCCTCGTCATCTACGGAGTGGGCGCCCTGCTCGCGGCGGTGGCGCAGGGGCTCGGCCTCATGATCGTCGGATACTCGCTCCTCGAGGGCATTGGCTCGGCCCTCATGATCCCGCCGATCTACATCCTGGTCACCGTGGCGTTTCCGGACGTGGGAACGCGGGCGAAGTACTTCGGTGTGGTCAGCGGCGCCGCCGGCCTGGGAGCGGCGGCGGGACCTCTGGTCGGCGGCCTCATCACGAGTGCCATCAGCTGGCGGGCCTCATTCGTCATCCAGGTCCTGGTGGTGGCCTGGATCGCCTTTATGTCCCGCCGGATCAGCGACCCGAAGCGCGAGGGTCCCCGACCCCGTTTCGACGTCACCGGTGCGGTGCTGTCCGGGGCGGGGCTGTTCTTCGTCGTGCTCGGGTTCCTGTCGACGAGCACCTACGGTTGGCTCGCCTCCCGCAAGGACTTCTCGATCGCCGGCACCGTGGTGATACCGAAGGGCGGGGTCTCCCCGGTTTGGATCATGCTCGCGATCGGTGGCCTGTTCCTCTTGTGGTTCTTCCTGCACATCAGGTCGACGGAACGGGCCGGCAGAGAGCCTCTGCTCCACATGAGACTGTTCCGCAACCGGACCGCGAACCTCGGCCTCGGCACACAGACCATCCAGTGGCTGACGGTGCAGGGATCCTTCTTCGTACTATCCGTCTTCCTCCAGCAGGTCCGCGGCTATAACGCCATCGAGACCGGCCTCATGCTCACGCCGGCAACCGCGGGCATCCTGCTGGCCTCCGCCGCGGCGGGACGACTCGCCAAACGGCGTACGCAGCAATGGTTGATCGTGGCCGGCTTCTCGACGGCCGGCGTGGGGTTGGGGCTCCTGCTGGCGTTCGTCCGGGCAACCTCCGGCATCCTCAGCTTCGTGCCGGGCCTGTTGCTCATCGGGCTCGGGGTCGGCGTCATGCTCACGTCGTCCGTGAACGTGGTCCAGTCCAGCTTCCCGGAGTCCGACCAGGGCGACATATCAGGCCTCTCCCGGAGCGTTTCCAACCTGGGTTCATCGTTGGGCACGGCGCTGGCCGGCTCCATTCTGGTCGCCGTCCCGTACCCGGCAGGCAGACCGTTCGCCCTCGCGCTCGGCACGATGTTGGTGTTCACGCTGATCGGCCTCGTTCTGGCCGTTCTCATCCGGCGCCGGCCGGTCGCGGCGATCCTCCATCGGCAGAGCTAGCCGCCGGCTCCAGCTCCAGCGCGGGCTCGGGTTCACGCACCGGGGCGGTCGGGCGGCGGGTCGACAGCCAGGACCCGGCGAGGATCAGCGCGGCGCCGAGCAGGGCGGTGGCGGTCAGCGGTTCGCCGAGCACGACGACGCCGAGCGCGACCGCCACGGCGGGATTGAGGTAGCTGACGACGGCCGCGCGGCCAGCGCCGACAAGGCTGATCAGGCGATAGAAGAGCAGCAGCGCGACGGCGGTGCACAGCAGGCCGAGCACGACCACCGACCAGGTGGCACGCGCGCTGGGCATGGTGTGCGGCGCGGCGGCCAGCGCCCACGGGGCGAGCACGACCGTTGTCACGGTCATGGTGCCGGCGACGAGGCCCAGCGGCGGTGCGTCGGCGAGCCTGCGCCGCACCAGCAGGCTCGCCGACGCGTACCCGAGCGTGGCCAGCAGGACCATGGCGGCGCCGAGCAGGCCCAGCCCGTCGCCGCTGACGTCGAACCCGACCACGGCCGCGACCCCGGCCAACCCGAGCGCGAGTCCGGCCAGCCGGCCACCGGCGACCCGTTCGTCCGCGGCGAACCGGGGGGCCAGCGCGGCGATCATCATCGGCTGGCTGGCGAGCAGCAGCGCGGTGAGCGATGAGGTGATGTGCACCTCGCCGTACGTGATGAGCAGGAACGGCGCGGCGATGTGCACCATGGCGAGCAGCGCGACGAGGCCCAGCCGGTCGCGCAGCGGCCGGAGCGCGCCCGTCGCGATCGCCACCGGCAGCAGCACGGCCGCGGCGATCGCGGTGCGCCCCACGACGACGACCGGTGGAGCCAGCTCCCCGACCGCGATCTTGATGAACAGGTACGGGATGCCCCACAGGACGCTCACGGCGGCGAAGATCAGCCACGCTCGACGACTCATGGCCCAAGACTGCGCGGGGTAGAGTGATAAGCGGAAGTGGCCACTTGCTTAAGGAGCTGTTAGGAGAGCTTATGATCGACGTTCAACGGCTCCGGGTCCTGCGCGAGGTCGCCCGGCACGGCAGCTTCAGCAAGGCGGCCGAGGCCCTGCTCTTCACGCCGTCGGCCGTGTCCCAGCAGATCGCCGCGCTGGAACGGACTCTCGGTGCCGCCGTCGTCAACCGCAGCCCGCGCGGTGTGGTGCTGACCGAGCCGGGTCGGGTCCTGGTCGAGGCCGCCGAGTCCATCTCCGCCGAGCTGGCCCAGGCGCAGGCGGAAATCGACCGCCTCGCACTCGGGCGCTCCACGCTGACCGTCGCGACGTTCACGAGTGGAGGCCAGCGGCTCCTGCCGGCCGCGCTCAACGGGTTCGCTGCGGACCACCCCGAGGTCGAGGTCACCGTCCTCGAGCACGAACCCGAGGAGAGCCTGCCATTGGTCCGCCAGGGTGGCGCGGACCTCGCGTTGGCGTACCATTTCGTCGGCCCGCCTCCGGTCCGCGCCGGCGATCGCTCGGGCCTGACCTGGACGCCGCTGCTCGACGATCCGATGTGGGTCGTGCTGCCGCGCAGCCATCGGCTCGCCGAGCGGGACTCGCTCCAGCTGGCCGACCTCGCCGACGAGCGTTGGATTCAGGGATGCATCAAGACCGAGGACGTGCTGCGCAGGTACGCCGAGCTCGCCGGTTTCGAGTTCCGCGTCTCATGCACGAGCACCGACTACTTTTTCGCACAGTCCCTCGTCGCCGCCGGTGTCGGCGTCTCGTTGATTCCGCAGGTCGCGCTCGGCCCGTACGCCGACGCGGTCGCGGCCGTCCCACTGCGGCCGCCGCTGCCCGCCCGCCACATCGGCGTGGCCATCGCCCGGCGTCGTCGTGTCCGACCCCTTGCCGAGGCGCTGCTCGAGGCGCTGCGCACCACCGCACCCTGGTAAGGACCACTGTGGACACCGGGCCATTCGATAATCCAGTGACCGCGGGCAGCCGGTGGGTTAGCGTGGTGGTGGCGTTCGGGGCGCCAGCGGTCCGCGCGAAGGGCGGAGCCCACCCGGCAGTGACCGCCCAGCGTACCTCGGTTTCTCCTTTCGGCCTGGTGATGCGGACCGCAGGCGCGTCCGAGAGGAGGCCGCGATGCTGGCCGGTATCCTGCCCCCCAACCCGTCCCTGGAACAGCTGCGAAAGCAGGCCAAGGACCTTCGCGCCGGCGTCCGGGCCGGCCATCCCAAGCACGTCGGGCTCGCCCGCGAGCTGCATCCACAGCTGATCGGCACCGACGAGGCCGCCCGCTCCGCGTTCACGCTCGGCGACGCGCAGCTGGTGATCGCTCGCTCGTATGGCTTCGCCAGCTGGCGCCGGTTGCGCGCCTACCTCGGCGTGGTCGCCCGTTACGGCCGGACCCCGTACGCCGAGCCGGCCGGGGGTAATGGTCCGGCCGAGCAGTTTCTGCGGCTGGCCTGCTTGACCTACGGTCCGGACAACGACGCCGACTTCCCGCGCCGCCGGCTGCGTGCCATCGAGCTGCACGCTAGCCACCCCGGGCTGACCTACGGCAACATCCACGTGGCCGCCGCAGTCGGCGACGTCGCCGTCGCTCGCGCGCTGCTGTCGGCGGACGCGTCGCTGGCCAACCGCGACGGTGGCCCGTACCGCTGGCCGCCCCTGCTCTACCTGGCCCTCTCCAGAGTGGACGACACCCGGACGGACGGGTCCACATTGGAGGTCGCCCGGCTGCTCCTCGCGCACGGCGCCGATCCCAACGCCGGCTACCTGCCGGCGAGCGAGCCGCCACCCGTGACCGCCCTAAGCGGAGCGTTCCACGGGCGCCGTGACCCGATCCGCCAACCCGCGCATCTGCACGGACTGGCACTCGCGCGGCTGTTGCTCGACGCCGGCGCCGATCCCAACGACGCGCAGGCCCTGAGCAATGCCGGCGGCTACCCGTACGACGACGCACACTTCGAACCATTGTTCGATCACGGCCTCGGCCGGGACACGGGCGGCCCGTGGCGTACCCGGATCGGCCGCCACCCGGGGCTGCCAGCCCCGCGGCGGCTGGTGGAGGAGGAGCTCTGGTACGCCGCCGAGCGCAACCTGCCCGACCGGGCACGGCTCCTCGTGCGTCACTGCGCACGCCTCGACATCGGCCTCGAGGCCGCCGACGAGGCGGGCCGGACCGCGTACGACCTCGCGGTGCTCGGCGGCAGCACCGAAGTCGCCAACCTGTTGGCGGCGGCCGGGGCACGGGCGCGGCCACTCGATCCGGCGGACCAGCTCGTCGCGGCTTGCCTGCGCGGCGACCGCCCGGCCGTCCGGCGGCTGCTGGCCACCGACCCGGGCCTCGCGGGGCGGGCCGTCGCCACTCATCCGTACGCCCTGCACCGGGCCGCGGGTCTCGACCGGCCGGACGCGGTGCGGTTGCTCGTGTCGATCGGCTTCCCGGTCAACGACCCACGGACGTCGGCGCTACACACGGCGGCCGTCTGCGGTCACCTCCACGTTGTCATGGAGCTCGTCGACCTCGGCGCGGATCCCGCTGCGCCGGCGGCCGATGACACGCCTGGCCAGTTCGCGCCGCCGGACCCGACGCCGGCCGGGTGGGCGCGCCACAGTGGACAGATGGAGGTGGCGGAGTACCTCGCCGGCCGGTCCTAGGACGACGCCACCGACCTGGCGGCGGGTGTCCTGGGTGGCGCGGTCTCGAGCGGCACATTCGGCGACCGGACCAAGCCGAGTTGCACGGTCTGGCGGGGGAGCACCGCTTCGAGCACCCAATCGGCGGCGGTGCGGGCGCGGTTGCCGGGCAGCGACAGCAGGTGGTACCCGGCCGTGACGGCCTTGGCCGGTGCGCCCGCGAGCGCCACCCCGAACGGGTTGGCGGCCGCCTGTGGACCGCCGAGGTCTACGACGAACCCGAGGTCCCGGTGGCGGTACTGGCGGCGCCGGCCCGAGCCGTACGAGGCGGCGATGTTGCGCGCAGCCCGCTTGCCCTGGCGTACGGCATGCTGGGCCGTCATCGGAGTGAGCTGGCCGGGACGGGTCAGGTCGGGCACGGCGGCCGCATCGCCACAGGCGTACACCTCGGGGTGTCCCGGCACGGCGAGGTATTCGTCCACGATGAGGCGACCCTTGGCCGTGTCGAGGCCGAGCTCGGCGACGATCGGGTCAGGGCGCACGCCGACACACCAGATCAGCGAGCGGGTGGCGACCGTTGTGCCGTCGGAAAGGCGTACGCCGTCGGCGTCAGCCTCCCGGACCGTTACGCCCGGTCGGACGTCGATGCCGCGTCTGCGGAGGACGGCGTCGGCGGTGCGGGACATCCGCTCGTCGAGCTCCGGGAGCACGCGCGGCGCCACATCAAGCAGCATCCACTGTGGTCGGTGGTCGCGGAGTCGGGGGTGGCGGCGATGGAGGATGTCGGTGTAGAGCACGCTCTGCGCGGCGACCTCCGTGCCGGTGTATCCGGCGCCGACCACGACGAAGGTCAGCCGGGCGGCCCGCTCGTGCGGGTCGTCGGTAAGGTCGGCCAGCTCGACCTGGCGGGTCATGTGGTCGCGGAGGTACAGCGCCTCCGGTATGCCGCGGAAGCCGTGCGCGTGCTCGGCGACACCGGGGATCGGCAGTAGCTTGTGGACACTCCCGGCCGCCAACACCAGCCGGTCGTACGCCACGGATCCCTCTCCGCACTCCGGATCGGCGTACTCGACCTCGCGCCGGTCGAGGTCGATCCGGGTGGCCTCGCCAAGGATGAGCCGCACCTTCGGCAGCGCGGCTGGCAGCGACACCGTGACCCGGCGAGGGTCCAGCACCCCGGTAGCGACCTCCGGCAGCAGCGGCAGGTACAGGAAGTAGTCGGTCGGGTTGACGACGACCACCTCGGCCCGGCCGCGGGCGATCTTGCTCAACGTCCGCGCAGCGTGAAAGCCGGCGAACCCGGCGCCGATGATGACGATCCTCGGCGTCCGCATGCCGCTTGCGTCGTGAATGGCTCTGCCTGCCATGCCCACCTCCCGCGGTGACGGGGCGTCCGATCGGCATTCTGCTGCCGTTTCGGGCCGGCCGCCGGCAAACGCGGCGATCGGTCGCGGCGATCGGTGGCTACGGTGCGGCCGGATCCGAGATCGCCGCGGGGACGCTGGGCACCTGGGTCGCGAGAGCGCTCGTTGGCGGAATGGTTGCGGTGAGGACGGGCGCGGCCGCCTCGTCGGGGTGCCCCGCCGCCGCGGCCCGGGCGATCTTGCGAGCGAGTTCCGCGGTGAGGCGCCGCATGATGACGGCGGGCGGTGCGCTGTCGCCGCCCTCGCGGACCCGGGCGGCGCGCTCCTCGGTCAACGAACGGCCCCACAGTGCGGCGCACGCGGCGAACACGACCACGGGCGGTACGCCGAGCCGCCGGGCGAGCCGAGCCTCCCGTTCGCCGCCGCCCTCCTCGGCCTGCGCGAGAGCGCGGACGTCGACATCGCCCAGGCCCGCCTCCCTGATCTCCCGCATGCGTTCGGCGGCGCGCACGAGCGGGCTGTCATCGGGCGTCGCCCAGGTCTCGTGGTCCGCGACGAACGCGCGTCGTTGTGGCGGTGCGGCCAGCATGTTGCGCAGCGCACCCGCGCTGACCGGTGTCGACCCGGCGGCCAGCCGGATCGGCTCATCCCCCAGCAGCAGATCGCCGAGCCCGACCGTGCGGCGGAGCGCCTCGGCCAGCACCATCGGGAGCGCGATCAACTCCTCGGCGCTCATCGGCCGCGTCCCCAGCTCGATGGCGGCGAACCACTGCTCCGACCAGTCCAGACCGAGCCGGCGGGCGGCCCGCGCAAGGTCGTTATAGGTCGCCGTTGCGTCGACCCGCAGGCGTTCCAGGTTCCGCCCAAGCAACGCCGATACGGCCATCGGATCGAGCATGCGATCCACCTCCTCCGGCCGGCTCCTTACCCGTTCCGGGCGCCCGCTATCCGCGCCTGCTATCCGCGCCTGCTATCCGCGCCTGCTATCCGTCCGGGCGGGCGAGTCGGCCTATGGTGTCCGTTATGGCTAACTGGGAGGACGTACGCCGGGTCGCGCTGGCCTTGCCAGAAACCTCGGAAGGCGAGGGGCGTGACGGCCTCCTCCACTGGTCGGTGAGGGACAAGTCGATCGCGTGGGAGCGCCCGTTACGGCGCGGGGATCTTGAAGCGCTCGGTGACGCCGCACCGGACGGCCCGATCCTGGCCGCCCGCGTACCGGATCTCGGCGCCAAGGAGGCTCTGCTGGCGTCCGACCCGGACGTCTATTTCACGACGCCGCACTTCAACGGCTACCCGGCGATCTTGGTGCGGCTCGATCGGATCTCCGGGGCCGATCTGAAGGAACTCGTCGTGGAGGCGTGGCTCGCCCGCGCACCGAAGCGGCTGGCGGCGGCCTATCTGGACGCACTTCGTTAGTTCGCGCGCGCCACGGTTCGAACCGAAGGCAAGGTGGGTGCGTGCCCACCAATATCCCGATCCCGCCCGAACGACCGGTAACGAGCCGTAACACGTGCGCGCCATACTGCAAGAACGGACGGGCCCTACTGGCGGGGGGCGGCGGTATGGCGGCGACCATGATCAAGCCGACACGACGGCCGGCACGGTTGACGCTGCTCCTGGCCGCGCTGGTATCTGCGGTGGCTGCCTGCGGTGCTCCCACCTACACGTACGTGAAGAACTCCAACGAGCACCTCTATTTCAAGGTGCCGCACGAGTGGCGCAAGGTCGACCCGATCGCGCCGGATGTCTTCACCGACCCGGTTGACCCGGCGTCGTTCGAGTCGGCAAAACGTGATGCGGCCCGGGCCTGGCAGGCCGCGTACGACTCGGACCGCAGCGGTGAGAACCCCGACGTGCTGTTCGGCAACGACGGCAAGCCTTTCGTGTATGCCCAGGTACGGAAGCTCACCGAGGATCAGCGCGACGAGATGTCCATCAACGCGCTGCGAGACCTGTTCCTGCCGGTCACCGACAGCGGGCGCAAGGTGGCGGCGCAACATGACCAGGAGATCATCGATTCGTTCCAGAAGGGTGAGCTCAGCCTGAACGAGGCTCGCCTTCGCTGGTCGGGACTGTCCGGATTCGAGCTGATCGGCGATCGGGTGCTCGACCCCGGCAACGGGATCAAGGGTGTTCGCACGGTCTTCAACTACTACAACGCCAAGTACAGCGATGTCCTGCACACCTTCGACCAGACGGTCCTGCTGAGCAGCGATTCCAGCCGCGCGTACCTGTTCGTCATCAGCTGCGCGGCCGCGTACTACCGCGAACACTTCGATCAGCTCAACACGATCGCAACGTCCTTCACGGTAAGGAGCCGCTGATGATGCCCGGTGCGAAGACTCCCGTTGAAGGGCTCCGGCCGCCCGACGAGCAGCCGCGCGACGACTCGCGACCCACCCGCAAGCCGCTCCCGATGTGGGACCGGCTGAAGTTCATCCTCGGCATCGTCGTCGTCTGGTTCGTCCTCGTCTGGGCGTCGATGGCGGAGAACCCGCTCTTGCAGAACCAGTTCGCGGAGGCGAACCGGGTTCAGCTGCAGCGCCGCCCATGGCTGCTTGTGCTGCTCGGCCTGGAGATCCTCCGGCAGCTGCACTTCCTGATCAGCGAGCACTGGTCCGGCTACCACCGGTTCTGGACGAACCTGATCTTCGGCGGGTTCGAGCGCATGACCCACCGACGACTGTCCGACTGGACGCGGTTCCGGATAGCCCGGGTCATCAAGTGGCTCTTCTGGATCGCGATGTTCGCGATCATCGCGGGAGCGTTGCTGCACACGTCGCCGTTGCTCGCGCTGGCCCAGGCACCGGCGATCATTTGGCGGCTGATGCCGATGGTCTTCCAGCTGCTCTTCGCCATCGTCTTCATCGTCATCCAGTTCGGTGCGCTCTTCTGGTTCCTGTCCCGGGGTGGCGTCGACGTCTACTACCCGGACGACGTGAAGACCCGGTTCAAGGACGTGTGGGGCCAGGACCACGTGCTGGAGCGGGTCAAGGAGAACATCGTCTTCCTGGAAGACCCGCAGGCGATCGAGTCGAAGGGCGGCTACGTCCCGGGCGGCCTGCTGCTCTGGGGCCCGCCCGGCACCGGAAAGACGCTGATGGCCGAGGCGGTCGCGGGCGAGACCGGCAAGCCGTACGTGTTCGTCGACCCCGGTGCGTTCATCAACATGTTCTTCGGGGTCGGCGTCCTGAAGGTCAAGGGCCTGTTCCGCAAGCTGCGCAGGCTCGCGTTGCGGTACGGCGGCGTGATCGTCTTCTTCGACGAGGCGGACTCGCTGGGCAACCGGGGTCTCGTGACGCAGGGGCCCGGCGGTCCCGCCTTCCCGCGCGGCATGCGGCCGGCCCCGTTCGCGGACGCTGGCTGCCACGGGTTCTCCTACCTGTCGGAGGACGCCCAATGGCTGGTGACCCGGCACGCGCTGACCTCCACTGTGGACAACGGTACGGCTGGCCGGCGCAGCAAGTACGTGATGGGCGCCGGCATGGGCGGTAGTGGGGGAATGGGAACCCTGCAGGCCCTGCTGACCGAGCTGTCCGGCCTGAAGAAGCCGCGCGGGTTCGTCAACCGGTACGTGCGCCGAGTGTTCGGCATGCGCCCGAAGCCGCCGCCGAAGTACCGGATCCTCGTGATGATGGCGACCAACATGCCAGAGGCGCTCGACGAGGCGCTGCTGCGGCCGGGCCGTATCGACCGCATCTACAAGGTGGGCTACCCGAGCAAGGCTGGCCGGATCCGGACGTACGAGGGGTATCTCGACAAGGTGCGCCACGCGTTGAACGCCGACGAGATCGACAAGCTGGCGACCATCACCCCGTACGCCACCGGCGCCACGATCAAGGACATGGTGAACGAGGCTTTGATCAACTCCATCCGCGACGGTCGCGATGCCATCGAGTGGAGGGATGTCATCAAGGCGAAGCAGTTCAAGGAGCTGGGCCCGCCGGAGGACGTCGAGTACATCGAGCGGGAGCGGCACGCCGTCGCCGTCCACGAGGCTTGCCACGCGGTGCTGGCGTACCGAACGCGCCACCACATGGAGATCGACATCGCCACGATCGAGAAGGGCAGCGACTACCTGGGCATGGTGGCGAGCATTCCGCCGGAGGACCAGTTCACCCGGTGGAGGAGCGAATACGAGGCGGACATCTACGTCTCGCTGGCCTCGCTCGCGGGCGAGCGGATCTTCTACGACGGCGACAGCTCCTCGGGCGTCTCCGGCGACCTCGAGTCGGCCACCACGGTCGCCACCTACATGGAGGGCTTCTGGGGCATGGGGTCGACGGTCTCCTCCTACTCGACGGCCAAGCGCCTCGAGGTCGGGTCGCCCGGCGGCGGGCAGGGCGGCAAGCGGCAGAAGGGACAGAACACGGAACTGCAGGCGAAGACCGCTTTGGCCGACCGGATCGAGGTCAACCTCGGCCGGCTGCTCGAGGAGGCACGCCAGCTGCTGCTCCAGAACCGCCGCGAAGTGCTCACGCTCGCGCACGCGCTCGAGACCCACAAGACGCTCACCGGCGAAGACGCGGTCGCGGTTCTCGAGCGGCGCCGTGGGCCACTCGTCGACGGGACCGTCTACTCCGACCCGGCGTTCGTCCGCCAGATCGAGGCGTACCACCGGGCGGCGGTCGCCGCGCATCGCGGGCACTCCAAGCTCACGCTCGCGCTGCCGGTCACGCCCGATCCCATCACCGTCTCGTGGGCGCCGGCGCCGCCCCTGCCGGATGCCGTGTGGCGCGGCCCGACGCCCGAGCGCGACGGCGACGGCTCGGGTCCGGGAGACCCGCCCCCGGCGAGCTGACGACGGCGGCGACCTCGGCGGGCCCCGGCGTCCGGTGGGCCCCGGCGTCGGCGGCCTCGGTGGCCTCAGGTCAGGGCGTTGACGACGTCGGTCGCCCTCACCTCGTGCTGGGCGTACGCGTCGGGGAATGCGGAGACCTGCACGGCCTGTGCGGCCCCGGCGAGCGACATGGTCTGCCATCCGATCACCTCGCGCAGCGCCGCGTAGAAGGCGCCCGCCGCGTACGCCGGGCGCATGATCTCGGCGATCGTGCCCCAACCGCTGCTCGGCCGCTGCTGGAACAACCCGACGGAGTCGTGGTCGGAGCCGCTGCCCTGGTGCGGGTAGTTGAACGACTCCGGGAGCACATCTGAGGCGAGGTTGTAGAGGTCGCTCTCCTGCATCGCGGTGGCAATGGCGATGATCAGTGCCTGCTTGGCCATCTTCTGCGCGAGGCCGACCTGAACGATGATCGCGGCGTTGTCCATCTGGGCCTGGGATAGACCGGCGACCGGGACCGGTTTCGCGGGTTTCTTCGCCGCCGCGGTCTTCTTGGGAGTTGGTTTCGGCGTCGGCTTCGCGGGTTTCGGCGCGGCCTTCGCCTTCGTCGGTGCGGCCACCGCCTGGGGGGAGGCGCGGACCATGGATCGCGACGCCTCGCGGTTCGCGATGCCCGCGCGGTCGACGAGCGCCGACTGCGACGCCGCTCCGACTACGGAGGGTGATGAGTCGGTTGCCGCGCGGGTCTCGGAGACCGCGACATAGCCGAGGCAGCAGATAACGCCGGTGGCGACGATCAGGCGCCCCGGCCGGCCGGGACCAAAGAGCCCCCGGATCGGAGCCCATCGATCATCGGCGACATGATGGCGACCCGCGTATCCATACCGGGCGACCCCGCGCAGCCCCCGCGAAGTCCCGCCAATGGCGCCGCTGCCAGGCATTTCGTCGACGTGCATTCGGAGATGCTATGGATCCGGGCCGCTCCGTCCTAGCTGGATAAAGTGGCACTTCTCACAGTTCGTGGCTGACTAATCGGTCAGTCAGGCGAGACCACGAGCGGCCCGGGGCGATTGCCGCGAGTCCGAAATTTCCGAGTCGTTCGGCCGGACCATACGATGTGCTGCCAGCTCGCCTCGTATCCGGCGGTATACGGAGGGTAATCGACTCGTGAGCGGAGCGTGGCAACCCGCGGCGGCGCCCGCGACGGCGCAAAATCGACTATCACCGGCGGATCGGGCACTACTCTCGGAACGCGGGAGAGTGGAATGGCCGACTGGTTTGAGCGGGCGGTCGTCGAGTCCGGGCGGCTGCCGCTGTTATGTTTCTTCGCCGGCGTGATTCTGGGATTCGCCGGAATCCGGTTCTCGGTCCGGATGATCCGCGCCAAGGTCAGATGGTGGCCAGGGAACGTCGCGCCGGGCGGGCTGCACATCCAACATGTGGTGTTCGGGGTCGTCCTCATCCTGGTCGCCGGTGTTGCCGCCCTGGCGATTCCGGACGATCTGACCGGATGGCGGGCCGCGATGGCGGGCGTGTTCGGGGTTGGGTCGGCGCTCGTCCTCGACGAGTTCGCGCTGATCCTTCACCTCGACGACGTGTACTGGTCGGAGCGCGGGCGTACCTCGGTCGACGCGGTCTTCGTCGCGATCGCATTCACGGGGCTGCTCCTGCTCGGCATCCGGCCGGCCGGGGTGTCCGACATGATCGGCGCCGATGAGGACGGCGGGCTCGCGAAGTGGGGTGGCCGGCGCGCTCGTTGCCCTGTGCAACCTCGGCTTGGCGGCCATCACGTTGCTCAAGGGCAAGATCTGGACCGGCCTCCTCGGGCTGTTCCTGCCGATTCTCGTCTACGTCGGCGCGGTCAGGTTGGCCCGGCCGCAGTCGCCGTGGGCGCGCTGGCGCTATCACCGCGCGAGACGCCGGGCCGAGGCGAAGCTCGCCCGGTCGGCTCGGCGCGAGGAGCGCATCCATCAGCCGATGACCCACGCGCGCACCCGCATCCAGGACTTCATCGCCGGCCGCCATGACCCAGTGGCGCCGGCATGACCGGCGCCCTCGATCGCCTGGGGGAGGCGGGTCAGAGCTCGCCGGGCCGGAGGGGCAGTTGGTCCACGAACGCCCGCGGGGCGTCGACGCCGGGCGGGAACGCACACAGTCGGAACCGCCGGGTCAGGTTCGGCAGGATCGAGCCGAGCGCGGTGACCGTGCCGCGCCGTACGCCGCCGCCGTCGTGCAGTAGGACGATCGCGCCCGGCCGGCTCCACGAGGTGACCGTCGAGATGATCCGGCCCGCACCCGGCCTGCGCCAGTCCTGTGGATCGACCTCCCAGTGGAGCGAGCTCATGCCGAGCGCCGCGGCCACCGCCACGATGGTCCTGCTCCACCGTCCGCCGGGCTGGCGGTAGTACGAGACGCGGCTGCCCGGCGCGGCCCATTGGATCGCGTCGCTGGTCCGCTGAAGGTTCGCCCGGATGTACGCCGCGGTATGGAAGGCGAGACCGATGTCGTGGTCCCAGCTGTGGTTGCAGAGCGTGTGGCCCTCCCGGTAGATCTCGCGCACCAGGTTCGGAAACGCCACGACGTTCTGGCCGATCAGGCAGAAAGTCGCGTGGACGTGATAACGGCGGAGCAGGGCGAGGACCTGAGGGGTGTAAGACGGATCGGGCCCGTCGTCAAACGTCAGCGCCACCTCACCCGTGCCGGTGGTTCGGCGGCTGCCGAACGGGCCCCGGCGGTCGGGTTTCAGCGGCGGATGCCCGGGCCCGGTGATGGGGGCCGCGTTCGCCAGCAGGGCGGGCTTCTGCCGTGACGGCACCTTCGCAGCCGCCGGCGCTGCGGCCGCCGGCGCTACGGCGCCCCCTAGCGTCGTGTCCGGCGCGGGGGACGGCCGACCGGGCGCCTGCTTGGTGGCAGAGGCCGTGGGGCCACCGACGCGGCCCAGGGCGTAGCCGCTCAGCACGATCGATAATGCGAGTACGCCGACGGCCGGGAGTATCGGGAAACGTCGTATCGCCACCTGTGCCCCCCGTTTGGTCCTAAACCCGGGCATACGGCACCGTACTCGGGAAAGGCACAGGGCCCGCTCAGAACGGAGAAAACAGGGCGAGATTGCCACGATGGGGGCACGAGCCGTCCCACGTACCGGTGACATCGATGACCGCGTGAGCCACTCTGGCCGCCCCAGGCCCTCCTGCGCCGACATTCATCGCCAACTCCGTCAGAGTTGGGCTGTCCGGCGGGCGTTCATCGCCCAACTCCGTCGGAGTTGCCGGTACAGGGTGGGTCCGAGGCGGTCTGCGGCGATCCGCGGCCGCGTAGGTCGGCTACGAGCGGTCGAGGTGCATGACGTCCGCCATTGATGCGCGGACTTGAAGTCGGTGCCGATTCGCGTACGCGCACCGGAATCAGCCCCCTGGCGTCGTCATCGGGCGGGCCGAGCAGTGTGCGGGTCCCCCCGAGGGCCGGAAGGGTCTAGCGTGAGCGCCGGTCGATCAACAAGGGGAGGAAGAGATGCGTAACTGGGTGGCCGGCGTGATGCTCGTGCTCGGAGCGCTGCTCGTCATCGCCGGAGCGGTCGTGCTTGTCCTCAAGGCACAGCTGAACGGGCCTTCGGAGGCACGGTCGAACGGGCCGGCGGAGCCGCTCTACGCGGGTGGGCCGACCGGCGCCGACTCCGGCTCCACCGGTTCCACCGGTTCCACCGGCGGCACGATCGGCGAGCGGCCGGGTGCCCCGGTCGCGGGGAGGCCCGGAGCCCCGGTGACCGTTCGGGTGCGCCGGCTCGGGTCGGCCGTCGCCAAGCTGGGCGAAGGGCATCGGCTGATCGCCTGGGGCGTACTGCTGCTCGTGCTCGCGGCCGTCGCCGCCGGCGCCGTCGGGTTCAATCTGAACGCCCAGACCGGGACCTCGTGACGGCGCTGGCCGGCCACCCCGGCGCGGCCACCCATCGCACCCCGCGGCCGTCCCGCCGGCGCGCCCCGCCGGGCATCCCCGCCGTCCCCGCCGCCGTCCCCGCCGATCAAGGAGTAGTTGTCGTGGATCAGGCGTCCAACCACGACACCTTGCCCATGATCGGCGGGGAAGTGCGTGATCGGGAAGGGTGGGGCACGGTGCGGCGCGCTCGGCCACCCGGCGCTTCCGGAAGCCGCCCCGGGGACTATTCTGCCTTCGAGGTACGCACTGCAGCGCAGACCGACTCCGGAGGCCGTGAGTGACCACCGTTGCACCCAAGCCGATCGTGACGCGGCCGTGGCCCGTGCGGCAGCCGATCAAAGGCTCGGCTCTCGCCGGGGTTCTGCGCACCACGGACGCGAAGCAGATCGGGATCATGTACATGGTCACGAGCTTCGTGTTCTTCGTGATCGGTGGGTTCATGGCGCTGCTGATGCGCGCCGAGCTGGCCCGGCCAGGGCTGCAGTTCCTGTCAACTGAGCAGTACAACCAGCTGTTCACCATGCACGGCACGATCATGCTGCTGCTGTTCGCGACGCCGATCCTGTTCGCGTTCGCGAACTACATCGTGCCGCTGCAGATCGGCGCGCCGGACGTGTCGTTCCCGCGGCTCAACGCGATCGCGTACTGGCTGTACGCGTTCGGCGGCACGATGGTGGTGGCCGGCTTCATCACTCCGGGCGGCGCGGCTGACTTTGGCTGGTTCGCGTACGCGCCATTGAACAGCGCGGTGAACTCGCCGGGCGTCGGCGCGGACATGTGGATCGTCGGTCTGGTTCTCTCGGGCCTTGGCACCATCCTCGGCGCCGTCAACATGATTACGACGGTGCTGACGCTGCGAGCGCCCGGCATGACGATGTTCCGGATGCCGATCTTCACCTGGAACATCCTCGTGACCAGCCTGATGGTCCTGCTGGTCTTCCCGATCCTGGCCGCGGCCCTGCTCGCGCTGCTCGCCGACCGGCGCCTCGGCGCGCACGTCTACGACGCGAGTACGAACGGGCCGCTGCTGTGGCAGCACCTGTTCTGGTTCTTCGGCCACCCCGAGGTGTACATCGTGGCGCTGCCGTTCTTCGGCATCATCACCGAGGTCATCCCGGTGTTCAGCCGCAAGCCCATCTTCGGGTACAAGGGCCTGGTCGGGGCCACGTTGCTGATCGCCGCGCTGTCGATGAGCGTGTGGGCGCATCACATGTTCGCCACCGGTCAGGTGCTGCTGCCGTTCTTCAGCTTCCTGAGCTTCCTGATCGCGATCCCGACCGGCATCAAGTTCTTCAACTGGATCGGCACGATGTGGCGCGGCCAGATCTCGTTCGAGACGCCGATGCTGTTCGCGCTGGGCTTCCTGACCACTTTCCTGCTCGGCGGCCTGTCCGGCGTGTTGCTGGCCAGCCCGCCGGTTGACTTCCACGTCTCGGACAGCTACTTCGTCGTGGCCCACTTCCACTACGTGCTCTTCGGCACGATCGTGTTCGCGGTCTACGCCGGTGTCTACTTCTGGTTCCCGAAGATGTTCGGTCGCATGCTCGACGAGCGCCTCGGCCGGGTCCACTTCTGGCTGACACTGGTCGGCTTCCACATGACGTTCCTGGTCCAGCACTGGCTCGGAACTCAAGGCATGCCGCGGCGGTACGCCGACTACCTGCCGACCGACGGCTTCACGCTCCTGAACACGATCTCCTCTATCGGGGCGTTCGTGCTCGGCACGTCAACGCTGTTCTTCCTCTACAACGTGTGGAAGGCGTATAAGGCCGGACCGGTCGTCGAGGTCGACGACCCGTGGGGCTACGGCAACTCGCTGGAATGGGCAACGTCCTGCCCGCCCCCGCTGCGCAACTTCGACCACATGCCGCGCATCCGGTCCGAGCGGCCGGCCTTCGACGCGAAGTTCCCGCACCTTGTCCCGGGCACCTCGCGGCTCGCCGCGCCGGCCGGCGGTGCCCAGCCGCTCACCAGCCAGTCCGATGGCGGCGCCAGCTACCAGGACCATTAGGCAACTGGCCCTCGCTCCGCACGGGCTGAGCTAACTGGGCTAACTGGCCCTCGCTCCGCTCGGGCGGCTCGCGCCGCCGTCCGGCGGTGCCTTCGCCTGCGGGGGACGACGGCTACGCCGCGTCCTCCTCGGCTCCAGGCGCCGCCGCGGCGCGAGCTGAGCTAACTGGCGCCCGCGCGGTTAGGCCTCGCGGGTGGCGATGGCGGTCGCCTTCGAGCCCGTCGTCGCGGGCGGTGGAATCGGCGCGGCGTGCCGTCGGAGCGTGGGCAGCGCGACCAGGGCGGCGAGACCGCCCGCGACGCCGATCGCCGCGAATCCCCAGGACGGGCCCGTCGCGTCGATCACCACGCCGGCCAGTGGTGCACCGACGGCCAGCCCGGCAGTCAGGGCCGAGCCGTGCAGGCCCATCGCCTCGCCGCGGGCGCCCGCGGGCACGAGCCTGCTGACCGCCTCGGCCGCGGACGCGAGGGTGGGAGCGCACAGGGCTCCGGCAGGCACGAGGGCGAGGCCTAGGAGGCGCCAGTCGCCGCCGGCCAGCCCGACCGGGATGGTCAGCGCGGCGAGCAGCAGCATCAGCGTCAGCGGCGACACCGGGCGCGGCGCCGCGCCATACCAGAACCCGCCCACCATCGAGTACGCGCCCCAGAGCGTGAGCACCACGCCCGTCCACTGCACCTCCCCGGCCTGCCGCAGGATCGCGACGACCGACACATCCGTGCCGCCGAGCACGAGCGTCGTCGCGGAGGCGATCACGAGGATGGCCAACAGGCGCGGTGTGAGCCACGCGCGGCGGCGGATCGGTGCGCCGTCGCCGATGGCGGGTTCGTGGTCAGCCCGGGTCGGTGGGTTGAGCGCATAGAGCGCGGCGCCCGCGAGCACGAGGCCCGCGCCGATCGCGATCATCGCCGCGGTCGGTCGGGCGGTCGTGGCGATCAGCACGGCCGCCGCCGGCCCGACCATGTATGACAGCTCGACCGACATCGAATCCAGGGCGTACGCCTGCCGCCGCTGCTCCTCTGGCACCAGCGCCGCCAGCGACTGCCTGACGATCGAGAACGCCGGCAGGACGAACGCGCCGCCGAGTAGGGCCGCGCCGAGCAGCGCCGGATAGCTCAACGCTGGAGATCCCGCCCAGAACGCCGCCCCCGCGATCGTGGTGATCGCGAGCATCGGTCGCATGCCCCGGCGATCGACCAGTCGCCCGAACAGCGGGGCGCCGAGCGCCATGCCGACGGTGAGGGCGGCGCCGACGAGCCCAGCGGCGCCGTACCCGCGATCGAGGTCGAGAACCACGTGCAGGGTCAGCGTGATGGCGGCAGCGGTAACCGGCACCCGCGCGAGCATGGCTATCAACAGCAGGGGCCGCACGCCAGGGAGCGCCAGCACCCGCCGGTACGGTTCCAGAGCCATTGCCTACCTCCACGGTCCATGCTGCACCGGGGGTCCGACGAGAACGGCTCAGGCCTTGACGATCGGCTTCCCGTCCAAGCGGACCTTGGCCTCGCGCATCTGTCTGAGCGCGGCGTCGGTTGTATCGCCACGGACACCGGCAGTGAGGCCGAGCAGCACCGTGGTGTCGAAGTCCTCCCGGACGGAGTCCAGCGCCGTCGCCCGTACGCAATGGTCGGTCGCGATGCCGACGATGTCGACCCGGTCCGCGTCGTGCATCCGCAGCCAGGCGGCCAGCCCGATGCTGCCGGCGTGGCCCTCGAACCCGGAGTAGGCGGCCGCGTGCTCGCCCTTGATGAAAACCGCCTCGATGCGGTCGGTGTCGAGCTCGGGATGGAACTCCGCGCCCGGCGTGCCCACCACGCAATGCCGCGGCCACGTGTTCGCATAGTCCGGTGAGTCGCTGAAGTGCGCTCCGGGGTCCACGTGGAAGTCCTTGGTGGCGACCACGTGGTCCCACCGGTCGCCCGCTTCGCCGAGTGTGCGCGAGATGGCCGCGGCGACGCCGGCGCCTCCCCCGACGGCGAGCGAGCCGCCCTCACAGAAGTCGTTCTGGACATCGACGATGATCAGCACTCGGGTCATGGTGCCTCGCTTCAGCTCGCGGGGACGACGGTGACGGGGATGGCAGGGTCTCCGGCGGAGAGCTTCAGCCCCTCCCACGGGATCGAGATCAGACATTGCCGCAGGTGGTCGCGCGACTCTTTGAGTGTCGGCCCGGGTGCGGCTTCGCCGCCGGTCAGATACGTGTGTTGGAGCAGCCGGTCGTTCGCCTGGTGATCCGGTACGCCCTGGGACATGACGATCTCCTCGGTGGCCGTGCCCGTCGGCTTGTGCCGGCGGATCGCGGTCTTGCGGCCGCCGACGGTGGCCTTGTGCTCCGAACGCTTGACGACCGGCCGCCCATCGACCTCCACCAGCTTGTAGACCAGCCCCGCCGTGGGCGCGCCCGAGCCGGTGACCACCGCGGTTCCCGCCCCGTACACATCCACGGGTTCGGCGGCCAGCGCCGCAATCGCGTACTCGTCGAGGTCGCCGGACACCACGATCTTCGTGTCGAGGGCGCCGAGGGAGTCCAGTAGCTCCCGGGACTGCTGCGCCAGCACCGACAGGTCGCCGGAGTCGATCCGGATCGCGCGAAGGTCCGGGCCGGCCACTGCGATCGCGTTGCGGATGCCCTGGCCGATGTCGTACGTGTCGACGAGCAGCGTCGTGCTCTTTCCGAGCGCAGCCACCTGCGACGCGAACGCCGCGGTCTCATCGTCGTGCAGCAGTGTGAACGCGTGGGCCGCGGTGCCGGCCGTCGGAATGCCGTAGCGCCGGCCGGCCGCGAGGTTCGAGGTGAAGGCGAACCCCGCGAGATATGCCGCGCGCGCCGCGGCAACCGCAGCCTCCTCGTGAGCCCGCCGCGAGCCCATCTCGATCAGCGGCCGACCCCGGGCCGCGGTCACCATCCGCGCGGCGGCCGCGGCCACCGCACTGTCGTAGTTGAGTACGGACAGGACCAGCGTTTCGAGCACCACGCACTCGGCGAACGGACCGGACACGGTGAGGATGGGTGAGCCGGGGAAGAACAGCTCGCCCTCGGCGTACCCCTCGATATCGCCGGTGAACCGGTAGCGCGACAGCCACGCGGCGGTCGTGTCGTCGATCACCCCACTCGCGCGCAGGAAATCGACCTCGCCCTCGCCGAACCGGAAGTCGCGTACGAGGTCGACGAGCCGGGCCGTGCCGGCGACCACGCCGTACCGGCGGCCGGTCGGCAGCCGACGGGCAAAGACCTCGAACACGCACTGCCGGTCGGCAGTGCCGTCCTTCAGCGCGGCACTGACCATCGTCAGCTCGTAGTGGTCGGTCAGCAGTGCGGAGCTATGGAAGGTCACCATCAAAGCCTAGAGTTGCGCCCCCTGCGCCGCGCCAGTGATCCGGAAGGCACCAGCGGCGTCACGCCGTTGGAATCGGACGCCGCGCGGAGCGCCGTCGCGAGCTGAGTGCGGCCCGCGATGCCCAGCTTGGCGTACACCCGCAGCAGGTGGTTGTCGACCGTACGCGTGGATAGGAAGAGCTGACCGGCGATCTCCCGGCTCGGCGCCCCAGCCGCTGCCATCTCCGCGATCTGGCGCTCCCGGTCTGTGAGCATCGGGCGGGTGGCGCGCAGGGCCGGGGTCCGTGCATCGACGCGGCCATCGAGCAGAGCCGCGATCCGGGGGCTGATCGTCCCCGGTAACGGCAGTCGCGCCGTACGCAGCCGTGCCACCGCCATCGCCGCGGCCTCCGCCGCGTACAGATTCAGTCCAAGCTCGGCGAACGCCGCCGAGACAGCGAGCAGCTCGTCCGCGTTGCCGTTTGCCGCGGCCCGGGCGTGCCGGGCCATGAGCGCGGCGAGCGGGCCGTCGACAGACTTCGCGAGGGTCGCCAACGGGTCCGCAGCGAGCACGGCCCGGTCGAGCCGGACGAGGTCGTACTGCGCCAACACCTCGTGTGCGGCGAAGCCGTCTACCCGCAGCCGGGAAAGGAGCCGGTCCAGCACGCCGAGCGCGGTCTCGGTGTCGCCTGCGCACGCGGCCACCCAGCACCGGGCCTGTTCCCGCCATGGATAGAGGATCTCGAGAGACGCCTCGTGGGTGCGATCCGAGACGGCCAGGGCCTCGGCCGCCAGAGCCTCGTCGCCGCGCAGGGCCGCCGCGTGGGCGCGCTCGGCGTGCGCGAGCCCGGCGAAGACGCGGCTGCTCGCCAGCACAGCCGACGCCTGCCGCGCGCAGCGCAGCGCTTCGGAGGTCTGTCCCCGCAGGCGAGCGGCCTGGCTGCGCAGGATCGCGAGATAGCCCGTGCCGATGCGGAAGTCACCCGCGTCGGCCAGGTCGGCGAACTCGTCGGCGACGATGGCGTCCACGCCGGCCACGTCGCCCGACAGGATCAGCTCGGTGCCCCGCGCGACCTCCAGCGCCAGCTGCAGGTACGGCATGTCCGGGCGCCAGTGCGGGGCGTCGGCCTGGACGGCGGCGACCGTGCGCGCGCTGTGGCGCAGCTCCCCACGGGTCGCCTGAGCGACAGCGGTGACGCATTGGGACAGCGCGCGCGACCCGATCGACGCCGCGGGTCGGTCCAGAACCCAGTGCGCGAGCCGCATGGCCTCGGCGGTCTGCAACCGGAACAGCCGCATGATCGCCTCGAACGAGTGCACGCGCGCCCGGTCTCCGGGGTCGCCGATGGTCGCGGCGCCGTCGCGCAGTTCGTCGGCGATACCCTCGATGCCGAGCCCCCAGTTGGCGACCAGCCCGTACACCGTCAGCCAGCGGCCGCGCCGGGCATCGGAGTCGGCTTCGTCCCGCGCGGCCTCGATCACCTGCAGGGCCTCGTCGGGTAGGTCACTGAACATCAGGATGGTGGCGAGGAGCTCGGCCGCGTCGAAGCCGCCGCCGGCGACCAGGGCGGCCCGCGCGAGCCTCGACGCCAGTGGCACGTCGAACGACGCGAACGCCTGCATGGCGGCGGTCAACAGCAGCCGTGGGTCCTGGGCGGTGTCCGAGTCCAGCCGCCACACGGCCACTCGAAGCAGGTCATCGCGGCGGCGTGCGCCGGCGTCCTCCACCAGCGCGGCGAGCACGGCGACGAGGCGGCGTGATCTGCTCACCGGGCACCGCCGGCGGACGACCTCGCCGTAGAGCGGGTGCGCCAGCCGTACGTTGGCGCGCCGGTCGTCGCGCACGATCCGGATCAGCCCGCGCTCCTCGGCGGCCTCGATGGCCATCTCGTCGGTCGCCCTGGCGAGCAGGGGCAGGCCGAACGGCTCGCCCAACGCGACGAGTTCCACGACCCCGCGCACCTCGGGATCGAGCCGTCCGATGCGGGTGTCGACCAGGTCCGTGAGACTCGGCGCCAGCTCCAGCCGTCCGGTCCACCGCCACACCCCGTAGACGGAGGTCATCTCCTCACCGGCCAGCGCCGCGAGAACCAACTCGCGCAGCAACAGTGCGTTGCCATCCGACAGCCGCCACAGCCGCTCGGCCGACGCCGACTCGACCGGGCCCCCGAGCATCTCCGCGAGCATCTCGGTGGAGTCCGCCATGGTCAGCGGCTGCAGCTCGGCGCGCTCGACGAGATCATCCGTCCACAGTGCGCGGATCGGCAGGGGGACCGATTCACCGCTACGCAACGTGCCGATGACTGTGGCCTGCTCGGACCGGGCGACGAGGTAGACCAGGGCGGCCGAGGACGGGTCGAGCAGGTGGGCGTCGTCTATCGCGAGCACGATCGGCCGGCCGGCGGCCTGGTGGTGCAACATGTCCACCGCCCAGCGCATGAGGCCCGCGGGGGACAGTCCGACCGGATGGTCGGCGGGCAGCACCTGCGCGAGGCCACCGAACGGCAGGCCCGCGGTGGCGATGTTCGCCGCGACACTCCACACCGCGAACCGGTCGGTGGGAAGGGCGGCGACACCCTCGCGGAGCAGGCGGCTCTTGCCGATGCCGGCCGAGCCGCTGAAGATGAGACCGCGACCGTTGCCGGCGCCCGCCGCGGCAACCAGTCGCTGCAGCTCTTCGGTGCGCCCAACGAAACTCCAGGGGCCCACGAGGTGAGCATACGAGTATTCGCCCCGTGCACAACCCGAGCGACGGCGCGAAGTTGAGTAGTCCAACCGACCGTCGTTGAGTAACCGGGCAACTCCCTGCGTGAGTGTCCGTTCACGTAACGTGGCGATGCCGGACAAACCTGGCCGGTCACCCGAGGCACGCGTCGACACGGAGCGCGTCTGCGCCGGCACTCGAGGGCGTTACCTACGAGGGAGCCCGCCGTGCCAAACCCCGACGAGCCGACGGCCGTGCTCGTCGCGGGCGCGGCGGAGAGCGGCCGAAGCGCGGTGCTGGGCGCGCTGCTCGGTGTCGTGCGCCCGCTCATCGACGTCCCGGCGGGAAGCTATCTCGTGATCTGGCACGGCAACCGCGAGGAGCTCGTCGCGTACGTGCCGGGGTACCGGCAAGCGCAGCCGTTCCGCGCCGGCCGGCGCGGGGATGGCTTGGCTGCCCTGACGCGGCCACCGAGGCGCATCGAGATGTCGAGGCCGGATCCGCTGCTGCGACACTTCACGCTCGTCGACTCGCCGAACGCGGAATCGCTCGGCACGGCAGGGATCCGCATCCTGCTCGACGTGGCGACGCGCGCTGGCGCCTTGGTCTACGTGACTGCGGCGGATCGGCCGTTGAGCAAGGCCGAGCTCGACCTGCTCGAGGAGGCGGCGACGCGCGGGGTGGTCGTCTTCTTCGTGCTGACGCCGGGCCGGCGCGGCCACACCGCCGCGGATGGCGGTCCGGTTCCCGGCCTCGACAGCGGCCCCGGCCCGGTGGTCGACGGGGCGGCCGCGGCAGCGGTGGACGCCGCTCCGTCCGCGGCGGCGGCGCAGATCCTCGGCGCGAACCCGCTGGCGGCCGCGATCGGCGCGCATCGGGCCGCGGTACTCGGTCGGGCCCCGCGGTTGGTGGACGCGCCGTGGTTCGCGGTAGACCCGGCTGCGGGCGATACGGCGTACCTCCGGCGGGCGCTGACGGAATGGGCCGACGCGGAGGGTCTGCGCCGCGCGAGCTCCAGCCCACCGGCCTGGCCGAGCGCCGCTGGCCGCGTGCGCGCCGCGGCGGATGCAGCGGAGTCCGGTTGGCAGGAGCTGCTCGACAGCCTTACCCGCACGTACGTCCATTCGGTACGCCAGCGGCTGGCCATCGAGTTGGCCAACATCCATCTGCGTTGCGTCCAGGAGATTCTTTTCTCCAGCGGCGCGGCGGGCATGCCGGCTGCGCTCGACCGCGAGCTGCACGCGCTGTCCCTCCTGGCGACCGACACGTGCACGACCGCGGTCGACCGGATCGTCGACGCTGTCGTAAGCCGCGTGCTCGAGATCGACCCGGACCCCGCCGTACGCGGTCAAATCGTCACCGCCTTGCGCCGCTTCATTGCCGAGGACTCGGCGGCGACCGACATCGACCGTGTCCTGCTGGTCACCAGCACCGGTGGAATCGCCACGGTGATCGGCCCGGATGCGCTCGCGGCGTTGCCCGCGTACCGCTCAGAACCGGATCCGGCGGTGCTCGCGCCGGTCGGCCTCGGCGTTTCCGGCGGTTGCTACCTGCTCTGGCGCGGCACCGCCAAGGCCGACCCGGACAAGGCGCGGTCGTGGCTGCAGGTGTCGATCCGAGGGGTCGAACTGGATCTCGTGCGGGAGATCACGCGGCGGCTCGAGGCCGTGCGCCGGTCGTTGACGACGCTCATCGGCGAGACAGTCGACCACGGGATCCTGATCGTCTAGCGGAGTTCGGCGGCTGCCGTCGCTGCCCGGGGTGTCCGATTCGCCGCCCGCGGTGGCACGATGGTGAGCATGACGGCGCCGCAGGTAGCACCGGTCGAGTCGCCGGACGTCGAGGAAGAATCCGCCGAGGAGCGACCCTGGGTCACCATCGTCTGGAATGACCCCGTCAACCTGATGTCCTACGTGACGTGGGTGTTCCAGAAGTTGTTCGGGTACAGCCGCGACAAGGCCGAGAAGCTGATGCTCGACGTGCACCACAAGGGCAAGGCGGTCGTGTCCAGCGGTGCCCGGGAGCTGATGGAACACGACGCGTCGCGGCTACATACCTACGGGCTGTGGGCGACGGTTGATCACCGGTGACGATGTTCCACCGGGAGGGCCGGTACTGCGTGGCCTCCTTCGCCCCGGACGAGGTGCGGGTGCTGCGGAAGGTAGCCACCGAGGTGGTGGGACTGCTCACCGACGGCTTTGATCACGACGATCCCGTGGTCGAGCGGCTCTTCCCGGACATCTATCCCGAGGATGCCAGGAACTCGGCCGACTTCCGGCGGTACACCGAGGGCGACCTGAAGACCAGCAAGATCGACCAGGCCGGTGCGGTCCTGGCCGGGCTTCCATCGGCCACCGGTGGGGACGTACGCCTAGACGCGGAGTCCGCCGAGGCCTGGCTGCGGGCGCTCAACGACGCGCGGCTGGCGATGGGCGTACGCCTCGGCATCGACCACGACACCCAACTGGAGGAGGAGCTGGATGAGGCGGTGCTGCGGGATCCGACCTCGTCACGCGTCTTCCAGCTTTCGGTGTACGCGTACCTGGGCTACCTCCAGGAGTCGCTGCTCAACGCGTTGATCGATCGTGAGTGAGGGCGATCACGGACCGGCCGGCGCGGACCCGCGGGTACCCTTGGCGCCGTGCTGAGCATTGACCGGGCGATTCTCGACGCCATCATCGTGCACGCCCGCCGGGACCACCCGGACGAGGCGTGTGGCGTGGTGGCCGGCCCGGTCGGCAGCGACACCCCGACCCGGCACGTCCCGATGGAGAACGCGGAGCGGTCGACCACGTTCTATCGGTTCGACTCGATGGAGCAGCTGCGGGTCTGGCGCGAGATGGACGATCGGGACGAGGAGCCGGTGGTGATCTACCACTCGCACACCGCGACCGAGGCGTACCCCTCCCGGACCGACACCTCGCTGGCGGCCGAGCCGAGCGCCCACTATGTGCTGGTATCCACCAGGGACGAGGAGGCGGCGGAAATCCGCTCGTTCCGCATTGTGGACGGGTTGGTCACCGAAGAGCCCATCCAGGTGTTAAATGCCAACGTGGACCAGCACGCCGTCCAGTCCTACATGTTCGGGCAGAGCCCGACGACGGTCGACTACGAGTGTTCGAGCCGCTGACCCAGCGCGCTCCCTCGTCCGTCCGTCGTCATTTGTATCTTTGCCCTGAGGAGTAGCACGAAATGGCCATCGAGGTTCGCATCCCCACGATCCTGCGTTCATTCACCGGCGGCGCGAAGGCCGTCGAGGGCGCCGGCGAAACCCTCAACGACCTGCTCACCAACCTGGACGGTGCGTATCCCGGCCTGCGCGGCCGCCTCGTGACGGCCGACGGCGGGCTGCACAGGTTCGTGAACGTCTACGTCAATGACGAGGACGTCCGGTTCCACGGCGCCCTGGATGCCAAGCTGTCCGACGGCGACACCGTGACGATCCTGCCGGCTGTCGCCGGCGGCGCGTTCGGCTTCGCCGCGCTCGCCGCGCTCGCCGGTGGGCGAACGCGACCCGCGCTCGCCAGCGGGGGAGCGCGGCCAGCGCAAGCCCGCGGCCGCTGAGGCGAGCCCGCGATGGCGCGGTACGACAGCCTGCTCGACGCGTGCGGGAACACCCCACTCGTCGGGCTGCCCCGCCTGTCACCGACCGTCCACGTCGGCGCGCCGCCGGTACGGCTGTGGGCCAAGCTGGAGGACCGGAACCCCACGGGAAGCGTCAAGGACCGGGCGGCCGTGTTCATGGTGCGGGCCGCCGAGGAGGCCGGCGCGTTGCGGCCGGGCGACACCATTCTGGAGCCGACCAGCGGCAACACGGGCATCGCTCTCGCGATGGTGGCGAAGCTTCGCGGCTACCGGCTGGTCTGCGTGATGCCGGAGAATGTGTCCGCCGAGCGGGTCCAGCTGCTGAGGATGTACGGCTCCGAGATCATCTTCTCGCCGGCCGCCGGGGGTTCGAACCAGGCCGTCGCGAACGCCAAGCAGCTGGCGGAGGAGCACCCCGACTGGGTGATGCTCTTCCAGTACGGCAACGAGGCGAACGCCAGGGCGCACTACGAGACGACCGGGCCGGAGCTGCTTCGCGACCTGCCGACCATCACGCACTTCGTCGGCGGGCTCGGGACGACCGGCACCCTTATGGGCACCGGCCGGTACCTGCGGGAGAAGGTCGAGGGCGTCGAGATCGTCGCGGCCGAGCCGCGGTACGGGGAGCTCGTATACGGCCTCCGCAACATCGACGAGGGGTACGTGCCCGAGCTGTACGACGCGACGGTGCTCACGCGGCGGTTCTCGGTCGGTACCCGGGACGCGGTGCTTCGTACGCGCCAGCTCGTCGAGGTCGAGGGGCTGTTCGCGGGCCTGTCCACCGGCGCCGTGCTGCACGCGGCGCTCGCGGTGGGACACGAGGCGGTGCGTGCGGGGCGGCGGGCGGACGTCGCATTCCTGATGGCCGACGCCGGCTGGAAGTACCTGTCGACCGGCGCCTACGGCGGCACCCTCGCCGATGCCGAGGAGGCGCTCGACGGCCACCTCTGGGCCTAGGCTCGCCGCGCCCGCCGCCCTTCCCGCCGCCTTCCTGTCGATCTAGGGCGAATTCTGGTCAGTCGATCTCCGATCACCAGAATTCGCCCTAGATCGACCCGGGTGAGAGGTCAGAGGGCGACGACGTTGGCGGCCAGCGCGACGCCGAGCGTCACGGTCGACGCGCCGAGCAACGCCCAGGGCAGGCGGTTCCGGTGGACCGACGCGAACGCGGCCGTGGTCAACGCGATGCCCACCATGCCCACCGTGGTGATTGTGGGTTCGAACCACGCGGGCGTCCTCCCCGCGAGCAGCGCCACCAGTGCACGCAGGGCCACGCCGACTCCGACGAATCCCAGCGCGGTCGCCCAGGCGCAGACGCCCAGCATGCGGCCGGGCTGTGGCGCGGGGTCGTTGCTGGCGGGCAGCCGAAACCGATCGGCGACGGCAACCCGCGCCGCCACGCCGAGCGCCAGCGCGCGTGCCAGCCGACCGCGGCCACGCCCGAGCCACCCCAACACCACCCTGCCGGCCGGGGATTCCGCGCGGCCGACGATGTCGGCCCGGGCGCCGGTGGCGGCGACTCCGGTCTCGACGCCGGTGGCGGCGACTGCGGTCTCAACGCCCGTGGCCGCAGCCCCGGCTTCGACGCCCGTCGCCGCGGCCTCGCCATCCGCGTCGGCCTCGCCGACGGCGGCGCCATCGTCGGCCGGCGCCGCGCTCCAGCTCGCCGGCAGGGTCCCGGCAGTGCGGGGGGTCGATTGGGTCGCCTCGATACGCACTGTCTCACCGTCCAGGGTCAGCGCGGCCCGCGGATCGCGGCGGACCGTGTCACTCTGTGCAACGTCGCGATCTCGTCCGTCGTAACGGCGGATGACCGGAATACCGGGCTGCATTGCCGGTGTCACGTTGATGACAGGTTTGATCAGAACTTTTTTGCCCACCGCGGTCGCGGCGTAGGCTGCGGACCGTGACGGACGCGCCGGTGGGGATCTTCGACTCCGGGGTCGGCGGCCTGACGGTGGCCCGCGCGATCCTGGACCAGCTTCCGCACGAGCAGGTCGTCTACCTCGGCGATGCCGCACACTCGCCGTACGGCCCGAAGCCGATCGCCGACGTCCGCCGGTCCGCCCTCGCCTGCCTCGACCGGCTCGTCGATCAGGGCGTAAAGCTGCTGGTCATCGCGTGCAACAGCGCCTCGGCGGCGTGCTTGTCCGATGCACGCGAGCGCTACCCGGTGCCGGTTGTGGAGGTCATCCGACCGGCCGTGCGGCGCGCCGTCGCGGCGACCCGCAGGGGTCGCGTCGGCGTCATCGGCACCACCGCCACGATCACCAGCGGTGCGTACGCCGACGCGTTCGCCGCCGCCCCCCAGGTCCAGGTCACCAGCGTCGCGTGCCCGCAGTTCGTCGACTTCGTCGAGCGCGGAATCACGTCCGGGCGGGCCCTGCTCGGGCTCGCCAGCGCGTACCTCGAACCCTTGCAGCGAGCGCGGGTCGACACTCTGGTGTTCGGCTGCACCCACTACCCGCTGCTGGCCGGGCTCATCGGGCTCGTCATGGGCGACGACGTAACCCTCGTGTCGTCCGCGGACGAGACCGCCAAGGATGTGTACCGGGTGTTGACCGAGACCGAGCTGCTGCGGCCGGACGACGCGGCACCGCCGGTGCACCGGCTCCTCACCACGGGCGATCCCGAGCCGTTCCGCCGCCTGGCCCGCCGTTTCCTCGGTGGCAACATCCTCGCCGGCGTACCGGTGACCCACGCCGCGGTGCCGGTCGGCGATCCCGCGGGGATAGCGGGATGAGACTCACGATCCTCGGCTGTGCCGGGAGCTTTCCCGGGCCGGAGTCGGCGTGCTCGGCATACCTGGTCGAGGCGGAAGGCTTCCGTCTGCTGATCGACTTCGGCACCGGCGCGATCTCCGCCCTGCAGCGGTATGCCGGCCTGAACGCGGTGGACGCCGTCATGCTCACCCACCTGCACCTCGATCACATGCTGGACGCCTGCTTGTACGTGGTCGTCCGGCGGTACGCTCCAGACGGTCCCTACCCGCCGCTGCCCATGTACGCGCCGGCCGGCGCCCCGGACCGGCTCGCCGCGGCCTACAGCGCGGCCGGCGAGCCGCTCGACGACGTCTACACGTTCTACGGCCTGCAGCCGGGAACGTTTCCGATCGGCCCGTTCACGGTGACCGTGGACCGGGTCAACCACCCGGTCGAGACATACGGCGTACGCGTCGAGCATGACGGCCGGGTGCTGGCGTACTCGGCCGACACCGCGCCGTCCGAGACGCTACTCCGGTTGGCGCAGGGCGCCGACGTCTTCCTGTGCGAGGCGAGCTACCTCGACGGCGCCAACAACCCGCCGGACCTGCACATGACGGGGCACGAGGCCGGAATGGCGGCGACCAAGGCGGGGGCGGCTCGACTGCTGCTGACCCACCTGGTCACCGCGTGGGGCAGCGAGGCTGCCACGTACGAGGCGGCGGCCGCGGCGTACGACGGACCGATCGAGATCGTCCGCCCCGGCGCGCGCTACGAAATCTGACGCGTTCGCGTCGGCAGTTCGCCGAATTGCGCAACTGTTCGCCGACACGTCAGGCGACCGTAGCCTCCAGCACCGGCGCCGATCGCACGGTGTGCGCATGTGAGTCGCGATCATTCCGGAATCATTCCCGCCCGATGTGAACGGCGTCGCGCACTCCGTCGTCCGGGTCGCGGAGCACCTGGTCGCCGGCCGCCGCCGCAACCCTGCAGAGATTGGTGTCTCCCGGGCGAGTTGATCGCGCAACCTGTGCGGGGTTGCGATGACCATGGCGTACGACCGTCGGAGCCGGCGTCGGGCGTCATAGGCTGCGTGGCATGGCACGACCCGATGGGCGTGAGCCCGACGAACTGCGACCCGTCACGCTGACCCGCGGCTGGAGCGTGCACCCGGAGGGGTCCGTGCTGGTCGCGTTCGGGGACACCAAGGTGCTGTGCACGGCGAGCGTCACGGACGGGGTGCCGCGCTGGCGCAAGGGCTCCGGCCTTGGGTGGGTCACCAGCGAGTACGCCATGCTGCCGCGCGCCACCACGACCCGCTCGGATCGGGAGAGCGTCAAGGGTCGGGTCGGCGGACGTACGCACGAGATCTCCCGCCTGATCGGTCGCAGCCTGCGCGCATGCATCGACCTCAGGGCGCTGGGCGAGAACTCGATCGTGCTGGACTGCGACGTTCTGCAGGCCGACGGCGGCACGCGGACCGCGGCGATCACCGGCGCCTACGTGGCGCTGCACGACGCGGTCACCTGGATGGCGGAGAGGGGCATGCTCGCCGGCAAGCCGGAGGAGGCGGTGCACCGGTCGGTGGCCGCGGTCAGCGTCGGCGTCATCTCGGGGGAGGCCCGGCTGGACCTGTGCTACGTCGAGGACGTGGCGGCCGAGGTCGACATGAACATCGTTTGCACCGGCAACGGCGAGTTCGTCGAGGTGCAGGGCACCGGCGAGTCGGGGGTGTTCAGCCGGGCACAGCTCGACGCGCTGCTGGACCTCGGTGTGGCCGGCTGCGCCCGGCTGGCGGAGGCCCAGCGGGAAGCGCTCGCCGCATGACGGCGACGGTGCTGCTCGCCACCCGGAATCCGAAGAAGCTCGGCGAACTGCAGCGCATCCTGGACGCCGCGCTCGGCGCGGACGCGATCGAGCTGGTCGGGCTGGCCGACGTGCCGGCGTACCACGAGGTTCCCGAGACCGGCCTGACATTCGGCGAGAACGCCCTGCTCAAGGCCCGCGAGGGTGCTCGGCATACGGCGCTGCCCACCGTCGCGGACGACTCCGGCCTGGCCGTGGACGTGCTGAACGGCATGCCGGGTGTGTTCAGCGCCCGCTGGTCCGGGCGGCACGGCGACGACCGGGCGAACCTCGAGCTCGTCCTCGCGCAGGTGGCCGATGTGCCCGACGAGCTCCGGGGCGCCTCGTTCGTCTGTGCGGCGGCGCTGGTGCTCCCCGAGGGCGTGGCGGGAGCGGGACGCGGCGGCCGAGAGCACCTGGTCGAGGGCCGGCAGGTCGGTCGGCTGATCGACGCATCCCGCGGCTCGGGCGGCTTCGGCTACGACCCGATCTTCGTCGGCGAGGACCAGACGCGCACCAACGCCGAGCTCACCCCGGACGAGAAGGACGAGATCAGTCACCGCGGCAAGGCGTTTCGCGCGCTGGCCAAGGTGATCGCTAAGGAACTCCTGCCCTAGAGATCCAATCAACCTTGCCTACGTTGGGTGATCAACCTCGGTCGGACACCCCAGTCCGTGCGAGGTTGCGCCGATCTTGGAGGTCACGCGAGCGGGCCGACCTCGGCCTCGATCTCGGTACGCAGCGTGTGGCCGGCGATGAGCGCCCGGGCCGACTCCATGACCGGGGCGAGAAAGATGTCGGGGCCCGGCTTGCCCGCGATCCCGGCGACCGTCGCGACCGCGGCCCGCCCGGCCGGCGACGGCGCCAGCGGCGCGCGCAGCTGGAGGCCGCGGACCGCCGCCAGCAGCTCGACCGTGAGCAGGCTGGCGAGGTTGTCGAGCACGGTCCGCAGCTTGCGGGTCGCGGCCCAACCCATCGAGACGTGGTCCTCCTGCATGCCGGACGTCGGCAGCGAGTCCACGGAGGCGGGCGAGGCGAGCCGCCGGTTCTCCGCGACGATGCCGGCCGCCGTGTACTGCGCGATCATCAGGCCGGAGTTCACACCCGGGTCGGGTGTCAGGAACGCCGGCAGGTCGCGCGAGCGGGACACGTCGAGCAGCCGGTCCACCCGTCGCTCGGAGATCGCACCGACTTCGGCTGCGGCGATCGCGAGGAAGTCCGCCCCGAATCCGAGCGGGGCGCCGTGGAAGTTGCCGGTCGACAGCACGCGCCCGTCCGGCAGCACGACGGGGTTGTCCACAACGGACACCAGCTCCCGCGAGGCCACCGAGTCGACGAACGCCAGCGTGTCCCGGGCCGCACCCGCGACCTGCGGTGCGCAGCGCATGGAGTACGCGTCCTGCACGGCGTGCAGCATGTCGTCCCGGTGCGAATCCATGATCGCCGAGGCCTGCAGCAGCCGGTGGATGTTGGCCGCCGAGACCACCTGTCCGGGATGCGGCCGTATCGCGTGCAGCTCGGGCAGGAACGGCTTGTCGGAGCCGAGCATCGCCTCGATCGCGAGGGCCGCGGTGATGTCGGCCATCGTGAACAGGTGCCGGGCGTCCTCGATCGCCAGCAGCAGCATGCCGAGCATGCCGTCGGTGCCATTGATCAGCGCCAGCCCCTCCTTCGAGGACAGCGCGATCGGCTGTAGGCCCGCCCGGCCCAGCGCCTCGCCGCCGGTGACCCGGGCGCCATCCTTATCGAGCACCCAACCCTCGCCGAGCAGCACCAGTGCGCAGTGCGCGAGCGGAGCCAGGTCGCCCGAGGCGCCGAGCGACCCGTGCTCGGGCACCCACGGCGTGATGTCACGGTTGAGCAGATCGACGAGCGCCTGCGCGATGAGTGGGCGGACGCCGGACCAGCCCAGCGCCAGCGAGCGCGCGCGCAACAGCATCATCGCCCGGACCACCTCGCGTGGCATCGGCGCACCGACGCCGGCCGCGTGCGAACGGATCAGCGCGTGTTGCAGCTCCGCGCGACGGGCCGGTGCGATGAACGTGTTGGCCAGCGCGCCGAATCCGGTCGAGACGCCGTACACCGGTCGGCCGTCGCGCTCGATCCCGTCGACGATGGCCCGGCTCGTCGCCATGGCCTCCACGGTGGACGGTGCCAGCTCGACGCGGGCGCCATCCCGGGCAACCCCGAGCACGTCGGCCGGGCTGACCCCGGTGGGCTGGACGATGACGGTACTCATATGAGAACTCCGTTGTGCATGACGGTGTTGACAAGCGGGACACCGGGCCGGTAGGCGAGGTGCAGGTGCGAGGGTGCGTCGAGGATCAGCAGGTCCGCCCGGGCGCCGATGCCGAGATGGCCGACGTCGCGGCGGCGCAGCGCCCGCGCGCCGCCCGCGGTGGCCGCCCACACCGCCTCGGCCGGGGTCATGCCCATCTCCCGCACGGCGAGCGCGATGCAGAACGGCATCGACGAGGTGTACGACGAGCCCGGGTTGCAGTCCGTCGCCAGCGCCACGGTGATCCGGGCATCGATCAGGCGCCGCGCGTCCGGGTACGGCGAACGGGTGGAGAACTCCGCGCCGGGCAGCAGCGTGGCGACCGTCCGCGAGCCGGCGAGCGCATCGACGTCGGCGTCGGACAGGTGCGTGCAGTGGTCGGCGGACGCGGCATCCAACTCGACCGCGAGCCGTACGCCGTCGCCCGGCCCGAGCTGGTTGGCGTGCACCCGAGCGCCGAGCCCGGCGGCCTGCCCGACGGTGAGGATCGCCCGCGCGTGGTCGGCATCGAACGCGCCCCGCTCGCAGAACACATCCACCCAGCGGGCGTACGGCGCCGCGGCGCGTAGCATCGGCCCGCACACCAGCGACACGTACTCGTCGGGATGCGCGGCGTATTCGGTCGGCACCACGTGCGCACCCAGGAACGTGGTCTCGTCGGTCACCTCGCGCGCGATCCGCAGACAGCGGGCCTCCTCGGCGACGCTCAGGCCGTACCCACTCTTAATCTCGATCGTGGTGGTCCCCTGCCGCAGCGCCTCGCGACACAGCCGTGCGACGGTGTCGCGCAGCTCGTCGTCGCTGGCCGCTCGCGTGGCGGCCACGGTGGTGCGGATGCCGCCGCCGGTGTACCGGACGCCGGCCATCCGGGCGGCAAACTCCGCTGCCCGGTCGCCGGCGAAGACGAGGTGGGAGTGGCTGTCCACGAAGCCGGGCAGCACCGCGCGCCCGCCGGCGTCGATGCGGCGGTCGGCCGCCGGGGCGTCGGCGGTGCGTCCGATCCAGGCAACCCGGCCGTCGTCGACGAGAACCGCCGCGTTGGTCATCGCACCCAGTCGACCGTCCCCCATGGACGGATGATTCGTCACGAGCTCGCCGATGTTCGCGATGAGGGCGCTCATGTCAGCGCCCCGATCGCGTCGGCGAGCGCCGACGCGACGTCGATCGAGACGTGCCGCCCGTCCCGAACGACGACCCGACCATCGACCACGACGTGCGCCACGTCCGCGGCGGAGGCGGCGAACACGATCCCGGTCGGATCGACGCCGGCCGTCCGTGCGGTATCCAGACGCACGGTGACCAGGTCGGCACGCGCACCCGGCTCGATCGCGCCGGCATCGGACCAACCGAGCGCGGCATGCCCGGCCGCGGTGGCGGCGTGCACCAGCTCCGCCGCCGCGAAGTGACCCCGCCGCTCGGACCGCAGCCGCTCGTTCAGCTCGACCGCGCGCGCCTCCTCGAACAGGTCGATCACCGCATGGCTGTCGCTGCCGAGGCTGAGTGGGCTGCCCGCGTCGACGAGCGCGCGCGCCGGGCCGATGCCGTCGGCGAGGTCGCGCTCCGTCGTTGGGCAGAAGCAGGCGCCGGTGCCCGTGTCACCGAGCTCGGCCCGGTCGGTGTCCGTCAGGTGGGTGGCGTGGACCGCCGTCGTGCGGGGGCCGAGCACGTCGGCGTCGGCGAGGACCTCGGTCGGGGTTCGGTGGTGGTACGCCAGGCAGGCCGCGTTCTCGGCCCGTTGCTCGGACAAGTGCACGTGCAACGGTGCGGACCGTCCGGCCGCCCACTCCGCCACGGTGGACAGCTGGTCGGCCGGAACCGCACGCACCGAGTGGATCGCCGCACCCACTGTCGCATGTGGAGCCGTCGGCTTGAACGCGTCGACGCGCTCGGCCCATGCGGTCGCGTCGCCATCGCCGAAGCGGCGCTGTGGCCCGACCAGCGCGACACCGTCCACGGTGGACATGAGGTAGCAGGCGTCCAGCAGGGTGATCCGGATGCCGGCCCGGGCGGCCGCCTCCACGAGGGCGGCGCTCATGTCGTTGGGGTCGGCGTACGGGGTGCCGCCCGCATCGTGGTGCAGGTAGTGGAACTCGCCGACCGCCGTCACACCCGCGAGCGCCATCTCGGCGTACGTCGCAGCGGCCAGCGCGAGGTAGCTGTCCGGGTCGAGGCGGGCGGCCAGCGCGTACATCTGATTGCGCCAGGTCCAGAACGTGCCCTTCCCGGCGTGGGTGCGCCCCCGCAGCGCCCGGTGGAACGCGTGCGAGTGGGCGTTGGCGAGCCCGGGCAGCGTCAGGCCCGGCAATGGGGTGAACCCGTCGGGTGGCTCGCCCACGCCGGGGGTGACCGCGCCGAACCGGCCATCGGCGACGTCGATGAGCACGTCGCGGGCGATCCCACCGGGCAGCCAGGCGAGGTGGGCGTGGTACGTCTGCGTCACCGGCATGCCAGATCCTCGAGCACATCGGCCAGCGCCGCGACGCCCGCGGCACAGTCCTCATCGGTCGCGTGCTCCGCCGGTGCGTGGGACACCCCGGTCGGGTTGCGGACGAACAGCATCGCGGTCGGCACGTGCGCCGAGAGTACGCCGGCGTCGTGGCCCGCGCCGGTGGGCAGGATGGGCGCGCTCAGCCGCGCGGCGATCGCGTCGCGCAGCGCCCCGTCGAACTCGACGACGCCGGTGGTGGACTCCGCTGTCATGGTGACGGCGGTGCCGTCTCGGTCGGCCCGTTCCACGGCGCTGTCCCGGATCGCCTCCACGAGCGCGTCGAGCGTGTCCCCGTCCGCGGCGCGAGCGTCGAGCCAACCACGGACCATCGAGGGGATCGCGTTGGTCGCGTTGGGCTGCCCCGCGAACCGGCCGATCGTCGCGTGTGCGCCGCGCAGCCGCGCCTCCTTGTTCGCGGTCAGCACGGTGTAGGCGAACGTCAGCGTCGGGTCGCGCCGGTCGGCCATCCGGGTCGTGCCGGCGTGGTTGCCCTCGCCCGTGAAGTCGAACCGCCACCGCCCATGTGGCCAGATCACGCTCGCGACGCCGACCGCGGTGCCCAGGCCGACCAGGGCTCGGCCCTGCTCCACGTGCAGCTCCACGAACGCGCCGAACCGGCCGAGCCGGCCCGGGTCGGGGCCGACCTCGTCCGGGTCGGCGCCCGCCTTGGCCATCGCCTCGGCGAGCGTGATGCCGTCCCGGTCGCGCAGCGCCAGCGCCCGATGCGGGTCGTACGCACCGGTGAGCAGCCGCGAGCCAAGGCAGGCCACCCCGAACCGGGCACCCTCCTCCTCGGTGAACGCCGCGACCGCGATCGGCCGCTTTGGCGTGACCGCGCGCTGGTTTAGGACGTCCACGGCCAGCAGGCCGGAGACAATGCCAAGTGGGCCGTCGTAGCCGCCACCGTACGGGACCGAGTCGAAGTGGCTGCCCGTCAGCACGGCGTCGCCGGCGTCGGGCGAGCCCCACCACGCGTACAGATTTCCGTTGCCGTCCGCCTCCACCGCGAGACCGCGCGCCTCGGCCTCCCGGCGGAACCAGGCCCGACAGCCGAGCTCCGCCTCGGACCATGCGTACCGCAGGTAGCCGCCGTTGTCGGGTTCCCTCCCGATCGGCGCCAGCCTGTCCCAGAGCGCCCTGAAACCGGTCATGACTCTCGCATCGGGATGCGGACCCCGGCGTGCTCGGCGACCGTCTCGGCCAGCTCGTAGCCGGCGTCGACGTGCCGGATGACACCCATGCCCGGGTCGTTGGTGAGCACGCGTTCGATCTTCTGCCCGGCCAGCGGCGTGCCGTCGGCGACCGTGACCTGGCCGGCGTGGATGGACCGGCCGATGCCGACCCCGCCGCCATGGTGAATGGACACCCACGACGCGCCGCTGGCCGTGTTGACGAGTGCGTTGAGCAGCGGCCAGTCGGCGATGGCGTCCGAGCCGTCGGCCATGCTCTCGGTCTCCCGGTAGGGACTCGCGACGCTCCCGCAGTCGAGGTGGTCGCGGCCGATCACGATCGGCGCGGCCAGCTCGCCGGACGCCACCATGTCGTTGAACCGCGCGCCCGCCCGGTCCCGCTCGCCGTACCCGAGCCAGCAGATCCGGGCCGGCAGGCCCTGGAACGCCACCCGCTCACCGGCCATCCGCATCCAGCGGGCCAGCGCCTCGTTCTCGCCGAACAGCTCGAGGATGGCCCGGTCGGTGGCGGCGATGTCCTTCGGGTCGCCGGAGAGCGCGGCCCACCGGAACGGTCCCTTGCCCTCGCAGAACAGGGGCCGGATGTACGCCGGGACGAAGCCGGGGAACGCGAACGCGTGCTGGTACCCGCCGAGCTGCGCCTCGCCGCGGATGGAGTTGCCATAGTCGAACACCTCGGCGCCGGCGTCGAGGAAGCCGACCATCGCCTCCACCTGCCGCGCCATCGACGCCCGGGCGCGGTCGGTGAACTCCTCCGGCTTCTTGGCGGCATAGTCCGGGGCGTCGCCCGGGTCGACTCCCTCGGGCACGTACGCGAGCGGGTCGTGCGCGGACGTCTGGTCGGTCACGATGTCGATCTCGACGCCGCGGCGGAGCAGCTCGGGGAAGACCGTGGCCGCGTTGCCCGCGACGCCGACCGACAGCGCCCGACGCTCGTGCTTGGCCTGCACGGCCAGCGCGATGGCGGCGTCCAGGTCGTCCGCGATCACGTCGAGATACCGGGTCTCCACCCGGCGACGCAGCCGGGCCGGGTCGACGTCGACGATCAGGCACGCCCCGTCGTTCATCGTGACCGCCAGCGGTTGGGCGCCGCCCATGCCGCCGCAACCGCCGGTGAGCGTGAGCGTGCCGGCCAGCGAGCCGTCGAACCGCTTGGTGGCCACCGCGGCAAACGTCTCGTACGTGCCCTGCAGGATCCCCTGCGTGCCGATGTAGATCCACGAGCCGGCGGTCATCTGGCCATACATGGTCAGGCCGAGCTTCTCCAGCCGCCGGAACTCGGGCCAGGTGGCCCAGTCGCCGACCAGGTTCGAATTGGCGATCAGCACCCGCGGGGCCCACTCGTGAGTGCGGAACACGCCGACCGGCCGCCCGGACTGCACCAGCATCGTCTCGTCGTCTTGGAGCGTGCGCAGCGTACGCACCAAGGCCCGGTAGGAGTCCCAGTCCCGCGCCGCCTTGCCGGTGCCGCCGTAGACGACCAGGTCCTCCGGCCGCTCGGCCACCGCGGGATCGAGGTTGTTCATGAGCATGCGCATCGCCGCCTCCTGCCCCCAGCCGGGGGCCGTGCGGACGGCGCCGCGCGGCGCGGTCACCGGCTCGTACATCGCAACCTCCTACGGAACGAATACCCGGCGGCGGGACACGGACTGTTCGAAGTGTTCGAGGCGGCGCTGCACATCGGCCGGCGCGGCGTCGCAGACGGCCTGCAGCAGCACCATCGTCAGCGCCATCGGCGCGGTGTGCAGGTCGAAGACGAGTTGGGAGCCGACACCGGCGGGCAGTGCGACATCGGCGAGGTCGGCGGCCGAGCTGACCGGCGAGTCGGTGATCGCCACGACGGCGAGGCCGGCCGTACGCGCCTCGCGCAGCGCGTCCAGTGCCTCGGCCGGGTAGCGCGGCAGCACGATCGCCAGCAGCGCGGTCGCGCCCGCGGCGCGAGCCTGTTCCAGGCGATCGGCCAGCAGGCTTCCGCCGTGCTCGAGCACCCGGACGTCGGGCAGCACCTTGGCCGCAAAGTAGCCGAAGTACGCCGCGATCGGCGCGGCCGCGCGCAGCCCGAGCACGGGCAGTGGCCGGCTGGCCGCGAGGAGCTTGGCGGCGTCCGCGATCGGCGCCCGGTCGCCGAGCTGATCGGCGAGGCGGGCCAGATTGTCGATCTCTGCGCGTACCGCCCGCTGCAGTTCGTTGTCGGCCGGCGCAGCCGGGGCGCTGCCGTTCACGACCAGCTCGCGCAGCCGCCGGCGCAGTGCGGGGTACCCATCGAAGCCCAACGCCATCGCGAATCGCGTCACCGACGGCTGGCTCACCTGGGCCAGGTCGGCAACCTCGGCGGCAGACAGGTAGGCGGCAGCACCCGCGTTCTCGACGAGACTGTGCGCGATGCGACGCTGGGTCGGGGTGAGTCGAACCCCCTGGACCAGATCCACTACCCGCTCTGGGGGCGCCGCGAAGTCCGCGGTGTCATTCACGCCTTGACTCTATGCATGAACAATTTCAGCCAGGTCGGCGGGGTAGCCTCTGGCCCGTGGACCGCGTGACTTTCCGCCGAGCGATCGCCCGGACGAGGCTCGCCCCGGTGGCGGCGTTCCCCAAGCGGCTCGCCTCGGTCGCCCGATACGACGCGCGCGTGCTGAGGCTGTCCGCCCGGTGGCTGGTCAGCTCCCACGAGCACCACAACTACACGTACGACCTCACCCCGCTCAGCCGCGAGCACCTGGCGTGGTTCGTCGGCATCGTGTGCGACGTGCCGGTCTCGCACGTGCGGGACTGGTTCGTCGAGATCGAGTCCGACGATGCGCTGCGGCGGCAGATCGAGGCCGCGACCGCCTCGGCCGCCCGCCGCGGCCTGGCCGACCGGCAGGTCCACTACGGGCGACGGATCGGGTGGTACGCCATCGTGCGTGCCCGCAAGCCGTCCCATGTCGTCGAGACCGGTGTCGACAAGGGACTCGGCACCTGTGTGATCGCGGCGGCGCTGCTGCGCAACGCGGCGGACGGCCGACCCGGGCGGGTCACGTCGCTCGACATCAACCCGGAGGCCGGGTACCTCGCCCGGGCCCGACCGTGGTCGGACGTGGTCGACCTCGTCCTCGGCGACTCGGTCGCTTCGATCGGTGCGCTGGACCGGCCGGTGGACCTGTTCCTGCACGACAGCGACCACGCGGCCGTGCATGAACGGCGCGAGTTCGAGGCCGTCGAGCCGCAACTCGCGCCGGGCGCGGTGTTGTTGACGGACAACGTCACGGTCACCAACGTGCTCGCCCGGCAGGCCGAGAAGACCGGCCGCAGGTTCCTCGCGTACCGCGAGATGCCGGCCAACCACTGGTTCCCGGGCGACGGCATCGGCGCGGCATTCTGACGCGACGCCGCCCTTTCGCGCCCCCTTTCTTGCCCCCCTTTTCGCGTCCACCCTTTCGCGTCGATCTAGGGCGAGTTCTGGTTAGTTGATCGCCGATCACCAGAATTCGCCCCTAGATCGGCGCGGTGGGGGTGGGTGGATAGGCTGGCCGGCATGCGGCTGGCGTCCATACATACGTATCCGGTGAAAAGCTGTCACCGGCTCGACCACGACGCCGCGCGGGTGGAGCCGTGGGGTCTGGCCGGCGACCGGCGCTGGGTGGTGGTGGAGCCGGACGGTACGCCGGTGACGCAGCGCGAAGAGCCGGTGATGACGCAGATCCAGCCGACGCACCGCCGTGGTGGGCTGCTTGTGCGTACGCCCGGACTGCCGGACCTCGACGTGGTCGAACCGGTCCGGGGGGAGCTCGCGGGCGCGCGCGTCTGGGCCGACCCGGTGCCGGCGCGGTCGGCGGGGCCGGCCGCGGATGTGTGGTTCTCCAAGGCGATCGGCCGGGACGTTCGGCTCCTGTGGCTGGACGATCCGACACGGCGCGCGCCCAACCCGGACCTCAGCGAACCAACCGACCGGGTCAGCTTTGCCGATGGGTACCCGCTGCTGGTCACGAACGTCGCTTCGCTGGACGCGCTCAACGACGCTCTGGTCTCGTCAGCTAGCGACGAGTGGCCGCTCGCGATGACCCGCTTCCGGCCCAGTGTCGTCGTCGCGGGTGCCCGACCGTGGGCTGAGGACGACTGGCTCGGCAAGCGGATCCGGATCGGAGCGGTCACGTTCCGGGCGGTCAAGATGTGCGATCGGTGCGTACTGACCACAGTGGACCCCGAGACCGGAGTGAAGGGCCGGGAACCGCTGCAGGTGCTGGCGAAGCATCGCCGGATCGGGCAGAAGCTGATGTTCGGGATGAACCTGATCCGGGATGGTGTCGGTGCGATCGCTGTGGGTGACCCGGTGTCGGTGCAGTAGGGCACCATCCCTGGTCCGCGTGGCCTACTGTGGTCGGGGACTCAGGGGAGGACGGATCATGCGAATCAGGTATGCGTTGGTGCCGCTCGCGCTGGCCGGTGCGCTGCTGGCCGGGTGTGGCGGTGACGGCGGGGCCGCTCCGAAGCCGAAATCGACGGCTCCGACGGCGAACGGAGTGTCGACCCTGTCGCCGACCGAGATCCTCGACAAGGCGACGGCCGCGCTGGAGAGTGCGAAGTCCTACCGGATAAAGGGCGACATCGATTCGGACGGCCAGAAGTTGAGTCTGGACTTCAAGATCTCTGGCAAGAATCTGCTCGGATCGATCACGTCCGAGGGTGCGACCATCGAGCTGCTGTCCATCGGTGGGCAGAACTACATCCGGCCGGACGAGGCGTTCTGGAAGGCGAACGCCGGTGACGCCGGTGCGACGATGGCCCAGCTGATGGGCGACAAATGGGCCAGGCTGTCGACGACGGACAAGAACTTCACGCAGCTATTCAAGATCACTGATCCGAGCGAGCTGCTCAAGCCGAAGGGTCAGCTGTCCAAGGGTGAGACGAAGCAGGTCACCGGCGGCAACGCGGTCGCGGTCATCGAGAGCGGTGCCGATGGCGGCACGCTGTGGGTGGCGACGACCGGGCAGCCGTATCCACTGATGCTCGAGGGGCCGAAGAATAAGGGCCAGCTGACGTTCAGCGACTTCGGCGCTTCGTTCTCGGACGTCGTGGGCCCAGCGGACACCGACGTGATCGACCTCGACAAGCTGAGGCCGAGCAAGTAACCAAAGGGTGCGGGAGAGGGGAGTCGAACCCCTACGTCCTCTCGGACACCAGGACCTAAACCTGGCGCGGCTGCCTGTTACGCCACTCCCGCGCGCCCCGAGTGTAGAGGCTAGACCGCCACCCCGGCCGGCCCGGACGGGGTAGGCGCGGTCAGTCCAGGCCGAGGTCCTTGCGCAGCTTCGCGACGTGACCGGTGGCCTTGACGTTGTACATCGCCCGCTCGATCCGCCCCTTCTCGTCGATGACGAACGTGGAGCGGATCACCCCGGTCACCGTCTTGCCGTACAGCTGCTTCTCGCCGTACGCCCCGTACGCCGACAGCACTGATTTGTCGGGATCGGAGACAAGCGGGAACGTCAGCGCGTCGCGCTCGCGGAACTTCGCCAGCTTCTCCGGCTTGTCCGGCGAGATGCCGACCACCTCGTACCCGGCCGCCTGCAGGGAGGCGAGCGAGTCGCGGAAGTCGCACGCCTGCGTGGTGCACCCCGGCGTCATCGCCGCCGGATACGCGTACAACACGACCCTGCGGCCGCGCAGGTCGTGGAGCGACAGGCTGCCGCCGGTGTCGGTCGGGAGCGTGAAGTCGGGGGCGGCGTCGCCGGGCGCCAGCCGGGCGTCGCCGGATCGCGATGCGGTCGTCATTCCCCGACCCTACCGGCCGATCAGCACCGACTCGGGCGGCCTCGGTCTCCGCCGATCATGGCAGGGCCATGATCGGCGAGCGGGCGCGTACGCTCATGGGCCCGGCGCTGGCCCGTCGACGTTGACAACGGCCGGGCCGGATCCGGCCCTGACGACGATGATCTGGCCCGCCTCGTCGCCCGGGTTGCCCTCGCGATGGATCGCGCCTTTCGGCACGTGCAGGAAATCCCCCGGTTCCGCCTCGACCACCGACGTGCCACCCGGACCCGACTCCATGCGGAGCGTGCCGCGCAGGACGTAGATCGACGTGTCGTAGTCAGCGTGGTGGTGCCAGGCGCTGGTCGTATGGGCGTCGGTGCGGACGTACCCCGCCCAGAGACCGGGGACGGCGATCGCCTGCTCGCGCGTCATGCCGGGCGTGGCGTCGCCCTCGACGCGTTCCGCGGGTGTCACCCTACTCACGGGTCGCGCAGGATCCATGGCGCACCTCCCGGGCGCCAGGGTAATCGACGCGCCGGGACGTACGGGTCGGGGTTACTTCTTCGCCGCCGTCACTGCGGCGGTGATCGCCGCCGCCGTCGCGTCGGTCTGCGTGCCATTGACGTAGACCGTTGGCGTGCCGGTGACGCCGCGCTGGCTGGCCGCGTCGGTGACGTGCTGGGTCCACGTGCGATAGTCGCCGCCGCGTACGCACCGGGCAAACGCCGGATCGATGAGCCCGACCGAGCCGCCCACCTGGATCAGTTCGTCGTCGCTCAACCCGGGTCCGCCCTCGGCGGGCTGCCGGGTGTACAGCGCCTGGAGGTACGGCCCGAACTTGTCGCCGTCCGCTGCGCACGCGGCGGACGACGAGGACCGCGTCGAGTACTGGTTGGTGGAGGCGGGGTCGAGGAACGCCACCGGGTGGTACACCAACTTGACCTTCTTGTCGGCTACCAGTTGGTCCAGCGTCGGCCCGGCCGCGGTCTCGAATTCCTTACAGTGCGGGCACATGAAGTCCACATAGATGTCCACGGTCACCGGACCAGAGCCGACAACCAGGCCCGATCCGTCCGCGCTCGCGTTGGCCGGCGTCCTGTACGACGACGAGCTCTGCGAGGCGTACACGCCCCAGCCGATGAGGCCCGCGATCAGCAGCACCGCGACCGCGATGGCGGTGGTCCACATCGCCCGGCGGCGCCGAGCCTCCTTGGCCAGCTGCTCCCTGACGACCCGCTTGGCCTGCCTTTGCTGCACTCGGTTGCTCACACTCGCTCCAGGGCCGAATCGACGGATATCCGCGTGAGGGGATAGACGATCAGGAAGGCCGAGAGGGCGAGGAACGCGACGTCTCGAGCGATCTCCGGGCCGTAGCTGGGGCTCTGGCCGGCCGCGAGCTGACCCCCGCTGCCGAAGCAACCGCAGTCGATCGCGAGTCCGCGGGCCCACGCCGACGAGATGCCCGCGATGAACACGACCAACAGGCCCGCGGAGACGCCGGCGGCCAAGCGGGTGGCCAGCCCGATCAGCAGGAGTACGCCGAGGGCGAGCTCAACGAACGGCAGCGCCGCGCCGACGACCCGCGCCACGTCGTACGGCATGAGTCGGTACGCGTTGACCGCGCGTCCCGAGCCGGCCAGGTCGGTGACCTTGGCTGCTCCGGCGACGAGCCAGACCGCCGCGAGCCCGACTCGGGCCAGGGTGCCGGCCCACGGCTGGATCGCGCGCCAGCGGGCGGCCCGCGTCAGGGTCTGCACGGTCGTTCCCACACTCACTAGTCTGCGATCCCCCGTCTGCGGTCAGCGCCCACGGCACCTCAGGGTACCCGCGAATCCTGTGCCACCCGGTCGTGACCGAGCGGCGTGTGCGGTCGCTCGCGACGGCCGGAACTTTCCGGCCGGCGCCCCCGACTACCGGACATGACGTGCGACGAGGCGCGGGGTCGCGCGGCGTCGAGAGGTCCTTGATCGACGCGAAAGTGCATGATCGGGGAGGGCGGTTGGCTAGGCCGTCGGCGGTTTCGAGAGCATGTCGGGCATGAGTGTCGCTGCCCCCCGGTGGTCCCGCGGCGCGGCGGCGCTGATCGGCGTGCTGATGGGCGTCCTGGGCGTACTCCTGGTGCCGGCGAGCCCGGCCAGCGCGCACGCCGCGCTCGTGCGTACGAGCCCGCCCGAGAACGCGATTCTCGCCACCCCGCCCGCCGCCGTCGTGCTCACCTTCAGCGAGTCGGTGCGACCGGTCGCCGGCAAGGTGAGCGTGATCGGGCCGGACGGCAAGCGGGCGGACACGGGTAAGCCGAACGCGGCGGGGAAGACGGTGACCATCCCGCTCAGACCCGGCGGGGCACGGGGGACGTACCTGGTCAGCTACCGGGTCATCTCCGCGGACAGCCACCCGGTCGGCGGCGGCTACTCGTACTCGGTCGGGGCCCCATCGGCCACGCCGCCGACCGCCAAGGCCGGCGGCGGGGTCGACGCCGTCGTGAACGTGCTGGTCCACGTCGCGAAGTACGTGGGGTACGCCGGGCTCGTGCTCGTCGTCGGTCCGGTGCTGGTGCTGATGCTGCTCTGGCCGAACCGGCTCTCCCGCCGCGGTCCGCGCCGGCTCGTCTGGGTCGGGCTGGGCCTGATCGCGGTCGGCACGGTCGCCGGCCTGCTGCTGCAGGCTCCGTACGCCACCGGCGACTCGCTCACCCAGGTCACCGGGTCCGACCTGCGGGACGCACTACAGAGCCAGTTCGGCACGGTCAACGTGTTGCGGCTCGGCGTCGTCGCGGCGGCCGCCGTGTTGCTGCGGCCGGTCCTGGCCGGCCGCGGCGGCCCAACGGACCGCGCGCTGCTCGCCATCCTGGGCGTCGCCGGCGTGGCGACATGGCCGCTGTCCGGACACCCGGCCGCGTCGCCGCTGCCGGCGGTGTCGGTCGTCGCGGACGCGGTCCACGTGGCGAGCATGGCGGTCTGGCTCGGGGGACTGGTGATGCTCGTCGGCTTCCTGCTGCGCAGGGCCGACGACCGCGAGCTGCGCGCGATTCTGCCGATCTGGGCGCGCTGGGCGGCGCTCGCGGTCTGCGCCCTGCTGCTGGCCGGGACGGTGCAGGCTCTGATCGAAATCGGTACGCCGAAGGCGCTGGTCTCCACCGCGTACGGCCAGCTGGTCCTTGCCAAGATCGGCCTGTTCGCCGTGGCGATCGCGGTGGCGGCGTACTCCCGGCGGATGGTCCGGACCCGGCTGGCCGCCGCGCAGCCAGGCCGCCTGCGGCGGGCGGTCATGGCCGAGCTCGGCATCACCGCAGTCGTCCTGGCCCTGTCGACGGTGCTCGTGCAGACAACCCCGGCCCGGACAGCGGAAGCCAACCAGAACGTCCCCCCGCCCTCGTACTACACCGCCACGCTTACCTCGGCGCTCTACTCGCTGCAGGTGGATGTCGACCCGGCCGCGGTTGGCAACAACTCGGTGCACCTGTTCGCGTACGCGCCGGACGGCAATCCGCAGCCGGTCGCCGAGTGGCGGGCCAGCGCGTCGCTGCCGGGGAACGGAATCGAGGCCATCGACATCCCGCTGCTGAAGATCACTGACAACCACGCCATCGGCGAGATCCGGCTGCCCACGCCCGGCGACTGGCGCTTCCGGTTCACGGTGCGCACGACCGAGATCGACCAGGCCACCGTCAGCGCCACGGTGGCGGTCAAATAGGCGGCTCGCGGGTCCCGGTCCACTCGACTACACGGGAGTTGTGCCCTCGTCTCCGCGGGAGAGCGCAACGCCCGTGTAGTTGCGATGACCTTGGCCGGGAGGCGCCGGAAGGCGAGTGGCCCCCCGCGTTTGCGTCGCGGAGGGCCACCCTGCCGGGGGGAACGGTGGAAACGGGGGGCGTTTCTTTCCGTTACGCCGATAATAGCCGCAGTATGACCGACCAGATAGATCTGTCTATTTTCGGCCAAGTGTGGTATAAACGGCTCTCGGCTCGCGATCTATCACGAACGGCTCGAACGGGCCGGCAGCACCGCCACCAACACGAGCGCCAGCAGGACGTACGCGTTGCGCAACAAGAACTCGCCGACGCTGTCCGTCGGTCCCCGCGTCGTGCTGTAGTCGATGAACGAGACGACACCGAAGGCTGCCACGGCGTACGTCAGGATGGCTAGGCCGAGCGGCGCGGGCCGCAAGCCGCGGCCGGGCCCGGGCAACGCCGTGTCAACGAGCACCACCAGCGCCGGTATGAACCAGTAGAGGTGGTGATCCCACGTGATCGGGCTGATCAGGCCACCCACGAGGCCGGCGAGCGTCAGACCCGCGACCTCGTCGCCCACCCGCGCGGCGCGGGCGGCCCGCCAGAGTCCGTACGCCGCCACGAGCGCGGCCGCGACGAGCCACACCGCGCAGCTGGGATCGTCCGGGGCGGACAACCGCGCGAACAGCCCGAGCAGCGACTGGTTGGCGGTGTAGTCGATGCGGCCGACGCGGTCGGTCCGCGACAGCGCGTCCGTCCAGAACTGCCACGACGCCCGCGGCGTCAGCGCCGCGGCGACGAGCGTCGCGGTGACCGCGGTGCCGCCGGCGACGGCCGCCGCGCGCCCGCGCCTGGTCACCAGCAGGTAGGCGATGAAGATGCCGGGAACCAGCTTCAGCGCCGTCGCCAGCCCGATGCCCGCACCGGCCCAGCGCGCATTCCGGGGTACGCCCACGAGCAGGTCCGCCAGGATCAACAGGATCAGGAGCATGTTGATCTGACCGAACGCGAGCGTCTCCCGCATCGGCTCGAGCACCACGGCCAGCGGGACGGCGACGCCGGCGGCGTACCACCGGGGAACCCGCAACCGGTCGGCCACCGGAGCGACCAGCCACCACGTCGTGACTGCGAGCGCGGCCACCGTCGCCGTGGTGAGCACGGCGATCGTGGCCCCGACCGGGACGTATGCGAGCGGCCGCAACAGCAGGGCGGCGAGCGGCGGGTACGTGAAGTAGAGCGCGCCCTGCACGCGGTCCGGCTGCACGTAGTCGTACAGGTCGTGGCCGTCGACCCACCAGCGCATCGCGGACACGTAGATCCGCAGGTCGAAGAAGTTGTGCCGGTTTCCGTACGCCCAGAGGCAGGCTACCGCGGCGCCGTTGACCGCGAGGACGGTGACCAGCCGCGCGGGCGTGCCGGTTGACCAGTGGCCGCGCGATGCGGGAGCCTCGGTCGCCGGCGGGGAGGACATGGCCGAACCCTAGCCGCCCCGCCCGCGCCGTGTCCGCGGGCCGGTGATGCGTCGGAGTCCCCGCGTAGGCTGTCCCCGTGGCTGATCTTCTGGTCTGGGTCGACTGCGAGATGACCGGGCTCGACCTCGGTAAGGACGCGCTCATCGAGGTGGCGGCGCTGGTCACCGACCCGGACCTCAACGTGCTGGGCGACGGCGTCGACGTGGTGATCCACGCCGACGAGGCGGCCCTCGCCGGGATGCCGGAGGTGGTCCGCGAGATGCATGACCGGTCCGGCCTGACCAACCTGGTGCGTGCCTCGTCGGTGACCCTCGCGGACGCCGAAGACATGATCATGGAGTACCTCGTCGCACACGTCCGCGATCCGCGGACGGCCCCGTTGTGCGGCAACTCGATCGCCACCGACCGCGGGTTCATCGCCCGCGACATGCCGCGGCTCGACGCGCACCTGCACTACCGGATGGTCGACGTGTCGTCCGTCAAGGAGCTCTGCCGGCGGTGGTATCCGCGGGTCTACTTCGGGCAGCCGGCCAAGGGGTTGGCCCACCGCGCGCTCGCCGATATCCGGGAGAGCATCCGGGAGCTCAAGTTCTATCGCCGGACGATCTTCGTGCCGCCGCCGGGTCCGGATGTCGACGAGGCCAAGGCGATCGCCGCCGAGCTGTGACGGAGGGCGTCCGGCGCAACCCTGTCGGCGTTCGCGGCGTCCGTGCGGCTATCATTGGTCGGCACCTCGCCGGTCACGTCGGGCCCGGGTGCGCATGGTGGTCGTAGCTCAGCTGGTAGAGCACCGGGTTGTGGTCCCGGGTGTCGGGGGTTCGAGTCCCCTCGATCACCCCACCGTGAACGGGTCGGTTCGCCGGCCCGTTCTGCGTCTACCGTCACAGTGTGGAGAGGCTCGTCCGGCGCCTCGTGGCCGCCCACATGCCGGCCCACTCGATCGATTCTGTGGTGCTGTTGGGTGAGGGCGTCGACAACGTGACGTACGAGGTCAACGGCGAGCTGATCGTGCGCTTCCGCAAGGAGCCAGACCCGGCGCGCCGAGCGACCGCGGTCATGGCCGAGGCCCATCTTCTGTGGGCCGTCGCGGACATCTCGCCCGTTGCGGTGCCGGTGCCGCTGTTCGCGGTGGCCGAGGAGGGCTGCCTGGCGTACTTCACGCTCCCCGGCGTACCGCTGCTGGAGGTGTCGGCGCCCGTCCACCGGGAGTCGATCGCGCGACGGCTCGGCGAGTTCCTCGCCGCGCTGCACGCGGCGCCCGTCGAGCGGATGGCCGAGCTGGTCGAGGTCGACGACCCGCCGCCGGCGGACTGGCTACGGGAGGCCACCGAGGCGTACGCCGGCGTGCGCCCGACGGTGCCCGCGGCACACCGCCGGTCGGTCGAGGCGTTCCTCGCCGTACCGCCGCCGATCGACGGGTACGCCGCGGCCTTCAGCCACAACGATCTGGGCATCGAGCACGTGCTCGTCGACGCGGCGACCGGAGCCGTCACCGGCGTCGTGGACTGGAGCGACGCGGCGATCGCCGACCCGGCGTCCGACTTCGGCCTGCTCTTGCGGGATCTCGGGCCGGACGCGCTCGACGCGGCCCTCGGCGGATACGGGTCCGACCCGGCCGGGTTCCGCGAGCGTGCGGCGTTCTACGCCCGCTGCACGGTGCTCGAGGATCTGGCGTACGGACTCGACAACAGCCGGGACGCGTACGTCGACAAGAGCCTCGCCGGCCTGGAGTGGCTGTTTCCGGCCTAGCTGCTCACCGGGAGCGCGCTGCCCTTGACCCACTGGCTCCAGCTGACGTTCCAGTCGGTCCAGCCGTTCCACTGCTGCAGCGAGCGCTCGGTGCCCTTGACCGTGACGGGGTCGCCGACCTTGGTTATGCCGAACAGCCACTGGGCGTTGCTCATCGACATGTTCACGCAGCCGTGCGACACGTTCGTGTTCCCCTGCTGTTCGACCGACCACGGCGCCGCGTGGATGTACTCGCCACCCCAGGTCAGCCGCTGGGCGTACTCGATGTCGATGCGGTAGCCCTCCTTGGGGCCGAGCTCGGCCAACGTGTCGAACACCGTCTTGCGGTACTTCTGGATCACCAGCATCGTGCCGCTCGACGACGGTGTCGTCGGCTTGCCGAGGCTGACCGGGATGGTCCGCAGCACCTTGCCGTCCCGCTTGACGGTCATTTGCTTGGTCGCGTTGTCAACCGTCATCGTCAACGACGAGCCGGTCTTGACATCGAGGGTGAGGTCGTTGGCGCCATACCAGTCGTCGCCCACGGGAAGTCCGCTCGTGGCGATGCGGTACGAGATGTCGGTGTGAGCCTTCCAGTACGTCTTCGGGCGGAAGCGCACCTCGGTGCCGCTGACCCAGTGCCACGCGCCCACCTGCGACGGGTTGCTGTGGACCGTCATGCGGCGCTGCACGTCGTCGCGGTAATCCTCCGGGATGGGGTGGCTGAACCTGACGATCAGCGGCATGCCGACGCCGACCACCGCCCCGTCGCCAAGGAAGCTGCTGACTGCAACCTGCTTCGACGGCGTGGCCATAGTCGTGAACGCGCTGGTGGCGGTCGCCGTCTTGCCGTCGGTACCGGTGGCGTTGACGGTGATGGTGTACTGCGTGCCGTACTTCAGCTGACGCGAGGGCACCCACTTGGTGTGTGCCTTGTTGACGCTGCCCTTCACGGCCGCGCCGCCCGCGTCGGTGACGTCGATCGAGGACTTCTTGGCGAGCTTGGTCTCGAATGCGACCTCCATCACGGTCGGCACGTCGGTCGCGTTCGCGGCCGGGCTCGTGATCGTGGCGCTCGCGACGGGCGCCTTCTCGACCTCGCCACCGCCCGTGCCGGCGGCCCGCCAGGTCGCCCCGCCGCTGCTGCACGCCGCGGTCAAGCCGAGCGCGCCGGCGAGCGTGAACGCCGCCACCGCGCGCACGAACGTGCGTCGGCGTCGGCTGCGCAGACCCGTGCCGGGTTGCGTGGCGGTACGGCTTGGTCGCATTCTTCCCCTCAACATGATTCGGCCCGACGACCATGGTGCCTTACAGACGCACGACCGCAAGGCTTGGTTGCGTGGCGTGAAGCGAAACACGTTCGCGTATGGGCGATACGTCCGCCGGTATCGGGCCGACGGCTGGGGATACCCGTCCGTTCGGACAGCCACATGATCGGCCGACCGGTGGGTCAGGCGGTGGGCGCCGGCGTGGGCTGGCTCGGTGTCGCTTCCGGCTGGGCCGCGGCGGCCGGCACGTCCACGGGCAGCGCGCTGCCTTTGATGTACTCCGCCCAGGACATGTCCCACGCGGTCCAGCCGTTGCCCTGCTCCAGCCGGTGCTCGGTGCCGCGCACGATGACGGGGTCGCCGATCTTGGTCTTGCCGAACAACCACGTGGCGTTCGGCGTCGACATGTTGACGCAGCCGTGTGAGACGTTCCGGTGACCCTGGTCACCGACGGACCACGGCGCCGCGTGGATGAACTCGCCGCCCCAGGTCAGCCGCTGGGCGTACGCGATGTCGACGCGGTATCCCTCGACGGGCCCGAGTTCGGCGGTGGTGTCGAAGACCGTGGTCACCTGCTTGTCCATGATCACCATCGTGCCGCTCGACGATGGCGTGCTCGGCTTGCCTAGGCTCACCGGCATGGTCCTGGTGAGCTTGCCGTTCTCGTACACCTTCATCTGCTTGGTTTTGTTGTCGATGTCCAGCGCGAGCTTGCTGCCGATCGTCACCGCCGCCCGACGGTCGGAGTCGCCGTACCGCCCGCCGCCCATGGGGAGCCCCTCGAGGCCGACGCGGACGGTCAGCCTGGTGCCCGGCCGCCAGTACTCGGGCGCCCGGTAGTACGCCTGCGTGCCGTTCTCCACCCAGTGCCAGACGCCCGGCTGGGGCGGAAGGGTGGTGACAAACAGCCGCTTCTGCACGCCCGCGCGGTACCTGGCCGGTACGCCGGGCGAGAACTCGACGACGACCGGCATCGCCACGCCGTACGTGTTGCCGTTGAACAGGTACAGGCCGGCGCCGACGCGGTTCCCCGGCTCATTCATCGTGGTGAAGGTCGTGGTTCGCGTCGCGGTCTGGCCGTCGGCGCCCGTCGCGACGACGGTCGCGGAGTACCTCCGGTCGTACCGGAGCGGCCCGCTCGGCACCCAGCTGGACGCGTCCGCACGCAGTTGGCCCGCGATCTCGGTGCCGGCGCTGTCGACGAGGGTGACCGACGTGACGTGACCACCGGCGACGGCGGTGCCGATCTCGGTGCTGACCGGAAGGTTCTTGGCGCCGGCCGGCGGGGTGATCGCCAACGTGGGCGGGACCTGCTTGGCGGCCGCGGCCTGGCTCGCCGCGCCGTTGGCGAGGCGGGCGGCCTTGCCGTTCGTACAGCCGGCGAGAGCCACGGGCACCGCGACCGACAGCACAACCAACGCAGCCCACACCCGCCGGCCCATGGTTCCCCCGTTTCACCCAAGGCTCCTGGGCACATGGTGCACCATGCGTGACGCCCGAGGGGTTCGGTTGCCGTGTTTCGGGTGGCTCGAGCAGGCTGCGGCCGGCTCTTGCCTGCGTGCTATCGTTCTTCGCGTTGTCAGCGAGCGCCGCTAGCTCAACTGGCAGAGCAGCGGACTCTTAATCCGCGGGTTCGGGGTTCGAGTCCCTGGCGGCGCACCAGCGAAAACACCCCAGGGGCGGACACGCGGACCGCCCGTTGACCCCTCGATCTGACCCCAACGTCAGCCATCGAACAGATAACCCAGCTTGTCGGTGGTCGATTTCTGCGCCTGTCTGGTGGCCTCTACGTAGATCAACTTAGTGATCGTCGGGGAGCTGTGCCCGAGCACGTCTTGGATCTTTTCGATCGACACGCCCTGCTCGTACAGCAGCGTCGCGCACGAGTGACGGAGATCGTGAAACCGGATGCGGCGGAGTCCGGCCCGGTCGAGCAGACCGACAAAGTGCCGGTTGAGGTTGCGGGGTTCGATCGGGGTACCGACCGTCGACGCGAAGACCAGTCCCGAGTCACGCCATTTCCCGCCGAGTGAGCGTCGCTCTGCAGCCTGGCGTTCGCGGTGCCGGCGCAACGCGTCCCGGCACGGCCCCGGCAGCGCGATGACCCGTTCGGATTCGTCGGACTTGACCGGCCCGAAGACGAGCTTGCCACTTAGCCGCTGCAGGGTTTGCCGAACAAAGATGACGCCGTCGATCAGGTCCACGTCCTCCCATCGGAGGGCGAGCGCTTCACCGCGACGCAGCCCGAGGGCGAGGGCGACCGCGTACAGGGCGTAGAGCCGATCATTGCGCGCGGCCTTGAGAAGCAGCTTGGCCTCCTCCCCCGTCAGTGGGGTGAACCGCGGCCGGTATTTGTGCGCGAGGCGCAGGTTTCTCGCCGGGTTGTCGGGGATGAGGCCGTCAACTACCGCGTCTTGCAGCGCGGCACGGATCATCCGGTGGAGGTGGCGGATCGTGCCGTCGGAGGGGTACGACTCGCAGCACTGGCGCGGCCTCCTGGCGCAGCACCGAGCCGAGTGGCCGGAGGAGACCCGCGCGGCATCTTTGCCCTGGGCGCAGCACTGGCAGGTGTTTTTGGCGCGGTTGAGGAAGGTGCGGATGGTTGGCGGTTGGAGCTTGCCGAGACGGTGGTTGCCGAGCAGCGGCACCACGTAGCAGCGGGACAGCCAGTCGTAGGTGCGTAGCGTGCTCGGTCGGACCCGGCCGCCGGCGACCTCCCGCAGCCAGTACGCCATGAACTCGCTCACGTTTTGGATCGACGCAGCGACCCGCACGCCGGCCTGCGTCTTGGCTTTCAGGACGGTCAGCTTCTGGTGCACCTCGTCCCACGAGGTGCCGTAGACGCTCTTGCGGATCTCTCGGCCGTCCGTGGTGAACACCCAGGCGCGGCCTTCCCAGCGGCCGTCGCGGCGTTGCCGAATGTTTCCTTCGCCGTTGACGTTGCGCCGGCCGAGCCGGCGGCCCGGTTCGCCAGGTGTTGTGGTGGTGGATGGTGGAGGCATTACGCCGCTGCCTCCTCGATGAGTTGCCGCTTGTATGCCTCGACGGACTCGGGCACGACGCGGCGCGCTCGGCCGATGCGCACGCCGGTGATCTCGCGTGCCTTGATCAGCCGGTACACGGTCCAGTACGAGACGTTGAGGGTCGCGGCCACCTGGTCGATGGTGAGCCACGCGTCGGGTTGCTTATCCACTGTGGTCATTCCTTCCAGGCGGGCGGGGAGTGGGGGACGAGGGTTCCGGGGCAGGACCCGCTCGTTCCCGCGCGACGGCGAGTTGCTTGCGATGTTCGACGCGTTGGGAGACCGCCCGGAGCAGCCGCAGTTGGAGGGGTGGCACGTCGGGGTCGTCGGGTCGGGCCAATTCCCAGGCGATCGGGGCCGGCTCCCCGGGCGAGGCGTCGACCGGTTCGGCCGACGCCGCATCGGTGGTGACGCCGAGCAGGGCGCGGACCCAGGCACGGGCGTCGGCGCGGTGGTCAGCCAGGGTTTTGCCGGACCAGTCCCTGGAGACCAGGATGCGCCGGCCGCCAATGCCCAGCGTGGCCCGCTGGTGGACCTTGCTCTTGCAGTTGCCGGGCCGCAGCTTGCC
>DASXRQ010000107.1:0-6371 GCA_036506495.1 Micromonosporaceae bacterium | reverse complement strand
CGGCGTCGACACCTCGGTCGCCGCGCTCGCCGACATCCTCATCCGGGCGGTCGGCGTCGATGTGACCCCGCAGTTCAACCCGCGCGACGTGCTCGTCAGCCGGCGGGCCGCGGACATCACCCGCGCCGCGGAGGTGCTCGGGTGGGAGCCGAAGATCATGGTCGAAGAGGGCATGACCGACCTGGTGCGGCTGTCGCTGCAGTCATGACGCCCCCCGAGCACGCCGGCGCCGAGCGCGGCCTCCCCGCGAACCCGTACAACCCGCACGCCTGGATCATCGGCGACCCCGAGATCGGCCCCGGCACCTGGATCGGCGCCTTCACCGTCATCGACGGCTCGGGCGGCCTGACGATCGGCGCCGGCTGCGACGTGAGCTGCGGGGTACACATCTACACCCACTCGACCGTCCGCCGCTGCGTCTCCGGGCGGGCGTACGACCAGGTGGACAGGTCGGCGGTGCGGATCGGCGACCGCGTCTTCCTGGGCGCCAACGCGGTGGTCATGAAGGGCGTGACGATCGGCGACGGCGCGGTCGTCGGCGCCGGCGCGGTCGTCACCCGCGACGTCCCGCCCTACACCGTCGTCACCGGCGTGCCGGCCGCGCCCACCGCGACCGTGACCGTGGACGGGGCGACCGTCGAGTTCGTGCCGGCGCACGGGTCGGCCTGAGGAGACGCCCGTGCGGATCGTGGTCGTCAACAACTTCTTCCCGCCGCGGACCGGCGGCAGCGCGCACCTGTCCGAGAGCCTGGCCCGGGGGTACGGCGCGGCCGGCCACGAGGTTCTGGTGCTGAGCGCGGCGTACGGCGGCGCGCCGGCCGAGGAGAAGCGGGACGGGCTGCGCATCGTGCGGCTGCCGTCGTGGTCGCTGCCCGAGACGCGGCTGGCGGTCAGCTTCGACATCCTGTTCGCGAGCCGCCCCGGCGTCGTCGCCCGCGTGCGCCGACTACTCGACGACTTCCGGCCGGACGTGATCCACCAGCACGGCCAGTTCTTCGACCTGACCTGGATCACCGGCTGGTACGCCCGGCGGCGCCGCGTGCCGACCCTGCTGTCGATCCACACCAGGCTGGAGAACCCGCAGGCCCGGTACCACGGCGTGTTCCGGATGCTCGACGCGGCGCTGGTCGGTCCGGCGATGCGGCTGCACCGCCCGCACGCCGTGGTGATGGACGTGCTCATGGACGAGTACATCCGCGGCCGGTACGCCGGGGCGTATTCCGGCCTGGAGTACATCCCCGTCGGCGTGGAGCCGGCGCGCATGAGCCACGGCGACCCCGCGGTCGTCCGCGAGCGGCACGGCCTCGGCGACGCGCCGATCCTGCTTTCGATCGGTCACGTGATCCCGCTTCGTGACCGCGTCACGCTGGTCGAGGCGCTGCCGAAGGTGCTCGCCGAGGTGCCGGACGCGAAGCTGCTCGTGCTCGGGCGGGTCTACTTCGATCGGTTCCTGCAGCGCGCCCGCGCGCTGGGCGTGGCGCACGCCGTGGTCAGCCCGGGCCCGGTGCCCAAGGCCGACATCCCGCACTACCTCGCCGCCGCCGCCGTGGAAAGCCACGAGCAGGGCTTCGGGCTCGGCACCGCCAGCCTCGAGGCGATGGCGGCCGGCGTCCCGGTCGTCGCGCCGGTGCGGGCAGACAACTTCCCCGGCATCGACCTCGTCGACGGCCGGCACATCCTGCTCACGCCGCCGGCTGACCCGGAGGCCATGGCGGCGAAGATCCTGACCGTGCTCCGCTCGCCCGAACGCGCCCGCGAGGTCGCCGCCGGCGGGCGGTCCCTCGTGTACGGCCACTTCACGATGGACCACGTGCTGCGCCAGCACCTGGAGGTGCTGGAGCGGCTGGCCAAGGCCGGCCGCGGCTAGCCGCGGCCGGTGGCGACCGCCGGCGCGCGGTCAGCCGGCGGCCGGCTGGGGAAACAACTGCGCGACCACCCAGTGCGCGGGCCGAATCGAGTCGCGCTCCTCCTTGATGTCGACGGTCCCGTCGAGCAGGCCGAGGAAGTGGTCGAGCTGGCCCGCGAGGGGCTCCCGGGCGGACACCAGCTCCGGGATCTCCATCACGGTCTGCTGGCGGTAGCCGCGCCCATCCGGCAGCTCCACGTCGTTCGAAACGTGTCGGTAGACGGTGACGTCGCGACGCAGCAGGTCCACCTCGATCGTGCGGTCCATCTCGGCGACCGTCAGCGTGCGCACCTTGCGCTGGCCGATCCGGCTCGCGGACGCGGTCGCGATCGCCCCGCTCGGGAAGCTCATCACCGCCTCGGCGACGTCCTCGGCGCCGTCCATCGACCCCGGGTGGAAGAAGCCCAGCCCGCCGCGGACCGAGGCCGGCTGCCCGTCGGTCAGCCGCAGGCAGGCGTCCACGTCGTGGATGAGCAGGTCCCAGGCGACGCCGGTGCGGATCCGAGGCACGTACGGCGAGTGCCGCACTGCGGCGATGTGGACCGGCTCGCGCACCATCGGTGCGATCGTCAGGATGGCCGGATTGAACCGCTCGAGGAAGCCGCACATGATCGGTAGCTGCTTCTGCTCGGCGAGCGCGAGGACCGCCTCGGTTTCGGCGTAGTCGCCGCAGATCGGCTTCTCGACCAGCAGCGGCTTGCCGGCGCCGAGCACCGCGCGGGCCAGGTCGAAGTGGACCCCGGTGGCCGCCGCCACGATCACCGCGTCGGCGTCGGCCAGGTCGCCGAGCTCCGGCGTCCACGACGCGCCGAACCGGTCGGCCACCTGCTCGCCGACCTCGCGTCGCGGGTCGACGACCCGAACCAGGTCGAGGCGGTTCGACTGGGCCACCACCCGGGCGTGTAAGGCGCCCATCGAGCCGGCGCCGACGAGCACGATCCTGGGCTTGGCATTGGTCTGCATCGCTACGACGCCTTCATGTTGTCGCGGACGGCCTGAACGATCGTGTCGAGGTCGTCGTCGGACAGGTACTGGTGCACCGGCAGCGACAGGCAGCCGGCCGCGACCCGCTCGGCCACCGGCACCTCGGCCGGCACGACGTTCGGGTGGCCGCGGTAACACTCGTAGTCGTAGACGACCTTCGGGTAGTACACCCCGCTGCCGATCCCCCGCTCGGTGAGCCGCTCGGCCAGCTCGTCCCGGGTCACCGGGGCGCCCTCGTCGACCAGCACCGTGTACTGGTGCCAGACGTGCGAGCGGCCGGGCAGCTCGCGCGGCACGCGCAGGCCCGGGACGTCGGCCAGGCCGGCCGACAGCGCGGCGGCGTTGGCCTTGCGCCGCGCCACCACCTCGGCGTACCGGTCCATCTGTGCGACGCCGAGCGCGGCCTGCAGATCGGTCAGCCGGTAGTTGTGCCCGGCTAGCTCGTACTGGTACCGCTGCCGCATGCCCTGGTTGCGCAGCACGCGCAGCCGGTCGGCGAGCGCCGCGTCGGTCGTGGTGATCATCCCACCCTCGCCGGTGGTCACGTTCTTGGTGCCGTACAGCGAGAAGCAGCCGAGCCCGAAGCTGCCCGCACCGCGGCCGTCGGCGGTGGCGCCGTGGGCCTGGGCGGCGTCCTCGACGAGGTGCAGACCGCGCTCGGCCACGATCGGCACCAGCCGGCCCATGTCCGCCGCCTGGCCGTACAGGTGCACCGGCAGGAGGACCCTGGTGCGGTCGGTGACCGCGGCGGCCACCGCGGCCGGGTCGAGGCAGAAGTCGTCGGCGGAGATGTCCGCGAACCGGGCGACGGCGCCGGCCTCCAGGATCGCGTTGAGGGTGGCCACGAATGTGAACGGGCTCGTGATGACCTCGTCGCCCGGCCGCAGTTCCAACGCCTGCAGGGCGGCCACGAGCGCGGTGGTGCCGTTGTTCACCGCGACCGCGTGCGGCACGCCGACAAGGTCGCCGAACTGGCGCTCCAACCGCTCCACCATTGGGCCCTGCGCGAGCCGGCCACTGCGGATCACCTCGATGGCGAGGCGCTCGGCGTGGTCGTCGAGCCTCACCACGGAGATTGGGATCACAAACGCTCCTCTGTCCTGTTCACCTGGCTCCGGGACGGTATCAGGCCATACCCGCGGCGGCATCCAGGCCCGGGATCGGGGTGATCCTGTTCGGCGAGCCGGCGCGGCAGGTAGTGCCCGTGTTAGCGTAAGTCGCTGGTCGGACGGGGCAGGGCGAGTACCGAACCTCAAGTAGCGGAGGCCACCCAGGGTCTCCCAGCGATGCTGCAAGGAGTCCAGGTGCCTGACGCCGTTGCCGGGATCACGGGTCTGTCCTCGCCAGCGGACGCGATCGGCCCAGACCGCCCGACAGCCGCACCCTCGCGCACCCTGCGCGGCAGGGCGCTCCTGGCGGTGCGCATCTTGGTGACCCTCGCGATCGCCGCCGGCATCCTGTACGCGACCGTGGAGTCCTGGCGGGACGTCAAGTCGACGATCCTCGGCCTGGCCTGGCAGTCGGTGCTGCTGTCGCTGGTTGCCGCGCTGCTCGGCTACGCGGCGAACACGATGGGCTGGCGGGCGGCGCTGGCCGACATGGAGTTCCGCGCCTCGCTGCCCGCGACCGCCCGGATCTATCTCGTGGGCCAGCTCGCGAAGTACCTCCCCGGCGGGGTGTGGGCGTACGTCCTGCAGATGGAGCTCGGCCGACGGGCCGGCCTGCCCCGGGCCCGCGCATTCCTGGCCTCGATCGTGGCCACTGGCTTGTCGATCACGGCCGGCCTCGTGGTCGGCATGTTCGGCCTGCGGGCGCTGTTCGACGCCGCGCACACATCCACGTCCGGCACGATCGCGCTCTACGTGGTGATCGGCATCGTCCCGGTCGCGCTGGTCTGTTCGCACCCGCGCGTACTGACCGCGCTCGTGCAGCTGTTCCTCAAGCTGGTACGCCGCAAGCCGCTTCGGCATGAGCTGAGCTGGTCGGGCGTGCTGAAGGTCATTGGCTTCAGCGGGCTGGCCTTCGTGTTCTTCGGGCTCCACCTGTGGCTGCTGACGAACATGGAGGCCGAGCCCGGCACGCGGGGCGTGCTCACGTGCATCGGCGCGTTCGCGCTCGCGCTGATCGCCGGCACGTTCGTGGTCATCTCACCGTCAGGGCTCGGCGCCCGAGAGGCGGTGCTGACGGCCGCCCTATCCGCGTTCATGCCCGCCGGTGTCGCGCTCGGCGTCGCGCTGGCGTCCCGCCTCGTGTTCACCGCGGCGGACGTCATCGCCGCCGGCGGCGCCGCGCTGTGGAGCTGGCGGATCGTCCGCGGCACGCCCGAGCCGGAAGTGACGTACGCCCCGTGAACAAGATCCATCCGTCCGTGGTCCTCGGCCCGGACGTCGAGCTCGGCGAGCGGAACGTGATCGGCCCGTACGTGGTGATCCTCGGGCCGTGCCGGCTGGGCGACGACAACTGGCTCGGGCCGCACGTCACGATCGGCGGTCCGCCGGAGATCCGCGGGCACGAGCACCCGGCCTGGGACGAGCCCGGGCACAGCGCGGGCATCGTCATCGGCGACCGGAACGTCTTCCGGGAGTTCACCTGCGTGCACCAGCCGTCGCACGGGCGGTCCTCGATCGGCGACGACTGCTACCTCATGAACAAGGTCTACATCGCCCACGACACCGTCGTCGGCGACCGGGTGACGATGGCGTCGTCGGTCACGATGGGCGGGCACGTTCAGGTCGGCGACGCGGCCAACCTGGGCATGGGCGCTGTCGTGCACCAGCGGCGCGTGGTGGCTCCCGGAGCGATGGTCGGGATGGGGGCGGTCATCACGCGCGACGTGCCGCCGTACGCGCTGACCTACGGCAATCCGGCCCGGGTGCGGGGTGTCAACCGGGTCGGGATGCAGCGCGCCGGCGTGCCAGACGCGGCGATGGACGCGCTGGCCGCGGCGTACCGGGCCGACGCGTCACCGGAGGCGGTCCCCGGCCCGGTCGACCGGTACCCCGAGCTCGCCGAGGCGTTCGCCTGGTGGGAGAAGGCCCGCGGCGGCGGATCGGCCGCCTAGCGGATGGGAGGGCTGGCGCGTACGCGCCAGCCCTCCCATCCGCTAGGCGGCCGTTACAGGTACTGGCCGGTGTTCGTGACCGTGTCGATGGCGCGGCCGGACTCGGCGCCCTTGCCGCCGGAGACGAGCGTACGGATGTAGACGATCCGCTCGCCCTTCTTGCCGGAGATGCGCGCCCAGTCGTCCGGGTTGGTGGTGTTGGGCAGGTCCTCGTTCTCGCGGAACTCGTCGAGGCACGCCTCGAGCAGGTGCTGTAGGCGGAGGCCCTTGCGCCTCGAGGAGAGGAACTCCTTGATCGCCATCTTCTTCGCCCGGTCCACGATGTTCTGGATCATCGCGCCGGAGTTGAAGTCCTTGAAGTACAGGACCTCCTTGTCCCCGTTGGCGTAGGTGACCTCCAGGAACCGGTTCTCCTCGGTC
>DASXRQ010000106.1:0-11362 GCA_036506495.1 Micromonosporaceae bacterium | reverse complement strand
CCGAGCACCTCCGCGGCGCGGGTGATGTCCGCGGCCCGCCGGCTGACGAGCACGTCGCGCGGGTTGAACTGCGGGGTCACATCGACGCCGACCGCCCGGATGAGGATGTCGGCGAGCGCGGCGACCGAGGTGTCGACGCCGGTGCCGACGTTGATCGGCAGGTTGTCCCGCCCGCACTCCACGGCGCCGACGACGGCCCTCGCGATGTCGTGGACGTGGATGAAGTCCATGGACTGCTCGCCCTTGCCGTCGATGATCGGCGGCTGGCCGTTGCGCAGCCGGTTCACGAAATGGTTGATCACGGACGTGTAGTAGGCGGTCGTCTTCTGCCCCGGGCCGTACACGTTGAAGAACCGCAGCGCGATCCAGCTCAGCCCGCTGCGCCGCTGGTAGAAGCCGAGCAGGTCCTCGCCGGCGCGTTTGGAGATGCAGTACGGCGTGAGCGGGTGCAACTCGTCATCCTCGTGCATGGGCAGCCTCGTCGGCTCGCCATACACCGAGGCCGACGAGGCGAAGACGAGCCGCCTGACGCCGTGGTCCGCGGCGGCCGCGAAGACGTTGTGGTTGCCGACCATGTTGATGTCGATCGACTCGTACGGGTCGGCCTCGCTCTTGTTGATCGACACCGCCGCGAAGTGGATGACGTGGTCGCAGCCGCGCATCGCCTGGTGGACCGCGCCGCCATACCGGACGTCCTGGTCGATGAGTTCCACGTTGCCGGTCGCGACCAGCTCGGCGACCTTGTCCCGATCGCCGCGGAACATGTTGTCGAAGATGCGTACCTGGTAGCCGCGCTCGACCAGCAACGGGACCACATGCATCCCGATGAAGCCGGCGCCTCCGGTGAAGAAGACCGTCTTCTTCGGGGACATGCGGACTCTCCTTCTCTCGGTGGGTGCCAGGGGGACCCGTCAGCGGGTGGCGGACCGGACGACGTCCCGCACACCGGCGGCGACGGTCTCGATCTGCGCGTCGGTCAGGTTGGCGTGCATCGGGATCGCCAGGTGCCGACCGAACAGGTCGGCCGAGACCGGGCACGGCGCGGTCGTGCCGTACACGGGCTGCAGGTGCGAGGCGTACGTGCCGAACGTGCAGCCGATGCCGCGCTCGCGCAGCCGCGTCGCGACCGCGCCGCGGTCGACGCCGGGGCGGAGCGTGAGGACGTACGACTGCCAGGAGGACTCGCGGTCCGCCGGCTCGGCCGGCAGCGTGACCTCGTCGACGTCCTTGAGCAGCTCGGCGTACCGGCCGGCGACGTGGCGCCGCGCGGCCAGCAGTCCGGGCAGCCGGTCCAGCTGGGCAAGCATGATGGCCGCGGCCACGTCGGACATCCGGTAGTTGTGCCCGGCCTCGTCGAAGGCCGGGATCGGCAGGGTCGACAACTCGGCGCGGGTCAACGCGCCCTCGATGCCGTACGTGTGCAGCTTGCGGGCGTGCGCGGCGACGTCCGCCCGGTCGGTGGTCACGGCGCCCCCCTCGCCGGCCGTGATGCCCTTGCGGCCGTGGAAGCTGAAGGTGGCCACGTCGGCGAGGCTGCCGGCGGGCCGGCCGCGGTAGGTGGCGCCGGCCGCGCAGGCGGCGTCCTCCACCAGGAACAGGCCGTGCCGGTCGGTGATGGCCCGGAGCTCGTCGTAGTCGGCCGGCATGCCGAACGGGTCCACGGCGACGACGCCGACCGTACGCGGGGTGATCGCGGCCTCCACCGCGGCCGGCTCGACCGTCCACAGGTCCGGACGGACGTCGGCGAACACCGGCCGGGCGCCGGTCCACAGCACGGCGTGGCCGGTGGCGGGGAACGTGTAGTCGGCGACGATCACCTCGTCGCCGGCCGTGACGCCGAGCGTGAGCAGCGCGAGGTGCAGGGCGGACCCGCAGTTGCTGACCGCGAGCGCATGCTCGGTGCCGGCGAGGCCGGCGAACCGTTGCTCGAACGCGCGACAGGTCGGACCGGCGCCGGATAGCCAGCCCGAGGCGAACACCTGTGCTATCGCGTTCAGCTCGTCGTCGCCGACCGTCGGTTGGCCCAGCGCGATGACCTCGGACATGCAACTCCCCAAAGCGTGGTTGACCGGTGCAGTCTATGCGTCGGCGCCGCGCGGGTCGTGGTGCGGCCCGGTCCGGCCCGGGTCCGGCGGTGGGACGTACGATCGCGGCGGCATGCGCGTGGCGGCGGAGGAGGACCCGATGGCGGGCGGAACCCGGTATGTCGTGATCGGCGGCGGCATCGTCGGCCTCGCCACCGCGCACCGCCTGCTCCTCGACCGCCCGGACGCCACTGTCACCGTGCTCGAGAAGGAGGATCGCTGGGCGGCGCACCAGACCGGCCACAACTCGGGCGTCATTCACGCCGGGGTGTACTACCAGCCGGGCAGCCTCAAGGCCCGGCTGTGCCACGCGGGCAGCCGGTCGATGGTGGCGTTCTGCACGGAGCACGGCATCCCGGTCGAGGTATGCGGCAAGCTGATCGTCGCCACCTCGGCCGACGAGCTGGGCCGGCTCGACGCCCTGTACGAGCGGTCGGTGGCGAACGGGCTCGACGTGCGGCTGGTCGGACCGCAGGAGGCCCGCGAGTTCGAGCCGGAGGTCGCCGCCGTCCGGGCCATGCATGTCAAGACGACCGGGATCGTCGACTTCGCCAGGGTGTGCACCACGCTGGCCGACCTGCTAGCCGCCGGCGGGGCGGTGCTGCGCACCGGGACCCGGGTGCGCCGGATCCGCGCGGTGGGCGACGAGGTGGTCCTCGACACCACGACCGGCCCGGTCACCGGCGACGTTCTGATCAACTGCGCGGGGCTGCACGCCGACCGGATCGCCCGGCGCGCCGGGTTCCGGCCGCCGGCCCGCATCATCCCGTTCCGCGGTGAGTACTACGAGCTGGTTCCCGAGCGCCGTGGCCTGGTCCGTGGGCTGATCTACCCGGTGCCCGACCCCCAGTTCCCGTTCCTCGGCGTCCACCTCACCCGCATGATCGACGGCAGCGTGCACGCGGGGCCGAACGCCGTGCTGGCGCTCGCTCGTGAGGGGTACGGGTGGGGCCGCATCCGTCCGCTGGACGTGGCGAGCGCGGTCGGCTACCGCGGGCTGTGGCGGCTCGCCCGTCGGCACTACCGGTACGGCCTGAGCGAGGTGCGCCGGTCGCTGTCCAGGACGGTGTTCGCCGCGAGCCTGGCCCGGCTCGTGCCGCAGATCCGGCCCGAGGACCTGGTCCGGGCCGGTGCTGGCGTACGCGCCCAGGCGGTGCGTCCGGACGGGTCGCTGGTCGACGACTTCCTGATCGTGTCCGGTCCCCGGCAGGTGCACGTGCTCAACGCGCCCTCGCCGGCGGCCACCAGCTCGCTCGAGATCGCCAAGTACATCGTCGGCCAGTTGCCGGCCTGACGGCGTACGGCCGCGGCATTTGGCCCTCGCGCCGCGCTGACGCTGTCGCGGGCGGAGTCTAGGCTCGTGGCATGAGTGTGCGGCGGCTGATGGGCACCGAGGTCGAGTACGGGATCTCGGTCCCCGGCCAGCCCGGGGCCAATCCAATGGTCACCTCGTCGCAGGTGGTCAACGCGTACGGCGCCCGGCCCGAGCTCACGCGGGGCGGCCGCGCCCGCTGGGACTACGAGGAGGAGTCGCCGCTGCGCGACGCCCGCGGGTTCACCTACTCCGGCGCGGCGTACGACCCGGCGGAGGCGCTCGCCGACGAGGACCTCGGGCTTGCCAACGTGATCCTCACCAATGGCGCGCGCCTGTACGTCGACCACGCCCACCCCGAGTACTCCACGCCCGAGGTGACAAACCCGCTCGACCTGGTCAGGTGGGACAAGGCGGGCGAACGGGTCATGGCGGAGGCGTCGCGCCGGGCGGCGACCATCCCCGGGACGCACCCGATCCACCTCTACAAGAACAACACCGACAACAAGGGCGCCAGCTATGGCGCGCACGAGAACTACCTCATGCGCCGGCAGACGCCGTTCGCCGACATCGTCACCTACCTCACGCCGTTCTTCGTCACGCGGCAGGTGATCTGCGGCGCCGGCCGGGTCGGCATCGGGCAGGACGGCTCGCAGCCCGGCTTCCAGATCTCGCAGCGGGCCGACTTCTTCGAGGTCGAGGTCGGGCTAGAGACCACCCTGAAGCGGCCGATCATCAACACCCGGGACGAGCCGCACGCGGATGCGGACAAGTACCGACGGCTGCACGTCATCATCGGCGACGCGAACCTGTCCGAGACCTCCACCTACCTGAAGGTGGGCGCCACCGCGCTGGTGCTCACGATGATTGAGGAGAAGGCGCTCACGCCGGACCTCGGCATCGCGGACCCGGTCGCCGAGCTCAAGTCGGTGAGCCACGATCCGGGGCTGACCCACCTCCTGCGGCTGCGCGACGGTCGGCGGCTGACCGCGCTCGACCTGCAATGGGCGTACTTTGAACGAGCGCAGTCCTTTGTGGACTCACGCGGTGGCCCGGACGAGGCGACCGCCGACGTGCTGGACCGCTGGGAGGATGTCCTGGACCGGCTCGGCCGCGACCCGATGCTGTGCGCCGACGAGCTGGACTGGGTGGCCAAGCTGCGACTGCTCGAGGGGTACCGCGAGCGGGAGAACCTGAGCTGGGCGGCACACAAGCTGCAGCTCGTCGACCTGCAGTACGCGGACGTACGCCCAGAGAAGGGCCTCTACCACCGCCTCGTCGCCCGGGGTTCGATGAAGACGCTCCTCGGCGACGCGGCCACCCGGTCGGCGATGGTGGAGCCGCCCGAGGACACCCGCGCGTACTTCCGCGGACGCTGCCTCGCCCAGTACGCCTCCGAGGTCGTGGCCGCCAGCTGGGACTCGGTCATCTTCGATGTCGGCCGCGAGTCGCTGGTGCGGGTGCCGATGATGGAGCCCGAGCGTGGCACGAAGAAGCACGTCGGCGAGCTGTTCGACCGGTGTGCCAGCGCCAAGGACCTGCTCGAGGCCATCACCGGCGGCTGACCGCCCGCCACGGTGATCGCCCCTTCATCGCCGCGACCTCGCACGGGTGGGTCATCGACACGTCCGGACCCGGCAACCTGTGCGAGGTTGTCCGAACCTTGGGGGTATGCGCCGTGGGCGAAAGCGCGTCGTGCCGGAGGATTCATTCGTGCCGGCGAGGTAGGTTTCTCGCAGGCACGGCACGACGGTCAGGAGGGCAGGCATGGCTACCCGCGACACCGGAGGGCAGTCCCAGTCGGGCAAGGCCCGCCGGGATGAGGAAATCGACGAGGCGCCGGGGCCCGGGGCCGACCCCGAGGTCGCCGAGCGCGTCGAGAAGATCGGCGAGGACGTTGACGACCTGCTCGACGAGATCGACTCCGTCCTCGAAGAGAACGCCGAGGAGTTCGTGAGGGGGTATGTGCAGAAAGGAGGCCAGTAGGGCATTCGTCCGACTCGCCGGCCGACCCCACGGTCGGGCGGCGCCGGCACGATCTCCGGCGATACCCTGCTGACCGGCACCACCGCACGGGGCAGCGACCGGCGGCACATCGGGGCACACATCTGGCGAAGGGGAGCACGTGGCAACGGGTTTTGATCCATCGGGGCGTCTACCAGATGTCTTCACCAACCCGGGGACGTCCTCCTTCATGCAGTTCCTGAGCGTCGCCGCGCCGGACCTGCTGCCCGGGCGGCGGCCACTGCCGCCGGGAGTGTCCGCCGACATCGCCCCGCACGCCACGACGATCGTCGCGCTCGCGTGCGCCGACGGAGTGGTGATGGCCGGCGACCGGCGCGCCACGATGGGCAACCTGATCGCCAACCGGGACATCGAGAAGGTGTACCCGGCCGACGCGTACTCCCTGGTCGGTATGGCCGGCACCGCGGGCGTGGGCATCGAGCTGGTCCGCCTGTTCCAGCTCGAGCTCGAACACTACGAGAAGATCGAGGGCTCCGTCCTCTCGCTCCACGGCAAGGCGAACCGGCTCGCCGCGATGATCCGCAACAACCTCGGCGCCGCGCTGCAGGGCCTCGCCGCGGTGCCCATCTTCGCCGGCTTCGACCTGGCCGCGGCCGACCCGGCCAAGGCCGGCCGCATCTACAGCTTCGACGTCGCCGGCGGCCTGTACCCCGAGACCGACTACGACGGGATCGGCTCCGGCTCGCTGTTCGCCAAGTCGGCCCTGAAGAAGCTGTACCGGTCCGGGCTGAACGCCGACCAGGCCGTCCGACTGGCGGTCGAGGCGCTGTACGACGCCGCCGACGACGACACCGCGACCGGTGGACCGGACCTGACTCGCAAGATCTACCCCGTGGTGATGACGGCGACCGCGGACGGGACGCGGCGCCTGTCCGACGACGAGAGCGGCGCGGTCGCCGAGTCCGTCGTCGCGGCACGGATGGAGAACCCGGGCGGCTGACCGGCCGCCACCCGAGAAGTCGCCGACGAACCGTCGAAGGAGCCGAGCCGACGTGGCCATGCAGTTCTACGCCCCGACCGAGCAGATCATGCGCGACCGCTCGGAGTACGCCCGCAAAGGCATCGCCCGCGGTCGCAGCGTCGTGGTGCTCACCTACGCCGGCGGCGTTCTGTTCGTGGCGGAGAACCCGTCGACCGCGCTGCACAAGGTCAGCGAGATCTATGACCGGATCGGGTTCGCCGGCGTGGGCCGGTACAACGAGTTCGAGAACCTGCGCCGGGCCGGCGTGCGCATGGCGGACCTGAACGGCTTCAGTTACGACCGCCGGGACGTAACGGGCCGGGCGCTGGCGAACGCGTACGCGCAGACCCTGGGCGCGATCTTCACCGAGCAGTCCAAGCCGTTCGAGGTGGAGATCTGCGTGGCCGAGGTGGGTGCTTCCCCCGACCAGGACGAGCTGTACCGGCTCACCTACGACGGCTCCGTGCAGGACGAGCCGGGCGTGGTCGCGATGGGCGGCCAGGCCGATGCGATCGTGAGCGGGCTGCGCCAGAACCACCGCGAGGACATGGCGCTCACCGACGCACTGCGGCTGGCCGTTCAGGCGCTCGGCAGCGTCGGCGGAGAGGGCGGCGCGCCGCGCTCGCTCGCTGCCAACCAGCTCGAGGTGGCCGTGCTCGACCGGAGCCGCACCGGGCGCACCTTCCGCCGCATCACCGGCGCGGCGCTCACCGCGCTGCTCGAACGGACCGCGCCGGCCACCGGCGCGGAGCCGGCGGCCGCGGCCGAACCGTCCGCGGCGGGCGGGGCGGCGCAGCCCGCGCCCGGCGAGTCCCAGCCGCCCACGTCCGGCGAGGCCGCGCAGCCGGTGTCTGACGAGCCCCAGCCGCCAACATCCGGCGACGCCGCGCGGCCCGCGCCGGGGGAGCCCGGCGCGCCGGCCCAGGGGGATACCCCCGCGCAGGACGGTGACGCGGCTCCGGCCTGACCCCGCTCCGCTAGGCTGCGAGCCGGCTCCGGCCCTCGCTCGATGTCGGCCGGCGATCGCGAAGGGCGGAACCGTGCGCGCATTGGTGACGGGTGGGGCCGGCTTCATCGGCTCGCACCTGGTGGACCGGCTCGTGGCCGAGGACCACGACGTGACGGTCATCGATGACCTATCGACGGGCCGGGCCGCCAACGTGGCCGCCGCCACCGCCGGCGGCCGGTGCCGGCTGGTCGTGACCGACATCGCCGGGCCGGCGCTGGCCTCCACCGTCCGGGAGGCCGTGCCCGAGGTCATCTTCCACCTGGCCGCGCAGGTCGACGTGCGGGCGAGCGTCGCCGATCCGGTCGCCGACGCCAGCGCGAACGTCGTCGGCACGGTGGCCGTCCTCGAGGCGGCCCGGGCCGCCGGCACCCGCAAGGTGGTCTTCGCCTCCTCGGTGGCCATCTTCGGCCCGCCGCGGGTGCTGCCGGTCACGGCGGACACGCCCGCCGACCCGCTCTCCCCGTACGCGGTGGCCAAGCTGGCCGGCGAGCTCTACCTGCGCCAGTACCGGCAGCTGCACGGGCTGGACGCGACCACGGTGGTGCTGACCAACACGTACGGGCCCCGGCAGGACCCGCACGGCGAGGCCGGCGCGGTGGCGATCTTCGCGGCGGCGCTGCTCGCCGGCCGGCCCACCCGGATCTTCGGCGACGGCGGGAACGTGCGCGACTACCTGTACGTGGCCGACGCGGTCGACGCGTTGGCCCGCGCCGCCGGCCCGGCCGCGGCGGGCCGGCGCATCCTGGCCGGCACGGGCACCGGCACTACCGACCGGGAGCTGCACCGGCTGATCGCCGCCGCGGCCGGCTCCGACACCGCGCCGGAGCCGGCTCCGGCCCGGCTCGGTGACCTGCGCGCGATGGTCGTCGACCCGGCCCGGGCGGCCGCCGTGCTCGGCTGGCGCCCGCGCACCCCGCTCCCGGAGGGCATCGCCCGCACCGTGGCGGCCGCGCGGACCCCTGCCGGGGCGCGCACCGCGGTCGCCTGATCAGCCCGGCACCGGCCACGCCGCGAGCGCCGCGGCCAGCATCTCGCGCCAGCCCGCCATCGGCGGCAGGCCCGCCGCCGCCCACCGGCCGTGGCCGAGGACGCTGTACGCCGGCCTCTTGGCGGGACGGACGAACCGTTCACTGGTGGTGGGCCGGACCCGGTCGGGGTCCAGCCCGGCCCGGGCGAACACCTCCCGGGCCAGGCCGTACCAGGTGGTCTGCCCGGACGCGGTGCCGTGGTACACGCCGGCGGGCGCCGCCCCGGCCAGCGCGGCCTGGCCGAGCGCGACGAGCCGGTCGGCCAGGGCGTACGACCAGGTCGGCTGGCCCAGCTGGTCGTCGACCACGTCCACGGTGTCCCGCTCGCGGGCGAGCCGCAGCATCGTGGCGACGAAGTTCGGCCCACCCGCGCCGTACAACCACGCGGTCCGCACGACGAACCCGCGCTCGGGCAGCACCGCCTGGATCGCCCGCTCGCCGGCGAGCTTGCTCCGGCCGTACGCGTTGATCGGCGCGGTGGGCGCGTCCTCGGCGTACGGCCGCCCGGCGGTTCCGGGGAACACGTAGTCGGTGGACACGTGCACCAGGGCCGCCCCGGCGCGGGCGCACGCGGCCGCGAGCCCGGCCACCGCTGTTCCGTTGACCGCCGTGGCGGCGTCCTCGGCGGTCTCGGCGCCGTCGACGTCGGTCCACGCCGCGGCGTTGACGACGAGGTCCCGCCCGGCGACCGCGGCCGCGACGGCGGCCGGGTCGGTGATGTCCAGCTCGGCGCGGCGCGGCGCGGCGACCGCGGCGCCCCGGGCGGCGAGCACCGCGACGAGCTCGCGGCCGAGCATGCCGCCCGCGCCGGTGACCAGCCAGGACGTCATCGGGACCGGGCCGTCACGACAGGTCGGCCCGCGCCTTGAGCGGCTCCCACCAGGCGCGGTTGTCGCGGTACCACGCGACCGTGTCGCCTAGGCCGCGGTCGAACGCGACCGCTGGGGCGTACCCCAGCTCTTCAGAGATCTTGGCGATGTCCAGCGAGTAGCGCCGGTCGTGGCCCTTGCGGTCGGGCACCGGGCGCACCATCTCCCGGCCCGCGCCGCACGCGGTGAGCAGCCGGTCGGTCAGCTCCGTGTTGGTCATTTCGGTGCCGCCGCCGATGTGGTAAACCTCGCCGGCCCGGCCCTTGGCCAGCGCCAGCCGCACGCCCGCGCAGTGGTCGTCGACGTGCAGCCAGTCGCGCACGTTACCGCCGTCCCCGTACAGCGGGACCGGAAGCCCGTCGAGCAGGTTCGTCACGAACAGCGGGATAACCTTCTCCGGGAACTGGTACGGCCCGTAGTTGTTCGAGCATCGCGTGACCACGACGTCCAGCCCGTGGGTGCGGTGGTATGCGAGGGCGATGAGGTCGGAGCCGGCCTTGCTGGCCGCGTACGGGGAGTTCGGGGCGAGCGGGGTGTCCTCGGTCCACGAGCCGGTCGCGATCGATCCGTACACCTCGTCCGTGGACACGTGCAGGAACCGGCCGGTGCCGTGCCGCAGCGCGGCGTCGAGCAGGGTCTGCGTGCCGAGCACGTTGGTGGTCACGAACGGTGCGGCTCCGAGGATCGATCTGTCCACATGCGACTCCGCGGCGAAGTGGACGATCGCGTCGTGGCCCGGCACGAGCGCGTCGACCAGGGCCGCGTCGCCGATGTCGCCCTGCTCGAACCGCAGCCGGGGGTCGCCGGCGACCGGGTCCAGGTTGGCCCGGTTGCCGGAGTAGGTCAGCTTGTCAAGCACGGTCACCCGGGCGGCCGCGTCCTCGGCGAGCAGCGACCGCACGAACGCCGAGCCGATGAACCCGGCGCCGCCGGTCACGAGGATCCCCATGGTTTCCCGAGTTTAGTGATCAGCCGATTCGCGGGCTCGTCGTGTCCGGTGCCCGACAATGCCGAGCCGGGGCGGCCCCGTACGCTCGCCGGGTGCGTGGCATCCTCCTCGCCGGCGGCACCGGCTCGCGGCTCTGGCCGATAACCACGGCCGTGTCCAAGCAGCTCATGCCGGTCTTCGACAAACCGATGGTGTACTACCCGCTCGCGACGCTCGTGATGGCGGGCGTCCGGGACATCCTGGTCGTCACCACGCCCGAGGACCAGTCCCAGTTCCAGCGGCTGCTCGGCGATGGCGGCCAGTGGGGGCTGCGCCTCACGTACGCGGTGCAGCCGCGCCCCGAGGGCATCGCGCAGGCGTTCGTGCTCGGCGCGGAGTTCATCGGCGAGGCCTCGGTCGCGCTGATCCTCGGCGACAACATCTTCTACGGCGGCTCACTCGGCCGGCAGCTGGCCCGGCACACCGACGTCGTCGGCGGGCAGATCTTCGCGTACCCGGTGGCCACGCCGGAGGCGTACGGAGTGGTGGAGTTCGACGGGAACGGCCGGGTGCTGTCCATCGAGGAGAAGCCCACGCGGCCCAAGTCCCGGTACGCCGTGCCCGGCCTGTATTTCTACGACAATCGGGTTGTGGAGATAGCCAGCGAACTGAAGCCGAGCGACCGCGGCGAGCTGGAGATCACGGCGGTCAACGAGGCGTACCTGCGGATGGGCGAGCTGACCGTCACGGTGCTCGACCGCGGCACCGCGTGGCTGGACACCGGCACGTTCACCTCGCTGGTGCAGGCCGCCGAGTTCGTCCGCGTGATCGAGGAACGCCAGGGCCTGAAGATCGGGTGCATCGAGGAGGTGGCCTGGCGGGCAGGCTTCATCGACGATGACGGGCTGCGGGCGCTGGCCGATCCGCTCGTCAAGAGCGGGTACGGCCGGTACCTGCTCGATCTGCTGGACCGCGGGGAGCCGGTGGGCTCGTGAAGGTTCGCCAGCTAGGCATCGACGGAGCGTGGGAGGTCACGCCCGAGCAGCACGGCGACCGGCGCGGGCTGTTCCTGGAGTGGTTCCGGGAGGACCGGATCGTCGAGGCGGTCGGACACCCGCTGCGGCTCGCGCAGGCGAACCTGTCGGT
>DASXRQ010000105.1:0-1528 GCA_036506495.1 Micromonosporaceae bacterium | reverse complement strand
ACGGGCGGGTCGCGGCCGGCATGAACGTCAACGTCTGGGACGTCAACGAGACGGTCCAGGACCTGGTACGCGCCGGCCTGGGCGGCGCGACCGTCGACCCGGTCCGGCTGTCCGACCCCGAGGTCCCGCTCGCGGAGCTCGCACGGTGAGCGATGCGCTCGCCGCCCTGCGCCGCTGGGAGGAGTCCGGCGCTCCGTGGCGCGTCGTCGTACGCACCCCGGTGGACGTGGAGATCGCGCTGCTCACCTGCGACGCGGGCGAGGAGGCCGGCCGGCTCCGGTCGGCCGACCCCGCCCTGCTCGACTACATCGGATCGCGGGACCGCAGCGACGAGACCGGGGCTCCGGGTTAGGAGGAGACCGACGCGCCGATGCGGGCACGGGCGCGGGCCGTCCGGATCGCGGTCTTCAGCGTCGTGATGTCGTACGCGCCGTAGTGGCGCTTGCCGTTGATGAAGAACGTCGGCGTGCCGGACACGCCGCTCACATCGGCCGAGTCGATGTCGTCGGCTACCCGCGGCTGGTACAGCTGATCCATGAGGTCGTGCTGGAACCGATCCTGGTCGAGGCCGAGCCGCTCGGCGTATCCAAGAAGATCCGCGAGCCGCAGTTTGTCCTGGTGGTCCAGGAGCAGGTCGTGCATCGGCCAGAACGCCCCCTGCGCCGCGGCCGCCTCGGCGGCCTCGGCCGCCATCTGCGCTTGCGGGTGCACGTCGCTGAGCGGGAGATGCCGCCAGACGAACCGCAGGTCGGCGTCGCCCAGAAGCTGGCGGACGACCGGCTCGGCCCGGCCGCAGTACGGGCATTGGAAGTCGCCGTACTCGACCAGCGTGACCGACGCATCCGCCGGCCCGCGCGTGTGGTCGCGCTCGGGGTCGACCGGTGGGACCAGGTCGACCAGCTCTTCCACCTCGCCGAGCAGCGCCCGGGCTTTACGGGCCGGGGGCAGCGTCGCCGTGACCCGGAAGACGGCCCAGGTCAGGCCGGAGGCGACGAGCGCCGCGGCGAACACCCCGATCTTCGCCTCGGCGAGCCGGTCGCCCTGGAAGGCCAGGTTGGCGATCAGCAGTGCCACGGTGAAGCCGATGCCCGCGATGGTGCCGCTGCCGAGCACGCCGGCCCAGCCGACCGTGGGCCGGATCTTGCCCTTGGTCACCGTGGGCAGCAGCCAGGACACCCCGACGATCGCGACCGGCTTGCCGACGACGTACCCGAGCAGCACACCCCAGGTCACCGGCGACGCGACCGCGCGGGCCAGGAACGGCCCGTCGATGACGATGCCCGCATTGGCCAGGCCGAACAGCGGCACGATGACGTAGCTGGACCACGGGTGGTAGATACGTTGCAGGCGGTCGTTCGGCGACAACGTCCGGACCAGGCCGACACTCGCGCTACGGGCGAGTTCGGCGGTGGGTTGCTCGCGGAACAGCTTGAACAGGCCGCTGGCCTGCTCGAGGTCGCCACGAGCCGGCGTGTACGCGGTCGCGGTCAGGCCGATCGCGAGCCCGGCCACCACCGGGTCGACGCCG
>DASXRQ010000104.1:0-88300 GCA_036506495.1 Micromonosporaceae bacterium | reverse complement strand
TCGACTGGTTGATCGCGATCGAGGTTGGTGGGGAAGGCATAACCCTCGGCGGAGGTAGCGACGACATTGCGGACCGCGCTCTCATCCGTGAGCCGGCGCAGCACCGGGTAGATGGCGATGGACATGGCGGTCCGGTCCACGCTTTCCATCGCCCGCCCAAATGCCGAGGACACCTGCAACAGGTTCGCCATCCGCCGGACGCCGGTGCTGCGGTTGGTGCCGGCGCCGTGGAACAGCGCGGGGTTGAAGAAGGCCGCGTCGCCTTTGCGTAGCGGCAGCTGGACGTAGTGGGCGTCGAAGTACTCGGTGAACTCGGGCTGGTGGAAGGCGAGGTAGCCGACCGGGTACTTCTGCGAGTGCGGCAGGTACAGCGTCGGGCCGGTCTCGACGGGCATGTCGACGTGGGCTACGGCGCCTTGCAACGTCAACACCGATGACAGCAGGTGGACGTGGGCCGGGTACTGCTGCGCCTGCCGCTGCGACATGAACCCGAGGTGGTAGTCGCGGTGCGCGACCTGCGCCTTGCCGCCCGGGTTGACCACGTTGATCTGCGAGGTTACCTGGTAGCCCGGGCCGAGCCACGCCTCGCAGATCAGCGCGAGCAGGTCGTTGGCGTAGTAGTCGGCGAATGCGTCAGGCGCCCGTACGGCGAACTTGTCGAGGGCACCCCAGACGCGGTCGTTCGCGCCGGGCTTGGCGAAGTGGTCGCCGGCGACGACTCCGGTCGCCTTCTGCTCCGTGATCATCTGCTCGAAGACCTCGGTGGCGCGATCGACGACGGTGGGTTCGAACGCCTGCCGAAACACGACGATGCCGGGGCCGTCGGAGAGCGCGCGGGTGAGCTCCGCCTGCACCTGTCGGCGGCCCTCCGGGGTGCCGACGTGGTGACGGAGGCGGGCACCATAGATCGGGACGTTGCTTTCGATGGCGTCGGCGTACGCGTAGTCGTGCGGGTCGGTCGTCTGCTCCACGACGGCCCGGAAGTCGTCCAGGCGGCAGTCGGCGGGGGTCAACCAGACCGGCGAGCGGGTAGCGGTGGACATCGGCGCATCCTTTCGGCACCAGACAGCGGTGACACCTTGACGGTAGGAACGCGCGGACATCAACGGGCCTTGAGAACACCTCAAAAACACCTCAGGCTGCAGGTGTGCGACACCGCTACCGGCTTCGGGAGATTGCGGCGCAGGCCGGTCTGAGCCTGGCCACGGTGGACCGGGTCCTGAATGAACGTGGCGGGGTTCGGGAGAGCACCGTGCGCGAGGTGTTCGGCGCCATCGAGGATCTCGACCGGCAGCGGGCGCAACTGCGGGTGGGTGGACGGACCTTCATGATCGACGTGGTGGTTCAGGCGCCGCCGCGGTTCTCGGCGGCCGTTCGTTCTGCCCTGGAGGCCGAGCTGCCGGCGCTGCGTCCGGCGGTGATCCGCGCCCGGTTCCATCTGCTCGCGAGTTCCGCCGTGCCCGACCTGCTCGCCGTGCTCGGGCGCGTCGCCCGCACCAACTCGCACGGCGTCATCGTGAAGGCGCCCGACGTGCCCGAGGTGGTCGCGGCGGTCGATGTGTTGGACCGGCAGCGTGTTCCCGTCGTGACCCTGGTCACCGACCTTCCGAGCAGCCGGCGGGTGGCGTACCTCGGCATCGACAACCGCGCGGCCGGGGCGACTGCGGCCTACCTCGTGGAGCAGTGGCTGGGAGAGCGGCCCGGCGACGTACTGGTCGTGCGCGGGCGCGGCTCGTACCACGGTGAGGACGAGCGGGAGGCCGGCTTCCGCGCCGAGATGCGCAGCCGCGCACCGCACCGCCGGCAGGTCGACGTCGTCGACGAGGAGGATCGCGCGGACGTCGTGCACGCCGGGACGCGGGTGGCGCTCGCGCAGCACCGCGAGATCCGTGGGGTCTACTCGATGTACGCGGGAGCGGGCGGCAACGCCGCGGTGATCGACGCGTTCCGGGCCGCCGGGCGGGCGTACGCGGTCTTCATCGCGCACGACCTCGACGGTGAGAACACCTTGCTGCTGCGGCAGGGTCAGATTTCGGCGGTCCTACACCACGACCTGCGGCAGGATCTGCGCCGTGCCTGCCACGCCGTGCTGCGGGCGCGCAACGTGTTGCCCGGCCCACTGCGATCCAACCCGTCGGCGATCCAGGTCATCACCCCTCACAACGCTCCACCGGTGCTGTTCGGGCCGGACTGAGCCGTGGCCGTCTCGAGGCGTACCTCCTCGACGCGCACCGGCCGGTGCTCGCACAGCGACAGGGTGCAGGCCTCCGCGATCCAGCCAGCCTCGACCGCGTCGGCCACCGTGCACGGTGACGGTCGTGTGCTCGCGACGACCTCGATGAAGGCGGCCAGTTCGGCACGGTATGCCGCGGCGAAGCGATCCATGAAGAATCGGTGCGGTGGACCGGCCGGGAATGTGACTCCGGGCTCTACCGACCGCAACGGCAGCCGGTCCTCGAGGCCGACGGCGATGCTGTCGCGGGAGCCGTGCAGTTCCAGCCGCACGTCGTAACCGCGTTGGTTGTAGCGGGTGTTGGAGACCAGGACGAGGGTGTCGTCGTCGAGGGTGAGCACGGCCGCGGCCGTGTCGACGTCGCCAGCGGCGGCGAAGGCAGCGTCGCCGCGCGCGCTCCCGATGGCGTACGCCTCGACAACCTCGCGCCCGGTCACGAACCGGATGATGTCGAAGTCATGAATGCTGCAGTCGCGGAAGATACCGCCGGATGCTGCGATGTATGCCGCGGGCGGGGGCGCGGGGTCCATGGTCGTGGATCGCACGGTGTGCAGGCGACCCAGCTCGCCCGAGATCACTGCTCGGCGGGCGGCGACAAAGCCGGGATCGAACCGCCGGTTGTAACCGATCTGTACGGGCACCCCGCCGGCCTCGACCCGGCGCAGCACCGCCACGGCCTCCTGCGGGTCGCGAGCGACCGGCTTCTCGCAGAACACCGGAATGCCCGCTTCGACGGCCGCCAGGATGAGGTGGGGGTGCGCGTTCGTGGCGGCCGCGATCACAACCCCGTCGACATCGGCTCGGAGCAGTTCGTCGGCTGTGCCGGCGGTGTCGACGTCGAACACGGCGGTCACCCGGTCGACCGCCGCCGGCAGGGGATCGGTGACGACGAGGGACTCGACGCCAGACAGACCGATGAGAGTCTCGGCGTGGAACGCGCCGATTCGCCCGAGCCCGATCAGACCGAGGCGCATGGTTAGTCCAAGCCTCCGAACACGTGTTGGTCCCAGTCGATGACCGAGCCGGTAACCACGCCGCTGCGCGGCGAGAGTAGGAATACGATGAAGTCGGCGATCTCGTCGACCTGACCGAGCTTGCCCATCGGCAGGCTCTTCGCTGCCTGTTCCCGCCAACGATCGTCGGCGCCGTGGAAGGTGCGCTGCGTGACGTCCTCGCCTTCGGTGTCTGTCCAGCCGATGTCGAGCCCGTTGATGCGGATCCGGTCGAACCGATGCGCGTGGGCGGCGTTACGGGTCAATCCGGCGAGCCCGGCCTTGGCCGCCACATACGGTGCCAGGTATGGCTGGCCGCCGAGCTCGGAGGAGGAGATGACGTTCACGATCGTGCCTGGTTCGCCTCGGCGCAGCATGTCCGCCACTACGGCCTGCATGAGGAAGAATGGGCCACGCAGGTTCACCGCGATGTGCCGATCGAACAGCTCCGGAGTGGTGTCGAGCAGCGTCCCCCTCGACGTCAACCCGGCGGCGTTGACCAGGCAGTCCACTCGCCCGAACCGCTCGACGGTCGCCGTTACCGACGCCTGCGCGCTGGCCACGTCCGCCACATCGGCCGGCACGTACTCGGCTTGGCCGTGATGGCCCCGCAGCTCGGCCATGAGCACCTCGCCGGGCTCATGGCGACGGCCGGAGACCACGACCGCAGCACCCTCGCGCAGGGCCGCCCGCGCCACCCCGGCGCCGATGCCCTGGGTTCCACCGCTGATCAGCACGACCTTGTCGGTCAGCAGCTGTCCGTTCACTACCATCCCTCGTGATTACTCAAGCGGTCACGGCGGGCCGCGGTGCTCACCTTTGAGAATGCTGCTGCCGTCACCGTCGGACAACCCTCGCTCTTCGTGGCGCCCGTCAATGGCCCGCAGACGCGACTCTCGTTCGCCCGGAGCCGAGTTCGCAGGTCTCCTCAACGCCTAGACGTACTCGTTATGGCGGCGAATCCAGAGCTGCCACGCGTCGCCCTCGTCGCGCCCCTTCGGTGCCCGGTCGAGGATCGGGTAGTAGCCCATCAGGAACTCGACGCCACGCCACGTGGTCGCATAGGTCTGGTAGACGGCGCCGTCTTGGAGCGTGAAGGCGCTCATCACCGGTGACTCCGAGAGGTAGCCGAGGATATCGGTGCCGGTCGCGGCCGCGTTCTGACGCGCAATCGGCGGCAGCGTACCGTCGGTGCGCCCGCCGGCCACGCGCACCTGCTCCTCGGTGGCGGAGGCGCCGAGGTCGAAGTTGAAGTCGGTGTTCGCCGCCGAGACCCAGGGAAGGCTCCAGCCCATCCTCTGCTTGTACGCCTGGAGCCTCGCCAGCGGAGCCCGCGACACTAGCAGCAGGGTCACGTCGCGGGCATGAAGGTGCGGCAGCAAGGCGTTGAGGCCATCGGCGATGGAGGAGTTGACCGGGTCCCCCGCCTGGTAGCTCGGTCCGAACATGAAATGGTAGAGCAGGAGTTGTGAGCGGCCGTCGAAGAGCTCGGCCAGAGTCCGGGTTCCGTCGTCGGTGTCGAACCGGTACTCCTTGTCGATCGCGACCCAGGGCAGCTCGCGGCGCTGGCGCGCCAGCTCGTCCCCCATCCGCGTGTGCTCCTTCTCGCGCTGAAGCAACTCGTCTCGAGCGGCCTGCCACTCCTCACGGCTGACAACCGTGTGATCCGTCATCGCGTCCCTCCTCCTTCTGGGTGCGTTCCTGAGCTGATACGTCTCGCTGCTGGCGGAATCAACGTCCGCCTCTTTGCTCATGACCTGACACGCTGTGCTTACGCCAGGGCCGCGTACTGGCGCTCGAGCGCCTTGGCCGCGCCGCTGCGCCAGCTCTCGGCAATAGTCTGTGACATGGGATCGGGGAAGATATCCTCCTCGCCCTTCTCCAGTCCGTCGAAGATGGCTCGCGCGACCGACTCGGGGGAGGCCTTGGGTATTTCGAAGCCTCGGGTCATATCGGTGTCTGTGGGGCCGGTCAGGACGGCGTGAACCCGTACGCCCCGCCCGGCCACAAGCGTGCGCAGCGACTGGGTCAGGGAGAACGCGGCCGCCTTGGAGATCGAGTACGCCGGAGTGAGGGGCACGGGGGCGAGGGCCATCATCGACACGTTGTTGACGATGGCTCCGCGGGAACGAGTCAGCAGCGGCAGGAAGGCCTGGGTCACGCCGTACGTACCGAACAGGTTGACGGCGAGGTGGCGTTCGAGCGTGGCACGATCGCTGAGGTCGTCGTAGAGCGCGATGCCGGCGTTGTTGATGAGGACATCGAGAGATGTCACGCTCTCGGCCGCTGCCCGAGTCTGCGCCGCGCTGGTCACGTCCAGGGTCAGGGGCGTGACGCGCCCGTCCGGGTGGGCAAGGGGGTGGCGCGTGCCGGCGTACACCCGCCTGGCGCCTCTGCTGAGGGCCACCTCGACCAGCGCCTGCCCGATCCCGCGGTTGGCGCCGGTCACCAGGACTGTCCTGTCTGCCATTCTCACGTCCGTTGCTCCAGTTCTGCCGTCTTCCGCTGGGTTCGACTCCGCCGGTTTGGCGGCCCTACTGATACAGACCACCCGGATTCCCGGGAATCGCCGCGGGCCAGCCTGAGCCGAGCGCCTGCCTTAGGCGGTGCCGGGCCCGGACGCGGCCCGGGAGCGCGGCTGGCGGCCGAGGAAGGCGACGAGCTGGTCGCCGGGGCACGCTGGGCCGAGCAGCCGAACCGGGTCCGCGAACAGCCCGGGCCGGATGGCCGGGGTGACCAGCAGCGGGGCGATCGGCAGCAAGACTGCCGCGAGGCGCGGCGGAATCGGTCGGTGGGCGCCGCACCCAACAAAGATGTCCCAGCCGTGGACGGCGATCTCGATGGCTCCGGTCAGGAGGACCATGCCCGTGGTCAGCTCACGGTCGCCGATGGCGACCCGGCGCTCGGCTGGCCCGGCCGCGGCGCAGGCGCCCAGCAGCCTGGCTGCCTGGCCGAACAGGCGCGCGGCCAGGTCGGGCCCAGGCCCGGGGTGACCCGGCGGCGCCGCGCGGACGCCTTCGCCGCTTATCGCGTCGTGCAGCACCCCGATCGAGTCGCTGACATGGTCCAGCAGCTTTTCCAGGTCCCAGCTCGGGCACGGGGTGGGCCGCGACAGGAACTGCGGAGTGGCCAGCGCAGCACCGGCGAGCGCGTAACTGACAGCTGATTCGAGCAGCTCCGGCCCCGTGCTCAGCGGGGCCACGGGGAGACCGCCTCGTCCCGAGCCGGCATCAGCCCGGCGGCACGATGCTCTCGTGGCAGGCCGAACGACCCGAACACTCCGGGATCTTGGAAGACGACCACCCGCGTGATCCCCGCCGAGGTGGCCGTCGGCATCAGGATGGCGTGTGCGTGATATGCCCCGCCCGGTTCGCGCTGGTAGATCGCGAACGTCGGCTGCCCGTTCGCCATGACCGGAACCAGCCGGAGCCGTCCGGGCTCGGTCAGAAAGTGCGACGCGACGAAGCGCGCCACCACCCGGCGACCGGTGAACCAGGTCAGCAGCGGGGGCATCTCCAGCGCGGCATCCTCCCGCAAAAGCTCGGCCAGCGCGCTGGCGTCGGCGTTCTCAATGGCCGCGGCGAACCGGTCCAGCAGCGCCCGCCGGTCCGGCTCGGCGGGCTCGGCAAGCTCATCCTCGGCGGGCAGCGCCTGCGCGAGCTGGGCACGGGCCCGCCGGAGGCCGCTGTTCACCGCGGTGGTCGTCGTGCCCAGCAGATCCGCGACCTCAGCGGCCGGCCACTCCAGCACGTCCCGCAAGATCAGCACCGCCCGCTGCCGGGCGGACAGGTACTGCAGCGCCGCGATGAAGGCCAGCCGGATACCCGCCCGCGAGACGGCCACCGCGGCCGGATCCTCGCGCTGCCCGGCCAAAAGCGCATCGGGAAACGGCTGTAGCCACGGCATGTCCTGCCCCGCCAGCAGCGGCGCCTCCGGATCGTCCGCCGGGCCACCCAGCCCGGACGGCAGCGGCCGGCGGCCGCGGCGCTCAATTGCGGTAAGGCACACGTTGGTCGCAATCCGGTAGAGCCAGGTCCGCACCGACGAACGGCCCTCAAACCCGTCATAGGACCGCCACGCCCGCAGGTATGTCTCCTGAACCAGGTCCTCCGCCTCCTCGACCGAGCCCAGCATCCGGTAGCAGTGCGCCAGTAACTCACCCCGGAACCGGCCGAACAGATCGGTGAAATCCCCGCTGAGTGTCACCGGCTACCCCAAACTCGCCCGCGCGAACGCCAGCGTTGCGCTGGCCCTACATCTACAGACCCGCCAGCCGGCGCATAATCGCCGCCCGCACGCGCTCGGACGCACGGCTGCCACCCTCGAGCGCCGGAACCCTGCTGTCACAGCGAATGAAGTACGCGCTGCGGCGCAACGCCATTCTGACAGCAACGGCGGCGCACACAAGGTCACGACCATTCGATCAGGATGGTGGCTTTGCCCCTTCGGTTGGTTTCAAACCAGGCAGAGGTACCCGCCGGCCCGGTTCCCGCTCCGTCCGGCCCCCTCGGGCTTACGGGTCGAGGCGATAGAAACGCCAGAAGTCATGCTCGATCGGCAGGACGGTCACCGTGCCAAATCCCGCTTCGAGGGCGTAGCGCCGCACCGTCTCGGGCCGGATGACGGTCCCGGTGCCGACGGCGTCCGGTTCGACCAGGGCGGCCGCCAGACAGTGCGGGGCGCTCCAGCCGTAGTTGAACCTCTCAAGCTCGTCGCCGGGCGCGACGAACCTCTCCGCGACCCGCTCGTCGCCGACGAGGACCGCCCCTCCGGGGGCGAGCATCGCTCGCGCCGCACGCAGTGACTCAACCGGGTGCGCCATATCGTGCAGCGTCTCGAAGACAGTCACGAGATCGTAGTGCCCGCTAAGGCGGGGATCGGTGGCATCCCGGCGCGCGAAGCTGACCCGTTCGGCGACGCCGGCCTCGGCAGCGTTGCGCCGGGCTGCATCGATTGACGCATCGTCGAGGTCGATTCCGTCGACGCGCGCCGCTGGATAGGCACGGGCCAGAGCGATTGCCGACCAACCGGCACCGCAACCCAGATCGGCCACACGTGCGACCGGGTCGGTATGGCGCAGCCGCGCCTCGATGTCGGGCAGCGCAGGGATCCACTCGGCCGCGAGCTGATTGAGGAACATCGGCCGGTTGAGCCGTGCGATGCCGTCGCGAAGGTCTGCACCGTACGCCTCGTAGGGCACTCCGCCACCGCTACGGAAAGCCTCGATGACCTGCGGCAGCGTTTGGGCGATGCTCAGTGCGAGGGGTGCGAGGGGCGCGAGGAGGTAGAGGCTCTCCGGGTCGCAGAGCACCTCGACCGCGCCGGCCGGAAGCCGGTAGCGACGAGTGCACGGGTCGCCCGTGTCTTCGACGACGTCGAGTATGCCGGCGACCGCCTGCTGTTCAAGCCATTCGCGGGCGTAACGTTCCGTGATCCCGGCGAGTGTCGCGAGTTGCGCTGGCGTGACCGAATCCGCCTGCGCCAGCTTGGTGTAAAGCCCGAGCCGGTCGCCGAGGTACACGTGCATCAGCTCCAGGCTGCCGATCGTGGCTTTGAAGATCGAGTCAGCCAGGGCGTCGCGTCGCTCACTCTCTGAAGGCATCGGACTGGTCATGGCGGTTGCACCTTCCCTCAGCGTCTCGCTGCGCCCGCGGGCCTAGGTGACGGGCACGCGTGCGGTGGACGCGTCGGTCGTTAGTGCGCGGCGGGGGCGCCTGGAGCCGAGCAGCACGCGCAGCGCGGTGGTGGGTCGGAACATCCGGCCGGCCGGATCCTGAAGCGAGGCGATGCGCAGGAACTGCTCGGCCACCGTGGAGTCGTGCTCGGCTGCGATCTGAGCCCGGCTGACGTACGCGTTGACGACTCGAACCGGCAGCGGCCGCGGTCCCTTGACCCGGGGCAACGACAGGTCGGCTCCGACAGTCAGTTGCCAGGCCATGTCGGTTGCTTTGGCGGCGGCCCGGAAGAACCGTCGGGCCAGCTCACGGTCGCCGCCAGCCAACGTTCCCCTGAGCGCCGCCGCATGCAGCGCGGCCACCGACATGCCCAAAGCGTACGCCGGGTTCGTGCTGCAGATGGCGTCGCCCACGACGAGCAGCCCGGCCGGGAAGCGGCGCAGCCGCTCGTAGCGTCGACGAAGGGTGACCGGGAACCGGTAGCCGACGATGTCGTCGAGCGGCTCGGCGTCGCGGATCGCGGCGAACACGTCGGGCGGGGCGGCGGCCTCGACGAACGCGAGGAACCCGTCGGGGTCACTCGGCGGGTGATGTCCGTCGTACCCGATCGCCGTCAGGATCCAGCGATCGTCCCCCTGCGCGAACAGCACCATGCCGGTGGGCCGGCCCGGCTCGGCGCCGATGCCGACCACCTTCGCGCCGCCCAGCGCCTCTGGACGCATGCGAACATGTCGAGTGGCGTACCTGAGTTGGATTGTCAGCCGCTGTTCCGCGGGTGGGTCATAGCCAAGCGTCGTCAACCACGCCGGCGTCCGGGCGCCGCGACCGGTCGCGTCGACGGTCAGGTCGGCGTCGATTGTCTCCTCCCGGGCCACGGCGACATGGCGCAGGGTCCGCACCCCGACGATGCGGTCCCGGGCCGCGTTCGCGACCGGGCCGAGAACCTCGCACCGGTCGACGATCTCGACCGTCGGCAGCGCGCGGATCCTGGCGCGAACGTGGCGTTCCAACAGGGGACGGCTGGCCTGGCAGAGGAACGGCGTCGGGGGCCGGCCCATCAGACGGAGAAAGTGACCGCCCGGCGCGAAGCGGAGCTCGGCGAAGTCCCGAACCGCCGGCAAGCCCGCGGCTATCAGCTCGTCGAGCAGCCCCGGAAAGAGTTGGTCCAGAATCTGTGTTCCGCCTGGCACCAACAGGTGGGCGTGGCGGCCCTGGGAGACACCCCGCCGAGGCTCGGCCGCCTCCGGAAGTGAGTCGCGGTCCACCACCGTGACTCGATGGTAGGCGTCGGCCAACACCCGGGCGGCGAGCAACCCGGCCATGCCGGCGCCCAGGACCACCGCGCTGTCACCGATCTTTCGCATCTCACACCTCGTTTCGTTAATCGGCCCTGCGCGCCGCGGCTAGGCGCGCTCGCGCAGCGGGCGGTAGTTCTCGCGGAAGATGCGCCGTCCGAACCGCCTGAGTACGACGTTGCGGACGGCCGGGTGGAGCGCGCGGGCGCGGTCGCGCCGGTGGGTCTGACGTAGCACCCAGTCGGTGCGGGTCCGCCGGCGGCGTTCATACGCCGCAAGGGCTTCGGCGATGCCGCCGGCCGCGGCGAGGCACTCGGCCAGGACGAGAGCGTCCTCCAGCGCCATGGCGGCACCTTGGGCCATGTTGGGTGAGGTGGCGTGGGCGGCGTCGCCGATGAGCAGCACGGCACCGTGTGACCAGGAGTCCAGCACGACCTCGTCCACCGTGCCCGTGTGCACGGTGCCGCCGCCGTCGCCCGCTTGGTCGAGCGCGTCGAGCGCGTCGAGCAGGTCGGGCACGGGCTGGGCGTAGCGGGCCAGCAGCTGGCGCATCGGCGGAACTCGGTTACCGATGGGGCCGTCGCAGTAGCAGTACAACCGTCCGTCGCCGATCGGGATGGTCAGGAAAGAGGAACCGGGGCCGAGCAGAACCGACCATGTCGGCGCCGAATCTGGCCGGTTGACGACAAAACGGCGCGCGTGCTGGCCGACCGGACGCGGCTCGGCGGCGTCGAAGACCAACCGCCGCACGGTCGAGTGCAACCCGTCGGCGCCCAGGACGAGGTCGTAGTGGTCGGTGGCGCCGTCACCGAACTCGACAAGGACACCACCGTCATCGACGGCCATCGCACGCGTGGTCCGTCCCCAATGGATGGTCACGTCGCCGGCCCCAGCGAGCAGCACCTGATGCAACGTCGCCCGGTGCAGGGCCAGGCAGGCGCCGACACCCTTCCACACGTCGTCCACGTCGATGTCGAAGAGCAGCCGTCCGCGATGGTCGGCGAACCGTTGGCGCTGAATTCGCACCGCCCGCTGGGCTACCTCGGCGCCCAGCCCGAGGCTGTCGATGGCTCGTACGGCGTTGCCAGGTAGATAGATCCCGGTGCCATCGGTCGTCGTGGCGGGTGCGTGTTCGACGATCTTGACATCGGCGCCCCACCGACTCAACGTCCGAGCGCTGGCTAGCCCAGCGATGCCCGCACCGACGATGAGAACGCGAACACCGGCGCCACGCATCGGCGTACCCCCCTTTGTGGCTCGCGGCGAACTAGACGGCTCAGCCATGTGCGAGTGACGCTAGGAGGGCAGCGGGTGCGGCGGCTTCGGCACAACCGCCCACGCCGCGCGATCGCGATGGTCATTTCTGCTCAGTGGCTCAGCGGATCCCGTGCTCGAATGCATCCGCCGCGGCTGCGGTCCGCGAGCCGAGCCCAGCACAGTTCGGCGGCGATGGCCTGTTCGGCTTGCCGGGCGTGATCACCCGCGGCACCTCGGCCCCACCGGCGCGGTCCTCGACGCCTCCCGGCTCCATTCAACCGCGTTCGAGTTCGTCGGCGAGCAGGTCCATCAGTAGGCCGTCGTGGAATGTGCCGTCCGCGCCGCGCTCGTAGGCCCGCATCACACCAACCGGCCGGAAGCCCACCTTCTCGTACGCCCGGATCGCGGCGGCGTTGTCGGCGGCCGGGTCGATGACGAGCCGGTGGTGGCCGAGGTCGTCAACGAGGTGCCGGGCCAGTGTGCGCACCGCGTCGGTGCCCAGACCCAGGCCCGCCGTCGCCGGATCGAGGTAGATATCGATGCCGGCGTGCCGGTACATCGGGTCGTCTTCCTCGTACCACTGGATCGCACCGACCACCCGGCCGCCATGCTCTATCGCGTACGTCCTGGGCAGGTCGCTCGTCACCGCCGCGGCGAAGTCGTCCTCCTCGCCCCACCAGCGGCGGACCTCGACGGTGGTACGGATGGCGACCAGGGCGGGTATATCGTGGGCGGCCGCCGGTCGCAGCGTCACCTTGGCGCCACGCAGGATTGCCACACCGCCGACGCTACCCGTCCGGCCCGCGGGGGCTACGGCTGAAGGTTTCGGTATACCCGGCGGGCGTTGCCGGCACCGATCTGTTCGGCGATGCGGTCCGCGTCGGTGGTGGTGGTCGCACCGTCGGACACCCACGTGTCGAGGAGTCGGCGCAGGGCGTGCCGGAACTGGGCGGCGCCGACCAGGTACAGCTCGGGGAGCCGGTATGCGTCGGTGGAGAACAGCAGCTTGCCGAACGGCGCCAACTCGAGGTACTCGGCGAGGACGGCGCAGGCGCGGGTACCGAGGTGGGTCAGGGTCAGGCCGATGTCGACGTAGACGTGCGGGTAGACCTGGGCGAGCCAGCCGGCCTGTCGGTGGTACGGGTAGCAGTGCAGCAGGATCACCGGCACCCCAATGGCGGCGAGCCACGGCTGCGCCAGAGCGGGGTCGGCGGCATGCAGGGTCAGGTCGCGGTCGCCGAATCCGGTGTGCAGCTGCAGCGGCAGCCCGGTGTCGACCCCGGCCCACAGGATGTGGCGCAGCAGCACCGGATCGGTGATGCGGCCACCGGTACGCAGCCATCCGGCGGCGGCCCGGCGTACCTCGACGGGCGACGGCGGTTCGGGTGGGATGGCCAGCCCGCATCGGTACGCAATGATCGACTTGACCGCGACGGCGTCGCGCACCCGCTCGGTCAGCGCCCGGCGGTAGCCGTGCGCGAACCCGGCCGCGTCGACCTGGCCGGCGAGGTCCTCGGCCACCCGTTCCAAACGCACCACCTCATGTACCGGCGCATCGGCGAGCGCCCCGAGTGCGTCGGCGGTGACCAGGTCCCGGCCGTCCAGCCCGGTGTCGACCAGCAGCGCGGCGAACCCGGCGGCGCGCAGCAGCGAGGCGGTGGCACTCTCCCAGCCGAGGGCCGCCCGGGCGGCGAGGTAATCGTCGACGGGCGCGTGGGGCGGCAGTCCGAGCACGGGCGCGCACCAGCGGCGTACCGCCAGTCCGAGCTGACTGTCCAGATAGGACATCCCTTGGGGTGGCGGCAGGTCCGCCTCGGTACAGGCGAGCTCGAACGCCGGCCGGTCCAAGTCGCCGCCGAGGACCTGGTGGCAGTGGCCGTCGACTAGTAACGCCACCGGCTCGCCTCGGCTATCGCCTCCGGCGTCGAGTCGGCGAACAGCAAAGCCTCGGCCAGCCGCACCGCGCAGAAGGCCTCCAGCAACGGCTCCCCGAGCAGCGCCGGCAGCACGTCGTCCGCGCGCAGCGCCTCGACCGCCTCGCCGATGCTGCGCGGCAGCCGGGGCGGCTGCTCGCGTTCGGGCGACAGCGCCGGATCGCCGGGCACCTCCGGCGGCAGGCGCCGCGGCTGTGCGACCGACGCGGCGGCGATCGCGGTGACCGCCGCAACGACCAGGTATGGGTTCGCCGATCCGTCGCAGCACTTCAGCTCCGCGTTGGCGGCCCGCTCGTGCTCGCCGACGCTGCCGGTGACCAACCGCAGCGCAGCCTCCCGGTTCTCCAGACCCCAGCACTGGTACGGCGCGGCCCACCGCTGCGGTACCAGCCGCAGGTAGCTGGCCACACTCGGCGCGCTGATCGCGGTCAGCGCCGGGAGCCGGGCGAGTAACCCGGCCAGCAGCGCCTCACCCGGGCCGCTCAGCCCGTACGGCCCGTCGCCACCGGCGAACAGCGAGCGGCCCTCGTGCCGCACGGACAGGTGCAGATGCTGGCCGTTGCCGACCTGGCCGGCGACCACGACCGGGGCGAACGAGGCCTGGTAGCCGTGCGCCCGGGACACCGCCTGGACGGTCTGGCGGACCAGGACGGTGCGGTCCGCGGCGAGTACCGGATCGGCCGCCGCCACCGACAGCTCGAGCTGGCCCGGCGCGTACTCCGGGTGGACCTGGTCGACCGGCACGCCCTGCGCGTCGAGCGCGGTCATCAGGTCGTCGATGTACGCCGACAGCTCGACCACCCGCGTCATCCCGTACGCCGGGCCCGCGCACGCCGGGACGGCGTCGACGCTGCCGAGGAACCACTCCACCTCGAACGCCATCGACAGGTCCAACCCTTCGGCGGCGGCGCGGCCGGCCGCGGTCCGGGCCAGGGTGCGCTGGCAGCACGGGTACGGCTGGCCTTCCTGAGTCCACCGGTCGACCGGAGCCCAGGCCCAGCCCGGCTGGGCGGCCAGTGCGGACACCCGGTCCAGATCCGGGTACAGCCGCAGATCGCCGGCCGGCCCACCGACGTAACGGCTCGTGGTGATCGAGTCGTCGACCAGGAACACGTCGAACACCGGCGACATGCCGACACCCCATGCGGCCGCGTGGCCGAACCGGGCCACCGGTACCGCCTTCACCCGCGTGATGCCGGCGTTGTCCACCCAGGTCAACGCGACGCTCCGGACACCGGCACGGGACAGCTCATCTCCGATCTGCCGGCCACGTTCGCCCCGCTGCTGCCGATCCATGCCTGGATTGTTTCGCACGCCGACATCCGAGATGGAAGGTCCGACAGTCCTGAGCCGCTACCTGCCGGCCGCCAACCAGGAGGTTCGGGACACTTCTGGGGAGTTGGGCTCTCGACCGGGCGGCTGCGGCGGCCGGGGGAGCGTCGGAGCGCGCTTGACGGTCTGCGCGACGACAGGCTCGCTGGTGGTCACGGTGACCGCCTTTCCGTTGTGGCGGAACGTCAGCGAGGAGTCGGTGCCGTCCCGCAGCGTGTAGGTGACCCGGTCCGGCTCGACATCGACGCCCATCCGCAGGCCGTGCCAGCGAATGGTGAAGCTCAGCCGGGTGATGCGGTCGGGAAGCTGCGGAGCGAACGACAGCTGCCCCCCGCGCTGGCGCAGCCCGCCGAATCCGGCGACCAGGGCGGTCCAGACCCCGGCGAGGGAGGCGATGTGCAGGCCGTCGGCGCTGTTGTGGTCGATGTCCAGCAGGTCGATCTCGGCGGCCTCGCAGGTGTAGTCGTATGCGAGATCCAGGTGTCCCACCTCGGCGGCGGTGACCGCCTGGACGGTGGCCGACAGCGACGAGTCCCGGACTGTGCGCCGCTCGTAGTAGTCCACGTTGCGGGCCTTGTCCTCGTCGTCAAAGCGGTCGCCGAACCAGTACTGCGCCAGCATGAGGTCGGCCTGTTTGATCACTTGGCGGCGGTACAGGTCGAAGTACGGCGCGTGCAGCAGCAGCGGGTACTTGTCGCGGTACGCCTCGAAGTCCCACGGCGGTAGCCGGGTGAACCCCGCGCTCTGCTGGTGCACCCGCAGGTCGATGTCGTAGGGAACGTAAACCGCGTCCGCCGCGTCCCGCCAGGTCGTGGTCTCCTCGACGGTGACGCCGAGATCGCGGGCCCGGCCGGGGTGGCGGTCGGCGGCTTCGGCCGCGGCGCGCAGATTGTGGGCGGCGGCGAGGTTGGTGAAGACGTTGTCGTTGACGATGGCGGTGTACTCGTCGGGGCCGGTGACCCCGGCGATGTGCCAGCCGCCCTCGACGTCGTGGTGCCCCAGCGACATCCACAGCCGGGCGGTCTCGACCAGTAGCTCGAGCCCGGCCTCGACCTCCAGCGTCTCGTCACCCGTCACCGAGCGGTAGCGGGTCACCGCGGCGGCGATGTCCGCGTTGATGTGAAACGCCGCGGTGCCGGCCGGCCAGTAGCCGGAGCACTCCTGGCCGTGGATCGTGCGCCACGGGAACGCGGCTCCGCGCAACCCGAGCGTGGCGGCTCGGCCCCTGGCCAGGTCGAGGGTTGAGTGTCGCCAACGCAGCGCGTCGGCGGCGGCCTGCGGCTGAGTATAGGTCAGCACCGGCAGCAGATAGGCCTCGCTGTCCCAGAAGGTGTGTCCGTCGTAGCCGGGCCCGGTCAGCCCCTTCGCGGGCAGGCCGCGGCGCTCGGCCCGGGCGCCCGCCTGAAGGACGTGGTACAGCGCGAGCCGGACAGCCTGCTGCAGTACCGGGTCGCCCTCGACTCGGACGTCGGCGCCGTCCCAGAAGTCGTCCAGGTATGCCCGCTGCTCGGCGAGCAGACCCTCGAGGCCGGTACGCCGGGCGCCGGTCAGGGCGGCGGCGACCTGGTCCCGCAGCGCCGCCGTCGACCGCAGGCCGGACCAGCCGTACGCGATCAGCTTCACGATGCGCAGCCGCTGCCCGGGATTCAGGGTGCACACAAACGTCGTACGCGCCCAGTCCGGCGTGGCCGCGCTCTCGACGGTCACCTCGCCCGGCGCCTCGACGAGGTGGTCCATGCCGGCCGCCACCTGTAGGCCGCTCCGTCGCGTGCGGTGCAGGAGGGTCGCCCCTCGCTCCCGGACGTCGTGCTCCAGGCCGGCCAGCGGCTTGTCCAGCACGGCCGCCTCCCGCGGATCCCCGGAGCGTGGCGGGTTCGGCTCGTTGGCCACCAGCTCAGACTGCGCGATCAGCCGTACCGGCCCGTCGACCGCCTCGACCGTGTACTCGATGGCGGCGACGGCCCGTTGGGTGAACGACACCAGCCGGGTCGACCGTACCCGGATCCGCCGGCCGCCCGGCGATTCCCAATCGGCGCGCCGGGTCAGCGTTCCGGCGCGCAGATCCAGCACCCGCTCGTGAGCCAGCAGCCGCCCGTACCGGACGTCGAACGGCGCGTCGTCGACCAGCAGCCGGATGAGCTTGCCGTTGGTGACGTTCACGACCGTCTGGCCGGATTCCGGGTCGCCATAGTTGGGCTCGGCGAACGGCAGCGGTCGCAGCTCGTAGAACGAGTTCAGGTACGTGCCCGGGATCCCGTACGGTTCCCCTTCGTCGAAATTTCCGCGCAGCCCCAGGTGTCCGTTGGACAGCGCGAAGAGCGACTCAGATCGGGCCAACAGGTCGAGGTCGAGCCCACGCTCGCGGACGCACCAGGGCTCGATGGGGAACGCGCTCACCGCGGACCGTCCAGCAGCTCAGCCAGGTCGCCGACCACGACGTCGGCGCCGTGCGCCCGCAGCGCGTCCGCGTGCCCGGTGCGGTCCACCCCGACGACGAACCCGAATCCGCCGGCCCGGCCGGCCGCGACGCCCGCGAGCGCATCCTCGAACACCGCGGCGCGCGCCGGCTCGACATCGACGCAGCGCGCCCCGGCCAGGAACGCGTCCGGGGCCGGCTTGCCTCTCAGTCCTTGCGCGGCGATGGTGAGTCCGTCGATCCAGCCTTGCACCAGCGTCGCCAACCCGGTGACCCTCAGGACCTCCGCGGTGTTGGCGCTGGAGGAGACCACCACTCGGGCCAGGCCGGCGTCCCGGGCGGCCTCGAGGTAGCGCCTGGAGCCGTCGAACACCTCAACCCCCTCGTCGTGAATGCGCCGCAGCAGCGCCTGGTTCTTGCGGTTTCCCAGGCCGTTGACGGTCGTCACGTCGGCGCCGTCGGCCGGGTCCCCCTCGGGCAGGCCGATGCCGCGGCTGGCCAGGAAGTCGCGCACCCCGTCCGCACGCGGCTTGCCGTCGACATAGGTGTCGTAGTCGGCCACTGGGTCGAACGCAACGAAAGCTTCACCCGTCCGCTCGGCCCGCTCCCGCAGGAAGGTATCGAAGACCTCTGCCCAGGCCCTGGCGTGCACGGCCGCCGTATCGGTCAGCACCCCGTCCAGATCGAACAGGCCGGCGGTCACCACGTCCGGCAGCCCCAGTAGGCCCGTCACAGTCCTGCCTCCCAACCTCGCGCCCACGCTCTAGTGCACCCCGGCCCGGGGGCCTGTGGCTACCCGGCCAGGAGGATTTCCGGACGAAGGAGGGGCTCCGATCCAGGACCTCGAGGCCAACCAGGGCGTACCGGAGATCGCGCGTCGCCACGGCGCGACACGACGGCAGGTCGTGCTCGCCTGGCTGCTGGCCCGGTCGCCGTCGATCCTCCCGATCCCGGGCACCGGCTCGCTGTCACACCTGGGCGACAACGTCGCCGCCGCGGCGATCACGCTGACCCCGGCCGAAGTTGCATCCCTATCCAACGCCCCCTGATGCTCTGGTGTTCGCCTTGATGTCCATTGAGACCTCCGGGCCATGAGAGGACGATGAGGCCCGGCCGACGACGGGACGTGTCCGGTGCCGGGCCAGGTCCGCGATCGCGAGCGCCGGGGCAAACACCATGACGGCGGCGGCGCACAGCAGCGCGTCGCTGACGGCCGGCCCGTACGCGTCTCGGGTGTACGTGAGCTGGTGGTAGAAGATCGTCGCGAGCAGGGCGGTGCCGATGGCGGAGCCGACTCGCTGGGCGGTCTGGAGGGTGCCGCCTGCGGCCCCGGCCATCCGAGTTGGTACACATTGGACGGTCAGCGTGACGTTGGGTGAGGTCACCATGCCACCCCCGATGCCGGCGACCAACAGCGGCGCCGCCACCCGCCACGCCGCCGCGTCGCCGTGCGCGTGCCGCAGCAGCACCGCGGTGACGGCGAATCCGGCCACGGTCGCGGTCAGGCCGGACGCCGTCAGCCAGCGCCCGAGCCGGGTCACCAGCCGGCCGGCGATCACCGCCGACGCGGCCGCGCCGAGTGCGAACGGGGTCACCGCCAGCCCGGAGCGCAGCGGCGAATATCCCAGCCCGTGCTGGAAGAACAGCGCGAGCACCAGCCAGACGCCGGTGAAACCGACGAAATAGACCAGCCCGATGGTCGAGCCAGCGGCGAAGCCGGGGACCCGGACGAGCCCCGGCTCCAGCAGCGGGGCGTGTCCGCGCCGCGAGGTGCGCACCTCCCAGCGGGCGAACCCGACGAGGAGCACGACTGCGACGCCCATCAGCCAGCCGAGCCGGCTCAGGCCGCCGCTGTCGGCATTGACGAGAGGTAGCAGCAGGCCGAACACGCCGGCGCCGAGTAGCAGCGACCCGACCAGGTCGAGGTGGGTCCGGGACGGGCGGGCGTGCGCGAGTGCGGGCAGGATGCGCGCGGCGAGCAGCAGAGTGACGAGCCCGATCGGTACGTTCACGTAGAACACCCAGCGCCACGCGTCCGGGCCGGTGAAAGCGGTCAGGATCAGCCCACCGACGACCGGACCGGTCGCGGTCGCTAGGCCGACGGTGGCGCCGAGGAGGCCGAATGCCCGGCCCCGTTCGGCACCCTGGAACAGCTCCTGGATCAGCCCCGAATTCTGCGGGATGAGCGTGCCGGCCGCCAGCCCCTGCAGCAGGCGGGCGGCCACCAGCAGGCCGGTCGTCGGGGCCGCCCCGGACAGCACGCTGGTCAGCACGAACGATGACAGGCCGATCAGGAACATCCGGCGCCGGCCGAGCACGTCGCCGAGGCGGCCGGCCGGCACCAGGGCCAGGCCCATGGTCAGCGCGTACCCGGAGATCACCCACTGAACGGTCGAGGCCGAGGCGCCGAGGTCGCGCTGAATCGACGGCAGGGCGACGTTGACGATGCTGACGTCGAGCAGTGCCATGAACGCGGCGGCCTGGCTGACCGCCAGGGCCCGCCAGCGCAGCGGGTGATGCTCCGAGTCGCTCATGACCTACTCCTAGGGTAGTGGTGCGAACGCTGGCGCGTTCAGCGCCAACCGCGTGACGATGAGCTCGGATGGGCGAGGCATCATGCAACCAATGTGGTATCCCGCGGGGGGCCGGGACGTGGGCGGGCCGTCCGGGTACACCTATGCGGGCGTCGTGGTCCGCTTGGACGGCGTGCCGTCCGGCCGGCCATGCACCCGCCAGGATGTGCTCATAGCACTACGGGAGGTCCGGTTCAGCGGCTGGCTCGGACAGCCGGAGGACGGCTGGCTCGTCGCGGTCGCAGCTTTCGGGGACGGAACCGTCGCGGCGGGCCGCCGCGGCGTGGTCGGCGTCGGCGAATCGCTGGCGGGCCGGCTTGCCGCGACGGTCCTCGCCGTCCGTGTGGTTACCGACCGGCAGCTGCTGATGGGGCTGTGGGTGGACCGCGAAGAAGTCGGCCGGTACGTCAGCGACCCGTCCTACGGCCTCGACGCCGACGACGACACGCTGCCCGAGCCGCTCGGCGTCGAGCACGCCGCCGCCTTCGCCGCCGCCTGCGGGCACCCGGAGGCCGCCGACGACCTCGGCGAACTGCTGGCCGAGCAGCTCGATCCCGACAGCGTCATCGAGTCCGAACGGCTCGGGGGCGTGCTGGGCCTGCTCGGGCTGCCGAGGTGGCTGGTGGCGGCGGCGTCGTTGCCGGCTGACGTCCCCACCGGCCCGCGGGCGCGGGACATGACACGGCTCGGCGCTGGCGTGCCAGGTTTGCTCGGGTGGGTGTGCGGGCGGGCCATCAATCTCATCCGGCGGCGACGACCCCCGCCACCCGCCGTCACCGAGGCTCCGCGCGGCGGAGCCGGCATCGACCCGTGGGCACTCTGACGGCCACGATCACGACGACGGATAACCGCTGTCGGCGGACCCGGCCCACGGGTCGACCGGGATGGGCAGGCCGGCCTCCGGGGACCCGGCGGCGAATGCGCGTCGCTCTCGTCGCGCCTGCCACGATCGCCACGCGGCCGTGATCGCGTTGCCGAGGATGACAACCAGCAACACCAGGAGGCACGCGCCGAACCCCTCGGCGGTGTGTACGAAATCGGCAGCGCGCTTACCGGCTGGCAAGGGCTCGGTCAGCTGCTCGCTCAGTCGTGACGCGAGCAACGCCTCGGTGGTCACCTGGTTGGCCACGAGGGCAATCGCGGCGCCCGTCGCGGTCGCGATGGCGGTGATCCGGCGTACGCGTGCGTGACGAACCAGCGCGGTGGCCACGCCCGCGCCGACGATCAGGATCACCACCCCGACGGCGAGCGGCTGCACGCCGAGCCGATCGTTACGCTGCTGCGCCGCCGGCGCCGGCTTGTCCACCGAGGGTGCACCACCGATCACCAGGTCGACGCCGGTGTAGGTGGTCGTGCCACCGGGTGCGGCCCGCCCAAACCCACCGGGCGCGTCGCACGAGACCGTTGCGAAGGGCAGCAGGAAACACAGCCCGGCGAGCACGAAGCCGGCCGGCGTGAGCGTCCTGGTGAAACGAGGCATGGTCCGCATCAGCGTACGACTAAATCGCGGCCGGGATCGACATGGCGGAGGTTGCTTGGCTAGCGTCGCGGAGACGACCGTACGTGACCTGGAGGACAGGACGTGATCGAGCTGCGAAGCCTGACGCGCGAGGAGGCGGAGGAGCGAGCCGCCCTCGTCTCGGTGACCCGCTACGACATCGCCGTCGACCTCACCGAACTCGCCGACGGGGACGCGTTCCGCGCCGTGTCGACGGTGCGGTTCTCCTGTTCGACTGCGGGAGGGTCGACGTTCATCGACTGCGCCGCGGAGGTTGTCTCCGCCAACCTCAACGGCGTGCCGGTGGCCGTCGACGCCGTCGCGGACGGTCGGATCGCGCTGACCGGCCTGGCGGCGGACAACACGCTCGTCGTCGAGTCAGTGCAGCGGTCGACGAGCCTCGGTGCCGGCGTGAAACGCTGCGTCGATCCCTCCGACGAGGAGGTGTACGTCTGGACATCGTTTGAACCCGACGACGCCCGGAGGGTGTGGGCCTGCTTCGACCAGCCCGACCTCAAGGCACCGTTCGCATTCACCGTCGTGGCGCCGTCGCGGTGGACGGTCACGAGTAACAGCGGCGATCCCGAGATCGAGAACCTGGGTACCGCTCGACGCTGGACCTACCCGGCCACGCCGCCGCTGTCGACGTACGTTCCGGTGGTCAACGCGGGGCCGTTCTATGAGATCCGCTCCGACCGGGACGGCCACGACCTTGGCCTGTTCGTGCGGCGGTCGCTGGCCGGCTTCCTCGACCGCGACGCCGAGGAGCTGTTCGCGATCACCGCGGCCGGCCTGGCGTTCTTCGGTGAGCAGTTCGACCTGCCCTTCCCGCAGCGCAAGTACGACCAGGTGTTCGTGCCCGACATGGGCGGTGCGATGGAGAACTGGGGGTGCGTCACCTGGTCCGACACGTTCATCTACCGCAGCGACCCGACCTACCAGGAGCGGGAGCAGCGCGCCATGGTGCTCCTGCACGAGATGGCGCATATGTGGTTCGGCGATCTCGTCACCATGCGCTGGTGGGACGACCTGTGGCTCAACGAGGCCTTCGCCGAGTGGGCCAGTCATTGGGCGGCGACCGCGGCAACCCCGTTCACAGACGGGTGGTCGTCGTTCCTGGCGGGGTCGAAGCTCGACGGGTACGGAGCCGACATGGCGCCGACCACCCATCCGATACGGCAGCCGGTACGCGACGTCGCCGAGGCGGCCGCCATCTTCGACGGGATCACCTATCCCAAGGGCGCGAGCGTGCTCAAGCAGCTGGTCGCGTACGTCGGAGAACCGGAGTTCGTTGCCGGCCTGCGGTCGTACTTCCGTCAGCGGGCATGGGGCAACGCCGTTCTCGACGATCTGATGGGTGCGATCGAACAGGCATCCGGTCGCGACCTCGCGGCGTGGACCCGGGGCTGGCTCGACACGGCCGGCACCGACCGGCTCGAGCTCGAGACCACGTCGGCGGGGGAAATGTCGATGCGAGCCACCGGCCCCGCCGGTGGTCGGCCCAGACCGCACCGGCTCGACGTGGGTGTCTACGACCGTGACGGTAATGCCCTCGTGCGTCGGCAGCTCGTCGCCGTGGAAACGTCCGGCGAGCGGACGGACATCGGTGGCATCGGGCCCGCCGACCTGCTGCTCGTCAACGACGAGGACCTTACGTTCGCGTCGACCCGACCCGACCCGGCCTCGCGGACGACGCTGCTGAGCTCGGCAGGGCTGCTCCCGGCCGCGGTGTCTCGGGCGGTCGCGGTCACCACCGCTTGGGACATGCTGATGACGGCGGACATCGCCCCCGCGGACTTCATCCGGTGCGTGACCGGGGTGCTCCCGCGCGAGACCACCGACAGCGTGATCGAACCTTTCCTGCGCCTCGCCGTCGTCGCCGCCGAACGGTGGGCGCCCGAACAATCACGCGTCGATCTGATGTCGTCGGTGGCCGACATGTGCATCGTCCTGGCGAACAACCCGGCTCGCCGGCAGGCCGCGATGCGTGCGCTGGCGCACACCGCGACCACGCAAGGCCAACTCGACACGCTACGGGCGGCCTCTGGTAGCGACGTCGACCTGGGCTGGCGCGCACTCGTACGCGACGCGGAGCTCGGGCAGTACGACCAGGTCGAGGTCGACGCCCTGGCCCGGCGAGACCCGAACCCCGACGCGTGGGTACGCGCCCTGACGGTGCAGGCGGCGCGTCCGGATCGGGCGGCGAAGGAGCGGGCGTGGGAGGGGGTCTTCGAGAAACACGACGTGCCGATCGGCTCGGTGCGTGACATCGCCACGGCGTTCTGGCGGCCCGGCCAGGAGGACCTTCTCATCGCGTACGCCGACCGGTTCCGGGCGGCCATGCCGTCGATGCACGAGGCCGGCATGGTGCCGGCAATCGTGCTGTCGTTCACGATGTTCCCGTTCTTCGGCGTCGACGAGTCGTTCCCGGACGCGGTGGACGCCTCGGCCCAGGCGCCGGACGTCAGCCCCGTCGTGCGGAAGAACGTGATGGAGCAGACGGACCAGCTGCGTCGCATCCTCGTGGCGCGCGGCACGGTCACGCGGTCTGGGCATCCACGAGCGTGCTGAGGAGACTGCTGAACAGCTCCGCGTAGCGGAGCAGGTGAACGTCGCCGATGAAATGATCCCGGACGTGTTCGCGCGCGGCGGCGCCCATGCGCTCCGCCCGTGCGGGGTCATCGAGCAGTTCACGCACGGCCCGACCGAACCCAGCCAGATCCGTGGGATCGCGCAGCAGTACGCCCGTGCCAGGCGCTATCTGGTCCTGGATACCACCGACCGCCGAGCCGACGACGGGTCGCCCCTTCCACATGCCCTCCGCGACGGTGAGACCGAATCCCTCCGCGAGGCTCTTCTGGGCGATGACCCGGGCGTGCCGTTGCAGCGCATTCACGATGATGGCGTTCTCGTCCACATCGGACATCGGCACGGTCATGAGGATGGTGCGGGCCCGCTGGGCCGGCGGCAGGGACTGCCAGGCGGCCATGCACTCGGCGAACACGGCGGCGCCCTCCGGGTCGTCGATGACGCCCTCGACGGCCGGGCCGGCGAGGACGAGCGTTCCGGGCCCGGACGGCGCGACATGGGCGGCGAACGCCCGCAGCACGCCGGTCATGTCCTTCAGTCGGTCCCACCGCGACACCTGGACGACGATCGGGTCATCGGGCCCAGGCAGCTCCTCCGCCGCCAGCCAGGCCGGCCGGCTGACCTCTCCCGGCGACCCGTCCCGCCGGATGTACGTTGGCGCGACGCTGGGCGTCCCCGGTAGCAGGCCCGACGTGATGAGGATCGCCCGGGCCACCGGATCGGTCAGCGGCTCATTCTTCGGCGAGAACGGATCGATGGACGGCGGGATGATCCAGGTCGGCCGCTCGGACAGCACGGCCGGCACGTACGACCGCCTGGAGAAGACAAAGCCCCGGGCGTACGCGAGGAGGGGGCTCAGGAACTCCCACGCCGATTGGGTGTGCTCGTTCTCGGCATCGATGCCGATGTGCGAGCGCCAGACGACGAGCGCACCGCGTTCGGCCATGGCGCGGGCCATGCCGGCGGTTTGCGGATCGTGCAGGAGCACCAGATCGCCGGGGCTTACCCGGTCGGCGATGCTCTCGACATTGGCGTTGAGCACCTCTTCGACGTGGGCGCGTTCGGCCGCGCCCAGGCCGCCGTCGTCGCCGGCCTGACCGTGGATACGGTTGTGCACCCGTTTGGTGATCCGGAAGAACTCGTTGTCGCCGCCGATCACGAGCCACCGCGTATCGACCGCCAGGTCCTTCGTGTATCCGACCAGGGCGTACAGCATCTCGGCCACGCCGCCCCCGGTCACGGTGGAGCTGAACGTCCAGATCACCCGGCCACCGAGCCCTCTCCGGAATTCCGTGGCCGTCTCGATCAACCGGACCGTGCGGTCCGAGCCGATCACCTCCGTGAGCTCCGCCACCGGCCTTCTGGGCACCTCGACTGGCTGTGTCGTGAACACCCTCTCATCATCGGTCCGCGGCGACCCGTTTCGCAGGAACCTGCGCAAGCCCGGGGCGCCGGTAGGATCCCGGTGGTGATCGTCGAGGGCTCCGCCTCGCGGGCCGATCGGCCCGGTTCGGCCGGTCTCGCGTCCGCCATCGGTGCGGTTGCCGGCGCGGCCGTGACGGCCGGCTGGGGCGTTGCCGCCATCGCGGTGGGCACGCTGGTCGGAGCCGCGCTGCTGGGCGTCGGGGAGGTGGTGGCCCGAGCACGGCAACGGCCGGGCGAGATACCGGCGCTCTGGTCGCGGATCTTGATGAGCGCCGCGGTGATGGCCCCCCTCGGCTGGGCGCTCGGGCGGCTGGCCGGCCTCGGTCCGATCCTTGTAGGCCTGGTCGCGGGCGTGCTTGCCGGGGTGCTCGGTGTGAGGCCGCAGAAGGTCGTGCTCGGTCCGCTGGTCGGGGTCGGCGTTGGCTGGGCGCTGCACGCAGCGTGGACAGACGTGCCCGGCGCCATCGTGGCCGCCGCGGCCGTCACGAGCTTTCGTGTGTTGTCCGCGATCCTCTTCCGCGATCCCCAGGTCAGTCTGCTCGCCGAGAGGGTTGACGCCGCCGAGCTGCCGTTCGTCGTGCCGCTCGAAGCCCGCACGCGCTACGTCGGGACCGGCTACGTTCGCGATCTTGCTGCGGCGGTCGGTGGCGTGTACCACGCCGACGCCCCCGACGTCGGGATCGTGTCTTCGCTGGACGAGCTGGCCGGCCCGCGTTTCGACCCCGGCGACGTTGACCCACGCGTACGCGATTTCTACGAGCACACCACCCGTTTCACCCTGGACATCGTCCCGGCCTGGCGGTTGTGGGTACGACCGGGCTACCTGCTCTACCGAGCCCTGGTGGCCAGGCCGCTCGGGCAGGCGAGCGTACCGATGAACCAACGCGAGACGCAGCGCGGCATTCGCAGCCGGATCGACACCATCAGCCGCGAGCAGGAGGGCGTCGTCAGTGTCCGGGGCTGGATCCGCTCGTTCGCCGACACCGACGAGCCGATCTATGTAGGCATCTACACCACCTACCGGCACGGCGACGAGGGGTTCGTCAGCGTCGGCTTTCCCTTGCCACAGGCCAGCTTCACCGCCACGCTGGAGCCACGGCCTCGACCAGACGGCGGACTCACCCTCAGCAGCCGCGGCGCTGGTGGGCATCCCGGCCACTACCTGACGTACATAGACGCCGAGACCCGCAGGCTGACAGCTCTGAGCGTGCACGGCTTCGCCGAGCAACTCGACGTCTTCGTCGCTCACGACCAGTTGGTGGCTGAGCACGCCTTCTGGGTGTTCGGGCTGTCTTTCCTCGTCCTGCACTACCGCATGTACCGCAAACCAGATTGACCCGTGATGCCTCGACCACGTGCAATCACCGCGGCCGTCTTCGATCTCGACGGCACCCTGGTGGATTCGATGAGAGCGGCGCCTGCGGCGTACGCCGACACGATCCGTTGTCGAGGTGGCCCCACACTGGGCGTGAGTGACGTCATTGCGGCGTGGCACCTCGGGCCTGCACCCGTCGTGCTGGCGCACTTCCTTGGTAGGCCTACCACCGCCGAGGACATGGCCGAGTACTACCGCCGCCTCGACCTGAGAAGCGTCGACGTCGAGCCCTTCCCGGGCGTTCGCGACATGCTGAGGTCGCTCCGCTCGTCGGGGTATCGCATTGGCGTCTACACGTCCGCCACCCGCCGCGCCGCGTGGCTGTTGCTCGCGAGAGCCGGGCTCGACGACGCCTTCGCGGTCGTGGTCGGTGGCGATGACGTGAACAGTCCTAAGCCCGCGCCGCACGGCCTGCACATGGCCTGCCACGGCATGGGGGTGACCGCAGAGCAAACCGCGTACGTAGGTGATGCGGACGTCGATCTCCAATGCGCCCGAGCGGCTGGATCACTCGGCATACACGCTCGTTGGGCTTCGCCCGGTGGCAGCACCGGGCGGGATCTTGTCGCCGATCGCCCCGAGGACGTCGTGTGTCTCCTGGGGCAAGCCTCGGACCTCGAGCGCCGATGACTGGGGTAGGTTAGCCCGCGGGTGATCGGAGTACGGATGCGGGAGCAGTTCCAAACCGAGTTGGCGGAGATCAGCGACAACCTGGTGACGATGGCCGAAGCGGTCGCTGTGGCCATGAGGCGCGCCACGTCCGCGCTGCTCAGCCCCGATCGGGTGCTTGCGGACGACGTGGTCGCCGCCGACGCCGAGATCGACGCTCTCTATCGAATCGTGGAAGACCGGGTGTTCATCGTCCTGGCCCGCCAGACTCCCGTCGCCTCCGACCTGCGGCTGGTGCTCACGTCGCTTCACATCGCCGCGGACCTGGAGCGCATGGGTGACCTCGCCGACCACGTCGCCCGAACGGCCCGTCGTCGGTTCCCGAGCTGTGCGGTCCTCGCGCCTGTCGCGGCCGTCGTGAAGGAGATGGGTGCGGTGGCGGACCGGATGGCCAGCAAGATCGGGCCGGCGATCGCGGCCCAGGACGCGGTTGCCGCGGCCCAACTGGAGCAGGACGACGACGCCATGGACGAGCTGCACCGCTCGCTGTTCCGGGTGATCTTCAGCGACGAATGGACCGCAGGGGCCGAGGCGGCTGTGGATACCGCGTTGCTCGGTCGCTACTACGAGCGGTATGCGGACCACGCCGTCAACGTGGGCCGGCACGTGGTCTTCATGGTGACGGCGACTCGCTCGGCGCGGCCGCAGGCCAGCGAGCCTACGTAGAGCGAATAGCCGCCCGGTCAGGCGTGCAGGGCAGCGTGCACTCGATCACCTCGGTGTCGCGGCAGCCACCCGTGGCGTGAGCGACGACACGCCGGCGAGTTGATCAACGAACTCGCGGCGGACTATGAGACCGAGCGCCGGCGGCTGTGCGCTGGCGCTCCCTCTAGTGCGGCATAGTCCCTAATAGGACAATCGTCGCGGTACCCGGCTGACTCGCAAAGGACCCGCCGTGCTGCGCTATCCGTTGATCCATCCGCAGTTGCTCGCCGCGCTGGCCGCCGCCGGCCACGGTTCCACCGTGCTGCTGGCCGACGGCAACTACCCGCACGCGACCGCAGTCGGACCCAACGCGACAACGGTGTTTCTCAATCTGCGCCCGGGGCAGATACCGGTCGATGATGTGCTCGCCGCTGTGGTCACTGCGATCCCGGTCGAGGTGGCCACGGTCATGCGGCCCGACGAAGGCCCGGAGCCACCGATCTTCGCCCGTTTCCGGGCCATCCTTCCCGGCGTCGAAATGCGCGGCCTCGCCCGGCACGACTTCTACGCCGCCGCACGCGGCCAGGATCTGGCGGTCGCGGTCGCGACGGGAGACCAGCGCCTGTACGCCAACATCCTGCTCACCGTCGGAGTCGTGCCGCCCGGGTAGCGTCCGATCATGCGGCACGGCGTACACCTTCCGCTGATCGACTTCGAGACGTCGTGCCACTGGTATGGGGGCGGCAGGTCACCACGCAGGTCGTGGACGGCCGATGGTGTGACTGGAATCGAGATGGGGGTCGGCGTCGGTGCGCGGCAGCACGTACGGCGCCGTCAGCGTGTCCACGCCGGTGCCTCGGCCGGGGCCGGTCCGGTAGGTCACCGTGGCGGCCCGGGGAGACGCGTGTTCGATGATGCCCGCGCGCCAGGTTCCCGTTCGGTACACCCACACTCGGTCGGCTGGATGGTAGGTGTCGGTCGGGGCGATGGCGGCAGGGTCGCGCTGGGCTGGGTGGATGGTTGGGACCGGCATGCTCACCTCCGCTGCAGATCAGGGGCTTGAGGTGCCCTGGGCGGCCGGCGGGACGGGTAATCGGGCTGCCGTTCGGCGGCGGTGGCCGGCCGGACGGCGTGATGGGTGAGCGATCCTCGGTTCGGTGGGGCGGACCGCGCCGCGGTGTGCTGGACGGGCTCCGCCGAACGGTGGTGGACGGCCGCGCGGGTGGTCGCCCGGTTGCGGTACATGTTGTGGTCAGCCTCGCGCAGCGCCTCGGCGAAGGCCGCGATGTCTGGTCCGCGTACCGTGGCCATCCCGATCGAGGCGGTGATGCTAACGACGTGGTCGCCGAGCCCGATGGGGCGCGCCACCAGCTCGCCGAGCTCGAACACGATCTGGTGTAGCCGCTGGCTGTCGGCGGTCGGGAGGCTGAGGAGGCCGGCGAACTCGTCGCCGCCGAGCCGGGCGACGAGATTGCCGTCGGCGTACGTGGCGAAGCGGCGGCCGACCGTGGCGAGGACCTCGTCGCCGGCCGCGTGGCCGAAGCAATCGTTGACTTGTTTGAAGCGGTCGATATCGAGGACGAGCGTGACGAGCGGATGGCGCGCCCGGTCGGCGATGACAGCAAGTCCCTGCTGGTAGAAGGCACGCCGGTTGAGCAGGTCGGTGAGCGGGTCGTGGCTGGCCGCGTGGCGCTCGGTCAGCAGTTCGCCGCGGAGGGCGTCGATGCGCCGCTCGGCGCGCTGCGCGCGACGATACATCTGCCATGCGCCGACGGTTCCGAACGCGGCTGAGATGGCTGCCGTCGCGATTACGGGATCCACGAGGGGTGTCCTGTCATCGGATCCTGCCTGGTGTCGTTCCTCCAAATGAGCCGGCCCCGCGGTTCAGCGGTGTGATGGCCACTTAAAGTACATGCCCGTTTACACCGCCTAGGTGATATCTTGCTGCTCGTCCGTTGCAAGCGCAAGTTCAGATGCAGTTGCAAGCGTTCGTTGCACGAGGAGCATCAATGGATCAGCCATACAACGGGATGCCGGCTGGGCACCTTCCGCTCGCCTGGCGCAGGGGCCAGCGCATCAGCCCCAGCGGCGACTGTGTCGAGGTGGCCCCGCTGCCGGGCGCTGCGGGAGTGGCGGTCCGGAACTCGCGAGATCCGGAGGGTCCGGCCCTGATCTACACCGCGGCTGAGATCGAGGCATTCATCCTCGGGGTCTGCGACGGCGACTTCGACCATCTGGTGCCTCGACCGTGACCCGGGACCTCGTCTGTCGGCTGTTTTACCTATGTGGACTACCGTCGGTCGTGACATGCTAACCGGGTCAGGAGGCGACCCGAGGTAAGCGTCCGGAGGTCTGCAGGTGACGACCGCGCAGCCCGATGGGGGAGCGGCCAGCGGCCCGACGGTGCTGCGCATGCTCCTCGGTACGCAGCTGCGCAGGCTCCGGGAGGCCAGGGGCATCAGCCGCGAGGCCGCGGGCTGGGAGATTCGCGCCTCGGATTCGAAGATCACTCGGCTGGAGCTTGGCCGCGTGGGATTCAAGGAACGCGACGTCGACGACCTGCTGACCCTCTACGGCGTGACCGATACCCGCGATCGGGAGACGCTGCTCGAGCTGGCTCGCAGTGCGAACACTCCGGGCTGGTGGCACCGCTTCAGCGACCTGCTGCCAACCTGGTTTCAGCCGTACCTTGGGCTGGAGTCGGCTGCGGGGATCATCCGCACGTACGAGCTGCAGTACGTTCCCGGCTTGCTACAGACGCCGGACTATGCGCGCGCGGTGGTGAAGATCAGCCACGGCGGCGCACCGGCCGAGGAGATCGAGCGGCGGGTCTCGCTTCGCATGGAGCGCCAACAGGCCCTCACCCGAGCAACTCCACTGCAGATGTGGGTCGTCGTGGACGAGGCCGTGTTGCGCCGGCTGATCGGAGGTCCGGCCGTGATGCGCGGTCAGGTGGGCTCGCTGGTCGAGGCCGCCAAGCTGCCCAACATCCGGCTCCAGGTGCTGCCATTCGCGGCCGGTGGCCATGCCGCGTTGGGTGGCGCGTTTTCGCTGCTGCGCTTCCCCGACCCCGAGCTGCCCGACGTCGTCTACGTTGAACAGCTCACGGGCGCGCTGTACCTGGACAAGCGCGACGACGTCGACGAGTACACCGCCGCGATGGAGCGGCTCTGCATCGAGGCCGAGCCGCCGGCACGCACCATGCAGATCCTGGAGGGGATCCTGCGCGACCTCGACCAGCGGGACACCTAGACCTCGAACCGGGACGTCGCGTCGGCGGACAGTCGGGCGTCGATGACTGCCAGGTCGCGTTCCGCGAACCGGTGGTGAGCCCACTCCTCGTCGAACAGCACATGCAGGCACGAGGCGGCGGTTCGCGGGGCCGGTGGGGGCCATCCGGGCGCGGTGTTCGGCTCACGGGCCCGGTCGAGATCCTCCTGGGTGCCCGTCTGCAGGAACTGTCCAACCTGGGCGATCCGGCCGGCACGGACGGCCACGACCTCCTCGAACGAAGGGTCGGCATGCGGGTCGATTCCGAACGCGGCGGCATCGGTGATGAACGACGGTGGCAGTCCGAGCGGGTGAAACGGCCGACTCCGGCCTAGGACGGCGTGACCGAACCACGCGTCGGTGACGAAGACGAGATGGCGCAAGGTCTGCGTGAACGTCCATTCGTCGTCGACCGATCGGTGCAGATCTGCCTCGGTCAAACTGCGCGCACGACGCATCGTCGGTGCCCAGAACGCCTCTACCACCGACCACGCCTCGCGCATCCCCTCGGCCGTGGTGGGTCGAAGCCTTGTGCGCTCAGGATGCCGGCGGTCCAGCTCGGCCTCGACCAACGGGCCAACCTCGACGCCGTTGACCGTGAGGCCGTGGATGACGCCGTCGATGTCGGCACCCGTGAGCAGAACCCCACGGAAGCGCGACCCGCTCAGGTCAACCTGGCGGAAGACCGCACCTGACATGTCGAGGTCCACAAACTCCGCGCCGTGGAACCGATCCGAGCCCGCAAACCTGGCCACGGCGGAATCCTAGGCCTCCCGAGGTCGAGACGCTTGACACCGTTGCACACCGTGCCTAGCTTGCGAAGGGCCTGCGGGAGGTCCTCGCACCCGGGTGGTGACCGCTTGAGTGACCTGACGCCCGACGGGCCTGTCGAGTCGGCCAACGCGACGTTCGATCGGCCCTCCGGCACCGGTGCCGCCGATGAACAACAAGGTGCCCACGACGGGCCGGGCGCCTGGCTCCGGCCGGCGATCGTCGGATGCTGGCTGGCGGGCGGCGTCATCCTGGTCGCGGTGGGCGTTTCCGGCCTGGTGTCGGAACTGTTCGGGCGCCTTTACGGCGCTGGATTCGTGGCCGGCGACGCCCCGGGCGTCACCTATACGCCCGATCGCTGCGCCGAATTCCTCGAGTACGCCCCACACGCCGGCAGCTGCGCCGAGGCCGCGGCCCAACACCACTGGGGCGAGGTTGTGATCGGCCGGGTCGCCGCCGGCGTGCTCGGGCTGCTCGCACTGCTGCTGCTCTGGGCGTTGCGCCGCGGCGGCATCCTGGGTACCCGCGCCTGGACACCGCCGCGCCTCGCGGTCGCGCTGCCACTCGCCGCCGCGTTCGCCGCGGTGGGGGTGCTGTTCACCGGCCTCAGCGTGGTTCAACTGGCCGTTCATGACCGCGACATGGTCGGTGCCAACCTCGCCACCGGTCTGGTCTCGTTGGTGACCGCGATCGGGGTCGTCATCTGGCTGGCCGCCCGGCGCCATCGACAACCGCCCACGCACTAGCCGTCGCGCGGCGATACACAACGTGTCGCGAAGGTCGGCGGAGTCGCATCGGTGCGTGCGAACCGGTGGCGAGTTAGTTCAGCCTTACTTAGGCTTGCCTCGCCTTGTCGATTGTCTTTTGGATCTGGAGGCCATTGATGTCCAGTGCCGAGGTCGCCCTGCTCGGTGCCGTTGCCGGATTCACCATCTTCTTGGGGCTGCCGCTCGGCCGGCTACAGGCGTCGATTCCCCGGCTGCGCTCGCTGCTCAACGCGATGGCCGTCGGCATCCTGGTGTTCCTGCTGTTCGACGTGCTGGAACACGCCTGGGAGCCGATCGACGAGGCGGCGGCCGAGCAGCACGCCGGGCCGGCGCTGGGGTACGGCCTGGTGCTGGCCGGGGGCCTTGCCGTGGGACTGCTGGGTCTGATCTATTTCGACCGGTGGATCGCCGCCCGCCACGCCCGCTTTGCGTCCGAGACCACCGAGGGTTGGCGGAGCCCGGCCGGGCAGCTGGCGTTGTTGATCGCCGTCGGCATCGGGCTCCACAACCTCGCCGAGGGCCTTGCCATCGGCAACTCGGCCGCCTCCGGCGAGATCGCCCTGGCCGTGCTGCTGATCATCGGGTTCGGGCTGCACAACGCCACCGAGGGTCTCGGGATCGTCGCGCCGCTCACCGCCGCCGGCGGCCGACGCCCAGCCTGGGGCTTCCTCGCGGTGCTCGGCCTCATCGGCGGCGGGCCGACCTTCCTCGGCACCCTGGTCGGACAACGGTTCACCAGCGAACCCGTCAGCGTCGCGTTCCTCGCCCTCGCGGCCGGATCGATCCTCTACGTCGTGATCGAACTGCTGGCGGTCGGCCGCAGGCTCGCTCTCAAGGACATCACCGGCTGGGGCATCCTGCTCGGCCTGGCGTTGGGTTTCGCCACCGACGCCATTGTCGTGGCCGCCGGCGCGTAGCCACCCGGCCCGGCCCTGCGTCGCGGTGCTGCTTAGACCTGTATACTATGTGAAGTAACTACATAGTGAAGGTATGTAACGGCATGCGGACCGCGGAGCAACACGGCAGGGCGCTCGGTCAGGTGCTCGAGCTCGCCGTATTGATGAACGACGACATGACCGAGAGCCTGGCCAGGGACGGCCTGACGGTATCTCGCGCCCGTGTGCTCTGGGCACTGCACCACCAGGGGCCGAGCACCCAACGGGTCCTGGCCGAGGCCTTGGACGTGAGTCCGCGCAACATCACCGGCCTTGTCGACGCATTGGTCGCTACCGGCTTCGTGACGCGGGAGCCACACCCGACCGACCGGCGCGCAACACTCGTGTCGCTCACCGCGCGCGGCCGACGGATGGCCAGCCAGATGGTGGAGGGTCGCGGGCAGCTCGCCGAGTTGCTGTTCTCGGAGATGTCCGACCAGGAGTTCCACGGCCTGGTCGAGGGCCTCGCGGCCGTGCTCGTTCGGCTCCGGGAGGAGCTGGCGATGGTCAAGGAGGGACGTCGATGAGAACGGTCGTCGGGTTGGTGCGTACGGCGGTCAGGTTCGAGTTCGCGCTCTACCGAAGCCTGTTCCGCTGGGTGACCCGGCGCCCCGACGTCCCGCCTGGCGCCGTGGCCTTCCGCTACGTCGGGCCGGTTGCGGCGCTCCTGTGGGTCTTCATCTGCGTGTCGGCGATCGAGCTCATGGTCCTCCATCTCGCTCTGCCCTGGGAGGTCGTCCGGCTGGTCGTGGACATCCTCAGCGCCTGGGGTCTCGTCTGGATGCTCGGCTTGATAGCGGGGTTCAGGGTCTACCCGCATGTCATCGCCGACTCCGGTCTCCGCGTGCGGCGCGGCGTCAGTACCCACCTCACCCTGCCGTGGGACGGGATCGCGGCCATCGTTGTGCGCGAACGCGGCCGGGCGAAGTCCGGGGCCATCCAGCTCGATCGGGACGGGACCGGTACCGTGCTCAACGTCGTCATGGCCGGCCGGACCAACGTGGACGTCAAGCTTCGACACCCACTCGTCGTGCCGCTCCGCACGGGGGAGGAGTCGGTGACCGAGCTCCGGCTGTTCGCGGACGATGCGCGCCGCCTGGTGAGCGAGGCGCGGGGCCGCCTCACGGCCTCCCCGTCGACGGCCCCGATCGGCTACGGGCGGCGTACGCGATAGCGCAGGTGTGTTACACGGTCACCATCGACAACGGAGAGCGGCCCGTCGAACAGGACCGGAGCGTTCCCCAGTTGCCCGAAGAACGGAGTTCCGCCGCCGAGCAGGACGGGGACCAGGTCGACCCAGACCTCATCGAGCAGACCCGCGTCGAGACATTGCCGGGCGATCGTGCCACCGTTGACCCCGACGACCTTGTCGTCGCCGGCCACCTGTGCGGCCGTGGCGACGGCGGCCTCGATGCCGTCGGTGACGAACGTGAAGTGCTCGCCCTCGGCCGGCCAGCCGTCGGGTACGCGATGGGTCAGCACGACGACGTGCCGGCCCAGCGGGTGTTGGCCGCCCCAGCCGTTGGTGAGGTCGAAGAGCCTCCGCCCGACCACCAGCGCCCCGGTTTCGTCGATGATCTGCTGTACGTGTCGGGCGTTGACTTCGGTCAGCCTGAACGTCATCTCGGGGTGCGTCGTCGGGACTTCCACCTCGCCGTTGCCGTACCACTCGAAGAGGTGTTCGAAGCCCGATTCGCCGGGTCCGGCGATGTAGCCGTCCAGCGACATGCTCGCGCCGGTGCAGACCTTGCTCATCGCGGTGCTCCCTTGTCTCGTCCCTCTCTTACCAACGCGTCGAGCGAGCAGGCGGCGATTCGACAGGGGTCGCGGGCCGATTTCAAAGGTCGTGAATACCAAGAGCATCGCAGCCTTGCCCGGGTTGGGGCATCCCGGCGCGCTAACACGGCAAGGTTGGCAAGGATGTGTCGAACGACGAGTCAGAGCGGATCGATGTCGCGGCGCTCCTCTTCCACCCGCGTGTAGGTCGTGGGTTCTGGCTCCACCTCGGCGTAGGTCCTCGGCTGGCGGCGGTACCAGCTGACCGGCCGGGTCGTGACGATGGTGCGCCGCCGGTTCCCCCAGAGCAACCAGGTGAGGACGAAGCCGACGGCGCCGGCGATCATCAGGATCCAGCCCAGCGCGTCGAGGTCGAGGCCGCCGACGCGAACGTCGAGGGCGAACGTGAAGATCGCACCGACGACGATGAGAAAGATGCTCGCGCCGATTCCCATTGACTGCCTCCTTCGGTCGTCACAGGGTGTCCGGCGGGCCGACGCCGCTGCGCCGGCGGGGACCACCGAAGCGGCCCTCGGTCCGCGAAATACCCGGAATCGACGAGATTCAACCGCCGGCGGCGCCGCGTTGGCCTCGTTCGACGGTTGCCGGCGATGGCACCATGGTCTATGTGAGCGTCCGGCGGCTTGCGGCGATTGACATGTACGGAGCCCGCGGCACGTCGCGCCGCCAGCGGATCATCCTCGCGGAGTTCGTCATCGGTGCGATCGTCCTGGTGGCGTTCGGCGTCTGGCTGCTCGCGTCCTCGTCTGGCATCGGCGGGCGATTGCTCGGGACCTACGTCATCGGGACCGGCCTGAACTACGCGCCGCTGGCGGCGTACGCGGTCGTGCTGAGCCGGCCGGGTGCCCTGGACGCCGAGCTGACCGGTGTCGACACCACTCGGGAGCTGCGCCGTTACGGCGTACTTCAGCTCTGGATCTTCGTACCCATCTCGCTCGTCGTCCTCGCCGCACGCGAAACGATGGCCAGCCGCTGAGGCTTACCGCGGCCTGGTGCCGATGACAACGGTGGCGTTCGGCGCGTCGAACCTGGATACCCGCGGGATCAGCCCGGCGTCGGCGATGGCTTCGACGGCCTGCGGCGCCTGGTGCTCGCCGGTTTCGATGAGCACGTGGCCGCCGGGTGCGAGCCACCGTGGTGCCTCCGCGATCACCCGCCGAAGAACGTCGAGCCCGTCTGCGCCGCCGTCAAGCGCCACGGACGGCTCGTGCACACGGGCCTCCGGCGGCAGCAACGCCAGCGCCTCGGTGGGTACGTAGGGCGCGTTCGCGGCCAGGATGTCGACGTGGCCGCGGAGGCTCGCGGGCAGCGGCCCGTAGAGGTCGCCCTGGTACACCCCACCGCCGACGGCCGCGACGTTGCGGCGGGCGCACCGCACCGCTACGGGGTCGACGTCGACGGCGTACAGCTCGGCCCGGTCAAGAGCCGCGGCCAGCACGACGCCCACCGCACCGGAGCCGCAGCACAGGTCGAGAACCACGACCGGCGTGCGGAGGGCAGCGGCCTCGCGGGCGAGGTCCGCGGCCTCGCGGACGAGGTGTTCGGTACGCCGGCGTGGCACGAACACTCCGGCGTCCACGGCGATGCGGAGCCCACCGAACTCCACCCAGCCGAGGACGTGTTCCAAGGGCCGGCCTTCGGCCCGCCGGGCCACCATGGCGGCGAGGTCGGCCGGCGTACGCGCCGCGGAGATGAGCAATTGCGCCTCGTCCTCGGCGAACACACAGCCGGCGGCTCGAAGCCGGTCGACGATGGCGGATCGAGATGGAGCTGGCGGCGAACCCGACATGGGAACGACAACACTACCCGAGCCCGCCCCGCGTGCTAGGCGTCCGCTCGTTCCGACTCAAGGATGCGCTTGAGCCGGGCCAGGTCCTTCTCGTTGGCGCGGCGCATCGCGGCGACCATCACCGCCGAGGCGACCTTGGCGAAGCCGGACGGCTCGCCCCGGTTGCACAGCGTCATGCGGGTACGGGAGTCGTCCACCGGCTCCCAGGTGTAGGTCGTCTCCATGGGAAACGGACCCTGGGCGGTGCGCATGACCAACCGGTCCGGCGTCAGCTCGGCCACCTCGTAGGTGTACGCGAGGGTGCGGCCGAGGAACCGGGCGACGAAGTCCAGTTTGGACCCGACGGCGACGGGTGGCGGCGTCTGCCAGCGCACGCTGGTGATGTTGGCGTACCACGCGGGTGCGTTCGACGGGTCGGCCGCGTACGTGGCTACCCGCTCGCGCGGACGATCGATCACGATCTCGGTCAGCACGTCGACGGCCACGGATGACATCTCCTCGCCGGGTCAGAAGCTGAAGAACGGCCTGTGCTGCCCGGATTCCAGGTACGCCTTCAATGACAGCAGCATCTGTGCCCAGCCCACCGTCACGATGCGGAACATATCGTCCACCTCTGCGAAGTCATTGTGGTCAAAGCGGACGACGACCACGTCGCCCGCGTCGGCCGCGTCGGCCCCCTTGTCGAGCGCCCACACCACGCGGGTGCCTGGCCACCCCGGCGGGCCGGCCACGCAGCTCCACTCCACGCGGCTCATCTCATCGAGGACCGTGACGCGCATGTCCCACGTCATCGGTGCGTCCGGAAAGCTCATCTTCAGCACCTCGCCGACGCGGGCGTCCGGCACCTCGGCGTGGCTGGTCCACCAGCCGGTGATCCCGTCCTGCGTGGTCAACGCGGCGTACGCTGCCGCGGCGTCCACGCCATCGATCTCAATGAGGTGGTGCATGTCGGGCATCGCGGGTCCCTTCGCGGCCGAGGGGTCCTTTAGTAGTCACTAAAATAACGCTGACAGATGCCGAACGCAAGCTTTAGTCTCGACGTAAACTCGGAGCGTCATGGACGCCGTCAAGGTCATCGCCGAGCCCCGCCGCAGGGACATCCTGCGGCTCTGCTGGCACGCGGAACGCACCGCCGGCGACCTCGCGGCCCAGTTCAACGTGACTTTCGGTGCCGTGTCTCAGCACCTGAAAAAGCTCCGCGACGCGGGGCTGGTGACCGTACGCCGCGAGGGCACCCGTCGCTACTATCGGGCAAATCGGACAGCGTTGGGCCCCTTGGCGGCGTACCTCGAAGGCCTGTGGGCCAACCGACTCGACACCCTCGCCGCGCTCGCGGAAGCGGCCGAGGCGGCCGACCGCGCCGAACAACCAGAAACCGGAGACGCCCCGTGAGCACCGATGTCGTCATCGTGTCCCGCACCATCAACGCGCGACCGGCCACGGTCTTCTCGTTCTTCACCGATCGCGACCGGTGGCTGTCCTGGCAGGGTCTCAGCGCCGAGATCGACGCACGCCCGGGCGGCAGCTTCCGCATGAACGTGCGCGGAGACGGCTGGGCGTCCGGGCACTTCATCGCGGTCGATCCGTACGAGCGGATCGAGTTCACGTGGGGCTGGGAGGGCGACGACTCCCCGGTGCCGCCCGGCTCCAGCACCGTCGAGGTCACCCTGCGCCCGGTCGGCGACGACGGCACGCTGCTCACCCTCGTCCATCGCGGGTTGCCCCTGCCGGCCCTCGACGTCCACCGCGACGGATGGAACCACTACCTCGACCGGCTGACCATCCGCGCGGCCGGCGGCGACCCCGGCCGCGACACGCCCTCGTCGCCCCAGCCGGCCGCGCCGACGGACGCAGTCAAGGAACCAATCAAGGTCGTCTCATGCGCCTGCGGTCGACAGTGGCGCGGCACCGAGAGCCAACTGATAGAGCTGGTACGCCAGCACGGCCGCGACGTGCACAACATGCCCGCCACCGCGGAGCAGGTCCTCGCCATGGCCCGCCCCGCCGACGATCTCCCGGACTAGTCATCATGGGCAGGACGCCGATCTGCGGCTTCGACGTCGAAGGTCCGGTGCGGGCCGAGGTGTTCGTGCTGTGCCTCGTCGGAGGTACGCCCACGCTGACCGGGCCGTGCGGCGCCGAGCCCTGGTATCTCGAGGTCGCCGCGGACGAGTACCCGATGCGCGTGGTTGCCGCCGCCATCCGCCGTGTCGTCGGGGAACCGGTCGTGGTGCACTCGACCTCGTGGCGCCGCGACCGGGGCGCGGTCATCCTCAGCTTCGTCGCGGTGATCGACGACAGCACGGCGGGTTCGATGGCCGCGACACCGCTCGTGCGGGTCGACCTGGCCCGGGGCGATGCAACAAGCGCACCACCGGCGATCGCCACCGGCCAGGTCGCCGAGCACGGGCTGCGACACCTCGCCTGGCTGATCAAGGACGATCCCGCCGTGGGCGCCCGCCTCGATGCCGGCTGGCACACCGTGCTCGCCGACTACGTGCCCGAACCCTTCAGACACCTGTGAGCGTGAGATGACGGCGGAAGCGCGATTCGACGCCTTGGTGGGCGAACTCACCCGGATTGCGGGGGTCACCCCGCCGGGTACCGGCAAAGGCTTCGGCTCCTCCGCACTGCGGTTCCAGAACAAGATCTTCGCCATGCTGGCCGGCGGCCGGCTGGTGGTGAAGCTGCCGCGGGCGAGGGTCGACGCACTCGTCGCCGCGGGCGAGGGCGTCCGCTTCGATGCGGGCAAGGGCACGCCGATGAGGGAGTGGCTCAGCGTGGACCCCACCTCCGATCTGGCCTGGGAGCCGCTCGCCCGCGAGGCCCTGGCGTTCGCCGGCCACCGCGGCTGAGCCGCCACGCAGTCGATGGCGCCCGGGTTCCTCGACGTGTCGAGGAACCCGGGCCGCCCGTTCGATCAGGCGTTCGCGGCGACGAGGGCGGGCTCCTCGACGCGCTCGGGCGCGGCGGGTAGGGGCTGCCCACCGTTGCGGATGAGCGCGAAGACGGCCAGCGTCGACGCGGCGAACAGGATCGCGCTGACCGTGAACGCCACGTTGTAGCCGTGTACGACACCCAACGCCGTGGCGGTCGGCCCGTGCGCCTGGATGTAGGACGCGGTCGCGGTCGTGAAGACCGTGTTGAGCAACGCCACGCCCAGCGAGCCACCGACCTGCTGCGTGGTGTTGACCATCGCACTGGCCACGCCCGCGTCGTGGTCGGAGACGCCGGTCAGCGCTGTGTTGCCGAGCGGCACGAAGACCAGGGCCATGCCCACCGCCATGATCACAAAGGCGGGGAGGATGAACGCCGGGTACGACGAGTCGATGCGCAGCTGGGTCAACCAGACCATCGCGCCGGTCGCCAGGATGCCGCCCACCGTCATCATGATCCGCGGGCCGACCCTGGGTAGCAGCCCGCTGCCGATGATCGCCGTCACGATCAGGGCGCCCGAGAACGGCAGGTAGGCGACGCCGCTGCGCAACGGCGAGTAGTGCAGGGTGCCCTGGAAGTAGTAGGTCATGAACAGGAACATGCCCATCAAGCCCGCGCCGAGCAGGACCGAGACCAGGAACGAGCCGCCGCGGTTGCGGTGCAGCACGACCCGCAGGGGCAGCAATGGATTGGCCGAGCGTGCCTCGAGGATCACGAAGCCGACCAGCAGCGCGGCGGCGATCCCGAACATCGTCAGCGTGATTCCGGCCGACCAGCCGTCTTCGGCCGCCTTCGTGAACCCGTACACGAGGGCGAGCAGGCCGCCGGTGGCCAGGACCGCGCCGGGTACGTCGTATCTGGTGTCTCCGTGTGCGCGGCTCTCCCTGACGATCGGCACGGCCAGCAGGAAGGCGACCAGCGCGAACGCGATGTTGACCAGCAGGCACCACCGCCAGCTGGTGTACTCGGTGAGCAGGCCTCCCATGATCAAACCGATGGCCGCGCCGACCCCGGAGATGGCGCCGAACACGCCGAAGGCCCGGGCGCGGTCCCTGACGTCGGTGAAGGTGACCGTGATCAGCGAGAGCGCGGCCGGCGCCAGCAGCGCCCCGAACGCACCCTGCAGACCACGCGCGGCGAACAGCGTCCCCGCATTGGTGGCGAGGCCGCCGAGCGCGGAGGCGCCGGCGAAGCCGACCAGGCCGACCAGGAAGATTCTCTTGCGACCCACGTAATCGGCGATCCGGCCGCCGAGCAGCAGGAGGCCGCCGAAGGCGAGGGTGTACGCCGTCACGATCCACTGCCGATTCGCATCGGAGATGTGCAGCTCCAGCTGAGCCGACGGCATGGCGATGTTCACGATTGTGGCGTCGAGCACGACCATGAGCTGGGCTATGGCGACGACCATCAGCGCCAACCAGCGCCTCGGGTCGGGCACCGGAGTCCCGGCTGGCGCCGCTTCCACCGCGGCGAGGTCTTGGGTCTGAGTCATGCCGAGAACCTGTCAGCTAGTGACATCAGTCGTCAACCGACTTAGGTCAGAAAGTGACCACTGTCACGTCGGGAATAAAGTCGCATGGCGTCACCGGGGTTACACTGCCGGCATGACCGCCACCTCGATCGAGCCGCCGGGCCTGCGTGAGCGCAAGAAGCAGCGCACCCACGACGCCCTGGTCGACGCCGCGTTCGATCTGTTCAAGCGCAAGGGCTTCGAGGCAACGACGATCGACGAGATCGCCGAGGCGGTCGAGCTGTCACCACGAACGTTCTTCCGCTACTTCGAGTCCAAGGAAGACGTGGCGCTCACCCTGCTCGACCAGCAGTTCTCGGCGGTGTACGCGGCATTCGCGGCGCGGCCAGCCCGCGAGCCGGTGCTGACGGCGCTTCGCCACGCGGTCGTCGAGATGATGAACGCCTGCGAACGCGGCACGGCCGGCTTCGACGCCGAACGGTTCAGCTGCGCCCAGCAGGTGATGAAGGACAGCCCGGCCGTCCACGCGCGGAGCCTCGAGGTGTGTTCCGCACGCATCGCCGAGCTGGCCCGCCACGTCGGCGGCCGGATGGGTGTCGACCCGCTCACCGACCCGCGGCCGACCCTCGTAGCCGCCGTCGCCACGACCGCCGTGCAGACGGCCATGATCGCCTGGCGGGAGGCCGAGCCCCAAACGCCCGCGTCGGTGCTCGCCGACCGTGCGCTCGCCCTGCTCGAAGAGGGCATCAACTACCCGTCCGCCTGAGGCGGCCGCCCTAGAGCTCGATCTCCTCGCCAAGCCCGCGCTCGCGGGCGGCGGCGACGACCAGCGCGGCGGCCGCGGCGTCCTGCGCGGCGACGCCGACCGACTTGTACAGCGTGATCTGATCCCGGGATTCCCGGCCCGATCTGATTCCGGCCACCAGCTCGCCGAGCTCGGCATGGACGTGGTCGGCCGTGATGACCCCGTCCCGGATCGGCATGAGGAGGTCGTTGCTTCCGGCGGGAAACGGAGCCAGCGCGGCGCGTCTGGACTCTACGCAGACCAGCGAGTCGGCGACCGTCTCGTCGTCGACCTCTCGACCGTCGCGGTGGTAGCCGACCGACGTGACGTGGACCCCAGCGGTAAGCCACCGGCGGCGTACGACCGGATCCGTCGCGTGGGTGGTCGCGCACGCGATGTCCGCGCCGTCGAGTGCCTCGGCGTACGAGGAGGCCGCCCGCACCTCGACCGCCAGCGCGTCTGACAACTCGGCCACCAGTGCCGCGACCCTGGCCGGGTCCCGTCCGGCGACCCGGATCCGCCGGATCTGCCGCACCCGACACATCGCGCGCGCGTGCGCGCGGGCCTGGACGCCGGTGCCGAGAATGGCCAGCACGGCGGCGTCCTCCCGGGCGAGGAGACGCGCCGACAGCGCGGAGCACGCACCGGTGCGCGCCGCCGTGATGGCCGTCCCGTCCAGCACCGCCGTGGGTTCACCCGTCTCGGGATCGAACGTGACGATGACCGCCTGATGGGTCGGCAGCTCGGTGCCGGCGTTGCGCGGGTACAGCGTGACCAGCTTGCTCATCAGCACGCCGACCGAAGGGACGAAGCCCGGCATCACGCCGAGCAAGCCTTCCCGCTCGGGCACCAGCGCCGCGACCCGGTCGGGCACCGAGGCACGCCCGGCGCTGAGGTCCGCCATCGCCGGCCCGAGGGCATCGATGAGCGCGTCGAGGTCGAGCAGCTCCTCGACCCGCCGCTGGCTCAGCACAAGCATGGGGCTCCTCCCGCCGAGCGATGTGGATCATCATCCTGCCACGTAGGGTGCCTCCATGCGACGAACGGTGGCCGCGGCGGGCAGCGCATTGTTCTTCGCGCTGGCACCGGCCATCGTGGCCGGCGTGCTGCCCTGGCTGCTGACTGGCTGGCGGTCGGGCGACTACCCGGGCTGGCTCGGCGTGCCGGCACGGGTGCTTGGCGCCGCCCTCCTCACCGCCGCCGCCAGCGTGCTCGTGTACTCCTTCGTGCGCTTCGTCGTGGAGGGCCTGGGCACGCCCGCACCCATCGCGCCGCCCACCCGGCTGGTGGTGGGTGGCGCCTACCGGTACGTCCGCAACCCCATGTACCTCGCGGTCGTGGCGGCGATACTGGGACAGGCCCTGCTGCTGGGCCGGTTGGAGCTGCTGTGGTACGCCGCCGCAGTTGGCGCCGCGACGGCCGCGTTCGCATACGGATATGAGGAACCCGCTCTTCGGCGCCAGTTCGGGGCCGAGTACGAGGCGTACCGCCGTGCGGTGCCCGCGTGGCGGCCCCGGCTGCGGCCGTGGCGCGGCACGGACTGACCCGCGCCGCCCCTCGTCCACCTCATCGCCGGCGCGTGTCGATCCGGCGGGACGACGTTCGTGTAGTAGGTGAGGGCCGGCCACTGCGCCGGCGGTAACGTCACCGGCAAGGAGGACCAATGCAGTACCTGCTCAGCGTGTATCAGCCCGATGGAGATCCTCCCCCGCCCGAGGTCCTGGATCAGGTGATGAGCGACCTTTCCGTCCTGAATGGAGAGATGAAGGCCGCCGGCGCGTGGGTGTTCGCCGTCGGTCTGCATCCGGCGAGCACCGCAACCGTGGTCCGGCACCGGGACGGCGAGGTCCTCATGACGGATGGTCCGTTCACCGAGGGCAAGGAGCACGTCGGCGGATTCACGATCGTCGAGGTGCCGGATCTCGACGCCGCACTGGAATGGGCCGGCAAGATGGCCCGTGCGACGACGCTGCCGGTCGAGGTACGCCCGCTGCAGCACGATGTCGAGGACTGACACCTGCCGTGCACGCCGCGCAGATCGAGCGTGTGTTCCGCGACGAGTATGGCCGCGCCGTGGCCGTCCTCGTCCGCGCCTTCGGCGACATCGATCTGGCGGAGGAGGCCGTCCAGGACGCGTTCGCCGCGGCGGTCCAACGCTGGCCGTCCACCGGACCACCGCCGAGCCCGGCGGGATGGATCATCACGACCGCACGCAACCGAGCCATCGACCGGCTCCGCCGCGAGGCGTCGCGCGATGACCGGCACGCCGAGGCCGCCCTGCTCTACGCCGGCGACGAACCAGTCGAGGAGGGCCCGGTGCGCGACGAGCGGCTACGCCTGATCTTCACCTGCTGTCACCCGGCGCTCGCCCCCGCCGTCCAGGTCGCGTTGACGCTGCGGCTGCTCGGCGGGCTCACCACCGCGGAGATCGCGCGCGCCTTCCTGGTGCCCGAGCCGACCATGGCCCAGCGGCTGGTTCGGGCGAAGGGCAAGATCCGCGACGCGCGGATCCCGTACCGGGTGCCGCGGGAGGCCGATCTCCCGGACCGGCTGCGCGCGGTGCTGGCCGTCGTCTACCTCATCTTCAACGAGGGGTACGCCGCGAGCGCGGGCGAGCGGCTCGTCCGCGACGACCTCTGCGCGGAGGCTATCCGCCTGGGGCGGCTGCTGGTCGAGCTCATGCCCGACGAACCCGAGGTCGTGGGACTGCTCGCGCTCATGCTCCTTATCGAGTCGCGCCGACCGACCCGCACCACACCGGACGGCGACCTGGTGCTGCTCGCCGACCAGGACCGCACCCGCTGGGACCGTGGCCTGATCGCCGAGGGCCAGCGCCTCGTCCGGCAGTGCCTCCGGCGCAACCGGCCCGGCCCGTATCAGATCCAGGCGGCGATCAACGCCGTGCACAGCGACGCGCCGACCGCGGAGGTCACCGACTGGCTGCAGATCCTGCAGCTCTACGACCAGCTGCTCTTGCTGGCGCCGAGCCCGGTCGTGGCCCTGCACCGCGCGGTCGCGGTGGCCGAGGTCGAGGGAGCGTCCGCGGCGCTCGGCGTCCTCGACGGCCTCGACCTGGACGGCTACCACCTGTTCCACGCCGTCCGCGCCGACCTGCTGCGCCGGCTCGGCCGCACCGCCGAGGCGGCGGCCGCGTACGAGGCCGCGCTCGACCGCACGGAGAACGCCGCCGAGCGCGCCTTCCTGCGCGGCCGGCGCCGGGCGCTGACCTGATGCCTAGAGCCTGGTGAGCACGACGTACGCCGCGAAGGCCGTGCCCAGCGCGGCGGCACCGTAGCAGGTGATGGCGATCCCGTCGCCGTGACGCTGCAGCTGGAGTCCGTCTCGCACGGTGTGCCGCAGCCGGTGCGCGGCGTGCATCAGCGCGAGCCCGCACAGCCCGACCACGACGAGACGGGTCAACGGGTTGTGCAATAGCGCATGGATCTCCACATAGGACGGTGGGTCCAGCCAGCCCAATGGAAACGCGATGCCGAACAGGAACAGCAGCACCGGAACCACGAGCGCGGTCACGACACCGCCGGCGCTGAACAGCAGCCATAGGAACGGCTCGGCGGAGGTGCGGGGCTCGTTCATCTGATCACCACGAACCAGAAAAGCAGGGCGGACACCACGAACCAGGCAAGGTAGAGCGCCCCCGCGATGGCCTGCCCGGGCACCCGCCGGCGGCGGACCTTGAGCACCATCGCCTGCGGCGTAACGGCGAACCACGTCACCGTGTGGTAGATCGCGAACGCGAGCGCCACGACGTTGATGGCGACCATCCACGGCTGTCCGGATCGGTCCAGGAAGCTCTGGTACGCCGCCCGGCCGGTGCCGACCGCCCACACTAGCCACAGCAGGTACACCACGAACCAGACGACGGACAGGCTCGTCAGCTCGCGCACCACGAAGGCGAAGTAGCTCCGCCTCGACAGCCACCAGAACAGCGGGACACGCTGACGGTACAGCCGCTGCTCGAGTCCGGTCATCTCCGTGCCCACTTCGGCAGCAGGAACGCCCTTACCGCCTCGTTGGCGGCGACGAGCTTGGCACGTTGGATCGCGCCGGCCGGATCCACACCCTTCGGGCACGCGCGGGTGCACTCGCCGACGAACGTGCACGCCCAGACGCCCTCGTCTTCGGAGAGGACGGTGAGGCGATCCGCTTCGCCCTCATCGCGGGAGTCGAGGTTGTACCGCTGTGCCAGCGCGATAGCGGCCGGACCGATGAACTTCGAGTCCAGGCCGTACACCGGGCACGCCGAATAGCACAGCATGCAGTTGATGCACATGCTGTACTGGTGGTATTCGTCCATCTCGGACGGTGTCTGCAGCAGCTCGACGTCGGTGTCGTCGGCCGACTCGTCCCGGATGATCCACGGCTGGATCGAGCCGAGCTTGTGCATGAAGTCGGTCATCTCGATGACGAGATCCCGGATCACCGGGAAGTTGCGCAGCGGCTCCACCTGGATGGGCCCGGGAGCATGGTCGACGAGGAACGTTCCGCAGGTGAGCTTTGGTTCACCGTTGACGGTCATGCCGCAGCTGCCGCAGATCCCCATCCGGCACGACCAGCGGTACGCGAGCGTCGGGTCGAGCTGGTCCTTGACGTAGTTCAACGCGTCGAGCACCGCCCAGTCCTCGCGCAGCGGCACCTCGTACTCCTGGAATGTCGGCGCGGCGTCCGTCTCCGGCCGGTACCGCGAGACCCTCAGGGTGATCTCTTCCGGCATCGCCTCACCTTCCGTAGACCCGCTCGCCGGGCGGCCAGCGCGTGATGGTGACCGGTGCGTACTCGATCCGGCAGCCGCCGTCGGCCTCGCGGTATGCCAACGAGTGCGCGAGGAACCGCTCGTCGTCGCGGCGCGGGAAGTCCGTGCGTTGGTGCGCGCCGCGCGACTCCTCGCGGCGCAGCGCGCTGTGCACGATGGCCTCCGCGATGTCGAGCATCGCCGCCACCTCCAGCGCCGCGACGAGCTGGGTGTTGAACGTGAGGCTCGGGTCGCCGATCGCCGCGGACGCGGCTCGCTCCTGCAGTTCTCGCAGGGTGTCCACGGCCTTCGCGAGGGAGTCGGCATCGCGGTAGATGCCGGCCGCGCCCTCCATCGTCTGCTGCATCGCCACCCGGATCGCCGCGACGGACTCCGCGCCCTCGGTGCGGTCCAGCAGCCGACGCAGGCGTCGGGTCTCGTCGGCGAGCTGGCCGGCCACGGCGGGACCGAGCGGCGGCGCATCGACGGCGTACGCCGCCGCGGCGGCACCGGCCCGGGCTCCGAAGACGAGGATCTCGGGCAGCGAGTTGGAGCCCAACCGGTTCGCGCCGTTGATGCTGACGCAGGCCGTCTCGCCGGCCGCGTACAGGCCGGCCAACGGTGTCGCGGCGTGGATGTCGGTGTGGACCCCGCCCATCATGTAGTGCACGACGGGACGGACCGGAATGAGCTCGTGCACCGGGTCCAGGCGCTCGTAGTCTCGGCACAGCTCGCGGACCATCGGCAGCTTGGCTTCGATCTTCGCCTCGCCGAGGTGGCGCAGGTCCAGGTGCACGACCGGGCCGTACGGCGTGTCGACCGTTCGCCCCTTCTCTACCTCGTGCACGAACGCCTGCGAGAGCCGGTCGCGCGGGCCGAGCTCCATGCTGCGCAGCACCGGCTCGGGTGTGGGCGTGCCCAGGTCGTAGTCCTGCAGGTACCGGTAGCCGTCCTTGTTGAGTAACCAGCCGCCCTCGGCCCGGGCCGCCTCGGTGATGAGGATGCCGGTGAACGGCAGCCCGGTGGGGTGGTACTGGACGAACTCCATGTCCTTCAGCGGCGCGCCGGCGCGGTAGGCCAGGGCCATCCCATCGCCCGTTGAGATGTTGGCGTTGGTCGTGAACGGGAACACCCGCCCGCCACCGCCGGTGGCGAGGATGACTGCCTTCGCCGTGATCGCCTCGATCCGACCCGACATCAGCTCGATGGCGACCACACCGCAGACCCGGCCGTCGTCGACGAGCAGCCGCGTCGCGTACCACTCGTCGTACCGCGTGACCGGGCGGTACTTCAGCGTGGTCTGGAACAGGGTGTGCAGCAGGTGGAACCCGGTCTTATCGGCGGCGAACCAGGTGCGCATCTTCTTCATGCCGCCGAACGCGCGCACCGCCACCCGCCCGTCGGGCTCCCGGCTCCAGGGGCAGCCCCAGTGCTCCAGGCGGAGCAACTCGGCGCGCGCCTCGGGTACGAACCTCTCGACGGCGTCCTGGTCGCACAGCCAGTCGCCGCCGGAGATGGTGTCGTAGGCGTGTTCGTCGAAGCTGTCGTCCAGGCCGATCGCCGCCGCGGCGCCGCCCTCGGCCGACACGGTGTGGCTGCGCATCGGGTAGACCTTGCTCACGACGGCGACGGACAGCCCCGGATCGGCCTCGGCCACCGCGATGGCCGCGCGCAGCCCAGCCCCGCCCCCGCCCACGATCACGACATCATGCGTCGCGACGGCTTCAGCACCCATGGTCGCCGTCGTCGAAGAGCACCTTTCCGTCGTGCCGGATTGATCTTGTCTGGATGCTCCCGTCGTGGAACTCGTGCTGGATCTTGCGGCAACCGCAGGCGTAGAACTCGTCGACGAAGACGAGCCCCTCGTCGTCGGCGTCCCGGTAGTGGTCTCCCTCGACCACGCGGCCGCAGGGCGCGAACTCGTTGACGAAGTGGATCCGCTGACCGACCATCGCCGACTCCTCACCTCGTGGCCGGAGTTTGTCGATATGGTCGCACTGTTTGCGCAGCTACGAAACCCGTTCCGGGGTGTCCACCCGGCTGACCTGCGGATACCTAAACGGCCGTGAGCGTCCGGTGGCCCCGGCGCAGGTCCAGGGCCACCGGATAGCGCGCGGCTCCGTCAGAAGACGGAGACGCCGTACTTGCTGAGGGCCTCGGTCACTGGCTGGAAGAACGTGGTGCCGCCGGTCCGGCAGTTGCCGCTGCCGCCCGAGGTTAGGCCAAGTGCGACCGTCTGGGCGTAGAGCGGGCCACCGCTGTCGCCGGGCTCGGCGCAGACGTTGGTCTGGATCATCTGTCGCACGGTGCCGCCGCCGACGTAGTGCACGGTTACGTTGAGGGCGGTGACCGTGCCGGTGTGCACGCCGGTGGTGCTGCCGCGGCGGGAGACCGCCTCGCCGACGAACGCGTTACCGGCCGACGTGATGTCCTGGCTGCCGACGGTGCCCGAGATGGACGAGACCGGGTACGTGCTGAGGTAACGGACGATGCCGTAGTCGTTGCCGGGGAAGCTGCTGCCGGTGCGGTCGCCGAGCTTGGTGGTGTGGTTGGCATTGGAGAACCACTCGGTGGCCAGATCCGTGCAGTGTCCGGCGGTCAGGAAGAAGTAGGTGTTGCCGCTCCGGACGTTGAACCCGAGCGAGCACCGGTACTGGCTGCCGTAGATGGCGTCACCGCCGGAGATGAGCGGGCGCAACTCCGCGCGGAGGTACTCGATGCGGGCGGCCCCACCCGAACGGGCCACCGCGGCCCGGAGGCTGGCGAGCGCGCGGCCGGTGACAGTCGGGTCGACCTGGACGAGGACCTGGTTGCCGACGGGGTCCGCGGACCAGGCGGTGCCGGCGACGCCGGTGTCCAGACGCGCCTGGACCTGCGCGAGCTGGGCCGAGCTACGGCTCACGAGCCGGGCCACCGCGCCCGCGGCGCGGACCTGCGCGGCGGCCCGGGAGTCGGTCACGTTGATGACCATGCGACCACTGGCGTCGAGGTACCCACCGGCGGTGCGGGCGGTGCCGAGGGACCGGGCCTGCGCCGCCGCTCCGTCGACGCCAAGCGGTGTGCTGGCGGCCTCTGCGGGCGTCACCGCCAGCGCGGTACCGACCGCCAGGAGGGCCGTCGCCGTGGCCAGCGCGGTCCGTCGAATGCTTCTCATGTGTTCCTCCCCGGAGGTTAGGGATCCGGTCGGGCTCGCACGCCTCGTAGGCATAGAGCCATCGACATGCTTGCAGGCTGACCGAGAAGGGTCAATGATCGACAATGGTCGAAGCGCTCACAGAGGTCGCGCTGGATTACGGCGAGTCGCATGTGGACGAGCCGCCGGACCGCAAAGATGGCAGTCGGCGCGGATCGGCGAAACCTAGGAGGTACTCATGGAACCGACGCCATACCCGGTCCAGTTCTCGGTGGACTACCCGGATCGTCCGCTGAACCGACTGACCACCGGCTTCCGCATCTTCGTGGCCATTCCGATCCTGATTCTGCTGGGCACGGTCGCGGGCGGGACGTGGCAGATGTCGTACGGCGACAACACGACGGCTGTGGCAGCGGGCGCCGGCGGGCTACTGTTCTTCGGGCCGCTGCTGATGATCCTGTTCCGGACCAAGTACCCGCGGTGGTGGTTCGACTGGAACCTCCAGCTGCAGCGGTTCGGCACCCGGGTCACGGCGTACCTGGCCCTGATGGACGACCGGTACCCAGCCACCGACGACGAACAGTCGGTGCACCTGGACTACCAGTACCCGGACGCCGCCCGCGACCTCAACCGGTGGCTTCCGCTCGTCAAGTGGCTGCTGGCGATCCCGCACTACATCGTGCTGTTCTTCTTGGATATAGGCGCGTTCGTCGCCGTCGTCGTGGCCTGGTTCGCGATCCTGTTCACGGGCTCGTATCCGCGTGGTCTGTTCGACTTCGTCGAGGGCGTCATCCGTTGGCACAACCGCGTGATCGGTTACGCGTTCACGCTCGTCACGGACAGGTACCCGCCGTTCCGGCTCTCTGCCTGAACCAGGGCCCTACCGGCTGACGAGCCGGCGCACGGCGAGGCTCACCGGCACGACGTGACCGGCCAGGCCGAGACCCCAGCCGAGGATCGGCCAGATCGGCCACGGGTACCAGGCGCCAGCGGTCATGCCGACGGTCAGCCAGATGCCGATCATCAGCAGAGACCCGGCCAGGTACGCGACGAGGTGCAGTCGCATGCCCAGCCGCGCCGCCGCGGCGTGCCGCTCACGCCGGCCGGTCCTGACTCGCGCCCGCATCCATCCCGCCGGCAGCTCGGCCAGGGCACGGTCGAGATCGGCGCGGGTGCGGGCCGCGTACGTGGCCGCGGAACGCTCCGCGAACTCGTCGGTGTCGAGGTAACCCTCGGCGGCGGCGTCGGAGAGGACCGCCGCGGCCGCCTCCCGCTCGGCGGTACCCACGCGCTCCAGCTCGTTCGACATCGTGCGCCTCCTTACGTCCACCTCCCACATTGGCATGTCATCTTGCCACTGTCAAGATGAAATGTGGAGACGCAATCAAGAGGCGGCAGCACGGACGGCCGGCACGACCTCCTCGGCGAGCCGCTCGACCTGTTCGCTCGCGTCCGGCCCGGACGGCATTAGGTTCAGCGCGCCGAACCCGAGCCCAACGAACCCGGCGAGTTGGTCGGCAACGGCGCCCGGCGGTCCCGACACGATCGAGGCCCGCTCGGCGCGGCGCTCGTCGACGCGGACCTGAACGTTGTACGCACAGGTGATCTCCTCCGGGTCGCGCCCCGCGGCGCGGGCGGCCGCCATGACCTTGGCCCGCATGCCGGTGACCTCTTCCGGCGGCGCGAATCCCAGCGACGGGATCCATCCATCGGCGAGCCGCCCGGTCACCTGGAGGGCTCGGGGACCGTACGTGCCGAGCCAGATCGGGATGCGGTGTTCCGGCTTGGGTTCGACATCGGCGACCTCGGTGTGGAACAGCCGTCCGTGGAAGGTGAAGGCCCGCTCCGACCACAGCCCCCGGATGATGCGGATCGCCTCTTCCAGCCCGTCCACCTTGTCGCGTGGGGAGGGCACGCGGAGCCCGAAGGCGCGGAACTCGTCGTCCGAGAACCCCCCGCCCAGCCCGAGAATCAGCCGGCCGCCCGAGAGCCGGTCGAGCGTCTCCGCCATCTTGGCGACCATCGGCGGCGGCCGGTACGGGACTCCGAGCACCCGGGTGGCGATGCGGATGCGCGAGGTAGCCGCGGCGACCCACGCGAGCATCGTCCAGGTCTCGAACGTCGGCTGCGCGCCGCACGGGTGATCGGAGGAGGAGACGAAGTCGAACCCCAGCCGCTCGGCCCGCATGGCATCGGCGACCGGATCGGCGCCCGGCGCCGCCGATGTCGGCAGGTTGACCCCGATAGTCAGTTTTGCCATCTGCCTCCCTCGCGCCCAGGCTAGTCTGCTCCGCATGCTCGGATCCGCGACCCGCGTACGCCTCGGTGCTGCGGCGCTCGCCGTTGCCGGCGTGTTGTTCATTCTGTACCCGACGGTGCGGCCATACCACGATGAGTCGACAGAGGACGGTGCGATCAGGTCGATGTCGTCCGGGGCGTGGGTAGCGGCCCACCTCTTCGCGATGATCGGCTTCATCCTGATCCCGCTCGGCCTGCTCGCGCTCTGGTATGCGGTCGGCCGGACCCGCGTGGAGCGGCTCGCCTTTCTCGCGGTCGTGGTCGCCTGGGTCGGGTCCGGGCTGACCCTGACGTACTACGGTGGCGAGGACTTTGCGCTCAACGCGATCGCCACGAAGGCCAAGAAAGACCGGAGCATCGACCTGGTCGACCTCGCCGACGCGGTGCGGAGCCACCCGGTCGGCGCCACCGTCTTCGCGCTGGGCCTCGCACTGCTTGGGGTCGGCGCGATCCTGGTCTCGATCGCGATCTGGCGCTCGTCGGTGCTGCCCCGATACAGCGGAATTCCGTTCGCGGTCGGCATGGCCCTGTTCATCCCGCAGTTCTACGCCCCGGCCGTGGTGCGCATGATCCACGGCGCGGTAGTGGCCGCGGGCCTCGTCTGGATCGGCGCCGTGCTCTGGCGGGAGGCACACCGGTCAGACCGGGCCCGCTCAGCCGAGTAGCCAGCCCTGCTCGAGGGCGAGGCGAACAGCCTCGGCGCGCGTCCGCGCTCCGGTCTTGGCGATCGCGCTGGACAGGTAGTTGCGGACCGTGCCCTCCGACAGGTGCAGCTCGGCCGCCACGTCGGCGGCCGTCTTCCCGTCGGCCGCAGCGCGAAGCACCTCGCTCTCGCGGAGCGTCAACGGCGATTCGCCACGGGCGAGGGACTCCGCGGCCAGCGTGGGATCCACCACCCGAAGTCCCCGATGGACCCGCCGCACGGCATCCGCGAGCTGACGAGCGGGTGTGTCCTTGACGACGAAGCCACTGGCGCCCGCCGCCATCGCCTGGCGCAGGTAGCCAGGGCGGCCGAACGTCGTCACCATCAGCACGCGGCAGCCGGGGACGGCGGCCCTCAGCTCGCGGGTCGCAGCCACCCCGTCCAGGCCCGGCATCTCGATGTCGAGCAACGCCACGTCCGCACGGTTGGCGCGGGCCGCATCCACCACCAGGTCGCCGCGACCGACCTCCGCGACGACCTCGAGGTCCGGCTCGAGCTCGAGCAGGGCGGCCAGCGCGCCGCGAACGAGTGCCTGGTCGTCGGCGATCAACAACCGGATCCGCGCCGTGGCGGCATCCCTCATGCCGGCACCTCCACGTACACGCGGAAACCTCCGCCCGGCCGGTCGCCGACCTCGATGGCGGCGCCCGCGGCCATGGCCCGCTGCCGCAATCCATCAAGGCCCTGTCCGGTGTCGCTGGCCGCGGCCGACTGCCCTCGGCCGTTGTCGAGCACCTCGACGCTGCGCGGCGTGATGCGCACGGTGGCCCGGGACGCGCCGCTGTGGCGTACCACATTGGTCACCGCCTCCCGGATCGTCCAGGCGAACAGCTCCCGCCACCGGCTCGGCACCTCGTCGGCGACCGAGGGCAGGTCGGCGTCGACGCCGGCCGCGTCGAGTGCCGCGCGGGCCGCGGCTATCTCGCCGGGCAGCGACACCCCGCGCAGGCCCAGGGCGGTCGACCGCACGTCGGCGAGCGCGTCCCGGGACAGGTTCTCCAGGTCCTTCAGCTCGGTACGCGCGCGGTCCAGGTCGACATCGAGGAGCCGCCCGGCGAGCTCGGCCTTCATCGTGATGACTGTGAGCGAGTGGCCGAGGATGTCGTGCAGGTCCGCCGCGATCCGCGAGCGTTCCTCCTCGACGGCGCCGGCGGCCAGCCGGCGTTCGGCGTCGACCAGCCGCTGGTTGCGGTCCATGACGGTGCGCAGCCCCCACACCGCGAGTCCGGCGAGCGCGACCGCGAGGCCGTATCCGTTATCACTCCACCCGGGGACGAAGTAGGGCAGTGCCTCGGCGAGCGCGAAGATCGCGACGACCGCGACCACCGCCTGCCGCACGGGCAGGCTCAGCGCGGCGGCCGCGGCGATGAACACGGCCGCCGCCAGCGCGTGGAACCGAGCGCCCGGCACCATCATGATGGTCAGCGCCGCGAGTCCGGCGAGGATGCTCCAGCGCTGCCGCAGCGGCGTCACCCGGCCGGTCAGCCGACCCCGGCGGCCGCGGGAGACCCCGTAGAGGTAGAGCACGCAGAAGGCGGCGAGCGCGGCCAGCCCGATCGCGCGCCGCCAGCCGGTCGCCTCGCGAATCAGCGCCTGCAGGGTTTCGCTGAGGTAGAACAGCCAGATCGCGGCGAACAGCCACATCGGCCCGAAGCGGGGCGCGTCCGCGCGCCCCGCACCGGAGGTGGAGCTGCTCATGCGACCAACGCTATCGTCGCGGGCGACCGGGGTCGCCGTCATACCCGCTTGGTGTCGCGACGGAACCGCCAGGCGGCGCCGAGGCAGAACACCAAGGTCCAAACGGCGACGTTCACAATGGCGATGCCGATCGAACCGTCGCCGGTCAGCGGGTACCGGGCGATCTCGCCGACGCCGTACGCCGGGGTGAACTTGGCGAGCGTCGCGAACGTGTGGCCCATCTGGTCGACGGGGACGAACAGCCCACCTGCGAATGCGAGCAACGCGAGGACCGGGCCCAGGATCTGCATGACGTTCTCGCCCGGCAGCAGGTACCCCATGAACAGTCCGAACGCGGCGAACACCAGGGCACACAGCCAGGCGAGCAGGCCGGTCTCGACCCAGACGTACCACGGCATGTGCGCACCGCTGGCGGACCCGACGGCGTACGTCGCGACCACCGACATCAGGCCGAGCGCCATGGCCACAAGCAGCTTGACCCCGACGTACGCCGCGGGCCGCAGCGGCGTGAGCCGCAGCTGCCGGCTCCAGCCGACTGCCCGTTCCAAGGACACGGACGCGCCGCCGCTCGTCGTCGCCAGCATCGCGCCGTAGATCGCCAGGCTGATCATCACGTACGCCGTCACGTTGCCGTGCCCGACGACCTCGGTCTTGTTGTTCGCGTTCGTACCGAACAGCAGGAAGAACACGGGCGGCACGACGAGGGTGAAGATCACCACGCGCCGGTTGCGAAGCAGCCGCCGGAGCTCCAGGCCCAGGAACGTCGCCGAGAACCCACCCCAGCGGGGCAGGGACCGGCCGTCGATTGTCGCGATAGCAGGAGCGGTCATCGGTCAGTCGCCTCCGTGTCGTCGTCGATCGTCAACGCGATGAACGCGTCCTCGATGTTGCGGGAAGTGATCTCCAGGTCGCGGGCTGTCGTGGTCGTGAGCAGGTGCCGCGCGACCGCGTCCGAGTCGTGTGCCTGCACGATCAGCGTGTCGCCGCGGACCTCGACCGAGCTGGCGCCGGGGATGCCGGTCAGGTCCCGGGAGGATGCGCCCGCCAGGGTGGCCCGGACCGTGCGCCCACTGCCGAGGCTCTTGATCTGCGACGGCGTGCCGTCCGCGACGACCTGACCCTTGCGGATGAACACGATCCGGTCGGCGTGCTCGTCGGCCTCGGCGAGGTAGTGGGTGGCGAAGACGACCGTGCGGCCGGCGGCTGCGTCGGCGCGGATGGCGGCCCAGAAGTCGCGGCGGCCCTCGACGTCCATGCCGGTGGTGGGCTCGTCGAGGATGAGCAGGTCGGGATTGGGCGCCAGCGCCATTGCGAACCGCAGCCGCTGCTGCTGGCCGCCGGAGCAGGCGCCGACGCGGCGGTTCGCGATGTCCGCGATGCCGGCACGGTCGAGCAGTTCCTCGACCGGTCGGCCGGAAGCGAACAGGGAGGCGGTCAGGCGGACGGTCTCCGCGACCGTGTAGTCCTTGAGCAGTCCGCCGGTCTGCATCACCGCGGACACGAGGCCGCGCGCGACGGCGGCCCGCGGCGACATGCCGTAGACCGAGACCGCGCCGCGGGTGGGCCGGGACAGGCCGAGGAGTATGTCGATCGTCGTGGTCTTGCCGGCACCGTTGGGTCCCAACAGCGCGACGATCTCGCCCGGCTGGATGGACAGGGAGACGCCGTCGACCGCAACGACGCTGCCGAACGTCTTGACGGCATCCCGGATCTCGATCGCCGGGTATCGGTCGGCGGCGTGAGCCGCCGTGGCGTACCGGTCCTGGGTCTCTACGAAGGTCATGCACCTACGGTCGCCGAGCGGGGGTGCCGCGACTCATGCCGCGCATCACCACCTCCGCATGACAGATGTCACGGCGACGGGCTCACCGGCCGCCGAAGAACTCCGTCAGCACGGGTGTGAGGACGTCTGCGGGCACGTCGTGGAACTCGCCCTTCAGGCTGAGGCGCCGGCCGTTCGGCAGGGCGTCGGCCACCGCCGCCGCGGCGTCGCGCAGCCCGCCGGTGCTGGCGGCGCTGTCGATGACCAGCGCGGGAGTCGCGATCGCGGCCAGCCGTGCGACCGGCACCGACGCGGCGATAGTCGTGTCGTACACGAGCGTCGGCGCGATCGCCTCCAGCGCCGGCCGGAACGGCGCGTTCCGCATGCCTTCGACCGCCTCGGCCGGGATGCCGATCGAGCGCTGGAAGTGCTCAACGGCGTCACCGCGGCGGCCGGCCGCGACGAGTTCCGCCAGCTCGGCAGGGAGGTTCGACTGCTGCACGCCGAGCGGCGGCTCGAACAGCCCCAGCCTCGGCATGTCCACGCCCCGCTCGGCCGCGAGCAGGGCCAGCACCGCGCCCGAGGAGACCCCGTAGGCGTACGCCGACCCGCCGGCCGCCTCGACGAGCGCGGCCAGGTCGTCCACCTCGCGCTCGATGGCGTACGGCTGGGTGTCGGTGCTCTGCCCGCGGCCGCGCCGGTCGTACGTGAACACGGTGAACTCGTCCGCCAGCAGCGCGGCGAGCGGTCCCATCGGCCCGAACCCGCGGAAACACATCGCGCCATCCACGAGCACGAGCGCCGGACCGGTGCCGACCCACTCGAAGGCGATCGACGTGCCGTCGGTGGAGCGCAGTGACTCTACTGTCACGACAGCCTCCTCGTCTGGGTGAGTCGCCAGTGGTTGCCGAACGGATCGCGGAAGGCCGCGTCGATGCCGTAGAACCGCTCACTCGGCTCCTCGATGAACTCCACGCCCTTGGCCAGCAGGTCCTCGTATGTCGCACGGCAGTCGTCGGTGGCCAGCGCGCCGGGACCGAGGAACCCGGTGGCGAGCAGTGCATGCACCTGTTTGGCCGTCGCCGCGTCCATGAGGGGCGGTTCCGGCACGACGAGCATGATGGGCACCTCCGGCTGCGCTGGCGAGTGCACCACGAGCCAGCGGCCGCCGCCCTCCATGGGCGCGTCCATGCCTACCTCGAACCCGAGCGTGTTGACGTAGAAGTCGTACGCCTTGTCGTAGTCGCCGACGTACACGCAAACGAGCGCAACACCTGTGATCATCAAAGCCTCCGTGATCTTCCGCTGCCACAAGCGTAGGAAGGCGTTTGCGGCCCTGCTTCTCGAAAAGGCTCAAAGCGTCGGACGGGTCCGCATCCGCACGTAGCAGCTCGGGATCCTGTCCAGTTCGGCGGGCGAGTGGGCGTGCCGCTTGGCGTACCCGTTGGGGCTGTCCCCGACGAACCGACGGAACTGGGTGCTGAACGAGCCCAGACTCGTGAAGCCCACCGCGAGGCACACCTCGGTCACCGACAGCTCTCCGGCGCGCAGCAGCGCCTTGGCACGTTCGAGCCGGCGCGTCATCAGGTAGCGGTGTGGGGACTCGCCGAACGTGTCCTTGAACGTGCGGATGAAGTGCGCCCGCGACAGGCACGCGCGGCGAGCGAGCGTCGAGATGTCCAGGGGCTCGGCGTACGCGCGATCCATCAGGTCGCGAACGCGCAGCAGGTGCCGCGTCAGAGGTACGGCGGGGCGGCTCACAACTGCCATTCTCTCGTACGCCTCGGACAACGGCACCCGTCTTGACAAGTTCTCCTGTCGGTGGGAGGGTGGACCGGGTCACCACGACTGGAGGAGTCACGATGAGGAAGATCGTCGCGTCGGAGTTCATATCGCTCGACGGCGTCATCGAGTCGCCGGAGAAGTGGCACTTCCCGTACTTCAATGAGGAGATGGGGCAGGCCGTCGGCGCCCAGCAGGCCGCCTCGGATGCCATGCTGCTCGGCCGGAAGACGTACCAGGAGTTCGCGGCCTTCTGGCCCAACCAGGAGGAGACCGAGGACGAGCCGGCGGGCTTCATGAACGACACGCCCAAGTACGTCGTCTCGACGACTCTGGACAGCACCGACGAGTGGCAGAACTCGACCTTGATCAAGGGGAACGTCGCGGCGGAGCTGACCAAGCTCAAGCAGGAGCCGGGCAAGAACATCGCGATCATCGGCAGTGCGGCGCTGGTCCGATCGTTGCTGCGAGACGGTCTGATCGACGAGCTTCAGCTGCTGGTGCACCCGATCGTCGTCGGTTCCGGCAAGCGCCTGTTCGCCGACAGCGAGCAGGTTCCGCTGAAGCTGCTCGACGCCAAGCCGTTCAGCAACGGCGTGCTCCTGCTGACCTACGGGCCGGCCGAGAAGTAGCGCGGAGGGTGCGGAGGGTGATGTGAGCGCGAAGACCGTCGCCGAGAAGCTGCTGATTGAGCCTGACTCGGCGGTCTGGGTGTCGGAGGCCGGACACCGCGACCTCCTCGAACCCCTGCCCGCGGGGGCTCGCCACGTGGAGGAGCTCGAGAGCGCGAACACCGCGGTGGTGTTCGCTCGCGACGCAGCCTCGCTGCGCTCCATCCTCCAGCGCCACGGCGGCAAACTGACCCGGCCGGACACGCTCTGGGTCGCGTATCCCAAGGCCGGACGCTCGGACATCAACCGCGACAGCCTGTGGCCGAACCTCGCCGAGTACGGGCTGCGCCCGATCGGCCAGGTCGCCGTCGACAATGTGTGGTCGGCCCTGCGGTTCCGCCCACTCAAGGATGGCGAACCTCCATTCACGGGCGGGCGGTAGGCACGGCGCCTCGCGCAGGCGATCTACGTATCCTCGGTGCCGGTGGGCCGCCGGCTGCGCAACTCCGTCAGAGTTGGGTGGTCAGCGTCCGTCGGGTGCCCCAACTCCGTCAGAGTTGGGCGGTCAGCGTCCGTCGGGTGCCCCAACTCCGTCAGAGTTGGGTGAGCAAGCCGGGCGACGGTCGCGGGGCGGGTCGGCCCGGTGCTAGCGCGGGCGCTCGAACTCCGCCCGCCAGCGGCGCAGTCCGGGCTCGGTAGTGTCCGGGATGTCCTCGATGCGTCCGGCGTGCAGGCCACCGGTCGCGAACGCCTCGATCTCGGCCCGGGTGAGCGGCCATGGCGGTTGCTGAACCGACTCCCCGTCCTCCCGGGCCGCCGCGATCACGATGAGCGTGCCGCCGGGGGCGACCAACTGTCCAATCTGGTCGATCGCCTGGCGGTGGAGCTCCGGCGGGAGGGACTGGACCGTGATGCTCTCGACGACGAGGTCGAATTTCCCGCGCCACTCGGCGGGCAGGTCGAGCACGTTCGCCGTGACGTACTTGACCTCCGAGTCCGGGAACCGGCGGCGGGTAGCGTCCACAGCGGTCTGCGAGACGTCGAACGCGACCGTGCGGAACCCGAGTCCGGCGATGTACTCGGCGTCGCGGCCGTACCCGCTGCCCACGACGACGGCCTTCCGTCCGGCCCCCACCAGGTCACGGGAGGCAGCCCAGTCGACGAGCAACTGCTGCGGCGTCCATCGGTCCCACGGGACGACGGCGTCGCCCTGTTCGGCCGCGGCGTACAGACGCTCGAACCAGCGCGTCGGATCGTCGTCCCCCAACGACCCCGCGGCGATCTGCCGGGTCCGCTCGTCGGGGTCCGGTGAGGTCATGGACCGAGAATAGGCACCACCCCGCGCCGCGGGCGCAGGACGTGGACCTCGGTCAGCTCCGAGTCGGCGAACCCGGCCTCGGTTGGGGCGGCGTAGCTCGCCACGACGTCCAGCCCGTCGCGTGGCAGGAACGCCCGTCCCGGATCACCCACGAGCACGTCGCCGCCCCGGGCGGCAACGCGGTCCACGAACGCCGTCACACGCCGAGCCATGGCCTCGCTGTAGAAGACGTCGCCCGCCAGCACGACCTCCGCGTCCCCGCCGTCACCATCGAGCAGATCGCGGTCGGACGCGGTCACCTGCACGCCGTTCAGCTCGGCGTTGAGCCCGATGGCCGCGACGGCGTACGGGTCAATGTCGTTCGCGGTCACGGACGCGGCGCCCGCGCGGGCAGCGGCGATCGCGGCCAGGCCCGATCCGGACGCCAGGTCCAGCACCCGGCGGCCGGCCACGGTCGCGGGATGGTCCAGCACGTAGCGGGCGACCGCCTGGCCGCCGTACCAGGCGGAGGCCCAGAACGGCGGCTCCAGCCGGGTGCCCGCCTCGGCCTCCAGCCGGGCCCACCACACGACCGCGTCCTCGGCCAGGTGCAGCCGGATCTCGGGGACGAGCGGTACGCGGGCGACGCGCAGGTCGTCGAGCACCCGTCGAGCATGCCGCACCCGGCGCCGCGGCACCGCGTGTTCGCCGGGTTCAGTCGGCGACGAGCGCGTCTGCGAGGGCGCGCATGCTCCGGCGTACCCGTGCCTCGCCCAGCTCGGCCACGGCGGCGCGCAGGTGTTCCGCGGCGAGCGGGGCGAGCAGTGCGTGCGCGTCGGCGTCGGCATCCGCGCGGTGTGCGAGCAGCAGGGCGACATGGTGGTGCCAGAAGCGGTACGCGCCGACCCGGTACCGCGCCCCCGGTGACCCGGTCTCGGACATCCGCAGGAGGTCCAGGTGGGCGAGCGCGTAGTCGAGGTAGGCATCGACGAACGCGCGCAGTCGGTCGCTTTGGCCAGGCTCGTCGCCGGGCTTGCCCGGTCCGAGCGGGGCGGCTCCAAAGATGATCGCGTCCTGGAGCTCCCGCTCGCGGGCGTCGAGCAGCGCGACGGCCAGTCCGGCCTTGTCGCCGAACCGCCGGAACAGCGTCCCCTTCCCGACCCCGGCCGCGGTCGCGACCGCGTCCATGGAGACCGCGTTCACGCCGTGGCGCCGAAACAACCCGGCCGCGGCGTCGAGCACGGCCGCCCGGTTCCGGGCGGCGTCGGCGCGCTCCCGGGGTGGTGACGCGCGCAACAAAAGGAGATCCTCGGCCGCCCTGGCGTAACTGGACCGCGGTCCGGTAACGTCTCGGGCCATAACCGGACTGTAGTCCAATTCGGTGGAGGATGAAATGACCACGCTGCTGCACATATCGGCGTCGCCGCGCGGCGTCGCGTCCGAGTCCCTGGCAATCGCCCGGACTTTTCTGGAGACGTACCGGGACACCCACCCGGCGGCGACCGTAGAGAGCTGGAACCTGTGGGACGACGGAGCGCTGCCGCCGTTCGGTCCGGCCGCAGCCGCGGCGAAGATGGCGATCTTCGGTGGCGAAGAGCCCACGAGCGAGGCTGCCGCGGCCTGGCAGGGCGTCGAGTTGACGTTCGCCCGCTTCAACGCCGCCGACCGCTACCTGTTCAGCATCCCGATGTGGAACCACGGTGTGCCGTACGTCCTCAAGCAGTTCATCGACGTCGTCAGTCAGCCCGGCATGGCGTTCTCGTTCGACGCCGAGCACGGCTACACCGGCCTCCTCCAGGGCAGGAAGGCCGCGGTGATCTATACGAGTGCGGTCTACGGCGAGGGCCGGCCGCCGTCGTTCGGCGTCGACTTCCAGGCGCCCTACTTCGCGGGCTGGCTCCGCTGGGCGGGCGTCGCCGACATCGACGAGGTCTTTTTCCGGCCGGACCTCGCGACGGCCGAACCGGACGTCGGCCGCCGCGCCGCCCACGCCCGTGCGCGGGACGTTGCCAAGATCTTCTAGCGGCTTGCGGCCGGGTCAGAGCCGCTTCTGCCAGCCGGTGCTGCGGGCGATCACACGGTAGCCGAGCAGCTCGTTTACCGCGATCATGTGGTCGTTGGAGGCGGCGTTCCAGGTGTCGAGCGTGTGCAGCTGGGGCTCCTCGACTGCCAACCACCGCAGCATCCCGATCTTGAGGAGCACGCCGAGGCGGTGTCCGCGGTGCGCGCGCGTCACGCTCGTGTCGTATTGGTGGCCGAGCCACGGACGCTCACTGTCCACACCGACCATCGTGTGGCCGACGAGTGCGCCCGTGCCCTTGTGGCGGGCGATGAGCCGGTGAATCCGGCGCGCCTGGGCGGCGCGGGCGGCGTCGAACGCGCGGATCCGCTCGGGCGTGAAGACCTCGTCCTCGACCGCCAGATCGTCGGTCGGCGCGTCGTTGATGGCCGCCGTCATCCGGGCCACGTCCGCGAGCATCTCCTCCGGCGTCGGCCCGGACACGCGGACCAGCTCGTAGTCGGTGGCACGCTCGGCGGCCGCCGCATACTCCCGGTCCAGACGCTCCCAGTCCAGGCCGCGCAGGTCCTGCCGGCGCTGGACCTCCTCGGACGCCGGGTCGAGACCCACCGCCTTCGCGAAGCCGGTTGTCGCGGGCTGGTCGTGCCCGAAGACAACCACGAGCGAACGGCCGTCGGCGCGGACCCGGTCGACCCCGGCCTCGAACAGCGCCGTGCCGAGTCCCTGCCGGCGGGCGGCCGGATCCACCGTCGGCCACACCATGCCGAGGTGGGTGTTGTCCCAGGTCGGGAGGTGAACGTCGAGGACCCCGCAGACCCGGCCGCGGGCGTTCCGGGCGACTGCGACCAGGGAGGGGTTGCCGTCCCAGCCGTATCGCAGATCGGCGGTGAACAACGCCACGGTCTGGCTGGGCTCGTGCGGCGTGTCCAGCTGCCGGGCGGCCTCCAGCACCCCGACCGCCTCGGCCACGTCGCGGGGGTCGAGGCGGTGCGGATCCAGCCAGGTCAAGTCCACCAGACCAGGAAACGCCGTCGGCCGGCGTCCCGCGACCGATTTTCGATGCGAGCCCGGTCAGCGGCGGCTGACGTCGGGTTGGGTCAGGTCGAGCACGTAGGTATCGCCCTCGCGCCGGAAGCCGAGGTGTTCGTAGTACGGCGCCACCATGCCCGGTGGTGACACCACGCGCCGGAAGCCCCGGTCGGTGAACCACTGGCTGCGCCGGTACACGAACTCGCCGGGAGTGAAGTCGCGGAACCGCTTGGTCACGTAGTCCAGCTCCACCTGCGCGACGCCGTCACCGAACGGCCGCACCACCACGACGCCGACGGTCTCGTCCCCGCGTACCACCAGAAAGGCCGACCGGTCCGATCCGCCGCCGTCCCACTCGAAGGCGGGGTTGAACCGGGCGATCTCGGCGCGGTGTACGTGCAGCACGTGCGCGAGGTACTCGTCGTCGGTGGCGACCTCCACGACGGCGTACGCGCGGTCGTCGTGCCGCGTCTTCCACAGCCTGCGCAGGTAGACGACGTTGATGATGGCCAGCACGACGTTCAGCCCGACCATGGGCCACACCCGCAGCGCGCCGTTGAAGAAGATCAGCACCAGGCAGCCGACGAGGTTGAGCAGGCGCAGGCGCAGGATCCGGGTCTGCAGCAGCGACCAGACCAGCAGCGCCGAGCCCGCCCAGCCCACGACGTCCAGCCAGGTCACACCCCGAGCCTAGGCTGCTGGGCATGGTCACCGTCGATGATGTACGCAGAGTCGCGCTGGCGCTGCCGCGCACGGAGGAGCATCTGATCCGCGACCGGATCAAGTTCCGGGTGGGCCGGCTGGTCTATATCGCGTTCTCGCGGGACGAACGGTCGATGGGCTTCGGGTTCCCGAAGGCGGAGCGGGCCGCGCTGGTCGCGGCCGAGCCGGACAAGTTCTTCATGCCGCGCCCGGCCGACCTGCGCTACCACTGGGTCGAGGCGTGGCTCGCCGCGCTCGACGAGACCGAGATGCGCGAGCTGGTCACCGACGCCTGGCGCATGGTGGTCCCCAAGCGGGTGGCCGTCGAGCATCTCGGCGGCTAGATGCCACTCGGCGCCTAGGCGGCCGTGCGCTCGGCGAGCAGCCAACGGCTGGCCTCGCCCCGAGTGAGCGGCTCGGCGAACAGGTGGCCCTGCCCGTACGGGCAGCCGATGGCGACCAGGATCGCCCGTTCCGCCGGCGACTCGATGCCCTCCGCGATGACGTCCAGCCCCAGGGTGTGTGCGAGCTGGACGATGCCCTCGACGAGCGCACGTTGCTGCGGCGACGACGAGATCGTGTCGATGAACGAGCGATCGATCTTCACGACGTCCAGCGGCACCTGACGGAGGTAGCTCAACGACGAGTAGCCCGTGCCGAAGTCGTCGATCGCCACGCGTACGCCGGCCTCCCGCAGCTCGGCGAGGTCGGCCCAGATCTGCTCGTCCTCGCGCAGGAGCAGGCTCTCGGTGATCTCGAGCATCAGCTGACCCTCGGGCAGGCCGGTGCGCAACTGCCGGCATACCGCGTCGACGAACCCGGGGGTGCGGAACTGCCGTGCCGAGACGTTGATGCTCACGTACGGGGCGGCCGCCGTCATCTGCCGCTGCCACTCGACGGCGGACGCCACGGCGTTCTCGAGCACGACGTTGCCGATCGGCACGATCAGCCCGGTCTCCTCGGCGACGTCGATGAACTCGCCCGGCAGCAACGGACCGCGGGTCGGGTGATCCCAGCGGAGCAGCGCCTCGAAACCGACGGTGTCGCCGCCGACGAGTCCGACGATCGGCTGGTACCGGAGGCTGAACGCGTCCGTCGCGACGGCCTGGTCGAGCTCGCTGCGCAACTGCAACTTCTCCACGAGCACGGCGTGCAGCGCCCGCTGGTAGCGGCGCCAGCGGCCCTTGCCCGCCCCCTTCGCCACGTACAGGGCCAGGTCGGCCTGCTTGAGCAGCTCGTCGGTGTCGTCGGCGTCGAGGGTCGTCGCGATTCCGACGCTCACCGCGCCGTTCACGACATGGTCGTCGATCGTGAAGGGCGCGGAGAGCGCCGCGACGATGCGTTCCGCGATCAGCTCGATCGCCACCGGGTCGTGTGCGTCCTCGATCAGAGCCGCGAACTCGTCGCCGCCGAGCCGCGCCGCGGTGTCTTCCGGGCGCAGCACCCCGGCCAGCCGCGCGGCCGCGGCGACCAACAGGTCATCGCCGGCCGCGTGGCCCAGCGTGTCGTTGACGACCTTGAAGTCGTCCAGATCGAGGAAGAGCACGCCCGCGACGGCGCCACTGCGGCGGCTGCGCCGAACCGCCTGGGTGACCCGGTCGGTGAACAAGGTCCGGTTGACCAGGCCGGTCAGGTCGTCGTGATACGCGCGGTACATCAGCTCGGCCTCGAGGCGCCGACGCTCGGTGACATCGCGGAGCGTGATCACCAGTCCGCGCACGGTCGGGTCGGCGCGCAGGTCCCGGCAGGACACCTCGGCCTGCGCCCGGATGCCGCCCGCGCCGATCACAGCCCAGTCGATGTCCTTCACCGGCGTACCGGCGCGCACGCGGGCGAGCTGTCGCTCGACCGCGGAGCGCGCCGCCGGGTCGACGAGGTCGAGCAGGTGCCGGCCGGTCAGGTCCGGCTCGCCAAAGACCTCCTCGGCGGACGGGCTGGCGTACCGGATCCGATTCTCGTCGTCGATGATCAGGATGACATCGGCGGTATTGAGCACGAGCGTGCGGAAGTACGCCTCGCTGTTGCGGCGGTTGATCTCATCGTTGAGCCGGATCCGCTCGAGCGCAAGCGCCGCCTGGACGACGAGTACGTTGACCGCGTCCTGCAGCGTGATGAGCACCCCAGCATCCGCCGCGATGAGCAGCACTCCGCCTTGTGCGGCGCCATCCGCCTGGCCGCCGAGGGTCAGCTGGCTGCGCAGCGCGACCTCGAAGTCCGCGAGCTGCCGCGCGTGCTCCGCGGGCAGGTCGCGGGTGTACCAGAGCTCGGCGGGGTGCGCGCCAGCAGTCGCCGACCCGTCCGGGCCCGCACCGTCGGGGGCCACGCTGGCCGGCGCGCCGAAGCTGCTCGCGGTCGCCCCGCCGGCCGCCGGAACGGGGACGACGTATGGCCCGATCCGCGCCTCGGTCAGGATGATCCGGTGCCGGGTGTCGGGCGGCAGCAGGCGGACCATCGCGCCCTGGATGGCCGCGGTCACCTGGTGTCGGTCGGTGGCGGCGACCAGTGACGCTCCGGCCTCCCGCAGTCCCCGCTCCCGGCCGAGGGCTCGGCGGTGGCTACCCATCGCGTCGTACAGCCGGGTCAGCACGAGCACGAACATCACCGCCGAGGCGATCGCGATGACGTCGCCATCGCTGACGGGGCCCTCCAACGCCTGCACGAATAGCACCACGGGCGCGACCAGCGAGGAGAGCGTCAGCAGCACGAGGCGGCGCGCGGACAGCTTGCTCGGCCGGGCGACCCGCGGCTCCGTCAGCAGCGCCCTCGACGGGTGCAGGGCGGCCGCGCCCCAGGTCCCGTAGAAGATCATCCAGGTCAGGTCCAGCGGACCTCCGTTCTGCCAGTTCCCGTTCAGCTTGGCGATGGTGTAGATCATGTCGCCGGCGAACAGCCCGGCGCCGCCGATCGCGAGCAGGATGACCGTCGGCGTCCACGGCGCCGCGGTGACCACCCGGGCGACCAGTGCCAAGATCAAAAGATCACCCAATGGGTACGCGACCGAAGTGATCCTCTCGGTCGGGGTGAGGTCCACCGCTACCCGCGGATAGATCAAGTAGATCCAGGAGAGCAGACCGACACCCACCGTGAGCGTGATCGCGTCCAGCAAGCTCGCCCGATCCTGGCCCGGCGAGCGGGTCCGAGCGAGCAGGTAGAGCCCGCTGGTCAGCACCAGAAACATGGCCAGGTAGAGCAGGTCGACAATCGTGGCCGAGACGAATGGCCGGTTGCCGATCCCGTACCTCGCGGTGAGCCACATGCCCCACGTGTCGCTCACAGTGAAGAGGAACAAGGCGATCGAGATCAGCACCCAGGGCCGCGGGTTCCGTGGGCGGTTGATCCAAACACCCGCCGCCACCGCGGCGGCGCCCGTCGCGCCGACGATCGCCCACAGCCACACCTGCGAGCCGGGCCGGGTGTAGTACGCGACGGCCAGCGCCACCCACCACGCCGCGTAACCGGCCATTAGGGTACGACGCGACATGATCCTCCCTCCGTACGCGAGGGTGTCGGCGGCGCCGCTCGGATGAATTGCGGCTATTGCCTATATTTCCACGACTATTGGATCGAACCGTCCGCGCGCCGTTGAACCGTTTCTCGAATGGCGTACGTCGAATCGATCGGTAGTTCCGATGCGGCGCCCACGGTGCCGGTCGGGGCGCTACCACCGACGAGGGGGAACCGAATCATGGCGGTGACAGAAGGCCACGGCAAGGTGGGTATGGGCCTCGCGTGCCGCGTGGGGGGCGGGGTACTCGGCGGCCTGACCGGCGGCGTCGCGTTCGGCCTGATCATGCAGTGGCTGGGCTGGCTGCCCACCGTCGCCAAACTCGCCGAGGGGGACTCGCTGTTTGTGGGCTGGTGCGTGCACGTGGCGATCGCCGCGTTCGTCGGGGCCACGTACGCCGTCATCTTCGGCTTCATGGCCGAGGCACTGGCGGCGTCGGCGGTGCTCGGACTGATGTACGGCGCGATCTGGTGGGTTCTCGGCGGTCTGACACTCATGCCGTTGCGGCTGGGGTGGGGGTTGTTCGTCATCAACACCACCGCTTGGCAGAGCCTGGCCGGGCACCTCATCTACGGGCTGATCCTCGGCATCGCGTACGTCCTGTTCATGCCCGCCCACGTCCGGCCCAGCCAGCCGGCCCCGCAGCATCGCGCGTCCTCGGACGTCCGCGCCCGCACCTTCTAACGGCCTAAGCGGCTCATGCCCACCGCGTCGTGATGTCGCTACGGTACGCGAGTGTGGGTTCTCATCGGGCTGGCGGTCGCCGGCGTGGCCCTGGTGACGGTGAGCGCGGATCACCTCATCATCGGCGCCGGCCGCATCGCGGCCCAGCTCCGGGTGGCACCCGCCGTCGTCGGCGTCGTCGTGATCGGACTGGGCACCAGCGCCCCGGGGTTCCTTGTCGCCGGAGTCGCCGCAGCCGAGGGCGACGTCGAGCTGGCCGCCGGCAGCCTGATCGGGTCGAACATCATCGGCCTGACCCTGATCCTGGGGGTCACGGCGTTCGTGGCGCCGGTCGTCCTGCGCTCCTCGGTGGTTCGCCACGAGGCGCTCCTGGCCGTCAGCGCGGTCGCGCTGTTCGGCGTGATCGCCGCGTGGCGCCTCGGCCCGCTCGCCGGCCTGCTGCTTGCGGTCGTCGCCGTCGGCGTGGTCGCGATGCTGATGCGGCTGGCCCGCGAGATCCCCGACCGGGCTCTGCCCAGCGAGGTCGCCGAGTTCCTCGAGGGTGGCCCGCGACCGAAACCGGTCCGGGAGGGGGTCCGGACGGCCCTGGGGCTCGCCGGCACCTTCGCCGGCGCGCAGCTGCTCGTCGACAACGCTGGCGAGCTGGGCGTGCGGATGGGCGTACCCCAGGTCGTCGTCGGCGCCACGCTCGTGGCGGTCGGAACATCGCTGCCCCAGCTCGTCACGTGCGTGCAGGCGCAGCGGCGGGGAGAGGGCGACCTGCTGGTGGGCAACCTGCTTGGCTGCAACCTGTTCAACAGCCTGGCCGGCGGTGCGGTGGTCGGGTTCGCCGCCCGCTCGACCCGGGCGGTGCGCATCGACGCCGGTACCGTGGCCGCGATGGTCCTCGTCGCGCTGCTCGCCTGGGCGCTGCTGTTTCGTGGTCGCCGGGTCGGTCGCGGCGAGGGCGGCGTGCTGCTCACGGCGTACCTGTTGACACTTCCGATGCTGCTCTAGCGCGGGCGCCACCGGAGGTCTACGGCGCGGGCCAGAATGGCGGCATGGACCACACCTACCGGGTCACCGAGATCGTCGGCTCTTCGGCCGAGTCGACCGACCAGGCCATCCGCAACGCGATCGCGCGGGCCCGCCAGACACTGCGGTACCTGGACTGGTTCCAGGTGACCGAGGTACGCGGCCACCTGGTGGACGGCGAGATTGGGCACTTCCAGGTAACCCTCAAGGTCGGCTTCCGACTGGAGGACCACGGGTCGGCTTAGCGCGCGCGGTCGGCCATCTCCCACGCGTGGTCCAGCACGTGCCACGCGGTGCGCCGCAACGCGTACCGGGCCGGCCAGCCGTTGGGCGCCAACGGCGTACCGTCGGATGCTCGCGCGAGCACGGCGGCGATGGCCTCTCGCAGCGCGTCGATGGCCGCGCGGTCGTCGATGGCGGGCTGGTGGTGTTTCACACCGACCTTGCGGGCGTACGCCGACTCCGCGCCGAGGACGTGATCGATCATCTTGTCGCGGTCCCGGCCGCCGCCGCGGGGTCCCTTCCGCAGCCGTTCAGGTGATTCGGCCGCCGTCCGGTCGAAGGTCGTCCACGCGGCGCGCAACAGCCGCACCTGTCGGCGCGCCTCGGCCGCCCCCATCGGCTCGGCGTCGCCTTTGGGCACCGCGCCCGGCGCGCCGAAGTCTGTCGTCGCCGACCCGGGCACGCGCTCCACCACGTCGAACGCGTCGTCGGCGCCCTGGGGGAATGCGACACCGGCCTGTTTGGCCACGATGGCGTACCGCGACGCATACTCCGCCAGTGCGTCCAGGGCCAGCTCCTCGGTCTTGCCGGAGCGGCACCAGCCGGGCCAGTCGATCGAGCACGCGAAGACCCTCTTGCCGCCGACCTCCAGGTACACCCGCGTGGCCACGGGCCGATCCTGCCACGGCCGGCCAATCGGGTGGTGGCGGCCGCGGTCAGCGAGGCATCATCGGTGGTATGCGTGGCTCGGCTCGTCGATTTGCCCGCCCCCGGGTGACCGGAGGGCGGCCCTAGCCGCGCTGAGTGGCGCGCACCTCGCAGGTGCGGATCCGCCCGCCCCGGTCACGGCCGGGGCTTCGTCGTATCCATCCCTTCGTTGACTGCGAGGTCCAGCCATGCCCGCCACGATCACTCCCGACGAGCTCGCCCGCGCGCTCGCGCTGCGCGACCTGACCGATCGGTCCGCCGGGCCGCACGCCGTCCAGCTGGTCGTCGACCGTCTCGAGCGCGGCCTGTCCGACGCGTGGGGGGTTCCGGTGCGCCGCCACCCGGGCCCGCGGGTCGTCACCGTCGCCGACAACTACGACCGGTTGCGGTATTCACCCGACGCGATCACCCGCGACCGGCGCTACAGCCGGTACATCGGCGACGGGCGGATGCTGCGTTCGCACACCACGGCCCACATCCCGGCGCTGCTCTCGCACTGGAACTCCGCCGCCGCCGACGTCCTGCTCAGCGTGCCCGGCATCTGCTACCGGCGGGACGTGATCGACCGCCGGCACGTCGGGGAGCCCCACCAGGTCGACCTCTGGCGGGTACGCCGCGACGGCCCACCGCTCTCGTCGGACGATCTGGCGGAGATGATCGACCTCGTCGTCACCGCCGTGCTGCCGGGCGTCCCACGGTGGACGGTGCCCGGGCCCCACCCGTACACCCTCGCTGGCAGGGAGATCTACGTCGGAGTGGCGGGGGAGGAGGTCGAGATCGGCGAGTGCGGGCTCGCCCACCCCGCGGTGCTGACCGGGTCGGGTCTGCCGGTGGGCGCCAGCGGACTCTCGATGGGCCTGGGCCTGGATCGGCTCGCGATGCTCGCCAAGGGCGTACCGGATATTCGTCTCCTGCGCTCCGACGATCCGCGCATCGCCGCGCAGATGACGGACCTGTCGGCGTACCGCGAGGTCTCCCGCATGCCCGCGACGCACCGCGACCTGTCGGTCGCCGTCGACGAGGAGCTCGACCCAGAGCTGCTGGGCGACCGCGTCCGGCAGCTGCTGGGGCCGGACGCCGCCGCGGTCGAGGAGATCGCCGTCCTGGCCGAGACGGCGTACGCCTCGCTGCCGCACTCGGCGCGGGAGCGGATGGGCGTTCGGCCGGGCCAGAAGAACGTGTTGCTGCGTGTCGTGCTGCGTGACCTCGTGCGGACACTGACGTCGGCGGAGGCGAACGAGCTGCGGGATCGCATCTACGCTGGGCTGCACGAGGGCACGGCACACGAATGGTCGGTCTCTACGCTCACCACATGAGCTGGATCCTGCACGTGGACCTGGACCAGTTCATCGCCGCCGTCGAGGTGCTGCGGCGACCCAATCTGCGCGGCCGACCAGTGATCGTCGGTGGCTCCGGCGACCCGACGCGGCGGCGCCAGGTCGTGGCCACCGCGTCGTACGAGGCCCGGGCGTACGGCGTCCGGTCCGGCATGCCGCTGTTGACCGCGGCGCGGCTGTGCCCGGACGCCGCCTTCCTGCGGTCGGACAGGCCGGCGTACGAGGCCGCCTCCGCGCGGGTGATGGCCACGCTGCGCCAGTTCCCGGTGGCCGTCGAGGTCTGGGGCTGGGACGAGGCGTATCTCGGCGCCGACACCTCCGACCCGGAGTGGTTGGCGCGATCGATTCAGGCCCGGGTCTTATCGGAGACGGGCCTGTCGTGTTCGATCGGGATCGGCGACAACAAGCTGCGGGCGAAGATGGCTGTGCGGTACGCCAAGCCGGCCGGCATCTTTCGGCTGACCGCGTCGAACTGGATGGAGCTGCTGGGTCCGCTGCCGGCCGAGACGTTGTGGGGCATCGGCGGCAAGACGGCCCGGAAGCTCGACGAGCTTGGCCTGCACACGGTGGCCTCGCTGGCCGCCGCCGACCCCGCGTGGCTGGCGGAGCGGCTCGGCCCGACGACCGGCCCGTACCTGGTGGCGCTGGCCCGCGGCCTCGGCGACACGGAGGTCACGACCGCGCCGTGGGTGCCGCGCTCGCGGAGCCGGGAGACGACGTACGCTTCGGACCTGCCCGACAAGGCCGCCGTCTCGGCCGCGCTCTCCACGCTGGCGGAGGAGCTGGCCCGGGAGGTATTCGCCGATGGGCGGATCGTGGCCCGGGTCGCGGTCAAAGTCCGGTACGCCCCGTTCTTCACCCAGACGCGGATCACCAAACTGGCCGAGCCGACCACGTCGGTGCCCGAGGTCGTGCGTGCCGCGCTCATGGTGCTCGACCGGTTCGAGCTCGACCGGCCGGTGCGGTTGCTCGGCGTACGCGTCGAGTTCGCCGACGGCTAACCCGCGCTCCCAGCCGGGCCGCTAACAGGGATCGTGGAACGGATGCGGGCCTGCCGGCCCACGTCCGTTCCACGATCGCCGAGGCCGCGGCCCGTCATACGTCGAGCAGGCGGTCGAGAAACTCACGGTACCGACGGACCGCGATCCGCAGGTGCTCGGTATCGGAGGCTTGGCTCTCCGAGCGCCAGTCGTCGAGCGAGCCTCGCTGCGTGGCCAACGACGCTGCGAGCGCGTCGACCGCCTCGCCCACCAGGGCCGCCGCCTCGTTGGCCGCGCCCTCGGGGTCATCCACAAAGCGCAGCTGCACCGCGCGCCAGCGGTCGTGGAACCCGGCGACGACGTCGTCCCGCCAGAAGTCGGCGGTCGGCTCCGCCGACACGGCCCCGGGCATCAATTCGGTGACTTCCTCGGCCGGAGCCGTCTCGGCGAGCGCCTCGCCGGCGGCGGGTTCGACCGCCGGGAACGGCGACTCTTCGGTCGTCGTTGACGGCTCGCCCACCGTTGACGGCTCGGAGGGTTCGGCGAACACGCCGCGGTCGGCGTCGCTCGGACGCTCGGCGTCCGCCCACGGCTCGGCCTCGCTGGACGGCTCGGCCTCAGTGGCCGGTTCCGCCTCCGTGGCCGGCTCGGCCTCCGCCGAAGGCTCGGCCTCGGCCGAGGGCTCGGCCTCGGTGGACGGCTCGGAGGTCTCGGCGAACACGTCGCGATCGGCGTCGGTCGAGCGCTCGGCCTCCGCCGACGGCTCGGCCTTGGTGGACGGCTCGTCCTCCGTGGACGGCTCGGCGTACGCGTCGCGATCCGGTTCGATCTCGGCGGGTTCCTCGTCGGCCCGGTGTTCGGAGTCGGCTGACCATACGGCGTCGACGGGCCGTGCCTGGTCGTCGGTGTGGCCGGCGGTCGGCGTACCACCATCGGGTTCGCGGTCCGGCTCGGTTGCCTCGGGCCCGCTCGGCTCGTCCGCCTCGGCCGTGCTCGGCTGCGCGTCTTCGGTGTCGGGCGCGCGGTCCTCGGGGGACCGCGGCTCCATCGTGTCAACGGTGCCCTCGTCATCGTCGGTTGACGAGGCCGGCACATCGCGCGCCTGGTTCGGGTAGCTCATCGCGGCGTCTCCTCCGTTGTGGTGGGTGTTGCGGACTGCTCAGGCGCCGGCGCCGGCGCCGGTGACGGCTCCGCCAACGGCTCCGATGACGGCTGTCCGTCCGGTCGGCCGACCTGTTCGTCCCCCAGCAGATCGCCGAAGAGCGCCCGGTAATGCACGAGCGCCTGGCGGAGCTGTTCCGTCGAGGCCTCGCCGCGCTGGTTGCGCAGGTTGATGTCGTGAGCGTCGCGGTAGTGCCCCAGCGTGCGGGCATGTTCGACCGATAGGTGAGCGAGCTGCTCCTCGTAGTCGTCGGTCGGGTAGCCGCGTTCGGCCACCAGTTGCCCTACGAGCTTGTCGGCGTCGTCGACCGCGGCGGTCGGGTCGTCGACGAACTTGGCCTGGATGTCGGCCCATCCAGCGGCGTACCGCGCGTGGGACTCCTCGGACAGCGGACGCAGCTCAAGCTCGCGGTGTTGCCGCTCGCGGTCGCGCAGCTCTCGCTCGGCGTCGCGTCGGTTGTCCTTCTCGGCCACGACGCGGTCGTATTCGGGTCCGAAGCGTTTGCGCAGCTCACGGCGGCGCAGGGTGTACCAGAGGCCGAGTGCCAGCAGCGCCAGCAGCACGACCACGATGATGGTGATGACTATCGCACCGGATGACATGGGCAGGTTCCTCCCTTCGCGCCGATAAATGCCCGACGGCGATGATCATCAATCACCCGCGGGACATTCGTCGGTGCTTCGCGTTAGCGTTCGGCTGGTGGACGATCTGGACCTCGCGGACTGGCGGGAGCGCGTCGCGCGGCTCTACCTCTCCGATCTGGATCTGACGGGATTTCGGGCCGCGAGGGACGAACTGTTCGCGACGCACCCGCAGTCGCCGATCCCGCGCGCCGACCGCGACAGCTTCACCGGGCTGCGCTACTTCCCCGAGGTCCCCGCCGCCGTCGTGGAGGCGACCGTCGCGCCGGCGGCCGGCGAGCTCCGCATCGACACCGGAGGTCCGGACGGCGTGGTGCGATACCGCCGCGTCGGCGTCGCCGCCACGCCATGGGGGGCGCTGACGTTGTGGTGGATCGAGGCGTACGGCGGCGGGCTGTTCCTACCGTTCCGGGACGCGAGCAGTCCCGCGGAGTCGTACGGCGGGGGGCGCTACCTCACGGACACGGTCAAGGGGACGTTCGGTCGCGGCGTAACGGTCGGCCCAGCGGACCGCATCCGGCTCGACTTCAACTACGCGTACAACCCGAGCTGTGCGTACGACGAACGGTGGGCGTGCCCGCTCGCCCCCGAGGAGAACCGCCTGGCCCTCCCCATCCGTGCCGGCGAGATGAATTACCATCCCCGGCCGGCCCACCAAGATCCGCGAGACTGAACCTAGTGGCCCAGGCTCGCCGGTGGGCCGAACGCAGCCTGCGCCGGCGAGCGCCGCTTCGATCAGGGCCTCTCGGCCGGTACCGCGATCGCCTCGCGCAGCAGCCGCCGAGCCAGCACGAGAGCATCGTGTGAGTCGAGCCCCGGCAGGTCGCGAACCGCGATCGAGGCGGACGTCAGCAGCGCGCGCACGGCGGGCTCGCACCCGGCGGGGAAGCTGACGGTGCGATCGGCGAGGCGCAGCGCGACACGATCCGCACCGCTCGGATCGATCCGCCAGCGCAGGCCCCGCCGCGGCGCGATGACGGTGTCGGCGTCCAGGCCGTCGAGCGCGGCTGCCTGCGCGAGGGGGCGCATCGGAGCCGGCCGGGACGCCGGCCAGACACTCGCGGCGAGTTTCGTCGCCACCGTCGAGGCGTCGGCGCGGGCCAGCCACTCGCGCAGGGCATTCGCCGTCGCCTGCAGCTGCGGCGCGAGTGCCTCCGGGTCGGTGACGTCCAGTCCGAGCGGGAAGCCCGAGCGGAGCTCCGGCTCCTCCACGGCGAGCGCCAGCAGCGCCTCGACCAGCGTGTAGCGGGTGGGGGTGCGTAGCCCCAGCGTCAGGTGCAAACAGCGGTGGCCGAGCGCATCGGCCGCGTGGACCCAGCCACGCGGTAGGTAGAGGGCGTCGCCGGCCTCGAGGACGACGTCGAGGACTGGCTGGCCCGCCGCGACCGCTCCCACCTCGTCGACGCGGCCGCCCCACGGCTGGCGCTCCAGCGGGTCCGACCGCACCGGCTCGTGCACCCGCCACCGTTTGCGCCCGGCGACCTGCAGCACGAACACGTCATGGGTGTCGTAGTGGGCGTCGAACCCTCGGTTGCCGGCCGGCGTCAGGTACGCGTTGGCCTGCACGGGAGCGACCAGCTCGGCGGCCAGCCGTCCCGTGAAGTCGACCAGCGGCGGCCATACCCGGTGCAGGCCTTGCAGCACGAGCGTCGCCCCATCCGCGTACAGGTCGAAGACGCGCTCGTCGAGGACTTGGTCGCCGATCTCGGCGCCCGCACCCCCGCTGCCGGTGAACCGGCTCGCCGGCAGCACCTCGCCGTCCTTGGCCACCCGCAGGAACGGGGTACGCAGACCCCGGCGGCTCAGCAGCTCGTCCACGTCGTCGACGCCGAGCAGGTCGTCGAAGCCCGGATCGACCCCGGCGGCCTCGAGATCGCCGGCGCGGGAGAGCAGCGGCGCACGCCCCCAATGCGTACGCGCGAACTCGCGAAGATCGAGGGCCACGCAACGGCGCAGCGCCGCGCCGGCGGGCGCGGGCAGCGCCGTCATGTCAGCCCGCGCTGCTGTCCGCGCCGCCGTCGTCCCGGCCCGGGGTCGCGCCGCCGTCCGCCGGCCCCTCCTGCCCCTCGGACGCGCCGCCGTCGGCCCCGCCGTCCGCCGCTCTTGGGTTGGCGCCGCCGTCCATTGGACCCTCCTGGCCGCCGCCGGCGCCGCCGTCGGCTCCGCCGTCACGGCCGGCCGGGCTGGCCCCTCCGTCCGCCATGCCTTCGTCGCTTCCGCCGCCCGAACCGGACGTGCGGATGTCATCGTCTTCGAGTCTCATCGGTCCCTCCGGTCACTCAGGCGCCGACAATCGGCGCTTCCCCTAAGTGCCCAGGTTTGCGATGGTTCACACACCTCCGGCCGGTGCGCCGTGCCGGCCCTCGCCGGCGGCGAAGCGGGCGGCGCCCTGCGCCGCGTCCGCGGCGAGCGACTCCAGCCCGAGCCTCAGCTCCGTCGCCAGTGCCTGCACATCGGACCGACCGTCCTGGTCGAGCGCGGAGCGGCGGTCGTTGCGCAGGCAGGCCTGCGGAAGGGCCGCGATCTCCGCGGCCAACTCCTCCGCCGCGGCGCGCGCCCGGCCCGGTTCCACCAGGCGGTTCACGAGTCCCATCTGGTACGCCTCGGGAGCGGGCACGGCCCGTCCGGTCAGGATCAGATCGAGCGCTCGGCTCAGGCCGATGAGCCGGGGCAGCCGCACCGTCCCGCCGTCGATCAACGGCACACCCCAGCGCCGGCAGAACACCCCGAACACCGCGTCCCGCTCGGCAACCCGCAAGTCGCACCAGAGCGCGAGCTCCAGGCCGCCGGCCACGGCGTACCCGGACACCGCCGCTATCACCGGCTTCGACAGGCGGAGCCGGGTCGGGCCCATCGGTCCGTCACCGTCGGCGGCGACGCGGTTGCCGCGCGGCGTACCGATCGCCTTGAGATCAGCGCCCGAGCAGAACGTGCCGCCCTCCCCCCACAGGACGGCCACGCGGGCGGCCGGGTCGGCCTCGAACGACCGGAACGCATCCGCGAGGGCGGCCGCCGTCGGGCCGTCCACCGCGTTGCGGGACTCGGGCCTGGCCAGGATCACGGTGACCACCTGGCGGTACACATCGACTCGAACCGACATCTGCAACTACTCTCCGTGACGCGAATGGTGACGGGCGGGTAAACGTTCGACCGAACGTACCTAGCACGGACGGCCGCTTTGGTTAAACATAGGGACTTGTGCTCGCGCGGCATCGCAAGCGGGACCGCCTCCGCGGCTATCGCGCCACCGCAGTCGTCGTGGCGTTACTCTGCGTAGCCGCGGTGGGCGTCGGTGCCTTTCGGGAACTGAGGAAGCCGCCCTGCACAGGCGAGGTACGGCTGTCGATCGCGGCCGCGCCCGAGATCGCCCCGGCCCTACAGCAGATGGTCTCCCGGTGGAGGCGGGACGATCCGGCGATCGACGGTCGGTGTGTGGCCGTCACCGTCGCCGCTCAGGACCCGGCGGACGTAGCTGCGGCGATCGCCGACGCGCACGGCGTCACGCTGAGTGGCGTCGGCAGGGCAAGCGGGGCGATCGGGGTCCCCGACGTCTGGGTGTCGGACTCGTCGACCTGGTTGATGCGGCTCCGGACGCTGGCCTCGGGCTTCACCGTCGCGGATGTCCGGTCGATCGCGCGCAGCCCGGTCGTCGTCGCGATGCCCGAGCCGGTCGCGAGCCGGCTCGGCTGGCCCGCCAAGAAGCTGACCTGGGCCGACCTGCTGGGGCACATGTCCACCGACGCCCAGCTGCACGCCGGCATCGTTGAGCCCACTCGGGACGCGTCCGGGCTCTCCGGGCTGCTCGCGTTCGGCGCGGCGGCCAGCGCCGCACCGAACGCGCAGCAGGTCACGACCGGCGCGCTGCGCGCCCTCGCGGCCGGCCGGTCGGCCCTGCGCGACGACCTGCTCGCCCGGTTCCCTCGCTCGACCGACCCAGCATCGATCGCCTCGGCGCTCAGCGCGGCGCCGCTGTCCGAGCAGGCCGTCATCGCGTACGACGCGGCGGAGCCGCCGATCCGGCTCGCCGCGCTCTACCTGGACCCGGCGCCGCTGCCGCTCGACTACCCGTACACCGTCCTGCCGGGCATCGACCCGACGCGCGCCGAGGTGGCCGACCAACTGCTGTCGCGGCTGGCCTCACCGACCTTCCGGGACATGCTCGCGGCGGTGGGCCTGCGCGCGAGTGACGGTTCGGCCGGCAGCGCGTTCGCAATGCCGCGCGGTGGCTCCTCACCGGTTGCCACGCAGCCGGCGCCGACCCCGTCGGGAAGCGCGGGCGGGGGCACCGCGGCGGGCGGACCCGACCCGGCCGTGGTCGATCGGGCGCTGTCCACCTGGACCGCGGTCACCGTGCCCGGCCGCATGCTCGCCGTCGTCGACGTGTCCGGCTCGATGCTGACGAAGGTGCCGACCGCCGGCAACGCGACGAGGGACCAGGTGACGCGCGAGGCGGCCCGCCGCGGCCTGGACCTGTTCGACGACTCGTGGGCGGTCGGACTGTGGATCTTCTCCACCGAGCTCGTCGGCAAGCAGGACTACCGGCAGCTCGTCCCGATCGGCCCGCTGTCGAGCCAGCGCGCCGTGCTGGAGACCGCCCTCGACGGGGTCCAGCCCAAGCCCACCGGGAACACCGGGCTATACGACACGATCCTCGCCGCGTACCGGACCGTTCAGCAGGGATGGGACCCCGGCCGGGTCAACTCGGTCGTCGTGCTGACCGACGGTCTCAACGACGACGCCGACGGCCTCACGCGGGCCGAACTGATAGCCCAGCTGAAGAAGGTCAAGGACCCGAAGCGGCCCATCCAGGTCATCCTCCTCGGCATCGGTGGCGCGGTGAGCCCGGCCGTACTCCAGCCGATCACGGACACCACCGGCGGCGCGGTGTTCGTGACCACCGATCCTGCGAAGGTCGGCGACATCTTCCTCAAGGCCATCTCGCTGCGTCCGGCCCGCTAACGCCGTCAACGAAGTGACGGTTTTCCGTCGAAACGACGACGGCGGACCGCGAGTAGTCGAATATGAGCCGCGTGGCGTGTGCCGCGGGTCGGGGGGCCTCGCGGCCGTTCGGTGTCACCGGCCGCCACACACCTTGGTGGGAGGATCGGTGGCGAGCGCGACCCTCACGTCTTCCGCACGCGTCGAGCCGGCGACGCGCTTCGCGGTCAATTCCGTTCGGACGCGGCAGCGCGCGTACGTCCGGCGGCTTGTCTTCGTCGACGTCTTCGTCATCTGCCTGGCCGTCACGAGCGGGTACCTGGTGCGCTTCCAGGGGGAGCAGGCGTCCGGATCGGAGATACCGTACGGCGTCGTCTCCGTGGGGCTCGTGCTGGCGTGGCTGTGGTCGCTGCGGCTGATGCGCTGCTACGACGCCCGGGTGCTCGGGTACGGCGCCGACGAATACCGCCGCGTGGCCGGGGCCAGCCTCCGGCTGGCCGGCGCGGTGGCGATCATCGGGTACCTCGTGGACGTCGGGGTGGCACGTGGCTTCCTCGGCATCTCGTTCCTCGTGGGCACGGTAACGCTCGTCGTGGCCCGGTTCGCCATCCGCAAGCACCTGCATCGGCAGCGAGCCAGGGGCCTCGGGTGGTCCCGGCAGATGGTCGTCGTCGGCGACGGCGCCCACGTGCTGGAGCTGGTACGCCAGCTGGAGCGCGAGCCGTACGCCGGCTACCGGGTGGTCGGCGCCTGCCTGCCGGAGCCGCTGGTCACTCCGCAGCCGCAGCGGCTGGGCGGGGTGCCGATCGTCGGATCGTTTCGCACGGTCATCGACGCGGCGGTCGCGAACGCGGCCGACACCATCGCCGTGACCGGGTCCGGAGAGCTGACCGCGGCGCGGCTGCGTCGACTGGGCTGGCAGCTGGAGGGCACCGGGATCGATCTCGTGCTCGCGCCGGCGCTGACCGACGTCGCCGGCCCACGGATCCACACCAAGCCGGTGGCGGGGCTCCCGCTCATCCACGTCGAGGCGCCGGAGTTCCGTGGCGGCCGCAAGCTGTTCAAGGGACTGGTCGACCGGGCCATGGCCCTGTTCGCGGTGATCGTGCTCGCACCCCTGATCCTCGTTCTGGCGGCCGCCGTGCTGATCGAGACCGGGCGCCCGATCTTCTTCCGGCAGATCCGGGTGGGGCGGGGCGGCCGCGAGTTCGGCGTGTTCAAGTTCCGGACGATGGTCGTCAACGCCGACGCGATGCTGACACACCTCGTCGCCCGGAACGAGACCGACGGCCTGCTCTTCAAGATGCGACGCGACCCGCGGGTGACCCGGGTCGGCCGGTTCCTGCGCAGCTGGTCGCTGGATGAGCTGCCCCAGCTGTTCAACGTCGTCCTCGGACACATGAGCCTGGTCGGCCCGCGACCACCGCTGCCGGCCGAGGTCGCCAACTACGACGGGGACATCGCCCGCCGCCTGCTCGTGAAGCCCGGCATGACCGGCCTGTGGCAGGTCAGCGGGCGTTCCGACTTGTCCTTCGAGGACGGCATCCGGCTGGATCTCTACTACGTGGAGAACTGGTCGCTCGCCGCGGACCTGGCCATCATTTGGAAGACATTCGGCGCGGTGATGGGCCGGCGCGGCGCGTACTAGTCTGGGTCAACGACCTACGACCGGTGGAGGCCGCGATGAAACCCAGCCCGGCGGACCGCTTCACCTTCGGACTCTGGACGGTGGGATGGCCGGCCCGCGACCCGTTCGGTGATGCGACACGGCCGCCGCTCGACCCGGTCGAGGCGGTCCATCGGCTCGCGGAGCTGGGCGCGTACGGCGTGACGTTCCACGACGACGATGTGGTGCCGTTCGGCTCCGACGACGCGGCCCGGGAGGGGCACCTGACCCGGTTCCGCAAGGCGCTGGCCGAGACCGGCCTCGTGGTTCCGATGGTCACCACGAACCTGTTCACCCACCCGGTCTTCAAGGACGGCGCCTTCACCAGCAACGACCGGCGGGTGCGGCGCTTCGCCCTGCGCAAGGTGATGCGCAACATCGACCTGGCGGGGGAGCTGGGCGCCCGCACCTACGTGATGTGGGGCGGCCGGGAAGGCGCGGAGTACGACCTCGCCAAGGACGTGCGGGCCGCTCTCGACCGCTACCGGGAGGCCGTGGACACGCTCGCGCAGTACGTCGTCGACAACGGCTACGGGCTGCGGTTCGCGCTCGAACCGAAGCCCAACGAGCCGCGCGGAGACATCCTGCTGCCGACCGTCGGGCACGCGCTCGCGTTCATCGCGAGCCTGGATCACAGCGACATGGTCGGGCTCAACCCCGAGGTGGGCCATGAGCAGATGGCCGGGCTGAACTTCGCGCACGGCATCGCCCAGGCGCTCTGGCACGGCAAGCTGTTCCACATCGACCTGAACGGCCAGCGCGGCATCAAGTTCGACCAGGACCTGGTCTTCGGGCACGGTGACCTGCTCAACGCGTTCGCGCTCGTGGACCTCCTCGAGTTCGGCGGGCCGGCCGGCGGCCCCGCGTACGACGGGCCCCGGCACTTCGACTACAAGCCGTCGCGCACCGAGGACATCAACGGTGTGTGGGCCTCCGCCGCGGCCAACATGACCGCGTACCTGCTGCTCAAGGAGCGCGCGGCCGCGTTCCGTGCCGATACCGAGGTGCGCGAGGCGCTCGCCGCGAGCAAGGTCGACGAGCTGGCCCGGCCAACCCTCGGCGACGGTGAGACATACGCCGACCTGCTGGCCGACCGCGACGCGTACGAGGATTTCGACCCGGACGCCGTGGCCGAGCGCGGGTACGGCTTCGTCCGGCTCAACCAGCTCGCGGTCGAACACGTGTTGGGCGCACGGGGCTGAGGTGGCGCTCGTCGCCGGGGTCGACTCGTCGACCCAGTCGTGCAAGGTGGTCGTGCGCGACGCCGTAACGGGCTCCCTCGTGCGGGATGGTCGGGCCCCGCACCCCGACGGCACCGAGGTGCACCCGGATGCGTGGTGGTCGGCCCTGACGCGCGCGCTCGACGAGGCGGGCGGTCTGCGGGACGTGGCCGCCGTGTCCGTCGCCGGCCAGCAGCACGGCATGGTGTGCCTGGACGACGACGGTCGGGTGGTCCGGCCGGCCCTGCTGTGGAACGACACCCGGTCCGCGGGCGCCGCCGCCGAGCTCATCGACGAGTTGGGCGGGCCGCAGGTCTGGGCGGACGCGGTCGGCCTGGTCCCGGTCGCCTCGTTCACGGTCACGAAGCTGCGCTGGCTGGCCGACAACGAGCCCGGCAACGCCGACCGCACGGCGGCCGTGTGCCTGCCGCACGACTGGCTGACCTGGCGCTTGTCCACTGGGGACGGTCGGCTCGACGCGCTGCACACCGACCGGGGAGATGCGAGCGGCACCGGCTACTGGTCGCCGCGGACCGAACAGTACCGACCGGACCTGCTCCGGCAGGCCTTCGGGCGTGAGCCGCGGGTGCCGGTCGTGCTCGCGCCGGCCGAGCCGGCCGGCGAGGTCCCGGTCGGCGCCGCGCTGGGCCCCGGCACGGGTGACAACGCCGCCGCTGCGCTGGGCGTGGGCGCGCTGCCGGGCGACGTCATCGTGTCGATCGGCACGTCCGGGACGGTGTTCAGCGTCGCGGAGACCGCCGTAGCCGACCCGTCCGGCGATGTCGCCGGGTTCGCCGACGCGACCGGCCGCTTCCTGCCGCTCGTGGCCACCCTCAACGCGGCCCGCGTCCTCGACGGCGCCGCCGCGATGCTCGGCGTCGACCACGCCGCGCTGTCCCGGCTGGCGATGTCCGCGCCGGCCGGGGCGGACGGGCTCGTTCTCGTGCCGTACCTGGAGGGTGAGCGCACACCCAACCGTCCACTGTCGACCGGTGCGCTGCACGGGCTCACCCTGCGCAACGCGACGTCGGCGCACGTGGCCCGCGCCGCCGTCGAGGGCATGCTTTGCGCGCTGGCCGACGGGCTCGACGCACTTCTCGCCCAGGGCGTGGCCGTGCATCGGGTGATCCTGATCGGCGGCGGGGCCCGGTCGGCGGCGGTCCGCGAGATCGCCCCGACCATCTTCGGCTGCCCGGTCCTCGTGCCCCCGCCGGGGGAGTACGTCGCCGACGGGGCCGCCCGCCAGGCCGCCTGGGTCGCCCTCGGTGGGCCGGAGCCACCGTCGTGGACCATCGGCGAGATCCGGCGGTACGAGGCGTCCGCCGCTGTTCAGGTCCGGCGACGGTACGCGGAGGCGCGCGATCTGACGGTGAACCAGTAGCCGATCGACTCGCCGGGGGTGCGCGCCCCGTCTACCGTCGTCGCTGTGGGACTGCCGACGACGGGATCTGCCGACACTCTGCGAGCTCGGCCCGAGCCAGCCCGGCGGAAGCTGGCTGCGGGTCGGCCGACCTTCCCCGCCCCCGGCGCCGCAGATCCTCACGGCCCTGCTGCGACGCCTGCTTCCGGCACCGACGACCCCTACGACATGATCCAGAGGCTCGACAAGGTGTAGATGTCGCGAAATCCACGCCCACCGAGACGTGGACACACCTCGGCGAATGTGGACTTGAAACGACGTGTCATGCCGAGCCGACGTAACGCCTCGTAATCGGCGGTACAAACTGTCTGTAGCACAAACCGTTTGTGGTTAGTGGGGGGCGCTGGTGGCGGGAATCGGCGGGGGATCGGTTCACCGGCTCTACAGCGTGGTCGTGTTCATCGTCCTGGCCTCGCTCGACAACGTCGCGATCGGCCTGGTCCCTCCGCTGCTCGGCCCGATAGGCGACGACCTGCACGTCTCGACGGCCGGCCTCGGCTTGGCCGTCGGCGCGAGCTACTTGGTCAGCGCCGTCGCGGCGGTGGCGTGGGCATACGTGGGGGATCGCACGCAGCGCAAGCCGCTGCTCATGATCGGCACCCTGATCTGGGCGGCCGGCACCGGAGCGACCGCGGCGAGCCACAGCTTCGCAGCGTTCGCGGCCGCCCAGCTGCTGGCCGCCGTCGGCCTCGGCGCGGTGGGGTCGATCGGCTTCTCCGTGGTCAGCGACCTGATCTCGCCGCGCCGGCGCGGCCTCGTGATGAGCTTCTGGGGGCTGTCCCAGGGCGTCGGCACGCTGACCGGCACGATGCTCGGAGGTTTGCTCGGCGCGTCCGACTGGCGGCGTCCGTTCGTCCTACTCACGGGCGTGGGAGTGGCGGCGGCCGTGGCGTACCTGTTCACGTACAGCATCCGTCGGGGCCAGAGCGAACCGGAGCTGGCCGGCATCATCGCCGCGGGCGGCGAGTACGGGTACCGGATCAGCCGGGCGGACCTGCCGTCCATCGCGGGCCGGCGTACCAACGTCTGGCTCGTCCTGCAGGGCCTGACCGCCCAGATCGCCTTCGGTTCCCTGATCTGGCTGCCGGTGCTGCTCCAACGCAAGGCGGAGGATCTGGGCCTGTCGGCGGACACCGCGGTCGCGGTCGGTGCGGTGTACGCGACCGTGTTCCAGCTCGGCGGCGTGCTGTCCATCGCCGGCGGGCTGATCGGCGACCGGCTGCAGCGGCGTACCCCTCGGGGACGCGCCCTGGTCGCGGCCGTGGGCATCCTCGCCGCGGTCCCGTTCTACCTGGTGCTGTTCTTCATGCCGCTGCGGGTGAACCTCTCCGACGGCGCGAGCGGCGGCGCGGTCGTCCGGGCCGTCCTGCTAAGCGTGGTCACCGAGCCCACAATGACGGCGAGCTTCCTCATCGCGGTCCTCGCGCTCGCGCTCACGTCGGCGAATGCCCCCAACTGGTACGCGCTCATCGTCGACGTCAACCCGCCCGAGCACCGCGGAACGGTCTACAGCCTCGGCAACCTCGTCAACGGCGTGGGCCGCGCGGCCGGCAACGGCCTGGTCGGGCTCGTGTTCCGCGCGCTGCACGGCGCGTTCCCCCCGCCGATGAACTACGTCCTCGGGCTCGCGCTATTCCAGATCTTCTTCGTGCCGACCGGGGTGATGTACTGGCTGGCCTCGCGCACGTCGCCGAAGGACATCGCGGACGTGCACGCGACGCTGCAGGCCCGTGCGGCCGTCGCTCGCGACGCCGAGACTACGGTGTCTCCAGCCAGACCGTGACGTCCTGCGGGAGCCGGCCGTCCTCTGTCAGCGGGGCGCTGGTGATCAGCGGCCGGGTCCCGACCGGCAAACCCGCGGGGTCGGGGCCGAAATTGGTCAGCACGATCGTCCGGCCGTTGCGGAAGGCGAGCACGTGCTCGGCCGCGTCGAGCCAACCGAGCGTGCCACGGCCGAGCGCCAGCCCGCGGCGGAGGTTCAGCGCGGCCCGGTACATCTCGTAGGTCGAGCCGGCCACGCCGCGCTGGCGGTCCAAGGCATACTCCGCCCACTCCGGCGGCTGCGGCAGCCACGTCCGCGCCGTCGGCCCGAAGCCGTACGACGGCGCGTAGGCCTCCCATGGGATCGGCACCCGGCAGCCGTCCCGCCCCCGCATCGCCCCGTGCGACCGGTGGAACGTGGGGTCCTGCCGCGCCTCGTCCGGCATCGTCATGTGCTCGGGCAGGCCGAGCTCCTCGCCCTGGTAGAGGTACGCCGAGCCGGGCAGGGCCAGCATCAGCAGCGTGGCCGCGCGCGCCCGGCGGAGGCCGAGCACCGGGTCGGGCAGTTCGTCACCGGGGCCGATGCCGCGCGGCAGCGGGGTGCCGATCGGCAGGCCGAGCCGGGACGCATGCCGGATCACGTCATGGTTGGACAGGACCCAGGTCGTCGCCGCGCCGACCGCGTCCGTGGCGGCGAGGGACCGCGAGATGACCTGGCGCTGCGCCTCGACGTCCCAGGAAGCCTGCAGGTACTCGAAGTTGAAGGCCTGGTGCATCTCGTCGGGGCGGACGTACGCCGCCAGCCGCTCCGCCGGCTCGACCCACGCCTCCGCGATCAGGACCCGGTCGGCGCCGTAGCTGTCCACGATGGACCGCCAGGCCCGGTAGATCTCGTGTACGCCGTCCTGATCCCACATCGGAGGCCGCGGCACCTGCGTGGGCGGGCCGGTCAGGGGCTCGACGGGATAGTGCCAGTCGGGAAGGTTCGCCTGCTTGACCAGGCCATGCGCGACATCGACCCGGAAGCCGTCGACGCCGCGGTCGAGCCAGAACCGGAGGATGTCCGCGAACTCCGCGCGGACCGCAGCGTCGTCCCAGTTGAGATCGGGCTGTGCGACGTCGAACAGGTGCAGGTACCACTGGCCCGGCCGGCCGTCCGGCTCGATGACCCGGGTCCAGGCCGGCCCGCCGAAGACGCTCTGCCAACCGTTCGGCGGCAGCTCGCCGCCCTCGCCGCGGCCGTCCCGGAAGATGTACCGTCGCCGGGCGCCGCTGCCGGGCGGGGCGGCCAGCGCCTCGAGAAACCACGGATGGGAGCTCGAGGTGTGGTTCGGGACTAGGTCCACGATCACCTTCAGCTCCCGGGAGTGCGCCTCGGCGAGGAGCTTGTCGGCGTCTTCCAGCCGCCCGAACAGCGGATCCACGTCGCGGTAGTCAGACACGTCGTACCCGGCGTCCGCCTGCGGCGAAGGGTAGAACGGTGACAGCCACACCGCGTCCACGCCGAGGTCGACCAGATGGTCCAGCCGCTCGGTGATGCCCGGCAGGTCGCCGACGCCGTCGCCGTCGGAGTCCGCGAACGACCGCGGGTAGACCTGGTAGATGACCGCGCTGCGCCACCATCGGGCTTCGTACATGTCACCAGTGTGCCCGGGCCGGCCCGAGGGCGCGTCCGCAACGCGACCCACTCCTTGTTGCCCTCGTCACCTGGTGTGACAATCAAGACCTGGCGCTGGCGCCAGACCGGCGGATCGCGGGTGGGCCATGGATGGCACGCGAGACATCGACCTCGGGACGTCCGAGGTCGAGTTCGGACCGAGCGCGCGCAACCTGGTGCCCGCCGCCCTGCGCGGCAAGGTCTGGCTGGCGCTCGCCGGCCTGGTCATCGCGCTGCTGGCCGGGCAGCTGTGGCGGGAGCACCGGCAGTCCGGGCCCGAACGGGACGCCGCCCTGGTCATCGAGGCGTACACCGCGGCCTGGAACGCCCATGACCTCGACGGCGTACGCGCGGCGCTGGCCCCCGGCGCGACGTTCGCCGAGGCGGAGAGCCTCGAACACCCGCTGCTGACCGCGACCGGAGACCAGATCGACACCGTGCTCGACGCCATGTTCGACGCGGGCGTGGCGCTCGAGACCACCGGGCGAATTACGGTCGTCGGCGTCGGCCCCGTCCGGGCGACCGTGCCCCAGCGCCTTCGCTACCGGGTGAACGGGCTCGACGTGGTCGAGGACGGCGTCTCGCTCGTCTCGCTGGTCGTGGCCGGTGGGCACATGAAGATCGCCCAGCACACCTGGTGGCGTCCGCAGAACCCGCGGTATCCGTCGATGCGATGGGTGGTCGACAGCTCTACCCCTTGACGCTGCCCGCGAGAAGTCCGCGCACGAAGTACCGCTGCAGCGACACGAACACGATCAGCGGAACGACGATCGAGACGAACGCACCCGCCGACAGCAGGTGCCAAGCCGTGCCCCGAGTGCCGCTCAGGTTCGCAAGCGCCACGGTCATCGGGGCGTTCGCGTTCCCGGCGAACGTCAGGCCGACCAGGTAGTCGTTCCAGACCCAGAGGAACTGGAAGATGCCGAACGCGGCCAGCGCCGGGGTGAGCAGCGGCATGAGGACGTTGAAGAAGATCTGGACGTGGCCGGCGCCGTCGACCCGGGCGGCCTCAAGCAGCGACGCGGGCACTTCCTTCATGAAGTTGTGCAGCAGGAAGATCGCCAGTGGCAGCGCGAACGTCGAGTGCGCGAGCCACAGCGCCCAGAACGTGCCGCCGAGGTGCGCCTTGACGAACATGGTCAACAGTGGGATCAGGGTGACCTGGATCGGC
>DASXRQ010000103.1:0-3889 GCA_036506495.1 Micromonosporaceae bacterium | reverse complement strand
CGCCGACGAGCAGCCGGCCCAGCGCGAGCCCGCCGGCCGACACGTCCCGCCCCACGTGCCGGATCGCGACGAACGCCGACGCCCACAGCACCACCGACACGCCGATCGCCGCCACCGGCAGCCACGTCGATGTGCGCTGCTGCGGCTCGTCCCGGACCGCCAGCCCGCTCGTCACGGCTCGACCCTAGGCGCGGAACGCTTCGGCGCTCACCGAAGCGATCTGCGTCGCACCGCGGAGCGCTCGGGTATGTCCGTTGCGTCCTACGAGACCTGAGTCATTAATGAATCGCCGCCGCGGCGGCGCAACGCCGTCGCGATCCACATTTGACTCAGGTCTCGTAGGTGGTCGCAGACACCTATGCCGGGAGCTCGGTCGTCGGCGGCGTGGGACGAGATGCCCGACACGCCGGGGGTGCCCCGCGACACACCGACGCACGACCATCGCTCGACGCGGTGCTCGAGCTGCGCCGCGACCGCATGTCCACCGTGCGCCAGGTCATCGAGGCACTGACCGACGAGTCGCTGGGGCACCGCACCGAGCCGGTCGAGGGGCCCGGATGGCCGGAGCCCCGCAGCTATCCAGTACGCGAATGCCTGTTGGTTATCCTCAACGAAGAGTGGGAGCACCGGCTGTACGCCGAGCGAGACCTCGATGCCCTGGAGGCACACGGTGCGTAGAAAGCCGCGGCGCGCGCACGCCGCTTGCGCGGCCCGGCACGATCCCGGCCAATGCGACGGCCAGTCAGCTCTCCTGTTTGACGCACGCGCCGGGCGCAGAGTCTCAGCATGGTGCGGCTCGCCAACGCGAGGAGAAGGCCGTGATCATCCGCGTTTTTAGGCCGACGATCCACCCCGGCAAGGAGAGCGAGTTCGAGGCGTTTCTCCGTGACACCGCTATACCGCTCGTGTCGCAACAGAATGGACTGGTAGCCCAGCATGTGGGGAGGTCGCGCGATCCGTCCTCTACCGAGTATGTGTACGTGACAGTTTGGGAAAACGTCGAATCGGTCCGCGCGTTTGCTGGTGAGCGCTGGCAGGAAGCGGTGATCACCCCCGACGAGGAGCACCTCCTGAGGGATACCTGGATCGCCCACTACGAGGTCGTCCCCGCACAGTAGACAAGTATCAGTTCAGCTGGACGATCTTCGTAGTCGGGGTGGTTGGTACCGGGCGCATGGTCAGGCCGCTCGTCGCGTGCACGAGGCGCTGGGCGGCCGGCTCGGCCACACGGGTGCGGCCCTTGTCGACGGTCCAGACGTACAGGCAGAACCAACTGCCGGAGACGACTGCCCGGACGGCGCCTAGTGGCGAGCACGGGACGTGGCCCGTGGCGAACTGCGTGGCGCCGGCGCTACCAACGGTTCAGCCGTCGTCGCTGGATTGGCGGCCTGCGCGCAGCCGGGTACCGAGGTGGCTGACGCGGTCGAGGTGTCGCAGCTTGTCGGGGTTGGCAATGGAGTGGATCGTCTGGATCTGACCGTCGGCAAAGTCGAGCCCGATGACCGCGACCAGGCGGTCCTGCGGGTCGTACGCCATGGCGCCGGGCTGGCCGTTGACCTCGGTGACCTGGATGCGCACGCCGAGGCGTGTCGCCGCGGACATCCCGGCCAACAGGGTCCGTGCCACACGCTCCCGGCCGTTGATTGGCCGGGCCAGCGCGGGCACCTTGCCGCCGCCGTCGCCGTGCAGCGCCACATCCTGCGCCAATAGCGCCTCCAGTGCCCGCAGGTCGCCCTGCTCGGCGGCGGCGAAGAAGCGCCCAGCCAGCTCTTCTCGCTGCCGCCGAGAGGCGTGGTAGCGCGGTCGACGCTCCCGGACGTGGTTACGGGCCCGCGCAACCAGGTGCCGCGTACTGTCCACATCGGTGCCGATCAACTCGGCGACCTCCGCATACGGGTACTCGAACACCTCGCGCAGCAGGAACGCGGCCCGCTGCTGCGGCGACAAGCTCTCCAACAGCACCAGGAACGCCAGCGACAGCGAGTCGGCGGTCTCGGCGCGCTCGGCCGGTGACGGCTCGGTCACCAGCGGCTCCGGCAGCCACTCACCGACGTACCGCTCCCGCCGCGCCCGCGCCGAGCGAAGCTGGTCGATGGCCAGCCGGGTGACCAGCGTGGCGATGTACGCCCGCGGCGAGGCGATCCGCTCGTCCCGTTGCAGGGTCTGGTGCATCCGCAGGAACGCCTCCTGCACCACGTCCTCGGCCTCGCTGACACTGCCGAGCATCCGGTAGGCGATGGCAAACGCCCGCGGTCGCAGCTCTCCGTACAGATCCGAGGCGGACACGTCGAGCTATCCCAATCCCTCGGCGAAGCCGGTGCGCCAGCTCGGGTATCGCAGCGTCCAGCCCAGCTCGCGTTTGGCCTTCTCGCTGGAGATCCCGCGGGCCCGCGTCATCATGTCCACCGCGGCCGCGCCGGCCAGCAACCGGACGAGCCAGGCCGGTACCCGGTGCGGCGGTTTGGCGCCGAGCGCGCGGGCCAGCTCCCGCAGCAATTCGCGCACCGGCGCCGGCTCGTCATCGGCGACGTGGTAGATCCCGGGCTTGCCGCGTTCGATGGCCGCGACCGTGGCCGACGCGGCATCAATGATGTGCACCATCGACCACACCCCACCACCGCCACCGACGATCGGAAACCTCCGCTTGCGGATCAGCCCGCCCATGACGGCACCCGGCGCGGCCTCGATGCCGGTCCCTGGGCCATAGAAGCCACCGTAGCGAAGCGCGATGCCGTCGGCCCAGCTGATGCCGGTCACCGCGTCCTCTAGGTGGCGCAGTGCGGCCACCAACGCCTCGGCGTCCGCAGGCGGGTTCGGCTCGAGCCGGCCGTTCTCGTCGACGACCGGCCCGCCGGTGCGCTCCATCCAGGACGCATTGCTCTGCGCCACGAACGTGCGAACGCCGACGGCGCGGCCGGCGGCCAGCAGATGATCGGTGCCCTCGGTGCGCAACCGGTTGGTAGCCGCCGCCATCCGCTTCACCTGCCGAAAGTTCGGCGGCCCGCTCAGCGCGGTGAGCTGATGGACGATCACCTCGGGCTCGGCCCTGGCCACCACATCGGCCACCGCCTCGGGGTCGAGCGCGTCGACGATGACCGGTTCGGCGCCCAGCGCGCGCAGCGCGCCGGTCTTGGCAGCCGAGCGGGTCGTGCCGACCACCGCGTGGCCGCGCGCCACCAGTTGGGCAACGAGCTGGCTGCCGATCGCGCCGGACGCTCCGGCAATGAATATCTTCACGACGTCTCCGTTCGTTGTGCTCACCAACAACAGACGAGACGCCCCGGCACCCCATGACCGGCGGTTATCCAGCTCACAGCATGACGCGGTCACTCTGGAGAAATCTGTCTCCGGCTACCCGAACGTGAACACGTACGCCTCGGCGCCGGGCTCGAGGAACGTGATCTCCAGCGTCCGCTCGCGGACCGCGTCGTGCGCGCGCACGAGCTGGTACAGGCGGCCGTCCCGGAGCAAGCCGTTCCCGTCCTCGTCGACGTCCACGCCGTGTGACAGGCCCGGAGCCTCGCTGTCGAGGAGCACGCGGAAGGGAATCGGCTCTCGCGCTCCGGGAGACAGCACGAGATGCGCGTCGCGCGCGTGGAACCGGTAGGCGATGCTCCCGCCGGGCTCGTCGAGCACGACGTTCTCGCGCCCGAACGTCCACTCGCCGGCGAGCGCCCAGTGGTTGAGGCGCAGGGGCTCGCCCGGTGACGCGAACCGCTCGCCGCGCACGGAGCCGAGATACGTCTCCGGCGTCCGCAGGTGGTCCCAGTCGGCCTCCGCCTCCACGCCGAGCCCCTCGACGGAGACGAGCTCGCGCTCGACGCCGAGCAGTCGCTGGATGACGCCCTCCGATTCCTCGTAGCGCCCCTCGCCGAAATGCTGGTCGCGG
>DASXRQ010000102.1:0-11489 GCA_036506495.1 Micromonosporaceae bacterium | reverse complement strand
ACCACTGCCGCCGGTGCGGTGTACTCGATGAGCAGCGCCGGCGCGACGTCCATCGTGGCCACGGCGGAGAAGTAGCAGAACTGGGCGCCCGCGACGGCCACGACGCCGTACACCAGGATCTGCGGCAGTTGCGCTCGCAGCAGCGGCCATAACCCGCGCAGGGATGCCGCGGCGAATGGCGCCAGTACAAGGGCGGCGATCCCGATACGGGCGAGGACGATTGCACCCGGGCTCCATCCGGTCGAGAGCAGTCCGTCCGCCAGCGACCCTGACATGCCGAACGACGTCGCCGAGATGACAGCGAGCAGCACGCCGCCGCCGAGGCCGCGGGAGCTGCCGACGTTATGGACGCTCCGGGCGTCATTGGCCAACTGGGTCATAGACAATGACGCTAGCCATGGTGTTGTAAGATGTCAACATGCTTTTCGCCCATGACACCGAGGCGTCACTGCAGGCGGCCGTCGACCTCGTGAACAGCGGCGAGGAGCCCGACACGCTGACCACCCAGCAGCAGGTGGACGCGTGGTACGCGAAACACCGCTACACCGGCCGCCGCGACCGCGACGCCGCCGAGCTCGCCGACCTGCGGGCCATCCGGCCGGTCTTGCGCGACCTGCTGACCGCCGACCGCGACCGCGCGGCAGCCTTGGCCAACGCGATGCTGGCCGAGGCAAACGCCGTGCCTCAGCTGGTCCGCCACGGCGACATCGACTGGCATCTGCACGCCGTGTCGTCGGACGAGCCGCTGGTCCGCCGGGTCGTGGTAGAGACCGCGATGGCTGTGTCCGACCTGGTGCGCAGCGACGAGATGACGCGCTTGTCGGTGTGCGCGGACGACAGTTGCGGGGGCGTCGTGCTAGATCTGACCCGCAACCGGTCCCGGCGGTTCTGCAGCACGACGTGTGCGAATCGCAACGCGGTCGCGGCCTACCGAGCTCGCAGCCGGGTTCCAACTCGGCCGGTGACGTCGTAGGTCATCCATGACCTCGTCAAACACGAAAGGCGTGGTCCCGGCGCACTCAGCCCTTGGACGCTCCGCCGGTGAGGCCCTTCACGAACTGCTTCTGTAGGGCCAGGAAGAAGATCAGTACCGGCAGCGTGGCGAGGAACATCAGCGCGAACACGCTGCCGAAATCGGCCTGGTATTGACCGATTGACCGATAGATGCCGGTGGTAACCGTGGTCCCCTGGCTGGGGCCGAGGATGACGAGCGGATCCAGGAAGTCGTTCCAGATCCACACGCCGAGGAAGATCAACACACTGGCCGTGGCCGGGCGCAGCAGCGGGAAGACGATGCGCCAGAAGATCTGGAACCGGTTGGCACCGTCCATCGCGGCCGACTCCTCCAGATCGACGGGGATGGACCTGATGAAGCCCGTGAACACGAAGACCCCGAAGGGAATGTAGTAGCCCACGTTGAAGAGGATCAGTCCTTGCAGCGTGGTCATCAGCCCAGTCGCCTGCATGACCCGGACCACCGGCATGAGGATCGCCTGCGGCGGGATCATCAACCCACACAGCAGCAACAGGGTGACCGCACGGACCCACCGACTTCTGGAGCGGGACACGTAGTGGCCCAGCATCGCCGACAGGATCGTGAGCACCACGATCGAGATACCAGTGATGAGGACGCTGTTGGCGAGGCTGACCCAGTACAGGCGGTCCGGCCGCGTGAGCACCGCGACGATGTTGTCTAGCGTGGGTGGCACCGGAAGCGCCGCCGGTTCCTTGGTGATGAGGTCACCACGTTTGAACACGTTGACCAGCGCCACGTACAACGGCAGGAAGAAGACCGCGGCGACGAGCGCCGCGACGATCGGCCGGGCCGGTCCTCCGCCGCGCCATGCGCGCCGGTTGCCCCTGCCTCCTTCGGGGGCGACCGGCGGTGCCGGCTTGTCCGCCGTGGACGGCGCCGCCCCCGCGCCCGCCTCCGCGGGCCGTGTGGCCATCCCGTCAGGCCCGATCACAGCTCCACCTCCCGGCGTTGCAGCAGCTTGAGCGCAGCGGCGGAGGCCGCGGCGATGATCGTCAACATGATCATCGCTTGCGCCGACGCGATGCCCCCGCGGTTCTCCTCGAAGGCCGTACGCAGCACGAGGAACGCGATCGTGGCGGTGGTGCCCTCGCCCGGCCCGCCGCGGGTGATGACCTGGACATGGTCAAAGACCTTGAAGGCGGAGATCATCAGGACGACCGTGTTGATCGTCAGCGCCGGCGCCAGTAGGGGCCAGGACACGTGCCAGAACCGGCGCGCCGGCCCGGCGCCGTCCAACGCGGCGGCCTCCTGCAGTTCGACGGGAACGCCCTGCAGGCCGGCAAGGTAGACGACCACGCAGAAGCCGAGCATTTGCCAGGACAGGATCGCGCCGAGCGAGTACAGCGCGTAGTCGGGGTCGGACAGCCACCCGGGCGGATTGTCCAGTCCCAGCGTGCGTAGTGCCTGGTTGATCGGGCCTTCGTTGTCCAGCAGCCGGGTCCAGATGATGCTCACGACTACCGAGCTCAGGACCATAGGAACGAAGAAGACGCTGCGCAACGCGTTGTAGAGCCAGCCGCGGCGGTCGAGCAGGACGGCAATGGCGAGGCCCAGGACATTGGGCGTGATCACCACGATCACGGTGAGGATGGTGGTCACCTTGAGCGAAGTGAGGAAGGCCCGGTCGGTCAGCAGCAGCTGGTAGTTGCGCAGACCGACATACCGGGTTGGCGGATTGAACGGGTTGTAGTTCGTGAGACTGTAGCCAAAGCTGATCAGGATCGGCGCCAAGACGAAACACGCATAGACCGCGAATCCCGGTCCGCCGAAACTGACGAAGTGCCAAACTCGCGGCAGAACGGGCCGACGGCGCCGAGGCCCGGCCGGCCCGGCCTCCACGACGGGCCTGGGCGTGAGGTCAACCGCCACGGATCGTCCCCTCCATGCTTGCGTGGCACATCCGGCCGGAGCGCTGACGACGGCGCCCCGGCCGTGTGTCAGCTGCGGGTCAGCCCTTCGCCCATTCCGCGTCAAGGAAGGAGCAGACCGCGTCGGCGTTCTTCTTGCCGGTGATCAGGTCGACGATCGCCGAATCGATCTTGGCGCCCATGCCGGGCGGCGGGGCGTCATCGCCAGCTTCGAAGTTGAATGCCGGCACGACGGTCTGATTGGCCAATGCCTTGGCGTACAGGTCGTAGCCCTCCTTGTAGGCGGGCCCGACATTGGGCGGCGGGGTGTAGCCCTTGATGGCGGGAATCAGGCCGTCGACAATGGTCGAGTTGTCGAGGTTCGCCTTGTCGAGCTGGAAAGCCAGCGCGAACGTCCGGGCCGCCTCCAGGTCCTTGGCCTTGGCGCTGACCAGGAGTCCACCGCCCGTGAAGGCGGGCACGGTCTTGTTGTCATTGTCGCCCGGCCAGTTGAATTGTCCGACGGCGAACTTCGGCTTGTCCGGGCCGTCGAGCGCGCCGGCCAGCCAGTTACCCATCGCGTACATCGCGCCCTTGCCGTCCAGGAAGGCCTGCTGCCCGGCGGCATAGTCGCGGGAGACGCTCGTCTTGTCGATGTAACCCTTGGCGGCCAGGTCGGCCACCTTGCCAAGGGCCTTCTTCGGATCAGGGTCGCAGAACTTGACCTTGTTCTCCCGGCGCTGCTTCATCCAGTCCGGGTTCTTCGCGTAGACATCCGTACCCCACACGCCCGCGACCAGTGGTCCGATGGAGTCGTGCACGCCGCCGGTCACCACCGGCGTGATGTTCTTCGCCTTCAGCTTCGTCGATGCGTCGAGCAGTTCCTGATAGGTGGTGGGTGGAGCCGTGATGCCCGCCTTGGCGAAGAGGTCCTTGTTGTAGTACGTGATCGGGATCGTCTGGGTGTTTGCCGGAAGCTGGTACACCTTGCCCTTCACCGCACCGTTGCGGGGAAACAGGAACCTCTCCAGCTCCTGGTCCGTCCATGCGTACAGCTCGCCGGCCTCGGCGAAGCCCGCCGGCGAAACGGCGATCATCACGTCGGGGAGCTGGCCCGACTGCAGCAGTTGCTTGGCATAGGCCGTGCGATCCTGAGTCGGCGAGACCAGTCGCTTCACCGCGATCTCCGGGTGCTGGTCGGTGACACGCTTGATGGCGGCGTCCCAGTACTGCGGTGTGAGATTCGGCGTCTCGAAAGTCAGGAACGTTATTTGCTTCTTACCGCTCGCGTTGGAACCGGAAGATTCTTGCTTGACGGTGCAGGCGCTCATGGTGATCGCGGTGGCAAGAGTCGCCGCCCCGAACGCCAGGGACATTCTCCTCATGGACCTACCCTTCCGACTCGCTGGCCGGATGCCAGTTGGGATCAACCATCGATCTACTCGCATTAATTAGATCCGATGTATATTCCAGGTGTCAACGTCGTCAGGCCCCTCATGCAGCACTCAAGGAGCGATTCATCCGATGTTTCTACACCAGGTTGGCCCCTCGATCCGATGAACGGCACACCCGGGACCCGATCGTTGGCGCCATGGCACTGACGGACGAGGCGATCGAACGGATCAAAGGCATGATCGTCTCTGGAGAGTTGCGCCCGGGCGACCGGCTGCCCAAGGAGGCTGACCTGGCCGGCCGCCTCGGCCTGTCCCGCAACTCACTGCGCGAGGCGGTGAGGGCGCTCTCGCTGATCCGGGTGCTCGACGTCCGGCAGGGCGACGGCACGTACGTGACGAGTCTGCAGCCGGAGGTGCTGCTCGATACGGTGGGCTTCGTTCTCGACTTCCACCGTGACGACAGCGTTATGCATCTGCTGGAGGTACGGCGGATCCTCGAACCCGCGGCCACCGCGATGGCCGCCCGGCTGATGAGCGACGACGAAATCGAGTCCCTGGGGACGCTGGTCGAGATGACGGACGGGGATCCTGACCTCAACGACCTCATCGCGGCCGACCTGGAGTTCCACCGGCGGATCGCCGTCGGCTCGGGCAACCCGGTGCTCGCCTCACTGCTCGAGAGCCTCTCCGCGCCGACACTGCGCGCGCGGGTCTGGCGAGGACTCACGCAGGAGAACGCCGCCGCCCACACCGTCGAACAACACCAGGCGATCCACCGTGCGCTCGTGGCGCGGGAGCCGGAACTGGCTCGAGCGTGGGCCACCGTGCACATCGCGGGCGTGGAGGACTGGCTACGCCGGGCACTGGGAGCGGCGAACGGCGTCGACCACGCGCGGGGTATGGCGCAACCGCGGACGGGCTGATGCCTCGATCCTCAGCCCGTCCTGGTGAAGAGGTAGGCGGCGCACGTCGGACACCGACGTCACGGCCCGAGATTCTTGCTGCCGGTAATTCCCGTATCGACTAATTTCCCGTCAGCCCTACTTGGCGGTTGGCCGATCCAAGCCCCATTTCATCTCGGTCATGTCAGTACCGTGGATACGAAGTCCCTGGATGGTCTTCTGGCCGCCCGAGTATTGCGGCGTGGTGCCGTTGGAATCTGACTCCCGTCAGTGCGCCGACTATCATGAGGGGGCTGCGTTTGGTGGTGGTTGCGCGGTATGGCCGATATCCTGCTCGACGACGTCTCGCGGGTGTACCCGGATGGCACGTCGGCGGTCTCGCACCTGACCCTGTACGTTCGGGACGGCGAGCTGATGGTGATAGTCGGCCCGAGCGGGTGCGGCAAGAGCACCGTTCTGCGGTTGCTCGCCGGCCTTGAACCGCTCAGCGGCGGCAATGTCAGCTTCGGCGGCCGGGTGGTCAACGACGTCAAACCGTCCGGGCGCAACGTGGCCATGGTCTTTGAAACAGGTGCCCTTTACCCGCATCTGACGGCCTCGGACAACCTCCGTTTCGGGTTGGGCCTTCGCAACCTGCCCAAGGACCAGATCGAGCAGCGGGTCGGCGCCGAGTCCCGTGTGCTGCGGCTCGAGCGCTTCTTGCACCGTAAGCCGCCCACCCTCTCGGCTGGGCAGCGGCAACGGGTCGCGGTCGGCCGAGCCACGGTGCGGGCGCCGGCGGTGTTCTTGCTCGACGAGCCCCTCACCCACCTGGAGGCCGCCGAGCGGATCCGGCTGCGCGCCGAGCTGGCCTCGTTGCTGCACGGCCTCGGCGTGACCTCGGTCTACGTCACGCACGACCAGTCTCAGGCCATGGCCATCGGTGACCGGGCCGCGGTCATGCGGGCCGGTCAGATCGAGCAGGTAGCCGAGCCGTGGAAGCTCTACCGGTGGCCCGCCAACGTGTTCGTGGCCGGCTTCATGGGCGAGCCGGGCATGACCCTGGTAGCCGGGCGGCTGGAGGCCGGCGCCGGCCGCACGTGGGTGGTCCTTGGCAACCAGCGCCTGCCTTTCCCGCGTAGCCCCTCCGGGCTGCTACGGAGCCGGATCGGTGGCCCAGTCACCGTCGGCATCCGGCCGGAACACGTGACCGACGCGGACACCGTCCCCGAACCACCGGCGGTGCTGTTCTCGACCGCGGACAGGGTCGAGAATCTGGGCTCCCATTTGTTGATCGGCTGCCCGCTCGCCACCAGTGCGATCACTGTGGCCGACCGCCCTGGCGCCGAGAATCAGCGCACGGGCCGAGCTGTGCTGGTCGCCCGGTTTCCGCGCACCAGCCGGGTCAGCCGAGGCGACAGGGTGGAGCTGGCCGTCGACATGGCCGAGCTGTCGTACTTCGATCCTGTCACCGGCGAGGCCCTGTGGAATCCGGAGTAGACAGCGACTCCTGCACCGCGTCTCGGCCGCCATCACCACGCATACGGGATCCACCCGCGGGCGCGGGGCCGATCAGGGGCGCCGGGCCGGGCTCGACGTCTTAGCCGGGTCGCGTTCGGCGATCGGGTAGACCACCTCGTCGATCGCCTTCATCAGGTCGGCGCTCAGCTTGACGCCGGCCGCCTTCGCGTTGTCGACGACCTGCTCGGGCCGCGACGCACCGATGATCGCGGCGGACACGTTCGGGTTCTGCAACACCCACGCGATCGCGAGCTGCGCCATTGTCAGGCCGGCCTGCTCGGCGAGCGGCTTGAGCTGCTGCACGGTGCCCAGCACCTCGTCCGTCATGAGCCGCGCGATGAACTCGGCGCCCGACTTGTCGTCGGTGGCGCGGGAGCCGGGCGGCGGCGCCTGGCCCGGTACGTACTTGCCGGTCAACACGCCCTGCGCGATGGGGGAGAAGACCACCTGGCCCATGCCGAGCTCCTCGCAGGTCGGTATCACCTCGGCCTCGATCACCCGCCACAGCATCGAGTACTGCGGCTGGTTCGAGACCAGCTGGATCTTCAGGTCCTGGGCCATCTCCCAGCCCGCGCGGATCTCCGACGCCGTCCACTCCGAGACGCCGATGTAGAGCGCCTTGCCGGAGTGCACGATGTCGGCGAACGCCTGCATCGTCTCCTCGAGCGGCGTCGAGTAGTCGTACCGGTGCGCCTGGTAGATATCGACGTAGTCGAGCTGCAGCCGGCGCAGCGAGCCGTTGATCGACTCCATGATGTGCTTGCGAGACAGGCCGCGGTCGTTCGGGCCGGGGCCGGTCGGCCAGAAGACCTTCGTGAAGATCTCCAAGCCTTCGCGCCGCTGACTCTGGAGTGCGCGCCCGAGCACCTCCTCAGCGCGGGTGCCGGCATATGCGTCCGCGGTGTCGAACGTCGTGATGCCCACGTCGAGGGCGGCCCGCACGCACGCCCTGGCGGCGTCCTCCTCTACCTGGGAGCCATGGGTGATCCAGTTGCCGTAGGCGATCTCGCTGACGATGAGGCCGGAACGGCCGAGGTGACGAAACTCCATACGTCCGACCCTACCGAGGGCTCAGAGCACCGGCCGGGTGTCCGCGAGAAGGTGGTCTATCGCCTGCGTCACTCCCGCCTCGCTGCTGTGCGACACGTCGATGAGCGGATCGCCCCGCCGGTCCAGCGCACCCCACCGGCCGTTCCGGTCGCCGATCAGGAATGCCACCGGGTGGATCACCAGCGCCGCGTGCACCGGGGCCACGATCAGCTGCCCGGTGCGGTCCACGACGCCCAGCCGGTCGCCCGCGTCGATCACCGCGAGGCCCTCGTCGGTGAAGCCCTCGACGCGCCGACCGCCGGTCAGCATCGTCGCGAACGCCCGGTACTTCGGCTGCACCACAATCCGGCCGTGCCGGTCGATCGCGCCCCAACCGCCCCGCCGCACCGGTGCCACCCCCCGGCGGAACGGGCGGACGTCGTCGAACCCGCCCGGAATGATCACCCGGTTGCGCTGGTCGATCGCGAACCAGCCACCCGCGCCGTCGCGCGCCACCCAGGCCAGACCCTCGGAGAACTCGGTCGCGCCCAGGTAGCCCGCCGACGCGTCGATCACGAGCTCGCCGGCCTCGTCGATCAGCTCCCACATGCGTGAGTTCGGCCGCCGTACCCAGGCCCGGCCCCCGTGGAACGGTTGTACATCCAGGTACCGTGCCGGCACCGCGTCCACGTACCCCCAGAGGCGCGTCCGCTCGTCGTACGCCGGCTCGGGTGACCGATGCAGCTGCAGGATCTCCTCCCGGCTCCGCGAATACGGCCCCCAGCCCTTCGCGCGCACCCGGTTCAGCACCGCGTCCAGCGCCACCTCGATCCGACCGACCATGTCGAGGTCCTCGCCCTTGCCCAGGTCCAGCGCCGCCTCGAAATGGTTCATCGCCTCGATGTAGCGCCCCTGGTCGTAGGCCGATCGCCCGGCCAGCTCGTACATCTCGGCGCGCAGCCGGTCCGGAAGCTCGACGGAGTTCGCCTCGGTGAACAGCTTGTCCGCCTCCGCGAACTCCCCGCGCCACTGCAGTACGTGCGCCAGCCGCGCCGCCGCGATCGCGGTCCGCCGCAACTCGCCGGTCGCCTCGGCGTGCCCGAGCGCCTCCCGGCCGTCGACGAGCGCCCGCCCGAGATCCCCGAGAATCCGCGAGACCACCGCACGCAGGCTCAGCAGCCGAGCCCGGACCGAATCGCGCTCCGCGTACTCGACCTTGTCCGTCAGGCGGTCGCGGACGGCCCAGAGCTGCTCCGGGTCGTCTACCAACTCGCGGAGCGTTTCCGGATCCAACCGCCATTTGTACGCCGCGAGGACCTGCTCCGGATCGACCAGGCGGCGTTCGGGCTCGTCGGGCTGGTCGCCCTGCTGCCGGGCCGGCACTTCGGCAGTCTCCGCGTCGGGCGCGACCGCGGCCGGCTTCGCCGCCGCGGCGCCGCCGGCCGGATCGGCGGTGCCGAGCCAGGGGCCGGTGTCCGCCGGCCGTGCGGTGTCGCCTGCGTCCGTGGCGGTGCCGGCCGCAGCGGCGCTGAGAGACTCCGCGGCGGTGCTGGCCGCAGCGGCGTCGAGAGACTCCGCGGCCGGCGCCTGCGCGGTGTGCGTCGGCGCCTCCGGTTGCGCGGCATCGGCGCGCTCGGCGGGCTGCGCCGGCCGGAGCTCATCGGCAATGATCATGCGCGGGTCGGTGGCCGGCGCGAACCAGTCGTCCGCCGCCGGTACTCCGCTCACCGGACCCACCCCATGGCGCTCGGCGCCGGGCGCGTCACCCCGTAGGTCTCCCGAGCCGGCGTCCACCGGCGTGCGATGGTCGGCCGCGCCGGTCGCCGTGGCCTCGGCCGCTGGGTCGGGCTCCGTCACGGCTTCGGGCTCGTCGACCGCACCCAGCCCGCTGACCTCCAGCAGCCAGCCCAGTCCATGCTCATCGCCGGCGGTCGCGTCGTGGCCCGCTTCCGCGCCGGCGCTGGCATCCGTCGCCGTGCCGTCGGCGTCAAATGCACCGTCGGCGTCGCTTATGTCCTTCCCGTCCGCTACGCGCTTGCCGGCCGCGGCGTCCTTGATGTCAGTCGTCGCCGTGGCATCCGCCGACCCTCTCGCGCTTGAAGCCTCGCCGGCAGTCGCCTCGCCGCCCGCAGCCGTGGAGGCCGTCCCCGCGTCCGCCGCGTCGGCCGTGCTCTCGGTCCGTGACGGGTCGGCGGCCTGGCGTCGGTCTCCGGCTCCCGCTTCGCGCGGCTCCCCGGCGACGGTGGGCGATGGGCCGGCGATCGGGGCTGCCTCGGCCGGCACCACGTCGCCAAGGGCAACTCCAGAGGCGTCCCACGTCCACGTAAGGCTGGCCCCGGTACGGTCGTCCCGCTCGCCCTCGGTCTGGACGGTTTCGTCGCTGGCCATTGCGGGCTTGGCCGCGGTGGTTGCCGACGGCCTGGACGCCGCCGGCGAGGCTTCATCCGCTGCATCGACGGCTCCGGGCGTGGCGTCCCTGGAGTGGACGTCCCCGGAGTGGACGTCCCTGGAGCCGGCGTCCCTGGAGTCGGCATCTCCGGAGTCGGCCGCTTCGGAAGCGGCGGTTCCGGGCTCCACGGGGGCGACCAGCGCCGGACCGGTCGCGACGACCTCGGCCCTGATGATCTCGCCCGTGATGATCTCCCCGACCACGATCTCGCCGTCCACGATCTCGCCGGTGACGGTCTCGCCGGCGGTCTCCCCGGGCTGCCCTGCGCTGACCGCCCACGACAGCTCGTCATCCCGGATCCTCGCCGCCGGAACATCACCGGGGTGATCGGCATCCGGTGGCGTCGCTCGCGGCGCATCGACCCGTGCCAGTGGCGTCTCGGGCCGCGTGGGAGCAGGGGACGCCGGTCGCGGCCCATCGAACCAACTGGGCCGTGCCGGGGGCGCCTGCTCGTCCGACGCGGCGACTGGCCTGAGGCCGGGTGCGCCGGAGGCGGGCGCGTCCGACACAGGCCCCGACGAGGGCCGGCCAGGCGGCGCCTCGCGGTCCGCGTACGGCGGCGCGGTGACCGGCTCGTCCGAGGGGTCGTAGCGCGAAGTTTCGTCGTGGGCCCCGGCCGCGCGAACATGCCGCCGCCGCGGCTCGTAAGGCGGCGCCGGCTCGGCCGGCTGGTATGGCGTAGCCGCTGCACTGGTCGGCTCCGGCGTCGCGGGTGTGCCCGGCGATGGCGCGGGGAAGTCGGGCGACGGCGGTCTGACCTTCTGCGGCCCCGTCCAAGTGAAGCCGTAGGGATCGGTATCGGCCCTCGCCCGCCGAGGGCGATACGAGCCGTCGGGTTGCGACGGTCGCGGGTCGCGGTAGGAGCTGTCGGGTTGCGACGGTCGCGGGTCGCGATACGAGGGCGGCGCTTCCTGACGTTCCCAGCCAGGGGAGGATGCGGCCGGGTCGAGCCGACTCGCGCCGCCGTCGCGGTAGCTCGCGGCAGTGTCATGGGGCGACGGCGGCGCATCCCGGTAGACCCTTTCGTCGACAGGCCGGGCGGGGCCGCTCCGGCGCGTCGCGTGCGGGTCAGCCGGCACTGGCCCTGGTGCCCGCGAGGCGGCCGATGGGTCCGCCGGAAGGTCGGCCCCGCTCCGGTATGCCGCGGGCGTCTCCGGCGGCGCCGGCCTTGCCTGCCGGAAGGCGGCCGGCGGGTCGAGTGGAACGTCGCGCGGATCGCGGTTAGGACGCGGCATGTCCTGCGGACCGGGCTGCTGACCGTAGGGGTACGACAAGTGCGGCAAACCGGACGACGGCAGCGGAGAGCCTTGCTGAGCGGACCGCGGACCGTGG
>DASXRQ010000101.1:0-22374 GCA_036506495.1 Micromonosporaceae bacterium | reverse complement strand
CCGCCAGACCCGGTGCAGCTCCTCCCCGTGCGCGGTCACCGCCTCGATGCCCAGCCGGGTGCAGCCCAGACCGTACGCGGCGAGCCGCTCGTGCAGCCGTTCGGCGAGTGACCGGGCGGCGAACGCCGCGGTGTCGACGCGTTCGAGGGGGTCGTCGAAGTGGTGGCCCACATCCAGATCGGGTGGCGGCTGGCGGACCGCGAGCGGACGGTGGTCCTGCCCGGCCGAGAGCCGATGGGCCAGCGCGGCGTCGAACCCGAACCGGGACAGCACGTCCCCGGCCGGCAGCGCCGCGAAGTCGCCGAGGGTATGGATGCCCAGCCGCCGCAGCAGGTCTGTCAACTGTGGACGCTCGAGTGCCGTGACATCGACGTCGGCCAGAAACCGCGGGGTGCCACCCGGTGGCACCAGCCGCCCATCCCGGGCGGCCAGCCCCGCGGCGAAGACCCCGTCGGCGATGCCGACCTGGCTCTCCACCCCACAGGCCTGCGCGACCTGTTCGATGATCCGCTCGGCGGCCCGCTCCTCGCCGCCGAAGTACCGCGATGGGCCCCGGGCCGCCAGCGCGCACGCGCCCGGGCGGACCACCTCCACACCCGCGGCCACGTCCTCGACGGCGGCGACCACCGGCTCGAAGGCCCGCGCGTCGCGCCCGACGTCATGGTCGACCACGGCCAGCCAGGGGCAGCGGCTCTGCGCCTCCCGCTTGCGCAGCCCACGGTGCACCCCCTCGGCGCGGGCCGCCGGCGAACAGGCGATCACCCGGTTGGCGTGCAGCACGGCGACCGGATCGTGTGCCGAGACGCCCTCGACGATCTCGGCCGCGATGACCGGCCAGTCGGGGCACCAGACGAACATGGTGCGGACCGCGGCGCCCATCTAGACCGCCTCGCCCACGAGCTCGTCCAGCGGCCCCGCCGCGGGAGCGTCGGCGGCCTTCCCGGTGACGAGCGTGAGGGCCGGGCGCGCGGCGGCCGGTGCGATGGGCAGCCACACCTGGGCTCGCTTGGGCCGGGCCGCCGCGCCTCGACCGCGGGCCAGGATGGTCAACCGCCGGGAGCGCAGCCGTCCGCGGCCCGACCCCAGCCCGTGCCACACCCCGCGCTCGGCCTCGAGGGTGACGTCCGCACCCTCCCACGGGCCGTAGGGGATGAGAACGCCGCCTCGCTGCCGGGCACGTGCGACCAGCCGGCCGGCGAGCGGAGCGGGGACCGGGCCGGGGACGCCCAGGACGACCACGTCCATCCCGTCGATGAGCGCCGCGACCACCGTGGGCCACTCCGGGCCCGGGTTGGGGACCAGGGCCAGCCGGTCCAGGGCGATGCCGACCTCCGCCGCCGCGACCGCCCCGAGGCTGGGCACTCCCACCACGGCGCACCACGAGCCGGTTCGGGACGCCTCGGCGAGAAGGGCCAGCACGAGCGAGGTGGCCCCGATCGGCCAGCTGGGCCGGCCGGTGGAGACCGCCACGGTCGCGCCGCGACGCAGCCCCCGACCGGGCAGCAGGTTGCGCAGCTCGGGCAGCACCGGCAGCGTCCGATGCACGCCGCCCGCGCCTTCGGGACCCAGACCATCGGCGTACTTGCTGGCGCTGCGGACCAGTCCTGCCAGCGCGGCGGACCGGACCAACTCCAGGCCCGCCATGGCGTTACCTCGTTTCCCCCTCGGTGCCGGTGCTCGGTGGCGTCGTGGCGCGCCGCCGCTCAGGCGGCGAGCCCGTCGAGGGTCGGCTGGTGGGCCAGGCCCAGCGCCAGCTCCACCACCGCCACGAACTGCTCCGCCGCTCGGAGCAGGTCGTCCGCCTCGCGGGCGCTCACCACCCGTGGGATGCCGGCCTCCGCCGCCGCGCGCTTCGCGGCGCCGGTGGCGAAGAAGCTCGCCCACTCCCCCAGCTCGGGCGCCACGAGCATGAGCAACGCCCAGACGCTCGTCACCCGGTTGCGCCGACCCGGCGCCGGCCGGGCGCGGGCGGCCAGCATGGCCGCGGCGGCGCGCAGCGCCGCGAGGTGGGCGGCCGCGTACCGAAGGCCGTCCGGCCGGGTCTGCCCCGCCTCGTCCAGCCCGCGCCGGGCCAGCTTGACCAACTCGGCAGGGCTGCGGTGTGGCAGCACGTGAGCCGGAACCATCGGTGACTGGACCGTATTGGTCGACATGAGCCTCTCCTGTCGCGCTTTCGACGCCTCCCGACACCCCCGATGGCTGGGCCGCTGCCCGCCGCCCGGGGGTCGGGGGCGGCGGGCAGCGGTCCGCCTGTGGGATCCGGACCCGCGAATGCCCGGAACCCGCCGCGGTCCGCGAAACCGCCTGGGAGTCGCCCGAGCCCGCTCCGCGGCGGCGGGTCGGTCTTCCTCCCACCCGGAACCTTGATCATTTCGAACAAGATTCCGAAGCATTCGAACAACCGTTCGAACTATTAAGAAGAGTACACCCCGCCTCCGACAAAACCGCAAGCCCGCGCGAGGCGCGTGTCCGGACCCGCGCGAGGTGGGTGTCCGGCCCGTCCGAAAGCGACCGGTAACCTCGGCCGATGAGCACGAGCGGCGCCCGCCGGCCCGCCCTCGGCGTACTCATGGTGCTCGGTTCCGGACTGCTGTTCGCGGTCAACGGCACCGTCTCCAAGCTCGTGCTCAAGGCCGGCATCTCCGCACCGCAGCTCACCCTGATCCGGGCCGCCGGCGCGTTCACCGGACTGCTGGTGCTCAGCCTCGTCCTCCGGCCCGGCGCCCGACGCCTGACCGTCACGGTCCGCGAGCTGCCACTGATCGCCGGCATCGGGCTGACCGGCTTCTTCCTCGTACCGATGCTGTACCTCGTCGCGATCTCCCGGCTGCCGGTCGGGATCGCGCTGCTGTTCGAGTACACCGCGCCACTGCTCGTGGCGCTCTGGGCGCGGTTCGGCCAGCGACGGCGGGTACGGCCGCGGCTGTGGGGCGGCCTGGTGCTCAGCCTCGCCGGGCTGGCCTGCGTCGCCGAGGTCTGGGGCGACCTGCGGCTGAATGGCCTCGGCGTGCTGGCCGGATTCGGTGCCGCGGTCCTGCTCGCGGTCTACTACGTGCTCGGCGCGCGCGGTGTGCGGCGCCGCGACACCCTCTCGCTCACCACCTGGGCGTTCGGTGCCTCCGCGGTGGCCGGGCTGCTCACGCGGGCGCTCCTCGGTAGACCCGGCTGGGAGCCGTTGACCGCCCGCGCGAGCGGTGGGGCACCGGTCGCGCTGCTCTGCGCGTACGTGGTGGTGCTCGGCTCGATCGTGCCGTACCTGTTGGTCGCCGGCGGCCTGCGGCACCTGCCGGCGACCAGCGTGGGCATCATCGGCATGGTGGAGCCGCTGATCGCCTCGGCGGTCGCCTGGATCGCGCTCGGCGAGGCGCTCAACGTCGCGCAGCTCGTCGGCGGCGGGCTGGTGTTGTCCGGCGTCGCGCTCGCCGAGACGGCACGCATCGCCACCGACGGCGAACGCGTGGTGACCGCACCGGACGCCGTGCTCGTCACCGGGGTGAGCAAACCGGCCCGATGATCGGGTTGACGGCGAAGATAGCTCGCCAGAAGGGCCGATTCCCGAGCAAGATAGGGGCCATGCAGCTTCACCCCAACGTGCAAGCGGTGCAGGACGCCCTGGACAGCACCGGCGCCCGCAACGCCTCCGGCCAGCCGTCGGTCGTCCGAATGCTGCCGACCGCGGTACACACCGCGGTGGCCGCCGCGGCGGCCCTGGGCGTCGAGGTGGGGCAGATCGCCAACTCTTTGATCTTCAACGCCGACGGCGAGCCGCTGCTGGTGCTCACGTCGGGTGCGCACCGGGTCGACACCGGCAAGGTTGCCGCGACCCTCGGCGTCGTCATGTTGCGCCGGGCCACCGCGGACTTCGTCCGCGACCACACCGGCCAGGCGATCGGTGGCGTGGCGCCGCTGGGCCACCGTAAGGCCGTGCGCACGCTCGTCGACGAGACGCTCGGCCGGTACGACGAGGTGTGGGCCGCCGGCGGCATACCGCAGGCCGTCTTCCCGACGACGTACGCCGAGCTTGTCCGGGTGACCGCCGGCACGCCGGCCGACGTGGCGTGACCGCGGGCCGTATCACGTAGCGTGGGCCGAGATGAGACTCGTGCCCTGGACACCCACCGATCTGGCCCGCCGGCTGGACGATGTCGTGGCCGTGTACGGCGAGGCCATGGGCTACCGCGCCACGCTACTCGACGCGCGGCGCGGCTACATCGCCACTCACGTCCGCCGTCCGGGCTTCCGCGCGGTCGCCACGCTCTCCACCGAAGGTGAGCTCGTCGGCTTCGGGTACGGCTACACGTCGGCACCCGGACAGTGGTGGCACGACCAGGTCTCGGCCGCCCTCGACGATGCCGGCCGCAAGACCTGGCTCGCCGACTGCTTCGAGGTGGTCGAGCTGCACGTGCGGCCGCCGGCGCAGGGGCACGGCCTCGGCTCTCGTCAGCTGCGCGCGCTGCTGACCATGGCGGCCGGCGCGACCACGCTGCTGTCCACACCAGAGGCGGACGAGACCAGGTCGCGGGCGTGGCGGCTCTACCGCCGGTTCGGCTTCGTCGACGTGCTGCGAGGGTTCCGATTCCCCGGCGACGAGCGCGCGTTCGCGGTGCTGGGCCATGAGCTGCCGCTGACACCGCCCGCCTAACCCCGGAGGGCGTCGCGCGCCGAGCCGAGCAGCTGGCCGAATCCGAGCAGCGCCACGAACCCCCAGATCGCAGCCACCGCCGTCACCGTGCCGGCCGCGAGATCGGCACCGATCAGCCCGGTCGCCCCGGCCAGCAGCAGGCCGGCCGCCGCGACGGCGACCCGGACCGGGTACTCACCGGCGGTCACCCGGCCCAGGCCACGCATCCCGGCACCGATCGCGCGGCTGCGTAGGTATTCGTGCAGCCAGCCCAACGCGCCAACCACCACCACGAGCGCGGCCGGCGCGCCGAGCAGCCAGAACGCGGCCAGCCAGGCGACCTCACCGAGGCGGTCGGCGAGCGAGTCGTAGAGGTGCCCCAACCGGGTGGTGCGGCCGGTCACGATCGCGAGCGCCCCGTCGACGGAGTCAGCCAGCCCGGCCAGCACCACCAGACCGGCGGCCAGGAACGGGCCGGCCGCGCCGTGCCGCGCGGCGAACGGCACCAGCACGGACAGCACGAGCCCGACGAACGTCACCGCCGTCGGCCGCAACCGCAGTCGGGACAGGACGATCCCCAGCTGGTACGCCAGGCGCAGCCAGCGCCACACCCAGGGGGACGCCCGGCGGGGGTCGTACCCGCCATGCAGTCCCGCCCAGGCCCGGGCGTACCCGTCCGAGCTCAGCCGCGCGGCGCCCACCGGCCCTCGGCGGTGGTGCGGTCACGCATGGACGTTAACCGCGAGGTTCTGCCAGACCTCGCGGGTGGCCGTGGAGCGGTTGAGCGTGATGAAGTGGATGCCCGGCGCGCCCTCGTTGAGCAGCCGTTCGCACAGCTGGCTCGCCTGTTCGATGCCGAGCCGGCGCACCGCCTCGGGGTCGTCGGCGACCCGGTCGAACTGAGCCGCCAACCCGGCCGGGAACGGCGCCCCGGACAGCTGCTCGGAACGCTGGATCGTGGCCATCTTGGTGACGGGCATGATGCCGGGGACGATCGGCGTGTCACAGCCGGCGGCGGCAACCCGGTCCCGCAGTTGCAGGTAGTCGTCGGCCTCGAAGAACATCTGGGTGATCGCGAACTCGGCGCCGGCCCGACATTTCTGCACGAAATAGTGGGTGTCGCTGGCGATGTCCGGCGACCGCGGGTGCTTGAACGGAAACGCGGCCACCCCGACGCAGAAGTCACCCGACTCGAGCAGCAGCCGCACCAGGTCTTCCGCGTACCGGACGCCCTTCGGGTGCTGGACCCACTCGCCGGTCGGGTTGCCCGGCGGGTCCCCCCGGATGGCCAGCATGTTGCGGATGCCGGCGGCGGCCAACCGGCCGATCACGTTGCGCAGCTCGGCGATCGAGTGGTTGACCGCGGTCAGATGGGCCATGGGCAGCAGCGTCGTCTCCGTGGCGATGCGCTCGGTCACTGCGACCGTGGTGTCGCGCGTCGAGCCTCCGGCCCCGTAGGTGATCGACACGAACGACGGCCGCAGCGGCTCCAGCTCGCGGATCGCCTGCCAGAGCTGGCGCTCGCCCTCCTCCGTCTTGGGCGGGAAGAACTCGAACGAGAACGTCGGCTCGACACCACGGATCAGACCCCCGATGGAGGGATGTCCACCGGGGAGCACGGACGGGAGACCGAGGGCCACGCTGCGACTCTATCGGCCGTCGCCAGGAACCACGCGATCATCTCAACGGATGGTGGGCTCCGCGCGTCGCGTCCGGGCGGGCGGCACGCTGCGATCAGGCCGCGCTCGGCCAGCCGCCGCGACCGGCAGGGCCACCGCTCCCCACACGTCCGGCAGGTGGGTCTGGTCGGGTCCGGCCGAAGGTCGTGGTCCTGGTGCAGGCGCGCCGCGAGCCGCCACAGCATCGGTTGGCACACCCAGTCGGGCGGATCCTCCGGCGGATGTTCCAGGTCAAACGGCAGATCATCCACTCCAGCCTCCGACGCATTACCCGTGCCGCGAGCGACGACACTTCGCGGGCCGGGGCGACGGCGGCCGGGGAGCTGGCCTGCCGCCGCCCCGGCTCTCCTCCGCGTCGACCGCTCGGGTCTCGATCGCGCGGGGAGCCGCGACGGCGACAGCAAAACGTCGTACCCGCGGGGTAGGCAGGAGCCAGCACGGGGGGCCAATCGCGGGGCCACCATCGGGGGGCCAGGGATCGGACGTCGGCGGGGGCCAGGCGGGCATGCGTCCGATCCCTGGCTGGCGGCCCGCGGAGGGTTCGCGGATTGCGCGGCCGGGGGGCCAGCGGCGGCGCAGCGGGGGGCCAGCTGCTTCAGGGTCCGCGAGGGCCGGCGCGACGGGGTCGGGAACGGATGTCGGCGCTGCCGACGGGGGTCGCCGAGCACGTCCGAGCTGTTCGGAGGACGTCCGTGGAGCGGGACCCGAGTCCGGCGCCGGCCGAGTCGATCGGCGCGCTACTCTGCCGGCTGCGGCTGGCCCGGGGCTACACCCAGCTGCGCCTGGCCGAGCTGCTGTGCGCCGCGTCCGGTGTGCCGACCGTGACCAGACACGAGGTCTCCCGATGGGAGCGCGAGGAGCGAGTCCCAGGCGGCTTCTGGCTTGGCTGGCTCGCCGCGGTCCTCGACGTGCCCCTGGACGACCTCGAGATCGCGGTGGGCGCCACCGCGATCGAGCGGGCGCCCGCGCCCGCCCGGGGCGTGTCGGGCGGTGGGCTGCTCCCGCTGGCACACGCCTGGTTGGTCCAGCCGCCGGGGACCTTGCCACCCGCCACCCTCGCCAGCCTCGGCCGCACCGCCGAGCCCACGGCCCGTGGGCCCACCAATCGAGGGTCCGCCGCCGGGGCGAAAACGGCCGGGGCGAAAACGGCCGGCGCGAAAACGGCCGGCGCGCACGCGACCGGGCCGGCCGACCCGGTCGCGCTCCTTGCCGACCTACGCCGGATGGACGACCTGGTCGGCGGGCTCGATCTCGCGGGCCGCGTCGGAGCCACCCTGCATGCGGTCGCCGCCTCGCCACCCACGCGGCCCGGCGCCCACCGGCGGTGGCTCGCGCTGCTCGGCGAGCTGGGCCAGCTGGCCGGGTGGGTGGCCGCGGACGCGGCCGATCCGGCCGGGGCGACCACCGCGTACCGGATCGGGTTGCGCGCCGCGACCGCCGTAGCCGACCGGCCGCTCGCCGGACACATCCTCGGTTGCGCGAGCCACGCGGTCCTTGCCTTCGGTGATCCGCGCGAGGCGCTGTTGCTGGCCCGGACGGGATACGAGGGCACCCGGCGGTCCGCGTCGGCGGGTGGCCGGGCGTTGCTGCTGCACCGCGTCGCGCTCGCGGCGGCGCGGTGCGGCGAGCGGCGAGCGGCGTCCACCGCGCTGTCCGCCGCGGATCGGGTCGCCGAGCGCCGCGACCCAGGCCGGGAACCGGCGTGGCTGTACTGGCTCGACGACGCCGAACTGGCCGCGATGACCGGCCGCTGCCTGGTCGCCGTCGGGCGGCCACTGCGCGGGCTGCCGCTGCTCGCTGCGGCGACGCGCACCGACCGGTCGGCGATCGCACCGCGGGCGGCGGCCCTCTACGCCGGCTGGATGGTCCGGGCGTACCTGGACCTCGGCGAGGTCGAAGAGGCCTGCGCCGTCGCCGAGCGCCTGCTGCTGGACGCCGTTCGGCTCGGCTCGGCCCGGGTGGCCGCCCAGGCGACCGCGCTGCGCCATCGTCTGGCGGGGCACACGGACGTGCCCGCGGCGGTGCGGTACGCGCGGCTGGCCACCGAGGCCGGCCCTTACCTGCCGCGGCCGACGGTGTCCGGGTGGCCCGGCAGGCACGCGCCCGCCCGGGGCGGCTAGCGTCGGACCGTGACCAAAGGTGCGGAGCCGGCGCCTGCCGGCACCGACCGCGCCGATCTGCGGAACCGGGTCGAGAAGGCGTTGGTGGCCTTCCTCGCCGACCAGCGCGGCCGGCTGGTGGCGATCGACGACGCGCTACGGCCGGTCACCGAGGCGATCGACGCGTTCGTGCTCGGCGGGGGTAAGCGGCTGCGCCCGGCGTTCGCGTACTGGGGCTACCGAGGCGCCGGCGGGGCCGACCGCGACGAGGTGGTGTCCGCGGCCGCCGCGCTGGAGCTGGTTCAGGCCAGCGCCCTCATCCACGACGACGTGATGGACGGCTCGGACACCCGGCGGGGAGAACCGTCCATCCACCGCCGGTTCGCCGCGTTGCATGCCGCCGCCGGCTGGCCCGGCCGCGCCCGCGCCGGTGCCGCCGGCTTCGGCGACGCCGCCGCCATCCTGCTGGGCGACCTCTGCCTGGTCTGGTCGGGCGAGATGCTGCACCGCAGCGGGCTCGACGCCGCCGCGCTCGCCCGCGCCCGTTCGGTCTTCGACGAGATGCGCACCGAGGTGACGGTCGGGCAGTACCTGGACGTGCTCACGCAGGCGGCGGGCGACACGTCGCTCGCCCGCGCGGGCAAGGTCGCGCGCTACAAGTCCGCGAAGTACACAGTGGAGCGACCGCTCCTGCTCGGCGCCGCCATCGGCGACGCGCCGGCCTCGGTGAGCAGCGCGTACTCCGCGTACGGCCTGCCGCTGGGCGAAGCCTTCCAGCTCCGCGACGACGTGCTGGGCGTCTTCGGTGACCCGGAACAGACCGGCAAGCCGGCCGGCGACGACCTGCGCGAGGGCAAACGGACCTATCTCGTGGCTGCGGCGTTCGAGGCGGCCACCGATACACAGCGTGCGATCCTCGCCCGATGGCTCGGCGACCCGTCCCTCGACGACGCCCACGGCGTGACCGCGCTGCGCGACATCATCGTCGGCACCGGGGCGCTGGCCCGAACCGAGCAGCGGATCGCCGACCTGACCGCGGCCGCCCTGCACGCGCTGCGCGGCGTCGACCTCGAACCGGAGGCCACTCACGTGCTGGAGGAGCTCGCGACTGCCGCCACCGAACGAGACGGGTGATCCGGCTCCGGTCACGTGGCGGGTATCACGGCAGACCCGTCCGGGGTGTCGGTCGGGCCGCGCCCGCGGAGCAACACAAACAGCGGAGTGGCTCCGATCCGGCGCCGCGCGGCGGTCGCGTCGACCATCACCTCGTACGCCCGTCGCCAGGCCCTCGCATCGGCGTGGGCGAGCACGCCGTACCGCTCCCAGAGCAGCACGTGCCCGGCACCGGGAAGCCACGACAGGTCACCGAGGCAATCCGCGAGGGTGTCCCAGTTGTGGCCGAACCACGCGGGAAACGAGAGGGCTCGGGCGCAGCGGTCGAACAGCGACCGGGCGTCGGAGACCGCCCGCCCGTCGAGCGGGTGGAGGCCCCAGTCGGCGGCGGCCAGCTCGCGTCGGAGGGCGCCCGGATGGGCCCGGGACAGCCAGCGGTACACGCCCTGAGGGCGACCGCCGGAAAGGATGATCGCAAGCCGACCGGTCACGTGCCTTCCCCCCACCTAGCCGGGAGCGGCCTGCGACGCCGCGGCGGTCGCGCCCACCCCAGTAGGGCTCCCCCAAGCCCGCACGCCCCCGGTGTCGGGCCCCCCGGCCCTCGGGACACGTGTCTGAGCAGTGTCCAGCCCGGGCGCCCGCGTCGCAAGCCGCCGAGTGGACGGCCTCCGCTACGCCCGGCGGTCGCCGGCCCGGGGTGTCCGCTGCACGCCGAGCCGCCCCAGCCACACCCACGCGGACAACGTGAGCAGCACCAACGCGAAGCCGAACAGCAGATCCTCCACCGGCGCGTGGAACAGCCGCCACCCGATGATCGCGTCGGACCGGTAGCGCACCACGCCCCGACCGGTGAGTACGCCGTTGGCGAGCAGCTGGAAGCCGAGGACGATCGCGTACGTCGCCCAGAACACCGCCCGCGTCACGAGCCGGGTCCGCAGCACCAGCACGTCCACGCCCAGCGCCACGGAGACGCCGAGCAGCGCGGTCACCGTGTACGTCATTCGTCGGCCGCCCGCCGGCCCAACGGCCGAGAGTGGTCCCGGCGCAGGACCGAGCCGACCGCCTCGAAGCCGAGCACCGCGCACAGCGGAACCACCACGAAGAAGAGCAGCTCCTCGACCGGGAGTCCGCCGGGCAACCACAGGCCGATCGTCTGCGCCGCGTCGAAGCTCCAGTGGCCGGCCGCGACAGCGGCCAGGTCCCACCCCAGGAAGAGCGTCGCGACCGGCAGCACGGCCAGCAGGAGTCGCCGCCAGCGGCGCAACACGTTGACCCGCAGGACCGGCTCCACCCACGCCGCGCCCGCCAGGCACCCGGCGAGCACGGCGAGGTAGGTCAGGTGGCGCATGCGGGTCAGAACCCGAGGGCCTGTGCCCGCCGCTTGACCTCGGTGGCCCCGGCGCCGCCCAGCGCGAGTGCGGGCATCCTCCCCGGAAGGGACTCATCGCCCTGGTAGAGCCACCGCATCGCCTCTTCGTCGTTGTACCCAGCGTCGTGCAGCAACGTGAGGACGCCGGGGAGGTGCTTGAGCACCGTGTGGTTGGCCACCAGCTCGGCCGGAACTCGCAGCGCACCGTCGCGGCGTATCGCGAGCAGGGCGTGGTCGCGTAGCATCTGGTGCACCTTGTTGATCGGCACAGCGAGCCGCTCTGCGACGTCCGGCAGGGTCAGCCAAGCCTCCGAGTCGGTCACCCGTTCACCCTGCCACGCGGCCGACCGCGCGTACCACCGGATCCACCGCCCCTCCCACCCCTGACTCCCGCGCGTCCGCGGCCGAGGACCCGCCGAGAGGACATTCGACGTCGAGCACCTGGCGTGCCTCCATGATCACTGATGTCCGCGCTGTGTCGCCGGTCACGCACCGTGACCGGCCGCCGGGCCGCGTTTCCGTTCCGCGGGCACTGTGAGACCCTGGGCTGCTGTTGACCGATGGACACATAGACTGCCTGCCGATGGATACCCAGGTCGCCGACACGCTGTTGGGCTCGCTGATCGATGGTCGCTACCGCGTGCGCGGTCGGGTGGCCAGTGGCGGCATGGCCACGGTGTACACGGCGACGGATGAGCGGCTCGGGCGTACTGTCGCGCTAAAGATCATTCATCCGTCGGAGGCGCAGGATCCGCAGTTCCTCGAGCGGTTCACCGACGAGGCGAAGACCATCGCCCGGCTCACCCACCCCAATGTGGTGGCCGTGTATGACCAGGGCACACACGGCGGACTGCCATACCTGGTCATGGAGTACGTGCGTGGCCGCACGCTGCGCGAGATCCTGACCGAACGCCGCCGGCTGAACCCGGCCGAGGCACTGTCCATACTCGAGCAGACCCTCGCCGCGGTCGCCGCCGCGCACCGCGCCGGCCTGGTCCACCGTGACGTCAAGCCCGAGAACGTGCTGGTCGCGGAGGCGCCGAGCGGCGGGACCCTTAACCTGATCGACAGCGTCGTCAAGGTCGCGGACTTCGGACTGGCCCGCGCGGTCGAGGCCAGCACCGACGACGCGGCCGGCGGCCAGCTCATGGCGACGGTGGCGTACGTGGCGCCGGAGCTGGTCAGCGAGGGGCACGCGGATGCGCGTACCGATGTCTACTCGGCCGGCATCGTGCTGTTCGAGATGCTCACCGGGCGCGTGCCGTACGACGGGGACAAGCCGGTCGAGGTCGCCTGGCAGCACGTCGACCAGGACGTACCACCGCCGTCGAAGTTCGTCGCCGGCCTGCCGACGTTGCTGGACGACCTGGTCGCCCGCGCTACCCGACGCGACCCGGGTGCGCGCCCCACCGACGCCGGCGCGCTGCTCGCCGAGGTGCAGCAGGCGCGGGACGACCTCGGTTCGGCGAACGCCACCACCGCCGTGATGCGCCCGGTCGCCGGGCCGACCGTCGTGGTCCCCCCGGTTCAGCCGGCAGAGCGGCCGGCCTGGGCGAGGCTGCCGGATCACCGGACCGGGCCCGGGTCCCGGTCGCGCCGAGGCGCGGCGGCCCCGCCCGGCTGCGGCGACCGACTGGGCAGGGCGCGCCGGGACGCGCTGACCGGCCGCGGACGCATCATCGCGCTGATCGCCGCGCTGATCGTCGCGGTGCTGGTGGTCGTCGGCGGCTGGTGGTTCGGCGTCGGCCGGTACACCGTGGCCCCGAGGCTGGTCAGCATGCCGCGGGCCGAGGCCGCGGCGAGGGCGGACCAGGCCGGCCTCCGGATCGCGTACGCCGACGGCCGGTACAGCGAGACGGTCGCCAAGAACATCGTGCTGACGCAGACCCCGCCCGCGAAGGGTCGCATCGTCAAGGGCGGCACGATCACGCTCGTGCTCTCGCTCGGGCCGGAGCGGTACCCGGTGCCGGACGTCATCGGCAAGGAGTACGACGTTGCCGTCCTCGCGCTCGAAAAGGCGAAGGTGGACATCCAGCGTGGACCGGACGGGTTCTCCGACGACGTCCCGGCCGGCAGTGTGCTCGCGGTCAACCCGAAGGAGGGCACCGTCGTCAAGCCGGGCACCAAGGTGACCGTCACGGTCAGCAAGGGCCGGGCACCGGTGACCGTGCCGAATGTGCGGGGCAGAAACATCACCGAGGCGCGCCAGATGCTCGCGCAGCTCGGCCTCCACGCGGTCGAGGAGTACACGGACAGCGACCAGCCGCAGGGCACCGTGATCGATCAGAACCCGAAGGACGGCGCCGGCGTCGACAACGGCGCCGAGATCAAGCTGACGGTCAGCAACGGACAGCCGATGGTGCCCGTCCCCGACGTCATGAGCGCGCAGAACATGCCCTGCCGTCAGGCCGAACAGGTGCTTCACGACGCGGGGCTCGCGCCGCAGTTGCAGGGCAACCCGGACGCGATCGCCCGCCAGACGAACCCGCCGCCCAACACGCCGGTCCCGCCCGGCTCCGCGGTCATCGTCTTGTGCGCCTAAGCCCGCCGGCACGTCCGGTCGGCGCGCACGCGCCCACCGCCGGCGGGTTGGCCGCGACGTTGTCCTATGTGGACTCCGCCGATGCCGCGGCCGTGCAGGTCTTCATCGGCAACCCCCGCGGCTGGGCGCTGTCGTCGGGCGATCCGGCCAGCGACGAGGCTTTCCGGGCCGGATGCGCTGACCGCCGGATGCCTGTGTACGTCCACGCCTCGCTGCTGGTCAACCTCGGCTCCCCGACGCCGGCGACGGTCGAGCGGTCCGTCGCCGCGCTGGTGCACGCACTGCGCCGCGGTGCCGCGATCGGCGCGGAGGGCGTGGTCTTCCACGCCGGCAGCGCGGTCGACGCGGCCCATGCCGGGACGGCCATGCGACAGGTACGCGAGGCGCTGTTCCCCCTGCTGGACCTCGCCGCCCGGGCGGGCGGCCCGCGCCTGCTCGTGGAACCCAGCGCGGGCGGCGGGCGGTCGCTGGCCGCCCGGGTCGAGCAGCTCGGGCCGTACCTGGACGCCGTCGACCGGCACCCGTGGCTCGGCGTCTGCTTGGACACCTGCCACGCCTGGGCCGCCGGACACGACCTCGCCGCGCCGGGCGGCATGGCCGCCACGCTCGACAGCGTGGTCGCCACCGCCGGCCCGGACCGGCTCCGGCTGGTGCACGCGAACGACTCCCGGGACGCGTGCGGCTCCACCCGCGACCGGCACGAGAACGTCGGAGCCGGCACGATCGGTCGGCCCGCCTTCGCCGAGCTCATGGCCCACCCGGCCACCGCCGGCATCCCGGTCATCGTCGAGACACCCAGCAAGGGGTACGCCGGCCATGCCGCCGACATCGCCACCCTGCGGGGCCTAACGACCGCGTAGTCCCCGCCCCGCTCAAGATCGTCGCAATCGTGGTGGCCGTGCCGAAGGCCCAGACCTCCACCGTCGGCGGAGGTGGGGCCCTGCGCCGCGGCCGGCCTGGAGGTCGGGGAACGGACGAGGTGCGTTAGGCCCTCGTCCGTTCCACGATCGCGTCCGCCAGGCATCTGCTCACCGGACAAGGCGACTAAAACGGGCGTTGGCATCGCGCGACGAGCACCCGCGCCGGCTCCGCGGGCCGCCCGCGACATTGTCGAGTCAACCCTGCCAAGGTCGGGTTGTCCCGCGCCGAGACACACCCCAACCCGTGCGAGGTTGCGTGGGGTCTTGAGCCAGTGGGGCCGATCACGGTGGCCACTCTGGCTTGCACGGGCACGATCCTTAGGGCACCCTTACTGAGGCAAGCCTAAGCACAGTGAGGGTCTCCGAGTGTACGTCTGCATCTGCGCCCGTGTTCGGGAGTCCGAGGTCCGCGATGCGATCCGGTGCGGTGCCCATACCGAGGAGTCGGTGGGCGACGCGTGCGGTGCCGGCACGGGCTGCGGCACCTGCCTCGACCGCATCTGCGACCTCATCGACGACGAGGCCACGGCGGACAGGCTCCTCGCAATCGCCGCCTGACGGTGGAACCCGCCACTATCCTCGGCGCCATGCAGGGTAACGCGCGCGTGGTCGAGTTCCTCAACGAGCAGCTCACCGCGGAGCTGACCGCGATCAACCAGTACTTCCTGCACGCGAAGATGCAGGAGAACCTCGGCTACACCAAGCTGGCCGCGCACACCAGGCACGAGTCCATCGACGAGATGCGCCACGCCGAGTTGCTCACCGACCGCATCCTCTTCCTCGAGGGCCTGCCCAACTACCAGAAGCTCTTCGCCCTCCGGATCGGCGAGAACGTCAGGGAGATGTTCGAGTGCGACATGAAAATCGAGCTCGAGGCGGTCGAACGACTGCGCCGGGGCATCGAGTACATGCGCTCGGTGGGCGACGTGACCTCCGCCGGCATCTTTGAGGACATCCTCGCCGACGAGGAGCACCACATCGACTACCTCGAAACGCAGCTCGGGCTCATCGAGAAGCTCGGCGAGCCGCTCTACCTGCAGAACGTGACGCAGCATCCCGAGGCCGGCTGATCCGCCCGTGCCACGATGGGCACCGTGGCGATCGAGGTGTTCCCAGTCGACGCCGACCGATGGGCCGACCTGACCGACCTGTTCGGGCCGAGCGGCGCGTACTCCGGCTGCTGGTGCATGTGGTGGCGCATCCCCGGCCGGGAGTTTGGCCAGAACGGCAACGCCGGCAACCACGCCGCGCTCGAGGCCGTGGTCCGGCGCGGCGAACCCGTGGGCCTCTTGGCGTACACCGGCGACGGCGCACCGATTGGCTGGGCCGCGGTCGCGCCACGCTCGGCGTACCCCCGGATCCTGCGCTCGCCCGCGCTCAAGCCGGCGGATCCCGGCGAGCCCGGGGTGTGGTCGGTGCCCTGCTTCTTCATCGCCCGGCGGAGCCGGCGCACCGGTGTGGCGGGCGCACTGCTCGACGCGGCCGTCGGGTACGCCCGCGACGAGGGCGCGGCCGTCCTGGAGGGCTACCCGGTCAACACCGCGGCCGGCCGGACGCCGCCCGCGGCCGAGCTGTTTACCGGGACGGTGGCGCAGTTTGCCCGGGCCGGGTTCACGGAGCACGCCCGCCCGTCCACCGGCCGCCGCGTCGTGATGCGACGCCCCGCAGGCTGAGTCCGGCCTATCGCAGGATCGCGGTCAACTCCTCGATCGCCCGGTCGGTAGCGGCGTCATCGAGGTCGAGGTGAGTGACCAAGCGCGCGCTGCGGGGGCCGAGCACCGACACGAGTACGCCCCGCGCCCGTGCCTCCGCCGCGAACGACGGAACGTCCAGTGTGGACTTCGTCAGGTCCAGGGGCACGATGTTGGTACGCACGCGCGCGGCGTCCACGATCCCGAACGGGGCCAGCGCCTCGGCGAGACGGCGTGCCCGCGCGTGGTCGTCGGCGAGCCGGTCGACGTGGTGGCGCAGGGCGTACCGGCCGGCCGCGGCGAGGATGCCCGCCTGGCGCATGCCGCCGCCCATCCGCTTGCGGATCCACCGGGCCCGCTCGACCTTCTCGGCCGAGCCGATGACGAGCGACCCGACCGGCGCGCCGAGACCCTTCGACAGGCACACCGACAAGGTGTCGAACAGCGCGCCGTACGTCGTCAGCGGCACCCCGTCGGCGACGTGCGCGTGCCAGATCCGGGCGCCGTCGCAGTGCAGCGCGACCCCGGCCTCGTCGGCGACCCGGCGAAGCGCCTGCAGCGTGCCGAGCGGGATGACGCCTCCGCCGCCCCGGTTGTGGGTCTGCTCGACGGCGATCGCCCGGGTGGGGACGGCCCAGTACCCGTCCGGTCGGATCATCCCGGCGACCGTGTCGGAGTCCACGTCGGCGCCGACCGCCGGCCAGGTCCGCGTCGATACCCCGCCGTACGCCGCGGCCGCCCCGATCTCATACGTCACCACGTGCGCGTCGGCGTCACAGAGCAGCTCGTTCGCGGGCGGCACGAGGATCTGGATCGCGATCTGGTTCGCCATCGAGCCGGTCGGCGTGAACATGGCGGCCTCGTGGCCGAACAGCTCGGCGGTATACGCCTCGAGCTCGTTGACACTCGGATCCTCGCCATACACATCGTCGCCGACCGGCGCCTCCGCCATCGCCCGTCGCATCTCGTCGGTCGGCTTGGTCACCGTGTCGCTGCGCAGATCAACTACCGGCTCGGCCACTCGTCCTCCTCGCGTGTCGCTCCCCCGCCCAGCATGCCGGATCCCCGACCGGGGCGGCCCGTCGGCCGTTATCGCAGACGCTCGATCGGCTGGCCCTTCCGCGCGATTTCTGTCGGACCCCGCGCCTAGCGTCGCCTCCGTCACGCCTCGGCTACGCCTCCCGGAGGGGTCAGTGACTGATTATCGAACCCAGGCCTGGCTCGACCAGGTCGATGCCAATATCACCGCGATTGTCAGGCGGTACGGGTGGTACATCGAGTATGTGGGTGGCGGCGGCTGCGACCGCCCCGGGTGCGACGGCGGTGCCGACGACGATGGGCCGCCGTTCGCGTACACCGTCGGGCTGTTCGGGCTGCACCACCCGGAGCTACTGATCTTCGGCGTACCACCGGGCACTGCGGCCGGCGTGCTCAACGATCTGGGCGAGCGCGTCCGGTCGGGCACGACGCTGCTGCCCGGCCAGCTCATCGAATTCGACACGTGGCCACATCGCATCATCCCCGAGGACGTGCCGAACCCTGGCGAGATCGTGTCACGGCGAACCGGTACTACCAGCGGGCGGACGAGCACTCCGTGCCGTCCTACAGCTCAGCTACGACGACACCGCCGGCCGATTCCCGTGGGACGACGGCTACGCGGCTCCGGAGATGCAGCCGCGACCGGGCACGTTCCGCGCCTGACTCGGACCCGCGGCCCCAGGTGTCCCACGATTGCCGCTAGCTGGTACGCCGGGCTGGCGGCTGGCCGCGAATGCACGTGTCCGGCGCCGCAGCATGATGTGGAGTGTGATGATCGGCGGATAGGAGGCAGCACCATGACTGCGATCCCGTTTACGTCCGAGACGAACCTTGAGGCGCTGGCCCAGCTGGCCGCTCAGCTTCGGGTCGACTCGATCCGCTCCAGCACGAGCGCCGGGTCCGGGCATCCCACGTCTAGCATGTCCGCGGCCGATCTGCTCGCCGTGCTCATCGCCCGGCACCTGCGTTATGACTGGGACGATCCGAGCTCGCCCGCCAACGATCACATGATCTTCTCCAAGGGGCACGCCTCCCCGCTGCTGTACGCGGTGTTCAAGGCTGTCGGCGTGGTGTCCGAACACGAGCTGATGACGGGCTATCGGCGGTTCGGGGAGCGCCTGCAAGGCCACCCGACCCCCGTCCTGCCCTGGGTGGATGTCGCCACGGGCTCACTGGGGCAGGGACTGCCGGACGCCGTGGGCATCGCGTTGGCCGGCAAGTACCTGGAGCGGCGGTCCTACCGCATCTGGGTGCTCTGCGGGGACAGCGAGCTGACCGAGGGGTCCATCTGGGAGGCGCTGGACAAGGCGTCCTACTACCGGCTGTCCAACCTCATCGCCATCGTCGACGTCAACCGCCTCGGCCAACGCGGACCGACCGAGCTCGGTTGGGACCTGAACGCCTATGCGCGTCGGGCCGAAGCCTTCGGCGCCCGCGTCCTCATGGTCGACGGCCACGACCTGGCCGCCATCGACAGGGTCCTGACCACGGCCGAAGACCCCGACGGGCAGCCCACCGTCGTCCTGGCCAAGACGATCAAGGGCCGCGGCTTCGCCGAGGTCGAGGACAGCCCGGATTGGCACGGCAAGCCGTTCCCTGACGACATGGCCGCCCGCGCCATCGCCGAGCTCGACGGGATCCACGATCTGGTGCTGCGCGGCCCGCGCCCCAGCCCGGCTCCCGACGCGGACGCCGCGGCGCCGGCGGCGACGCCCGAGGCGAAGCGGCCTCAGTACGCGGTCGGTGACGCGGTGGCCACCCGCAAGGCCTACGGGGACGCCCTCGTCGCGCTCGGCGCCCGCGACCCACAGGTGGTGGCGCTCGACGGTGAGGTGAGCAACTCCACCTACGCCAACGAGTTTGCCCACACCTACCCCGACCGGTACTTCGAAATGTTCATCGCCGAGCAGCAGCTCGTCGCCGCGGCGACGGGCCTTGCCGTCCGCGGCTACCGCCCCTTCGCGTCCACCTTCGCGGCGTTCCTGACCCGGGCGTACGACTTCATCCGGATGGGTGCCATCTCCGGCGTCGACGTGCGCTTGATCGGCTCGCACGCCGGTGTGGAGATCGGTGCCGACGGCCCGTCCCAGATGGGGCTGGAAGACCTCGCCATGTTCCGGGTCGTGCACGGGGCGACGGTGCTCTACCCCAGCGACGCCACGAGCACTGTTGCGCTCGTCGACGCCATGGCCACCACGCCGGGAATCAGCTACCTGCGCACCACCCGCGGCGCGTACCCCGTCCTCTACCCCGACGGGGAGGCCTTCCCCGTCGGCGGCTCGAAGCTGCTCCGGTCCGGCGACCACGACGACGTGACACTCATCGGCGCCGGCGTCACTCTGCACGCCTGCCTCCACGCCGCCGACCTCCTGCTCCGGCAAGGCCTCCAGGCCCGGGTCATCGACTGCTACTCCGTCAAGCCCATCGACACCGCCGCTCTCACGGCCGCGGCCGCCGCCACGGCCGGCCGCATCGTCGTCGCCGAAGACCACCACCCAGAAGGCGGCCTCGGCGCAGCAGTCAGCGACGCGCTGCTCGCCGCCGGAGCGTCGAACCTGCGCATCGCTCGCCTCGCCGTCCGTGGCATGCCGGGCTCCGGCTCCGGCGCGGAACTGCTCGCCTGGGCCGGCATCGACGCCGACCACATCGCAGCCGCGGCTCGCCAGCTCGTCGGCGCCCGCTGAACGGCGCGCCGAGGCAAAGGCGCAACGATCTGATGCGCGCTACCCGCGAACCATCTCCGCCACGAGGAAGGCCAGTTCCAGCGACTGCTGGGTGTTCAGCCGGGGGTCACACGCGGTCTCGTAGCGGTCGGGCAGGTTGTGGTCCTCGATCGCCTGCGCGCCGCCGAGGCACTCGGTGACGTCCTCGCCGGTCAGCTCCACGTGCAGCCCGCCCGGGTGGCTCGCCAGCTCCCGGTGCACCTCGAAGTAGCCGAGCACCTCGTCGACGACGCGGTCGAAGTGCCGCGTCTTGTAGCCGTTGGAGGACTCGATCGTGTTGCCGTGCATCGGGTCGCACTGCCAGACCACCTTGTGGCCGGCCGCCCGGACCTTCTCGATGATCGGCGGCAGGGTGTCGCGGACCTTCTGGTTGCCCATGCGGCTGACCAGCGTGAGCCGGCCCGGCACGTTGTCCGGGTTGAGCCGCTCGCACAGCTCGATGGCCTGCTCCGGGGTTGCGGTCGGGCCGAGCTTGACGCCGATCGGATTCGCCAGCCGGGAGACGAAGTCCACGTGTGCGCCGTCGATCTGGCGAGTCCGCTCGCCGACCCACAGGAAGTGGCCCGAGAGGGCGTACGCGCTGCCTTTCACCACCCGAGTCAACGCCCGGTCGTACTCCAGGGCGAGCGCCTCGTGCGAGCAGTAGAGGGTGACCGTGCGCAGCGCCTCGTCGTCAGTCATGCCGCACGCGCGGATGAACGCGAGCGCCCGGTCGATCTCACGGGCGATCGCCTCATACCGCTCGCCCGCCGGCGACGTGCGCACGAACCCCTTGTTCCAGTCATGCACGGCGTGCAGGTCGGCCAGACCCCCACCCAGGTACGCCCGGAGCATGTTCATCGCGCTGGACGCGTTGGCGTACGCCCGGATCATCCGCTGCGGATCCGCGACCCGCGCCTCCGGCGTCGGCGCCAGCGAGTTAATCATGTCACCGCGGTACGCGGGCAGGCCGAGCGCGTCGATCGGCGCTGAGCGCGGCTTCGTGTACTGCCCGGCGACACGCGCCACCTTGACCACCGGCAGGCTGGCACCGTAGGTCAGCACCACGGCCATCTGCAGCAGGGTGCGCGCGTTGGCCAGCAGGTGCCCCTCGGTGTTGTCGGCGAACGTCTCCGCGCAGTCCCCGCCCTGCAGCAGGAACGCCTTGCCCTCGCACACGAGCGCGAGGCGCTCGCGCAGCTCGATCACCTCGTAGGGAGCCACGATCGACGGCACGGTGTTGAGCACCGCGCACACCTCGTCCACCACGGTCTGGTCCGGCCACGGTGGCATCTGAGCCCGCGGCAGGCTCCGCCATCGGTCCAGGCCCAGGGCCGCGACCTCGGCGTGGTCGCCCGGTCGCCCGATCTCGAGACCAGGGTTGCGGAACTCGTGCCACTCGTGGCGCATGGACGAAGCCTACGGCCGGCGCGCGGGGTGGCCGGCGCGGGGCACGACCCGGATCGATAATGCCCAGATGAACGCAGTGGAGTGGCTGCTCGGCTGCCCGGAGCCCGCGGTGGTCGCGCTCGCGCGGCGCGACCTGCTCGACGAGCACGGACCCACGCCCGTCGACGGACCGTGGGTGCAGGCCCTGCTGGCCGGCCCGGAGTCCGAGTCGCATCCCTACCGCAAGTGGACCGGTGCGCACTGGCGGCTGGTTTCGCTCGCCGAGCTCGGCGTCCCGGCCGGCGAGCCACGGGCCGCCGCCGCCCGCTGCCCATGCGTCGCCTCCTCCCGGGTGAGCAGGCCCGCCGCTACCAGCCGCTTGTGCCGGCTGCTGAGGATGTTGGACGCGATTCCTCCGCCGAGCTATGGAGCAGCTCGCGGAAGTGGCGCCGGTCGCCGAGGATCACGTCGCGCAGCACGAGCATCGACCACGGGTCGCCGAGCACCTCGATGACGGCGTTGATCGCGCATCCCGACCTCGGCGGCCGATGAGAATCTCCGGTCACCCTGGTCAGTCTCCCTAGAACCGATTGCAAAGCGCATCACCAATCGAGGAGCGCGCCGATGTCACGCACACGGATCCACAACTTGTCCATCTCCCTCGACGGCTTCGCCACCGGCGAGCCGCAGTCCGCTGATGCACCGTTCGGCCACGCGGGCGAGCGTCTGCACGAGTGGATGTTCGGTACCCGGTTCTGGGACGCGGGTGGAACCGCCGGAGTCGACGACGCCTTCGCCGAGCGCCACAGTTACGGCATCGGCGCCGAGATCATGGGTGCCAACAAGTTCGGCCCGCCCGGCTGGCAGGACGACCCGGAGTGGAAGGGCTGGTGGGGCCCGAACCCGCCGTTCCACACACCGACCTTCGTGCTCACGCACCGCCCGCGGCCCTCGATCGAGATGGAGGGCGGCACCACGTTCCACTTCCTCGACGCCGCCCCGGCCCAGGCGCTCGAGACCGCCCGCGAAGCAGCCGATGGCCAGGACGTCCGGATCGGCGGCGGCCCCACCGTCGTACGCGACTTCCTCGCCGCCGGGCTCGTCGACCACATGCATCTCGTCCAGGTCCCGATCGTGCTCGGCCGCGGCGTCCGCATCTGGGACGGCCTGGAGGCCCTCGAGGATGCCTACGACGTCGAGGCGGTCTCCTC
>DASXRQ010000100.1:0-3487 GCA_036506495.1 Micromonosporaceae bacterium | reverse complement strand
CTTGCCGGCCGAACCGCCTGCCCGCTCGCCGTGCTCCCACCGTCCGGCGGCTAGTGGCCCGCCCTGGTGACGACCTCCCCGGCCGTCACCAGGGGCAACCTGTGACGGTCACGCGATACCGAAGGCCATCCCGGCACCGAGGACGTTGCGATCGTCGAATTCGTACGTCAGCTTGTCCACGACCTCGACCACGCCGGCCACCTGCCGGGTCAGCCGGTCCGTGATGGCCGTCGTCGACCACCGGTCCACCTTGCCGGTCAGCGTGACCACGCCATCGGTCACCTCTACCTGAACGGTCTTGGACTCGTCGGCGATGAAGTCGCGCAGGACTCCGATCTCGACATCGGCACGGATCTCGTCGTCCGGGCGCAGGTGCACCTTCAGCACGTCGCCACGCGAGACGATGCCGACTAGGCGGCCCAGGTCGTCGACGACGGGCAGCCGCTTGACGCCCTCACGGTCCATCAGCCGCGCGGCGGCGGCGATCGACGTGCTGACGAGGGCCACGACCGGCGGCGAGCTCATCAGGTCACTCGCAGTCCGGGCCGTCGCCTTGGTCCGTTCGCTGCGGCGCCGCCGGCCGTCGAACACGCGCGGCTTCTCGTCACCGGCGTACTCGATCTTGCGGAGTAGATCCGCCTCGGACACCACGCCGGTCACCCGCTGGAATTCGTCGACCACCGGTACGGCGCTGAACCGGTGGCTCACGAGCAGGTCCACCACGGCACGGTACGGGGTGTTCGGCGAAGCTGTGACGACCGCCGTAGTCATCACGTCGTCCACAGTCCATTTCTTCATCACAAAACCTCCTTGGTCCGTCACCTCAACGCTAAGTTCCATCGACGGCCATGGGTCAGGGCTGACCGACCCTGACGGGCGGGACCAGCGTCAGATCAATGCGGGTCGGTGGCCGCAGCGGGACCCTGGATCGGCGTTGGAGCCGACGGCCGGTGCCAGCCATGCGGCACCAACAGGACCGGACACGCCGCCTGGCGCATCAACGACGTGCCGAGCGAGCCGTACAGCAGCTCGGCGAACCGGCTGTTGCGGCCCATGCCGGCGACCAGCAGGCGGCCACGCCGCGACGCGCGCTCCAGCGTGTAGGCGATGTCCAAGTCATGCAGCACGAGCCGCTCGACGACCAGGTCCGGATAGGACCACGTCCAGCCGGCCAGCGCCTCGGCGAGATGCCGTTCGGCTTCCTGGCGGTCGGCCGCGTAGCCGCTCGACGCGGCCATCGGCGAGGGCGCGTTTCGGCCAGTCGGATGCGTCCAGACATGCACGGCGACGAGGCGGGTGTTGGACAGTGCGGCCTCCTCGTACGCGCAGGCCACGGTCGCCGAGGTGCCCTCCCGGGCGGATGCGGCCAGGACGACCGGTCCGCGTTCGGGTGCGGCACCGCGGTGCACCAGCAAGGGGCAGGCGCTGTGGTGGGCTAGGTAGGCCGCCGTCGAGCCCCAGCTCGGCCGGGTCGGCAACTCGTCGCGGTGCCCGACCACGAGCAGCCGGGCCGCAGCAGACCGCCGTACCAGGGCGGCCGAAGCGCTGCCCTCGACGAGGTCGGTGGCGATCTCGAGGTTCGGCGCATTGTGTTCGGCGCGACGAGCCGCGACGTCCAGCAGGCGCTGGCCGTCCGCTTCGGTGGGTACCGGGGTACGCGGATGGAACGGGCCCACGTAACGGCCTGGCCAGACGTGGACGATCAGCAGCGGCGCCTTGCGGCGGACCGCCTCCGCTACGCCGAGGTCGACCGTCGCGAGATGGTTCCGCGAGCCGTCGACGCCGATCATGACGGGAAATCCCTGCGTTGCCGACACCACGCTGTCCATACCTGGACCGTAGGCCGGGGCGTGGTCACCGCAGCACGGCCTGTGGACCGTCACGGCCGGGACCTTCGGCCGGGCGCCTCGCATCCCGTCGGCTCCGCCGCCGGAGTCTGGCACGACCTTCGGGACGTTCGGCCCTGTCGGATGCCGTGTTTTCATGCTGCGTCAAGGTCCACTGTCGAAAGAGGGAGTGATGGGTCCGCGCGGTGCTCTGACCAACGGCCGCTGTCCATCCGGGCCGTCCGGCCCTGGTGGGACCGGACCGCGCAGACCCATGCTGCAAGCATGGGCAGTCGCGTGTACTTGCCGCGGTCGGCGATCGACCGGCTGAGCAACGCCGACCTGGCCTTCCTCGCCATGGACTCCGGAGGCGTGCCGGAGCAGCTCGCGGCGGTCCTGGTCTTGGACGGTCCGGTCGACGCGGCCGCCGCCGAACGCGTGCTGACCGAGCGCGTCGCCCGTATCCCGCGTCTGCGGCAGCGGCTGGCGCGGACACCGCCGGGATGCGGCCGGCCCGTGTGGGTCGATGACCTCGCCTTCGACATGCGACGGCATCTGCGTCGCGTGCGCTGCCGGCCGCCGGGCGACGAGGCGGCCCTGGTGGACACCGCCGTTGCCCTCGTGATCGAGCCGCTCCCCCGTGACCGGCCCCTGTGGCGGGCCGCGCTGATCGATGGCGTAGCCGGCGGCGATACCGCGTTGCTGCTGGTCGTCCATCATGTCCTCGCCGACGGGTTGGGCGGGTTGGCCGTACTCGCGCAGCTCGTCGACGGACCGCACCCGGCCGTCCCGGCCGCCTTCCCGCGACGGCCGCCGTCGACGGCCGCCATCGCCGCCGATGCCGTGCGCTCGCGGCTGCGGGCGGCGCGCGAGATCCGCCTGAGCTGGCGCCGGCTGCGGCGTGCCATGACCGCCGGCGGCGGCCTCACGCCGCCGCGCGCCGCCCCGTGCTCGCTCAATCGTCCGATCGGCCCCCGGCGCCGCGCGGTGATCGCCCATGCCGGCCTCCAAGGGTTCCGGCAGACCGCTCACCGGTACGGCGGAACCGTCAACGCCGCGCTGCTGGCCGCCGTCTCGGACGCGTTGAGTCACGTGCTGAGCGGGCGGGGTGAGGCGCTCGACGACATCGTTGTCGCGGTCCCGGTCGCCGGTCGCGCGGCCGCCGACGGCGCGCGGCTGGGCAATCAGGTAGCCCCGCTGCTGGTGAGCGTCCCGACCACGGGCCGCCTGCCGGACCGGACCGCGCGCGTAGCCGAGGCGGTCCGCCAGCACCGAACACTCGCCACCGGCCCGGCGCCCATCGCCGTTCTGGGGCCTCTGTTCCGGCTCACCGCGGCGCTGGGTGGCTACCGCTGGTACATGACCCACCAGCACCGGCTGCACACGCTGGTGAGCTTCGTACGCGGACCACGGCAGCCGGTGCGGTTCGCCGGCGCAGAAGTACGCGGCATCATTCCGTTGGTGGTCGGCGGGGCAACCAATATCACCGTCGCCTTCGTGGCCCTGTCGTACGGCGACACGTTGACGGTCGCCGCCGTCGCCGACCCGGACCGATGCCCCGACCTGGCCGCGTTGGGGCGCACCCTGCAGGACGAGCTCGACAACCTCGCGGAGTTGGTTGCTGACGCTTAGTACATTCCGGGGCCGGTCGGGGTCATGGC
>DASXRQ010000099.1:0-3082 GCA_036506495.1 Micromonosporaceae bacterium | reverse complement strand
CAGGGTGCCGGCGACCCCGTCGTGCTCGGCGCCACGTCGGAAGATCAGCCCGAAGTCGATAACGCGGGCGGTGCCGTCCGGGCCGAGGATGATGTTGTCGGGCTTCACGTCGCGGTGCACCAGGCCCGCCCCGTGCGCCGCGGCGAGCGGGCCTACCACGTCGACCGCCAGGCGCACTGCGCGCGCCTCGTCGAGCGGACCCTCCTGCAGCACCTGCGACAGCGGGCGGCCGTCGACGTACTCCAGCACCAGGTACGGCCCGGCCTCGGCCGCGCCGACCTCGAATATGCGTGGCAGCAGGGGATGGCCGACGCTGCCGAGTAGAGCCGCCTCGCGGCGCAGCGCCATCAGCGCCCGCGGGTCATTGCCTGCGTTGGTGAGTAACTTGAGCGCGCACTCCCGGCCCTGGCGCCGCACGAGGTACACGACCGTCTCGGCGCCGCGTCCGAGCTCCGAGATCACTTCGAGATCGCGAAGCCCTCCGCGGGTCACCTCGAAGATCGTAGTCACGCTGCCCTTTCATCGATGCCTGGCAGAGCAACGGTACGCCGTGCCGAGCGGATCTCACCACCCACCGACAGGCACGCGGCGGTACGCCGTCCGGTTCGGCGTGACCGGTCACGATCCGCCACCAGTGGGGGCGAGCGGGGCGGCAACCGACAAATGCACCGGACACTCTGGACCGTTCTTTCCCGACCGTGGCCCCAAACGCGCTGGTGGCCCTGGTGAGAGGGCTCTCGACATACCTAGCCACGAGAAACCCGACGCCTGCTGGTTGCCTCGTCCTACGTCGGCCGGTTCGGATCCGAGCGGGTGATCGTGGTCGAGCGATACGACCGACTCCGACACCCAGAAGGGACCGTCGCCCGGATCCACCAGGAAGACATGTGCCAGGCCCTTGGCCAGCCTCCCACGAGTAAGTACCAGAACGAAGGCGGACCAACCCCGGAGCAGATCATCACCGTACTCCGCGAGACCGTCTTCCCCGCGTCGGCCGCCGCCTTCACGCTTCCGCCGAGGACAAGCCGTCCGAGCGCTGAATAGCCCGCTGCGTTCCCGTCTGACTGACCGCGTCGCGGCCCGGGCCGCGCAATGCCGCAAGAAGCTGGAGCAGTAGATCACGACCGGCACGGCCGTCGGGGGCCGTACTCGTCTCACAGCATCCAGGGGTCGATGTCGGAGCCTCTGCGCGGAGCGTCGGTGATGGCGGGCGGTGGTGGGCGTCGCCGCCGGACGATGCCTACGGCCGCGCCGCGCAGCCGCCCACGGAAGCCTGGCACGCCGGCGCCGAGCCGGGTCATATCCCGCGATCGCGGGCCCGTGGGGATGTCGCGCGGCAACGACGACGCTGCCACCAGCCACCTCGGCAGCCCGAGCAGGCGCAGAACGCGGCCGAGTCGTTCGGACTCGATGACGCTGTCGGGATCGAGCTCCTCGGCGAGCAGTTCGGCCAGGTCTTCGGCGGCCTCCGGGTGGCCACAGGCGGCGGCGAATCCGTCGGCGTGCTCGACGCCGACCGGGTCGGGCAGGGTGTCGTCGTCGAGCCCGTGGGACGGGTCGCTGAGGTAGCGGCCGACTTCTTCGCCGTCCGCCCACAGCGCCACCAGCAGTTGCCGGTCGGTGACAACGCGAAAGGCGAAGACCGTCGCGCCGAGCCGGTCCGCCAGCCATTCGCCGACCCCGACCACGCCGCGGCGGCCGGCGGCGACGGTACCGTCACCGGAGGCGGCGACCGCGACGAGCCAGCCGTCCTCGGGCTGCCCGAGCCAGCCGCTGTACCGGATTTCGCGCAGCGCGGCAAGCACGTCCTCGCGGGTGCACGCCCGGCCGGAGGGCGCGCCGTCCAAGCGGACCACGACGCCCGCGTACGTGTATCCGGGCGGCCCCGTCCGGTCCCCACCGCCGCTGTCCACCGGAAACGTCATGGCTGCATGATGCCCCTACGGACTGAGGCCGAAGAAGTGCCGCGTCACGGGCCGCCCGTCGGCGCGTCCGACGCGAACGCCGACGCCGCCCGGGCCGGTGCGGACGTCGATCTCGACGACGCGACACGGGACTCCCGGCGATGATGATCCACATGGCGGCTCGTCGGCTGGTCACAGAGACCATGTTCACCACCTCCGGACTCAGGGCACCCGCGCTGGGCGGGAGTCATGTTTGGTGGCCGATCGCGCTCACCGGCCTCGCACATCTAACGTGCAGCCATGCGGGCGATCTGGGTGACGAGGGCCGGCGGCCCTGACGTTCTTGCGGTGAGAGAGACGCCCGATCCGGTGCCCGGACCGGGCGAGCTGAGGATCCGGGTACGCGCCGCGGGGCTGGCCTTCGCCGACGTGATGGCGCGTCAAGGGCTGTACCCGGACGCGCCGAGACCACCTTGCGTGGTGGGCTACGAGGTTGCCGGGATCGTCGACGCTCTGGGCGCGGGCGTCACTACGCCCCCGGTTGGGCAGCCGGTGCTGGCGTTGTCCCGCTTCGGCGGTCACGCCGACGTCGTCTGTGTGCCAGCTGTCCAGGTGCTGGATTTACCCGACGGCCTCGGCTTCGAAGAGGCGGCCGCCCTGCCGGTCAACTACTTGACCGCCTATCACATGCTGTTCCGGGTGGCGCACGTCCGCGCGGGCGAGCGGGTGCTGGTACACGCGGCGGCGGGTGGCATCGGCATCGCGGTCCTCCAGCTGTGCCGGACCGTCGAGAACGTCGCTGTCTTCGGGACCGCGTCGGCCGCCAAGCACGACGCCGTACGTGCCGAGGGATGTGCCCACCCGATCGACTACCGCAACGTGGACTACGTCCGTGAGGTGAGGCACCTGACGCGCGGGGAAGGGGTCGATGTCGTCCTCGACCCGCTGGGCGGGCACGACTGGAGGAAGGGCCTGTCCCTGCTGCGCCCAACCGGGCGGCTGGTCGCGTACGGTTTCGCCAACCTCGCCGCCGGTGAGCGGCGGAGCCTTCCCCGCCTGGCGCGTCAACTGCTTGGCGTGCCGCTGCTGACGCCCCTGGGGCTCATGGAGCGCAATCACACCGTCAGCGGGGTAAACCTCGGCCACCTCTGGGGCGAGACGGCAATGCTGCGTACCGA
>DASXRQ010000098.1:0-2332 GCA_036506495.1 Micromonosporaceae bacterium | reverse complement strand
CGGTCTGATCGACGAGCTGCCGGAGATCACCGAGGACACCTTCCCAGGTGTGTTGGCCAACGTGACCGCCGGCCGGGTCGCCAACCGCCTCGACCTCGGCGGCCCCAACTTCACGGTCGACGCCGCGTGCGCATCGTCACTGGCCGCGCTCGACTCCGCCTGCAAAGAGCTGACCACCGGGGCCAGCGACATGATGATCTGCGGCGGCGCAGACCTGCACAACGGCATCAACGACTACATCATGTTCACCTCGGCGCACGCGTTGTCCCCGACAGGCCGCTGCCGCACGTTCGACAGCACCGGCGACGGCATCGCGCTCGGGGAGGGCGTCGCGGCCATCGTGCTGAAGCGCCTGAGCGACGCCGAACGCGACGGCGACCGGGTGTACGCGGTGATCAAGGGCGTGGGCGGCGCCAGCGACGGGCGTGCGCTGGGCCTGACCGCTCCGCGCGCCGACGGGCAGCGCCGAGCCCTCGACCGCGCCTATTCCGTCGCGGGCGTCTCGCCCGCGCAAGTCGGCCTCGTCGAAGCGCACGGCACGGGCACGGTCGTCGGCGACCGCACCGAGCTGGAGACCCTGACCAAGCTCTTCACCGAGTCGGGTGCCACGCCGGGCAGCACGGTGCTCGGGTCGGTGAAGTCGCAGATCGGTCACACCAAATGCGCCTCCGGCATGGCCGGGGTGATCAAGGCCGCGCTCGCCCTGCACACCGGGGTCAAGCCGCCGACGCTGCATCTGAGCAGGCCCAATCCCGCGTGGAGCCCGGAACGCAGCCCGTTCGCGTTCCATACCGAGCCCAGCCCCTGGGCGCTGCCGCCCGAGGAGAGGCTGGCCGGTGTCAGTGCGTTCGGTTTCGGCGGCACCAACTTCCACGTGGTGATGGGCGCACACGCGCCGACCGCCGACCCGCAGCACGCGCGCCACGAGTGGCCCGCCGAGCTGTTCCTCTTCCGGGGCGCCGACCGGGTCGCCGCCCGCCGCGCGGTCAGCAAACTGCTCGACAACGTCGTCGCCAACCCCGGGGCCCGGCTGCGCGACCTGGCCGCCGAGGCCGCCCGCGGCACCGATGAGCGGAGCGGGAAGGTCCGCATCGCCGTCGTCGCGGAAAACGTGCCGAACCTGGTCGACCTGCTGCACCGAGCGCTCGACGGCGACCACGACCCGCGCCTCGGCCTCATCCAGCCCGCCGAGGCGGCCGCGGCGCCCGGCAAGGTCGCCTTCCTGTTCCCCGGGCAGGGCAGTCAGCGTCCGGCTGCCCTGGCCGACCTGTTCGTCACGTTCCCGCAGCTGCACCGTTATTTGCAGTTGGGCCGCGAGTGGGCGCCGTTGCTCTATCCGCCGGCCGCATTCGATGAGGCGACCGAACAGGAGCATCGCGAACGCCTCCGGGACACGCGGGTCGCCCAGCCGGTCCTCGGCATCTGCGGCCTCGCCGTCGATCACCTGCTGCGCGATTTCGGCATCCGGCCCGACATGGTGGGCGGACACAGCTACGGCGAGTTGGTGGCGCTCTGCACTGCCGGCGCGTTCGATCCGGCCACCCTGCTCGAGCTGAGCCGGGAGCGGGCCGAGGCCATCGTCGCCGCCGCGGGCGACGATCCGGGCACGATGGCGGCGGTCAGCGGCACCCCCGAGCGGATCACCGAGGTTCTGACCGCGGCCGGCCTCACCGACGAGGTGACGCTCGCCAACCACAACGCGCCCACCCAGGTCGTCATATCCGGGCCGACCGAGATCATCGGCCGGGCCGTCACCGCCTTGAGCGAGGGCGGGCTGCGGGCCCGGCACATCCCGGTCGCCTGCGCCTTCCACAGCCCGGTCGTGGCCGGCGCTACCGAGTCGTTCGCCGCGACCCTCGCCGACCGCGAGGTGTCCCGGCCGGCGACGCAGGTCTGGTCCAACCACACCGCGCAGCCCTATCCGATGACGGCCGAGGACGTGCGCGCCGGGCTGGCCGCGCAGATCGGTTCGCCGGTGCGCTTCCAGGAGCAGATCGAAGCCATGTACGAGGCCGGCGCCCGCGTGTTCGTGGAAGCGGGACCGGGCCGGGTGCTCAGCGGCCTGGCGGACGCGGTGCTCGGCGACCGGCCGCACGTGACGGTGGCTCCGGACGGTCGCTCCGGTGACGGGCTGCGCGGCCTGCTCGTCGCCGCTGCCGAGCTCGCCTGCGCTGGCGTACCGGTCAACACCGGATGGCTCTTCCGCGGCCGCGACGTGGCGAGTGTCGCCGCCGCCCCGCGCAATGACCGTCCCGTCTGGACCGTCGACGGCCAGCTCGTACGTGATCGTGACGGCAACCATCTTGCCGGTGGCGTGAACCCGCCCCGACGA